>JAXLYT010000009.1:0-206382 GCA_046351295.1 Byssovorax sp.
GCGGCGCGCTGGATCGCCGGGCGAGGGCGTCGGCGATCATGCTGCGGAAGGGGGTGATGCCCGTTCCGGTGGCGATGAAGAGCGAGGGCTCGTCCGCGAGCTTGCCGCGGGTGAAGAGGCCTTGTGGGCCGATGGCGCGGAGCGTCTGCCCGGGAGCGAGGTCGTGCAGGTAGGTCGAGCCGGGGCCGCCTGTGACGCGCGTGACGGCGAGCTCGAAGCGGGGAGAGCCGGGGACGGGCGGCGAGGCGATCGAGTAGGCGCGCTTGATCTCGCCCTCCGGGACCGGCAGGACGAGGTTCACCCACTGGCCGGGCTCGAAGAGGAACGGCGCGCCGTCGGTGCGCTCGAAGACCATCTCGCGCACGGCCGGGGTGAGCGGGCGGGCCTCGATCAGGCGGCAATCGAAGGGGAGGGAGGGGATCATCGCGGCGCGGGCTGGGCGCTCGCGAGCCCGCTCATCAGCACGAGCGCCTCGGCGTCCGGTGACCAGGGGACATCCTCGTCGCGCTGGAGCGATCCGGGCGGCAGCGCGCGCGCTCGCTCGATGAGCGAGGCCGCGGGCACGCCCTCGGTCGCGGTGGTGACCTCGCCGAGGAAGGCCGGCTCGAGCACGCGCGCGTCGGGCGCCTTGACGAGGACCGCGCGGGCGCCCTCGCCGAGGGAGGCCACGAGCGCCGCCAGATCGCGGCCGATCTCCTCGGGCTTCACGGCGAGCGGGAAGGCCCACACCGCGGCGCCGGGGATCTCGCACAGCGCGGCGGCGGCGGCGCGCTCGGGGGGCAGGGCGCGCTTGCGCCCGCCGATCGCGTCGGAGGCGATCGCGGCGACGAAGAGACCGGGCGGCGCGAGGGAGAGCGCGGCGAGGCGGCCGAGGTTGCGCTGCCCGGCGGTGCGGCGCGCGGCGATGCGCGACAGCTCTTCGGGCGCGCCGTAGACGAGGGAGAGCTCCTGCGCGACGGCGAGCTGCGGCGCGGCCTGCGAGACGGCGGCCTGGGGCAGGGCGTCGAGCCCGCCCTGCGACTGCGCGGCGCGATCGGCGAAGAGGCGGGCGACGCGCGCCGGGAGGCCGAGCGCGCCGAGGGCCCACGCAGGGGCGAACCAGTCGGGCGCGCCGCCTTCGAGGGCGGTGAGGTTGGCGAGGTCCCACTGGGTGAGCGCGGCGCCGAGCGGGTTACCGAACTGACTGAACTGGGTGAGCGCGGCGCCGAGGTGCCCGCGCGCGCCGGTGAGGTCGCCCATCTCCATGCGGGCCCGGCCGAGCGCGCGGGTTGCATAGGCGATCCACAGGGCGAGCGGCGGGGTCACGCTCTTCGCGGCCGCGATCGCGAGGCCCGCGAGCTCGGCGGCCTCGTCGGAGCGGCGCAGCTCGAGGGCCACGTCGGCGAGGAAGGTCAGGGCGCGCGATCGTCCGAAGGCGTCGCCGATCCGCGAGGCCAGCCACTCTTGCTTCTGCAGGTGGCGTCGGGCGCGCTCCAGATCGCCGAGCGCGAGGGCCGCCGAGCCGAGCTGCCCGTGCGCGATCGCCTCGCCCACCGTGTCGCCGATCTGGTGACCGAGCTCGGCCGCATGCTCCAGCAGCGCCTGGGCCGCCCCGTAGGCGCCGAGCACGACGTAGAGCGTGCCGAGGGAGTTCAAGATCTGGGCGCGCTCCTCGAGCAGCACCGAGCCGCCCGCGGCCTGTCCGCTTTCGCTCAAACGTTCGGCCCGGCGGAACGCGTCGAGGAGGGTGCGCTGCGTGGCGAGCGCGTCGCCGCTCAGGCGCTCGGCCGTGCCCCGGTAGTGGAGGGCGACCACGGCCGCCCGCTCGAGCCCGGCCTCCGTGGCCTCGGCGAGGATCGCGTCGAGCGCCGCCATCGAGGGGGCGTAGACCTTGCGCGGGCCCCTGCGGATCGTGGCGAGGAGGGCCTCGCAGCGGGCGAGGAGGTGGGCCTCGCGCTCGCCCGTGGGCTCCAAGGCGGCGGCCGCCGCGGAGAGCGAGGCCTCGGCCGGGTTGAGCGCGCCCTCGCGCAGGCTGAAGGCCCCGCGCGCGAAGAGCAACGCCGCAGCGGGGAGCGGATCGAGCGCGAGCGCGCCGAGGCGATCGAGCTCGGCGCGCACCTCGGCGGCCGGGGCCTGGCGGAGCAGGCGCACGATCGGGGAGAGCGGAGAGAGAGGGTCAAGCGGGCGCATCGGTCTCCGGGCGCGGGGTGCGGGAGGCGAGCTCGTGCAAGGCCACCTTGATGGCCTCGACGCTGATGTCGGGGCGAGATTTGCGGATGCGCGCCACGTGGGCCGCGACATGCGGGCACGCGAACGAGGTGCCCGTCCAGCGGCGCTCGCCGCCGCCGAGCGCGGGGGCGAGCACGTCGTTGCCGGGCGCGACGATCTCGTAATCGTCGGTGATCTCGCTGCGCAGGCCGAAGAGGTTGTCGAACGATCCCCGGCCGACGCCGATGAGGGACTTGAACTTCCCCGGGTAGGTGCGGAACGAGGAGATGTTCGGGCCGGAGGCGACGAGGACCACGCCCGCCGTGTACGCGGCGTCGGCGACCTCGTAAAGATCGACGATGGATTTGTAGTCGTTCGGCCGGAGGGGCGAGGTGCGGGGCACGTCGATGCCGAGGCTCAAATTGACGACGTGGAAGCGCTCGCGCACGCAGTGCCGGAGGGCCGCGATCAGCCCGTCGCGCGAGCAGCGCCCGTCGGCGCCGAGGGCCCGCACGCTGACGATCTCGGCCTCGGGCACCATCTGGTGGATGATCCCGGCGCATGCGGTGCCGTGGCCGCTCGCGTCGCCCGGCTCGCCCGTGACGACGGTGAAGAGCTCGCCCTTCTTCTCGACCTGGTAGTAGCGGAGCTGCGCGCCCTTGAGCCAGGGGTGGGCGCCGTCGACCCCCGAGTCCACCACGGCCACCGTGAGCGGGTGCTCCGCGTTGATCGGCGGCGGCAGGAGGCTCGGCGGGGGCTCCTCGATCAGGTCTACCACGAGCCCTCGCTTCCCCCGGCGCTCCGCCCGGAGATGCCGTGGGCGTAGGCGTCGATGCGGCCGAGCACGCTCTCGGCGAGGGCGGCCTCGGCCTCGCCGTGATCGGCGACCCGCCCGACGGCCATGGCGAGGTCGAGGCGCCGCCGGTACGAGGGGAGCAGGCGGAGCGAGCGGATATGCTGCTCGAGCGCCGCGGGGAGGGAGGTGGTGGCCCCGGGGCCGAGCAGGTCCGGCAACGCGCGGGCGAAGAGCTCGAAGACCACGCGCTCGGTGCGGAAGGACTCGACCGTGAGGGCGAGGACCTCGCTGAGCCGCTCGGCCATCGTGAGCTCGCGATCGCCGAGCGGCGCGCCGTGGGAGAAGAGCGCCGCGCCGCCGACGGTGGTGTCGCCGAGGCGGATGGGGACGAAGACCCCGTAGGTGGGCGCGTGCAAGAGGATGGGGCGGAGCGGGGCGATCATCGGGTCGTCCGGCGTGAGCTCGACCCCGTGCCCGCTGCCTCCGCCGAGCAGGTACGCGAAGGGCGTCCCGCTCGGCTGGAACTCGAGGGCGCTCGGGCGAACGCCGTCGGCGTCGGCGATGGCCGGCACGGTGAGCCGGCCGAGGGCCTCCATCTCCAGCGCCACCAGGGCCTCGGCGCACGGGATGGCCAGGCACGCGAAGCGGAGCTGCTCACCGAGGCCGCGGACCCTCGCCTCCGCCGCGCCGAGGAGGGCCGAGGACTCCAGGGTGGAGAGCAGATCGCGCAGGCGGACGGTGAACGGATCGCGTTCGGAGCGGGGGAGCATCGCGCGGCGATGCTATCGCAGATCGCCCCCGCCGGCGCATCAAGAGGGGCGAGGCTCGCCGGAGGGAGGGCATGGGCCCGACCGGGCTCCCAGGAGCAGGTGTCGTCTTCGATCGCTCGCGTTTCCTCGATCGATCCGCGGCGGGGCACGGGCCCGGCGCGCGGGATTGCTGCTCTCGGCGCCGTTACCCGCTAGAGTCCAGCCCATGGCCCACTGCCCGCAGTGCGGGAAAGCAGCCCCGTTCGAGGGGGCCGTCGCCTGCCCCTTCTGCGGCGCGGCGCTCGGGCCCGCGCTCCGCCCGCCGGCGCCTCCCGGGCGGACGATGGTGGGGGTCGCGGCGGCGGACCTCGGGACCGCGCCGCCGGGCGGGAACGGGAGCGCGGCGCGCCCTCCGGAGGCGAAGGACCCAGCCCCCGCACCTGTCGCAGGAGCCGCAGGATCCAAGGCCAATCGCACCCTCGTCGGGATGCCGGCGCAGCCGCTCCCGGGGCGCGCGGCGCCGGTCGCTCCGCAGGCGGCGCCCGGGCCTGCGCCGGTCGCGCCGGTCGCGCCCTCCGGCACGATCGTCGGGATGTCGATGACGCGCCCGCTCGGCTCGAACGCGGTCCCCGGCGCGCTGCCTCCGGTGGCCCCGCAGCCGGCCGGAGGCACGCTGCTCGGCGTGGCGCGCCCGGGGATCGCGCCGCTCTCGCCGGGGGAGCGCAAGGACGCCGAGGTCGAGGAAGAAGACGCGGGGCCGCCCGGTGGCGCGCCGTTCGACTACGCGCCGGCCGAGGAGCTCGGCGCGACCATCGGTCCGAAGGCGGGCAAATGGCCGCCCGCGCCGGCCGGAGCGCGCGCCCGGGACGCGGGCATGCGGCACGGGCGCGTGCGCATCCCCAGGCTCGCGAGCGCGCCCGCGCCGCAGCCCTCCGCGGCCTCGCGCAAGCGCCTGATCTGGCTCCTCGGCGCCGCGGGCGGGCTCCTCCTGGTCGCGCTCCTCGTGGCCATCTTCTGGCCGAGCGCGCCGCCGCTCACCGCGCGGGCCAAGGCCGACGCCGACGGGCGCGAGGGCGCGGAGCTGCGCTGCCCGAGCTGCCCCGATGGAACGAAGGTCTCGATCGGCGAGGCGTCCGCCGAGATGCGCGGCGGCGTGGCCCTCGTGCCGCTGCCCTCGCTGCTCTCGCTCGGCGAGAACAAGAAGAAGGTGGTGATCGATCGCCCGGGCAGCGGGCGCGACGAGACGGTGGGCGTGGTGATCAACGTCGCCTACCGGATCCGGCCCGATCTCACGACGCTCAAGGGCGAGCGGCCGTCGATCCAGATCGTCGCCGAGGCGGCGCAGGGCACGGCGATCACCATCGACGGCAAGGCCTTGCCGGTGACGGGAGGCCGCGCCGTGCAGACCATCGACGTGACCGACGCGTGCACCGGGCAGAGCGCCGAGGCGAAGACGATCAGCCGGCAGATCCCGTACACCGTGGTGCCCGAGACCGGCCCCGCCGAGCAGGGGATGGTGAGCGTCTCGGTGGGCATCGTGCCGCTCACGATCGAGGCGCCCGGGCCGCACGTGACGATCGACGGGCAGAGCTTCGTGCTGGCCGGCAAGACCATGAAGGGCGCCGAGGTCACCGCGGCCGGGCGGCCGATCGCGGTGCGCCCGGACGGCACCTTCGCCCAGGTGATGAACGTGTCCTCCGTGGGCGCGACGCAGCTCGAGGTGCGGGCCAGCGTCGCGGGCCTCGCCCCGCGCCTCTCGATGATCCGGGTGCGCCGCGTCCCGAGCCTCGACGCCGCGGCCAAGGAGTTCACGGCCGAGTCGCCGATCGATTTCGGCCCCTTGCTCGGCGGGATCGGCGCGCAGGTCGGCAAGGCGGTGGTGCTCGCCGGCGAGGTCGTCGAGGCGCGCAAGCAGGGCTACCAGACGGTGATCCTCCTCGACGTCGCGCAGAGCTCGGGTTGCCCGAAGGCGGGGACCTGCACCGCGCGGCTGGTGCAGGGCGCCGACAGCCCGGTGAAGAAGGGCGATCTCGTCCGCGTGTACGGGCACGTGAGCCGCGCCTTCTCCGTCGAGGGGCGCGCCGATGTCCCCGAGATCGAGGTCGACTTCCTGACGAAGGGCGGCAAGTGAGCCACCAGGCCGGCGATCGATCCGGGGCCGAGCCGGGGCTCTCGGCGGGGCTCGCCGAGAGCGCGACCACGCTGACCCACCCCGCGGCGGAGCGCCGCTCCGAGGCCCCGAGCACGGCGCCCGCCACGGTGATCGACTCCGGTCCGCGCACGGTGGAGACGGGCGTGCCCTCGATGCCGGAGACGCTGATCTCCGAGCCGGATCAGGCGCCCCGCGCGCCGATCGAGCCCCCGCCGCACCGGGTGCGTATCCCCGTGGAGGCGCTCGGCTCGGTGCCCGGGATCAACCTGATGGGCGCGACGGCGGTGATGGCGCCCGCGGGGCCCGAGTGCCCGATCTGCCGGAAGAAGAACCACCTCGGGGTGCACGACTGCGTCTTCTGCGGCGCGCCTCTCTCGTCGTCACCGCGCGACGACGTGGCCCAGAGCGGGACATCGTCAACGTCGTACCCCATGAGCCGCGGGCCGAGCCCCACGAGCGACGGCGAGCTCAACGCGCCGCCCGTCGCCGACCCGCTGATCGGCGTGGTCGTCGCCGAGCGCTACCGCATCGTCGAGCTGCTCGGCCGCGGCGGGATGGGCATCGTCTACAAGGTCGAGCACACCCGGATCGGCAAGCTCCTGGCGATGAAGCTCCTCACCGGCGAGCTGAGCCACAGCCCCGACGTGGTGCGGCGGTTCAAGCAGGAGGCGCTCACCGTCTCCAAGCTCGGCAGCCCGAACACGGTGCAGGTCTTCGACTTCGGCGCGGCCGAGGGGCTCACCTACCTGGTGATGGAGCTCGTGGCGGGCGAGGACCTCGGGCGCATCCTCCGGAGCGCCGGGCCCATGCCCTTCGCCCGGCTCGGCAAGATCATCATCCAGGTGTGCAGCTCGCTCGCCGAGGCCCACCAGAAGGGCATCGTCCACCGGGACATCAAGCCCGAGAACATCATGATCCTCCGCGGCAAGGAGGGCGTGGATGTCGCCAAGGTGCTCGACTTCGGTCTCGCCAAGCTGCGCGAGGGCGAGGGCCTGAACGACGTGACGAGCCAGGGGGCGATCGTCGGGACGCCGTATTTCATGGCCCCGGAGCAGATCCGCGGCGAGGCGGTGGACGCCCGCACCGATGTCTACGCGCTCGGCGCCCTGATGTACCGGGCCCTCACCGGGCACTACCCCTTCAACGGCCCGACCCCGATGGCCGTCTTCACCAAGCACCTCACCGAGCCGCCCATCCCGCCCATCGAGCGGGCGCCGGAGCTCGGCATCCTCCCCGGGGTCAATCGGTTGGTGCTCAAAGCATTGGCGAAGGCCCCCGAGCACCGCTACCCGCGCGTCGAGGACCTGCAGGCGGCGCTCGTCGCCGAGATGCGCGCCCTCGGCACCTCGAGCGTGGAGGACCTGCTCGACTCCGGGCAGCTCCGGCGGCTCACGCGGATCTCGGGGTCGAACGACACGGTGAGCGCGGTGCAGGCCGCCGCGGAGATCGCGACCCGCGACGAGGTAGAGGCCTACGAGCGCAAGCTGCGAAGGCAGCGCTACGGGGCGATCGCCTTCGCCGCGCTGGTGGCGATCGGCGCGGTGTTCGGCGCGGTCAAGCTCGTGATGATCCAGACCCGCGTGGTCTTCAACGGCGTCGAGATGGAGCCGAACGACAGCGCCAAGGCGGCGACCAAGGTGCCTCTCGGCTCCGCGGTGACGGGCTTCCTCGGCAAGCGGCTCGACCCGGGCCACGGCGACCGCGACTTCTACGCCTACGATCTGCCCGCGAAGGGCGGCGCGGGCCCGGTGGTCGAGCTCAAGGTGAGCGCCCTGCCGAACTTCGCGATGTGCACGATGCTCTACCGGGCGGAGTTCCCCACGGCGATCGGGCAGTACTGCGTGGGCAGGCCGGGGCGCGATCTCATCATCCCCGCGATGCGCGTCGAGCCGGGGCGCTACTTCGTCGCGGCGATGCAGGACCTCGACGGGTACGGGGGCGCGGTGCCCTTCATCCACGAGAACGTGTCGGACACGTACACGATCACGCTGCGCACGATCGACCCGCCGGAGGGGCAGGAGATCGAGCCGAACGATCAGGTCGCCTCGGCCACGCCCGTCGCGCCCGGCACCTCGGTGAGCGGGCGCATCGGGTGGGTGAACGACGAGGACGTGTTCTGCGTGCCCGAGGGGACGAAGGGCCGGGTGCGCTTCCGGGTGCACGACGGGCTGCGCGACTCGGGGGTGCTCGAGGCGACGCCGATGCGCGACGGCGAGCTCGGCGCGCCGGTGCGCATCCACCTCTCGTCGAACGGCAAGCCCTCGGCCGCCGAGGTGATGAACCCGTGGACGAGCGATCCAATCGACGAAGACGGCGCGCCGCGGTGCCTGAAGGTGAACGTGGAGCCCGACCCCTGGTCCGGAGAGAAGGCAGGCGTGGTGCCGAGCGGCGGGAGCGAGCCATACACGGTCGAGGTGGAGGCCGTGCCGTGAGGGATGAAGCAATGCGACAGGTCGAAAGCTCCCCAGAATTCAACGCCAAGGCGTCAAGGCGCAAAGGCGCAAAAAAACACGGAGAAACCAGCCCTCTCCCTCTTCTTGCGTCTTTGCGCCTTTGCGTCTTTGCGTTTAAAAAATTGGACCGTCCCGATCATCGAACGGTTTCCTGGGGAATTCGCGATCCGTTGTTGATTGTTCCACTCGTCATCCTCGGCGCACTCATCTCGGCCAGCCGAGGTGCATGGGCCGACGCGATCGATCCGACCATGCCGCGGGTGCTCCCGGTGGGCGCGCCGCGCGGGGAGGCGCCGAGCGAGCGGCTCGACGGACAACGCACGGGCAGGACGCGATCGCGCCTTCCTTTCCCGGTGGTCGAGGTCTGGCGCCGGCACCTCACGGGCGGGATCGAGCAGCCTCCGGTGGTCGACGCGGAGGGCAACATCTGGAGCGTGCTGACGGTGCCGGAGGCGATCAAGCTCGGCCCGGACGGCAAGGAGCTCTGGCGCGCGCGCCTCGGCAACGCGGCCGCGGTGGTGCCGCCCGTGCTCACGAGCGACGGCACGCTCCTCGTCATCACGTCGGCCGGGATCGCCTGGGGGATCGCGCCCTCCGGCGCCGTGCGCTTCTCGACGCCGCTCGGCGTGCGGGGCCGCGACATGGACGTGGCGCCGCTCGCCCTCGGGGACGGCGGCGCGCTGATCGCCGCCGGCGGCACGCTCCTCGAGATCGATCGCGACGGGGCGATCCGCGCCCGCGCGAGCCTCGACTCGCGCCCTGGATCGATGGACAGCCGCGTGGCCGGCGCGCTCGTCGCGGGCCCGCCCGACGACGGCAAGGGCCCCTCGTTCGCCGGGACGCTCTTCACGACCGAGTCGGGATCGGTCTTCCTGTTCCGCCCGCCGCTCGCGCCGCGCCGGCTCGGCTCGTTCGGCGGCCTGCCGAGGCGCGGGGCGATCCTCGCCGACAACCGCACGCTCCTCGCCGTGGTCGACACCCGCCGGGTGGTGGGCCTCGATCTGCTCACCGGCACCACCCAGGTGCGCGCCACCGGCTATCCAGGCGCGCTCTTCGACAGCCCCGCGGTGCTCGCCCCGGAGCAGATCGCGAAGGGCCCGCTCGCGATGCTCGGCCCGAGCGTGGCGCTCGTGAGCGTGCAGAGCGGCCTGCTCCTCGGGCTCGACGCCGCCGGCAACGAGCGCGCGCGCCTCGTGCTCGACAAGCCGCCCCCGCCCCCGCTCTCCGCGGTGCTCGGCGGCGCCGTCGGCGGCACCTCCGGCCCGAGCTTCTTCAACGCGCCCGAGCTCAAGCCGAGCCCACCGATGATCGTCGATCCCGACGGGCGCATCGGCTTCGCCCGGGTGAGCGGGCGCGTCGGCGTGGTGGGCCCGGACGGCGCGCTCTCCCTCGCCGGCGAGCGCGTGTGCCTCACCCCGGTCGCCGTCGTGCCCGCCGGCGACAAACGCATGCTCCTCGCCTGCCGCGACGGCGGGCTATGGCTCTACGGCGAGTGATCTTCCGCCTCGACCGCCGCCTGATCTTCCCCCCGGCCAGGCTCGCCGATCCGAGCGGCCTGCTCGCCGTGGGCGGCGATCTCCGCCCCGAGCGCCTGCTCCTCGCCTACGAGAGCGGCATCTTCCCCTGGTACAGCGAGGGCCAGCCGATCCTCTGGCACTCGCCCGACCCGCGCACGGTCCTCGTGCCGCGCGACCTGCACGTGGGGAGGAGCCTCGCCAAGACCATCAAGCGGGGCCTCTTCGACATCCGTCTCGACACGGCCTTCGCCGACGTGATGAGCGCATGCGGCGAGGTGCCGCGCCCCGGCCAGGACGGGACGTGGATCACCGACGAGATGCTCGACGCCTACGTGGAGCTCCACGACCTCGGCTTCGCCCACTCGATCGAGGCCTGGATCGGGAGCGATCTCGTCGGCGGCCTCTACGGAGTCTCGCTCGGGGGGATCTTCTTCGGCGAGTCCATGTTCGCGCGGGTCGACGACGCCTCGAAGGTGGCCTTCGTGACCCTCGTGAAGCAGCTCGTGCGCTGGGGCTTCGATCTCGTCGACTGCCAGGTGCGCACGCACCACCTGGCCCGCTTCGGCGCCGTCGAATGGCCGCGCGCCCGCTACCTCGAAGCGCTCGCGTCGACGCTCGAGCGGCCGACGCGGCAGGGCGCGTGGGCCTTCGATCCCGACGTGGCCGGCGACGGTTGATCCCTGGTCGATCCGCAGTCGATCCCGTACCCTGGGAGGGCCCGATGCGCCGCGCCTCCCTCGCCCTCCTGATCGCCCTCTCGGCCGGCTGCGCCGCCGAGGCGAGCCCGGGCGTGTCCTACGCGCCGTCGCCGCGGGCGAGCGGGCCCCTGCGCTGGCAGCAATTCTGCGAGCAGACCTACTCGGTGCCGCAGGCGAGCGAGGTGGCCGCCGCGCGTGGCAACGACGGATGGGAGCTGGTGACGATGTACAACGGTGTGCTCTGCTTCAAGCGGCCGGTGCCCGGCGCCGTGCTGTCCGCGCCCGCGAGCCCGGGCCTCGGCGCGCCGCTGCGGGTGCCGGGCTATGTGCCGGTCGTGCAGGAGCCGGGGTTCTGAGGGGCTGGATCAGCTCGCCACGAAGGCCGCGTGCAGCGCGCGCTGGGCCTCGCCGCTCCGCGCGCCGTCGATCACGGCGCTGAGGCGCAACGGCCCGCCGACGAGCGAGTGCGGAGAGATCCCCTCGCCTCCGAGGGCGCGGAGGAAGCGGCGCATCGGCTCCGGCGTGGCGGCGAGGCCGTCGCCGACGACGCTGACCACGGCCACGCCCTCGTGCAATTCGAGCTCGGGGAAGGAGCCGCCGAGCTGCTGCTTGGCGCGGCTCCAGTCCGGCAGGTTGAGGAGCGGGATCACCATCGATCCGCCGTGCGCGCCGAAGGAGAGGTCCTTGAAGGACACGTTGCGATCGGTGGCGGCGCGGAGGAATTCGTCGAGCCGGCCGCCTGCGTCCATGCGGGCGAGGACCACGTTGCCCTCGGCCACCACCGCGCGGGCGGTGAGCCGCTCGCTCGGGGTGAACTTGCGGATGATCGTCTGCCGGGAGGTGCCGTCGTCGGGCGCGAAGGTCGAGCGCGCGTAGATGGCGATGCCGGCCTTGCGCGCCCACTCCACGGCCTGCGCGCAGACCACCTTGGCGCCGCACTCGGCCATCTCCTGGAGCACCTCGTGGGACAGCTCGGGGAGGTGGCGCGCGTCGGGCACGGAGCGCGGATCGGCCGAGTAGACGCCGTCGACGTCGCTGTAGATCTCGCAGCGTTCGGCCTCGAGCGCGGCGGCGAGCGCGACCGCGGTCGTGTCCGACCCGCCGCGGCCGAGCGTCGTGATCTCGCGGCGGTAGCTCATCCCCTGGTAGCCCGCGACGATGACGATCCGACCGCGCGCCAGCTCGTCCTCGATGCGGTGCGGGCGCACCTCGATGATCCGGGCGTCGAAGTGGCGATCGTTGGTGAGGATGCCCGACTGCGATCCGGTGAAGGAGATGGCCTCGAACCCGCGGGCCTGGATGGCGATCGAGAGCAGCGACATCGACACGCGCTCGCCGGTGGTGAGGAGCATGTCGAGCTCGCGGCGCGGCGGATCGCCGGCGTTGCCCTGGTAGGCGGCGGCGTCGCGCGCGAGCCCGAGCAGGCCGTCGGTGGTCTTGCCCATCGCGCTGACGACGACCACGACGTCATGGCCGGCGCGGCGGGCGGCGACGACGCGATCGGCGACGCGGCCGAGCTTGTCGACATCGGCGACCGAGGAGCCGCCGTACTTCTGGACGATGATCGGCCGGGCGTGGGGGGACATGAAGCGCCTCCAGACGGATCGAGAGCGGGCCGCGAACGCGGGCGGCTTCCGGCTATCACGGGGCGCGGGGATCGGCCAACTTCGGGAAGGCAGCGCGCCGCGTGAAACCGGCGGCTCATGGACCTCCGCCATGGCGCCGCCACCCGATTTTCAGCCTGTGAGGCCTTGTTTCTCAGGTCTTTTGTGCTGGCTCGCTGCGTGCACAACGGGGCCCTCATGAACCTCGCCGACACCTCCGCCGAAACCCCGTCCGTCCTCTCCGGCCCCCGCGAGCGCGCGCTCGACGGGGGCATCGCCTCGCTCGGCGACGCCGAGCTGCTCGCCATCCTGCTCGGCACCGGCCTCTCCGGCCGCCCCGTCTCGGTGGTCGCCGCCGCCCTGCTCGACGGCTTCTCCGGCGTCGGCGGCCTGCTGCGCGCGGGCCCGGGCGCGCTCGCCGCCCACCCGGGGATCGGGATGGCCAAGGCCCTGCGGATCAGCGCCGCGCTCGAGCTCGGCCGCCGCGCCGCGCAGCTCCGCAGGCCCGGGCTCGGCCCCGTGCACACGTCGGCCGACGTGGCCGCGTGGGCGACGCCGAAGATCGGCGCGCTCGATCACGAGGAGATGTGGGTGGCCGCGCTCGACGTGAAGAACCGGATCCGCGCGAGCCGGCGCGTCGCGCAGGGAGGGCTCCACGGCTGCTCGGTGCTCGCGCGCGACGTGCTGCGCGCCGCGCTCTCCGAGGCCGCGGCGGCGATCGTCCTCGTGCACAACCACCCGAGCGGCGATCCTTCGCCGTCGCCCGAGGACGTGACGACGACGCAGGAGATCGCGGCCGCGGCGAGCGTGGTGGGGATGCCGCTGCTCGACCATGTGATCGTGACCGCGGGAGGCGGCTACTTCTCGATGCTCGACAAGGGGATCCTGAGCATGCCCGCGGGGCGGTGAGGGAGACGGTCATCGTAGCGTCGCGACGGGAGGCATGCGCCGCTCCGCCGGACGTCCGGCAGGGTTGACTTTCGATATAAAAAGTATCAACATGGAGGCATGATATGGACACGGTTCGCGAACATCTCGGTGCTGGCCCGCCCGCGGGCACGCTCCAGGTCACCTTGTTCGTCCCCAGCGTCGACAGAGAAGGCCGGCCCATTGGCCAAGATCGCTGGCGCGAGCGCGCGCGCCGTGTCTTCGGGCGGCTGTTCCGCGGAGCGACGGCATTTCCCCCCGGCCGGGGCGTCTGGCGAGACGATGCGCGAGGCGGCGCGCTCGTCTTCGACGACACGGTGCTCATCACCTCTTATGTCGATCCCACCGTTCTCGACAAGGCGACGCTCTCCCAGTTGCGTCGATTCTTGCACGAGCTCGGCCGAGAGGGACGGCAGGGTGAGGTAGGTATCGTGATGGGTGGCAACTATTACGGGATCACGGAATTCGACGATGCAAAAGCACAAGAAGAGCCCCACTGACGAGATCGAGCGTGCGCTCGGCGCGAGCCGGGTGATCCCGCTACAAGCCACCTCGAGCGGCGGCCCGCTCGATCTGATGCAGCTCCGCGCCGAAGTGGCGACGCGGCTGAGATCGTCGGGCGGCCGGCCGACAGACCCCTCCTGGAACATACAGCGCCTGGTGCCTTTTCAGAAAGCTCGCTGGCGAGAGCTGGAGGCGCTCGCGGCAGCGCTGAGCCAGGCGGGGAGGCGCGTCAGCCCGGGCCAGCTCGCGGCGATTCTCATCGAGCGCGCGCTCGCCGAGATGGCGGGGGGGTCGCGATCGTAGGTCGCAAGAGGCGACGATAAAAGCTGTTCGGTCCGCGAATCGTCGGTCGGCCTCCCTCAAAATCGCTGAGGATTCCTCGGTCGACCTCCCTAGCTTCGCGGCCCTCTCGACGCTTTTATCGTCACCCCTGCAGCGCTCCTTAACGCGAAAGCTCCATCGCCTCCGGCTTCACGATCTCCCCGGCCGAATCCACCGACATCACATCCACCGCCGGCTTGCCCAGGCAGTTCGCCACGAGCAGCGGGTGCGTCACCGTCGTCGGGCCGAGCACGAGCGGCGCGACGCCGAGATCCAGCACCTCCGAGCGCGTGTCCTTGAGGCCGCGCGGGCAGAGCATCGGCCATTTCTCCGGCGGCCAGGCCTCGGCGCTCCGCTCGAACGGTGCGCCGCCGGCCACCGTGAACGTCACCTTCTTCTTGTCAGCGGGGATGGTGAGCGTCACGGAGGACGCGGGCGGCGCCTTGCCCGTGTAGGCCCCGGGCTCCAGCGTATTGCGCGCGGAGCATGCGGGGAGCGCGAGCAGCGCGAGGGGGACGAGGGCGAGCATGAGGGAGCGGGCGTCGAGCATCGCGCGGAGCCTATCACCTCCGGACGTAGCGCGATCGGACGCGATCAGCGCACCGTCACCGACCAGAGCCCGGTGTGCTCGCGGATGATGGCGGAGCCCTCGCGGCGCACCTTCTCGCCGAACGCCTCGCCGAAGAAGAAGCCCGTGATCCGCGCGGCCTCCTCCACGTCCGCAAACGCGTAGTCGGTCCGGATCGCGAGGCGCTTCATCCCGTGCTCGCGCTCCATCCAGGTGTAGTACTCCGCGAGCGCCGGCGAGGGCGGCCCCGCCTCGTCCCGCCCGGTCCCCAGCGTCTCGATCACGAGGAGCGTCCCGCCCGGGCGGAGCGCGCGCTTGAGCTCGGCGAGGGCCGTCCCGATCGCGTCGCGCCAGCCGTCGGGCAGCCACAGGCGCAGGTGCCCGAACACCCAGCCCGCGAGCGCCAGATCGGCCTCGCCCTTCGGCACGGGCAGGGCGCGCGCGTCGGCCTCGGCGAGCGTCCAGCGATCGGGCTGTTGCATCGCCTCGAGGTGCGCCCGTGCCACGGCGAGCATCGCGGGTGATCGATCGAAGGCCGTCACGTGCGCGCCGCGCGCCACGAGCTGCCGGGTGATGCGCCCCGTGCCCGCGCCGGCCTCGACGACGCGCGCGCCGGCCAGCGGGGCGATCGCCTCGATGGCCGGCATCAGGTTGCCTTTGTGATCTTCGGCGGCGACGAGGGCGTCGTACTCGGCGGCATGTCGCTCGTAGATCGCGGCTTGATCCATGGGCGAACGTTACCGTGGCGCTGCGCCCTTGCGGAGGCGATCGTTCAGCCGTTCGGCTTGTCGTCCGGCTTCTTCTCCGCCGGCTTGTCGTCCTTCTTCTCGAGCGACAGATCGGCCACCCCGTCCTGGAAGCGGATCCGCGCCACCATGAGCTGCTCTTGCAGGCCCACGAGGTCGATCGTCGCCTTGGAGAGCTTGTCGCTCACCTCTTGCAGCTTCTTCTCCAGGCTCTGCATCAGCGGCCCGGCCGTCTTCACCACCTTGAGCGTCACGATCTGCGCGTGCAGCTCATCCATGCGCGTCCGGTACTCGTCCATCTCCTCGCGCATCGTCGCGATGTGCTGCTCGATGTTGCCCATCTCCTTCTGCGTCTTGAGCAGATCTGCGACCGCGGTCTTGAGCTGCCCCTCCGCGGCCGAGGAGAGGTAGGCCGTCACGAGCTCCATCCCGCCGGGCGCGCGCAGGTCCGTCGTCTTGAAGAGCGGTGTCGACTCCTCGATCACCACGTCGAGCTTCTGGCCCGGCTCCACGTCGGCGCGGAACAGGTATGCCCCGCCGATCTTCTCGTGCTTGTCGGGCGATTTCGTGAGCTTGTAGCCGGCCGCCACCGTGTGCCGCACGTAGATCGTCGCCTTCTCGGCGAGCCTGTTGTTCAGCGTCAACACCGTGCGGCGCGTGTGCTGCACCTCGGTCGAGAACACCCCGCGCTGCACGGTGATGATGCGCGCGATCTTGTCCACGTCGTCTTCCTTCCGCTCGACGAGGATCTGCCGGTCGAGGGCGAAGGGCACGAAGGCGATGGAGTGGGCGGGGATCGGATCGGCCAGGCCCTCGCCGATGAACTTGCCCTCGCCGAACACCGTCACCGGGCCGCTCTCCAGCACCGAGTCGGTCGGGTTCTTGAGGCGCATCGAGCGGAAGGGGAAGCTCGAGTTCCCGCGCGGGCTCTCGGCGTCGTAGAGGTAGACCACCTCGCCGTCGGTCTCGGCGTTGAGGATCGACACCATCGCCGACGTCCCGTGGGTCACGCTCATCCGGCTCTTCGACTCGAAGTGCGAGGTGCCGATCGGGTCGACGCCCTGCGCCGCGGCCTGCTCTTCGGCCTGCTTCTGCGCGTCCTTCGGCGGGGGCGGGGGCGCCTCGACGATCCGCACGCCGCCGGCCCGCCCGCGCTCCTCGCCCTTGCCGACGGCGACGATCTTGTTCGGATCGAGGCCGCCGCGGATGAGCTGCTCGCGCGTCCGGTTGGCGCGCTCGAGCGACGCCGCGTACTTGTCGCCGTCGGCCGCGTCGGCCCAGCCCTCGACGATCACCTGGTTCTTCGTCGACTGGAGCTGCCGCGCCATCTGATCGAGCTGGCTCTGCGGCTGCTGCGCGGGCGCCTCGCGCTCGAGGTGCGCGGTCTTGTCGACCGGCTTGGCGGTGGGCGTCGGCGCGTAGGCGCGCACGTCTGCGCTCGCGCCGCGGCCCGCGCCGTAGCCTCCGCGGATGGCGGCCCCCGTCGCGCTGGTCACGTTGCCGCCCACGACCCCTCCCTTCTTGCCCGCCGCCTCCTTGTACTTGTTTCCGTCGTCCTTCGTGTAGTCGCGCGTGCTCTCGGCCAGCGTCGCGTCCGTCAGCTCGGCCATCACCCGCGGGCCCGCCTGCTGACCCTGCTGCATGTTGTTCGCGTAGCTCGCCCCGCCCATGGGCGGCGCCTGCGCGAAGAGATCATCCGAGCGCAGCGTCTCGCGCTGCACGAGGCGCACGGAGCGGAGATCGTAGCGGAACGAGAGCGCCGAGCTCGACCCCACACCGAGCTGCACGTTGCTCCAGTCCTCCCCCGAGGTGTTGTCGACGATCGCCCACGCCTGGAGCCCGATCTTGCCTGTCTTGCCGAGCGTCACCCGGTAGCTCGGCTTCCACGAGGGCGCGTCGGTCACGTACGAGACCCGAAGCTCGTGGGGCGCCGGGCCGTTGAGGGCGATCTGCATGTGGATGAGCCCGGCCTCGTCGGAGCTGGGCGCGGTGGTCGGGTACGAGATCGGGGCGGGATCGCCGGTCTTCGCGTCGACGACGGTGAGGGACTTCAGGAAGTCGTCCACCTTGTCGGCCGGCACCTTGAGCTCGAGGGTGTCTTTCTCGAAGGTGCCGGTCCGCTCGAAGTACGCGACGCCGTTGCGGTAGACGACGACGCGGCCGAGGTTGGTGTCCGAGTGGACGTAGCTCTGGGTGGTGCTGCACCCGGTGAGCGCGGCGAGGGAGGTGAGCAGCAGGAGCTTCTTCATGGCTCTCCTTGGAGCAAGAAATCGTGGGAAGGGCGCGAGGCGCATCGACTTGGACGGGCCGCGCGCGGCGGCGATCTCCACGCGGGCGATCGGCCCCGGCCCTGGCCCAACGCCCGGGGCCCGCGGCGCTTACACCCGGCCCGGCCGGCCCCGCCGTCATGCGCGCGCAGGGCCTCGCGGCGCGAGGCGCTCCGGCACGAAGCCAACGCTCCGGCACGAAGCCAACGCCCCGCCGCGCCGCCTCCTGTCGCGCCGCGCCGCGGATGGAGTAGATTGGCCCCCATGGCCCGTCCGTGGATCCTTGCGCTTGTCGCCTCCTCGGCGCTCGCCGCGCCCTTCCTCGCCGCCGCGCCGGCGCTCGCCCAGCAGCCCGCGCCGCCCCCCGATCAGCAGGCCCAGCCCGCCCCCGGCTACGGTCAGCCCGCGCAGCCAGGCTACGGTCAGCCTCAGCCCGGCTACGGTCAGCAGCCGGGGTATGGCCAGCCCGGCTACGGCCAGCCGGGGTATGGTCAGCCTCAGCCGGGCTACGGGCAGCCTGGCTACGGCCAGCCGCCGGGTTACGGGCAGCAGCCCGGCTATCCGCAGTACCCCCAGCAGCCCGGCTATCCACCATATGGTTACCCGCCGGGCTACGGCTATGTCCCGCCCCCGGGTCCGCCTCCGCCTCCGGTCCCGCCCAAGTCCACCTGCTGCCGCTGGTCGGTGCGCTTCGACCCCTTCGATCTGCTCTACCGCCGCGTCAGCTTCATGGGCGAGGTGGGGATCATCGGTCCGCTCGCCATCGAGGCCAAGGGCTCGTGGATCTTCGACTCGACCGACGAGAACCTCACCAACAAGGGCTTCGCGCTCGGCGGGAACATCGTCTTTTACTTCCTCGAGATGAAGGCCTTCAAGGGCATGTGGCTCAAGGCCCATGGCTCCTTCGAGAGCTACGACGCGACGATCTCGAACCCCAACGACACGACCCTCACCAGCACCACGCGGGTGAAGACTGGCATCTTCGGCGCGCTCATCGGTGACACCGTCGTCTTCGGCAAGAACGGCGGCTTCGCCCTCTCCGGCGGCATCGGCATCGGCGCCGCCACCGCCCCCGCGCTCACCCTCACCTCGCCCCCCGACAAGTTCGGCAACGCCTTCTCCGTCACCTTCTTCGAGAAGACCGACCGCATCCGCCTGCTTGGCACGTTCGGCCTCGGCGTAGCGTTCTAGCGACAAAAGCAGGCGACGCGGGAGCGTGGGTGCTCCCGCGTCGCGCGCTCGACGTGGCTGTTACTGCCCGCCGCCCGGGATGCAGAGCGCCGCGGGCCCGCCCGCGCCCATGCACGAGAAGCCCGCCGCGCAGTCGGCGTTCGACGCGCAGGGGAAGGCGCAGCGCCCCGTCTGCATGTTGCAGCGGTTCAGGCCGCAGGTCAGGTCGCTCTGGCAGGGGAGCGCGAGGGGGCTCGGCGCCGCGGTGGGCTGGGCCGGCGGCGGAGCGGGCTGCTGCCCGTAGCCCGGCTGGGGCTGTCCATAACCGGGCTGCGGCTGCCCGTAGCCGGCCTGCGGTTGCCCGTAACCAGGTTGAGGTTGCCCGTAGCCGGGCTGCGGCTGTCCATACCCGGGTTGCCCGTAGCCGGGTTGCGGCTGCCCGTAGCCGGGCTGGCCCGGTTGCCCGTAGCCGGGCTGTCCGGGCTGTGCGTAGCCGGCCTGCCCGTAGCCCGGCTGTCCCGGCTGACCGTAGGCGCCCTGCTGCGTGGACGGGTCGTTCGCGTCACGCCCTCGATCGCAGCCCGCGGCCGCGATCGAGAAGAGCCCGAGGGCGAGAGCGGCCCCGAGGCCGAGCCGAACGCTGCGAAGTCTTGCCTGTACCATCCAGAAGTCTCCCTGTGCGAGGGGCGCCACGCGACCCGGGGCGAAGCCTACCCTCGGAGGCCGCCGCCGTCCGCAAAAACGAGAGGACGAGCTTTTGCTTACGCCTCATGGGCGGCGCGCCCCGCCCCCGTGTAAGCTCTCGGCCCTGGATCTCCAGGAGAAGGCACCACCATGCGCACGCTCTGCATCGACATCGGCGGCACCGGCATCAAGGCCATCGTCATCGGTCCCACGGGGGAGAGCCTCACCGAGCGCTCGCGCTTCGAGACGCCCGATCCGGCCATCCCCGAGGCCGTGCTCGCCATCCTCGACGAGCACCTCAAGATCCACGGCGAGCACGATCGCATCTCCATCGGCTTCCCCGGCGTGGTCAAGGGCTCGGTCGTCCACACCGCGCCGAACCTCCACCCGAGCTGGGCCGGCTTCGATCTCGGGCAAGCCGTCGAGGCGCGGGCGAGCAGGCCGGTCCGGGTCGCCAACGACGCGGTGATCCAGGGCCTCGGCGTCATCGAGGGCAAGGGCTTCGAGGTCGTGCTCACCCTCGGTACGGGCCTCGGCTGCGGCGTGTACATCGACGGCCGCCCGGCGGGCCTCGAGCTCGCCCACCACCCCTTCCGCAAGGGGAAGACCTACGAGGAGCTCGTCGGCAACGCGGCCCGCAAGTCGGTCGGCAACAAGCGCTGGAACAAGCGGGTGCGGCAGGTGCTCGCGCAGATCGAGGCCACCTTCAACTACCGCAAGCTCTACCTCGGCGGCGGCAACACCAAGCACCTCGACCGCGACAAGCTCCCCGAGGGCGTCGCCGTCGTCGACAACTTCGCCGGCCTGCTCGGCGGCGTGCGCCTCTGGCAGTAGCCGCGCACGATCGCCGCCGCGATCGTGCTCCTCCGCTGTCGCGGTAAATTTCATTTCCGCCCCGGCGCGGCGCGCTGCGCTATCGTTCGAGCCCAGGCCCAGGCTCGATTGCGCGGAGAATCATCGATGGATCATCGTCTCGGAGCATCGCTCGCCGCCTCGATCTGCGCGGCGCTCGTCGTTGGTTGCAGCAGCAACGATCCCGGCACCGGCGGATCCACGGGCGGGACGACCACGACCGCCCCGCCCTCCGGCGGGCTCGCCTACTACAGGAACATCAAGCCCATCTTCGACGCCAAGTGCGCGAGCTGTCACGTCGACGGCGGCATCGCCCCCTTCAGCGTCGCGACCTACGCGGACTTCCAGCCGTACCTCTCGCTCATCAAGCAGAAGGTCGAGAGCAAGGAGATGCCGCCCTGGCTCGCCGACGACGAGTGCACCGACTACGTGGCCGATCGCTCGCTCGACGCCGAGCAGATCAAGGCCATCGGCGACTGGGTCGATCAGGGCGGCGTCGAGGGCGACCCCAAGGACGAGGGCGCGCCGCTCGACGTGGGCCCGACCTACGCCCTCTCCCGCGTGGACATGAACCTCCCCATCCCGGTCGAGTACCTCCAGAACAAGGAGCCCGACGATTACCGCTGCTTCGTCATCGACTGGCCCAAGACCGAGACGACGTACGTGACGGGCTTCCGCGCCAACCCGGGCAACGCCCAGGTGGTCCACCACGTCATCGCCTTCCTCGCGCCGCCCGCGCAGGTCGACAAGGTGAAGCAGCTCGACGACGCCGATCCCGGCGAGGGATACACCTGCTTCGGCGGCGCCGGCTTCAACGAGGCCGCCTGGCTCGGCGCCTGGGCCCCGGGCACCCAGGGCACCGATTATCCGATCGGCACCGGCATCAAGATCGAGCCGGGCTCGAAGGTGATCCTCCAGGTCCACTACAACACCTTGACCGCCGGCAAGCAGAAGGACCGCACCTCGGTCGACTTCAAGCTCGACGCCCAGGTGGCCCGCGAGGCAGTGATCCAGCCGTGGACCAACATCCAGTGGCTCACCAACAAGCCCTCGATGAAGATCCCGGCCTTCGCGCCCGACACCATGCACTCGTTCACCTACGACCCGACCAAGTACCTGACCGGCAACAAGCCCTTCCTGATGTACTCGGCCAACCTGCACATGCACCAGCTCGGCACGAAGGCCAAGCTGACCATCAAGCGGCAGGACGGGAGCGAGGATTGCCTGCTCGACATCCCCAGGTGGAACTTCCACTGGCAAGGCTCCTACGGCTTCCCCGCGCCGAAGACCTTCAACCCCGGTGACAAGGTGTACCTCGAGTGCCACTGGGACAACACCCCGCCCATGCAGCCCATCATCGACGGCAAGCCGCAGATGCCCAAGGACGTCTTCTGGGGCGAGGGCACGACCGACGAGATGTGCCTCGGTGGGTTCTACATGACGGATCCTTGAGGCTCCCTCACGTCGGCGTGAGCACGAGCGGATAGGTCACGGTCACGATCCCTCCCTCCGGGGGAGGGAACGAGAAGCCGTAGAAGACGCGGAGCACGCAATTGACCACCTCGCGATCGGAGAGGGTCGAGCCGCCGTCGCTCACGCTGCTCACGGACCCGTCGCGGCCGATCACGAAATTGACGACGATGCGCCCCTGGAGCGAGGGGTTTTTGCGCAGGCCGTTCTCGTAGCAGAGCTTGATCCGGCCCCACTGGAGGTGGATGAGCCGGCGGATCGACTCGGCGGGCAGTCGCCCGGACACATAGGCCCAGTCGCCTCCCCACGAGCCCCAGGTCCGCGGGGGCCGGCGGGTCCCGTGCCCTCGGCCTCCGGAGCCGAGGCCCATCCCCTCTCCCTCGCGCGCGTTGCCTTGCCACGAGAAGCGGTGTCCGCCCCGGAGCCCACCGCCGCCCGTTCCATCGCCCGGCAGGCCCTGCCCATGGCCGAGGGTGCCAATCGTCCCGAGGCCGATGCCCTCGCCCTTCCCGCCGCCGCCCTCGCCCGTGCCGGTCAACTCGAGGCCGTGATATCCATCCATCTCCCCTTGCCAGTCACCCCACATCGCCCCGCGGGCGCTCAAGGCATCACCGCCGAGGCTCTCCTCCATCCTGCCCCAGTCGATCGACGGATACCTCGCCTTCACCCCATCTTCCTTCGCCAGCCCGATCATCCCGAACGAGGCAGCCTCGGCCATCGCCTCGTCCCGGGACATCGTCCGCGTCGCGTCCCGCTTGCTCTGCGCGGTCACCGCATAACGCGCCTCGGCCCGCGAGCGAGCATCGCTTTCGCCCATCTTCCCGGCCTGTCCCGCGGCCCTCTCCCCACCGCCGGCCCGCCCATCGCCGGCCCTCTGATCCACCTCCGCCCCCGCTGATCCACCCGGCCCATCGTCCTTGCGCGGCGCCCGCGCCAGCGTCCGCTCCTCCGCCGAGACGACGAGCGAACGGAGATCGGCGGCCGGGTCCTCGTCCCCATCTTCCATCCCCCGGGCCATCGCCGCCTGCGCCGAGAGGCCGAGCGCGACGAAATGCCCCATCGCGGCGAGGCCCAGATGCACGAATGCGCCGCGCGACGCGCTCCGGGGCTTCGGGACGATCACCGGCTCTGCGGCGCAAAGCGCGGCCGTGAGCGTGAAATCACCGAGGCAGAGCGAGAGCAGATCTCCCGGAGAGAGCGCCACCGAACAGGGCCCCTCCAGCACCTCGACATCGCCGTTCGACAAGACCCGCGTGCCCACCTGACCTTCCGGGACGAAGACCCGATCTTCCGTGCCCGCCCGCCGCGCGAAGGTGAACCGCGGGGCGGGTAGATCGGCGAACACGCCGGATCCCTCGCCGATCCGAACCTCTCCGGCTTTGTCGAGGCAGCGGAGGCCGATACGGTCCTCTCCCCAGGTGAGGCTCACCTGAAGGGTCGATGTGGATTCGTGTGACATGGCGAATCTCCGGCAAAGCTTCGCGGTGATTTGATGGGTTTACAATTTAACGCAAAGACGCAAAGGCGCCAAGGCGCAAAAAAGAGGGAGAGAAGACGAGGGCTTCTTCAATGTCTTCTTGCGCCTTTGCGTCTTTGCGCCTTTGCGTTAAAAGTCCGGAGCAAGGCCACGTGTTCGGCAAAGAGGAGCACATCCTTCACTCCCCCACGGGCTGCGCCCGCTCGCTCTGCTCCACCAGCAAGGTCGGCTCCTCGCCCGGGGCCCAGGCTGCCTCGGCGCGGATCACCCCGCCGGCGACGCCGCGCACATAGCCAATCACCCGCGCCTCGGCCACGCCGGGGGAGAGGGGGAGATCCAGGCGCACCATCGCCTCCTTCTCCGGAAACACCCACGCTCCGTCGAGGGCGCGATAGCTCGTGACGTTCAGGGCCGAGATCTGCGTCACCTCCTTCGGGAAGCGGCAGAGCAGCACGAATCCGCCGCTCGTGTCGCGGTGGGCCGCGCAGCGGTGATGAGGGCCCTCGAAGCGCCCGGCCGGCGCCGGGGGCGCGCCCAGCGAGAGGCGCGCTTCGGGCTCGCTCTTCGGGATCGTCAGCGAGACCGATCCTCGCTCGGTCGCAAACGAGCCGAGGGGCGTTGTCTCCCAGACCAGGTGATCGAGCTCCGCGACAGGGGCTTTGCTCGGCGCGCTCCCCCGCACGTCGAGGTGCATCACCGCCTCTCCCTTGCCGGCTGCGCGGACAGGGCCATGGGCGAGGGACACGAGGTGACCGGGGCGGCGCACCACCACGTTGAAGCCATGACCGCGCGGATCGCGGAGCACCGAGGCCGAGAGATCGGAAGGCGCGGGCTGCTCGCTCGACGGCGGGGTCTCTCGAGGCAAAGCCTGGTCGGGCGAGGCGGCGATCACCGGCCGGTTGCCTCCGGCCGGACGCGACGGCGCGATCACCGAAGGATCGATCGACACCAGGGCCGACGAGACGCCGGCCGCGATCGCGATCAGGGCGCGGGGGAGGCTCACAAGGTCCTCAGGAAGGCGGCGAGCGCGCGCAGATCGTCGGGCGAGAGCTGCGTCGTCTGGCCCATCCGATCGAGGTTGTCGCGGAGCAGGTCCTCGAGGGTCGCGTAGCGGCCGTCGTGGAAGTAGGGCGCGGTCGCGCCGACATGGAGCAGGGGCGGCGTGCGGAACGACCAGCTCTGATCGGTCTTCGCGGCCGAGCCCACGTCGTGCAGGCTCCGGTCGCTCATCTCCATGTCGAGCTTGTGGCAGAACGAGCAGCCCACGTCGTCCGAGGTGAAGAGCGCCTTGCCCCGGTCGACCAGCGCCGCCTGCGATCGATCCGGCGCGGCCTCGTGCGGCGTCACGAGCCCGCTCCGCAGGAAGGTCGCGAGCTTGCGCAGCTCGCCCTCGGGCAAGCCCGTCCCACCGAGGCGCGTGATGGTCTCCGCCATGTTGCCCTCGAGCGTCGCGTGCTTGCCGAGCCACCCGTACGGCCCGCGATCGAGCCGCCCGAGCAAGGTCGGCGTCTGCCGCGGCCCGGCGCCGAGCTTCCACACCACCCCGTCGTCGCGCCCCTCCGGGTGACAGCCCGCGCACGAGCGCCCATCGCGCGTGATCCGCCGGTCGAGCTCGGTATGGAACAACCGCCGTCCGTCGGCGAGCGCTCGCGGCAATGGATCATCCGCCACCCGGCGGCGCAGCACCGCCCCGCTGTCGAGCGAGACCACCGCGAGCTCGTGCGAGAACTGGCTCCACACAACGGCGGTCCGTGTCACAGCGTCAACGTCGACACCCTTGGGTCCCTCGCCGACGGCGAACCGCCGCCGCGGGCTCATCGCCGGATCGAACGCCCGCGCGTCGAGCTCCACGAGCTCCCCCGTCCCCTGCGACGCCACGTACAGCCGATCGCCGAGGATCGCCGCCGCGCGCGCCTGCCGCGCCGGCGCCGAGCCCGGCGGGATCACCACCCCGAGCCCGCCCGGAGGCGCGATCGACGCGGCCCCGCCCAGCGTCTCGATCGGCGCCGCGCCCCCCGCGATCGGCCCGAGGATCCGCTCGCCCTCCACCATCAGCACGGCCACCGACGCCTGCGTCGTGTCCTCGTCCACCGGCACGCCGCCGTAGGCGAACGGCACCGAGCGGCTCGTCGACGACCCGTTCTGCTCGATCACCTGCGGCACGAACAAGCGCCCTCCCGAGGGCGACAGCACCGCCGAGTACGCGAGCGCCGCCGTCGGCCGGATCGTGTCCGCCCCGAGGCTTCGATCCACGCGGTTTCGATGCGCCCCACCGAGGATCGGCGCTCGCCGCGCCACCGGCGCCTCCCCCTCGAGATCGACGATCGTGATCGCGTTGCCGACGAGGTGCGTGACGAACGCCCGATCCCCGCGCGGGCTCGACACGACGGCCCGCGGCTCCCGCGCGAGATCGATCGACCAGCGCGCCTCCAGCGTGTCCGCGTCGAGCGCGCTCAGCGTGTGCGTGTACGCCGAGGTGACGAGGATCTCCCCCTGCGGCGTGAGCGCCATCCCGAACGGATCGGCCGCCACCTGCGCCGTGGCGATCGGCGCGATCTGCCCCTCCGCATCGACCGCATAGAGCGCGACCTCGTCTCGATCGCGGAGCGTCACCGCCAGCCGCCCCTCGCCGACGATCAAGATCTGCTCCGGCGCGCCGTCCACCGTCGCGCTCGTGACCTCGTCGCTCAGCAGATCGATCCGGTGGAGCACATGGTTGTCCGCGTCTGCCGCCCACGCCGCGAGGCGCGCACCGTCGATGACCACGCTCCCCCCGCGCGCCGCAGGCACGAGCGCTCGCGGCGCGGCCGGAGGCGCAGGCTCGGCTCCGCACCCGAGCGGAAGGGCAGAGGCGACGGCGAGGGCGAGCGTGAAGAGCGAGGCAGCGCGCATCCAGGACGATGCGGACAGCCGCGATCGCCCGAGGTTCCGAGCCGCCCGACGATTTCGGCCCGCGAGCGCGCCTCAGGGGCTCAGCACCACCGCCCCGCCGGCCGGCACCACCACCGTCGCCTTTCCGGCCGGCGAGATCGCCACGTCCGGCCCGCCCATCGCGTCGTGGAGCACGCCGGGCGCCTGAAGGCCGAGCTGCCCGGCCACGTCGACCACGGCCATCTGCGGCGCCCCCGACCGTGTGAGCCCCACGATCGCCGCGTTCCCGGCCGCGATCTTCCGCCCGAAGATCAGCGTGTCCTCCGTCACCGAGAGCGCCTGGTACCCGCCGCGCCGCAGCGGCGCGATCATCTTCCTCGCCATCCCCAGCTTCCGCACGAACGAGAGCGTCGCCGATTCGTTGGCGTTCAAACTACCCTCGTCCCGCCACATCAGCCGGTTGTTCGGATCGGCCCCGCCCCACTGCCCGTACTCGTCGCCGTAATAGAGCAGCGGCGCGCCCGGCAGATTCAGGAGCCACGCCATCCCGATCCGCGTCCGCGCGTAGGGCTCTCCATCCTGCGGCGGCCCCGCCGTGTTGCTCCACTGGTTGCCCGGGATACCCCGGTCATGCGCCTGATCTTGCCCCCGGTAATCCGCGAGCGTCGCGAACCGCGCCGTGTCGTGGCTCCCGATGTACGGGGTCATGATCGCCCCCGCCGGCCACTTCGAGAGGCCATGGCTCAGCCAGTAATCGGCGTGCAGCATCCCCTTGTCGCTGTAGGCGAACGTCCGGTACGACACACCGTGGTAGAGCACGAAATCGAACTGCCCATCGAGCCCGAGGGGTCCGACATACTTGGCGATCGTCCCGTAGTTCTCGTCGTTGCACGGGTCGGCGCAGTCGTTCCACCCCATCGCCGTCTCGCCCATCAAGAAATGCCGCGTCCCGCCGAGCTCGAAGGTCTCCCGCACCTCGGCCGCCAGGTTCCTCGTCGCGATCTCTTCCACGTGCTTCACCGCGTCGACCCGCAATCCATCGATGCCGAACTGGTCGAGCCAGTAGACCGCATCGGACACGAAGGCCGCCGTCGCCTCGGGCACCGTGTGGTTGATGTCCGGCAGGTAATCGGCGAACTTGCAGTCGAGGGCATGCGCCGTCCAGTCGCAGTTGTTCGTGCCGCACACGCAGCCATTGCGGAACCAGTCGGGGTGCGCCGCCACGTACTCGTGATCCTGGTGCACGTGATTGAGCACGAAGTCCTGAAGAATGCGGATCCCGTGCTTGTGCGCCTCCTTGATCACCGCGTGGAGCGCGCTCTCTCCGCCGAGCCTCGGCTCGACCTCACGCCCCTTGATCGGCCAGTAGCCGTGATATCCCGTCACCTTGTGGACACCATCGCTCGCCAGGTACGCCTGCGAGGGGTTGGTGACGAAGGGCGTGAGCCAGATGGCCCGGACACCGAGCTTGTCGAGCGTTCCATCGGCGATGCCCTGGCGGAGCCCCTCGAGGTCGCCGCCCTTGTAGTCCCCGCGCGGGTCGGCGTCGGCGATCGGAGCAGGGTTGTTCCCGGGGTCGCCGTCCTTGAACCGGTCGGTCACGACCATGTAAATCAACGCGTCTTGCCACGAGAAGGCCTCGGCCTCGATCCAGAAGACGAGCCGCACCGGGAGCGATGTCTTCCCGTTGTTCGCCTTGGCCGTCAGCACGACACGATACTTCCCATCGGCGAGCCCGGTGAGCTTGACGCTGGCCTTGCCCGTCGCCGGATCGAACGACAGCTCCGCCGCCGAGAGCGGCTTTTGATCGCCCTCGTTCTCCAGCACCGCCGTGACCCCCATGGGCCCCGTACCGCTGTTCTCGATCACGTCGACATACGAGAGCTCGGCCGCATACGTGCCCTGTCCAGGGGCCGGTCGCGCCGGCGTCGAGCTCTGCACGCTCAGCGTCGGCAGGTGACAATCCCGCACCTTGACCCCGGAGTTCTCGATGCCCCCCACGTACTTTCGCCGCCCCTGGAGCGGATCGAGGATCCACTGCGTCATCCCGTTCTGCTCGTAGACGATCTTGTACCCCCAGAGCCCGGGAGCGAGAGGCACCGTGGCGGTGAATTCACCGCTCCCGTTCGGGCCGCTGAAGGCCGCGCCCGTCGTGGGGTCGAAGCCGTTCCACTCGCCGACCACGCGGGGGTTCTGCACGGCGCCGCCCGGCTTGAAGGTGAACGTCGTCGGGCAGTCGCCGACGGGTGAGCCACCGCCTCCGCCGCTGCCGGTGGTGCCCCCGGTGCCGGACGACGACGAGGACGAGCTGCTGCTCGTCTGGCCGCCCTGCCCGCCGGTGCCCGAGGTGGACGACGAGGAAGAAGACGACGAGGACGAGGAGGTCGACGTCGTGGCGGTGCTGGTCGAGCTGGTGAGCTCGGGCCCGTCCGAGCAATGGGCGAGGAGGAGGAGCGCGAAGGGAAGGGAAGCGAGGGCGGTGCGGCGGTGAGGCGTCATCGAGGGCCGATGCTAGCAGGGAGCGGGAGCGACCAGGCATCACGATGAGGAGGGGCGGCGGAGCAGGCGGGCGAGGCGGATGGGGTCGAGAAGCTTGTCCACGGTGCGGCGGTCGATGCCGGTGCGGCGGGCGGTTTCGGTCTTGTTTTGCCCCGCGAGCACGTGCACCCGGTTCACGTAGGCGCGGGTCACGTCGTCGAGCGAGGCCTCGCCGGCCTTGGCGCGCTGCCGAGCAGGCCGCTGCTCGGCAGCGCGCCACTCTCGATGCTCGCCGACGAGGAGCCGTGCAGGTCGCCCAGATCGGCGCCAGCGGCGGGGATGCGCACGGTCCCGCCTTCGAGCAGCGCGCGCTCGGTCACGTGCCTCAGCTCGCGCAGGTTGCGCGGCCACGGGTGGTCCCGCAGCGACACCTCGATCGCCTGCGTGATGCGCGCGGACGAGGTCTCGATCTGCGCGGGATCGTCGAGCATCCCGGCGACGAAGCCGCGCACGTAGCCGCCGAGCTCCGCGGGGACTCGGCGAGCATCTGCCGGAGCGACGGCATCACGACGCGCACGCCGTTCATGCGCTCGTAGAGGTCGGCGCGAAAGCGGCCCTCGCGGCAGAGGGCCTCGAGATCCTTGTGCGTCGCGAAGACATGCCGGCCGGTGAGCTTGCGCGGGCGCCTCTCGCCGAGGGGGAAGATCTCTCGGCTCTGCAAGGGGCGCAGGAGCTTCACCTGCGCCGTCTCCGGCAGCTCGCCGATCTCGTCGAGGAAGAGCGTCTGGTGCGGGCCCGGCAGCGATAGGCACACCTTCGGTGTCGGTCGCGGCGCCGGTGAATGCGCCGCGCAGGTGCCCGAAGAGCGCAGCGTCGATGAGCTCGCGCGGGACCTCGCCGAGGTTGCGCGCGAAGAAGCCGGCGGCATACGGGATGGAGAAGCGCTTCGTCGCGGCGTCGAACGGGATGTAGCACGACCACCCGAGGCACTCGGCGGCGAGCTCCTTGCCGGTGCCCGTCTCGCCGAGCAAGAGGACCGGGATCTCGTCCATGCGCCGGTACAGGCTGGTCGCGTACAGTACGCGCACGGATCTGCCCCGAGGTTCCCGCGATAGGGAGCGGTGCGCGCGAGCGGCAGTGCGGTTCCAGGGGCAGTACGAGGACCGGGAGACGGGGCTCCGGTACAACAGGTGGAGGTATTATGACGGAGAGGCGTTCTGCAGCCCAGATCCCCGGGGTCTGCTGGCCAGTATTCATGCGTACCGTGCTGTCTGTAATCCCCTGCGCTGGGTAGATCCCTATGGTCTCGCGAGCTTCGCGTCTACTGAGCAGCTGCTCGCGAGCTCGGAAGGTCGAGCTTTCCCCGGAGGGAGCAATGTGGGGCACGCAAGCTGGCACGTCCCGCCTCCCGGAGCCAGCGACGACGACGTGCGCCTTCTCGCTTCAGGGCGCGGAAACAAGAAGAACACGACGTTTCGGAGTCACAACCAGGGAGTACGGGCTCTCCGATCATGCCTCAACAAGGACGCAACCTCGATCGCCGGTCTGGCGCCGGGAGAAACACATGGCGGCACCATCGCGTTGCCGGCGTCCGTAGAGGGCGTCCAGGCGGAGCGAGGTCCTCTTGGAACATCGGTCAACGCAGTGCAGAACAACAGTGTCAGCTACCGCGTCGGCGTCCTCCCCGGCGGCGATCTTCATCGGTTGCACTTCCAGCCGCACAGCGACTAGAAGATCTCGGATCTCATCATGACGACACTCGTCCTCGACACCCACGGAAGCCACGCTCGCCTGGTGATCATGCGCGCGCTCCTGCTCGATAGCCATTGCAGTCACGCCGAGACGGTGCGCAGCGTCCATTCGCTCGGATCGTACGACATCGTCTATTTCTCGGAGACGCAACGACCCCACCTGGACACGCTTTCGGCATTTGGTCGGATCTCGCGGATGCTCTCCCTGCTGGACATCCTCCAGTCGCACGACTTCTCGACGCTCGTCTTGCTCGGTCGAGGAATGAGCGACGAACCCCGCGAAGCGCTCGATGAATGCGCGCGGCGCGCCGGGGTCGACCTGATCTATGGCGCGGATCTCCTCGTCGATCCGGTGGCACCGGCATTCTGGGCGGGCGGACTCTGCATCATCGGAGATAGCTGCCTCCATGCGGCGGCGGGCCTGCCCGCCGGCGCCCGCGCGCAGGCCGTCGCGATCCCGTGGTGCCGCATCGCTCCCGCCTTCCCCGGAGACGCACCGCTGCAAGATCTGCTCGCTTCGTGGCCCGCGCGCTCAGACGCCTACCTGCTGGCGACGCCCGACAATGCAGGCATCGCGACGCATCTTCGCCATCGAGACCCAAGCGCACGGATCTTCGACGAGCACGATCTGTTGGCGCTCGCCATCGCCGAGCGGCTGCGGGAAGCGGATCGCGGCACGTTGCGCGCCGGCATCTCCGAACGGACGGACGAGGCGCTTGGTCGCCTCCGGACCTGCCTGGGCGTCGCAGAGGCAGATGTCTTCGTGGCAACACCACCAGAGCCCGTGCCTTTGACCGGACCTTTTGCTGCCGCATTTGCTCCCGCAAAAGCGCGTTCGGGGTAACGATTCGAGGATCCACCTCCGATCGATCGCGCAGCCCTGTACGAGGCCAGATCGAGGGCGCCGAACAAACGGACCGAGCCGGCCATTGGGTCGTAAGATGATTCCGGCCAGCACCAGAAGAAACCGTGACCGCTGCACTGCTCGGAGATGTCGGTGATCTTCAGGTAGAAGCGGCGCTCGCTGGCGCGGATCTCCCGGATCCGTTCGAGCAGCTCGTCGAAGTAGTCCTTGCCGAAGCGCTTGTTGAGCTTGAGCCGCTCGTCGTCGAGCACGAAGCCTTTGACGATGAAGTCGCGCAGCGTCTGTGTGGCCCAGATGCGGAACTGGGTGGCCTTGGCGCTGCTGACCCGGTAGCCGACCGAGATGATGGCATCGAGGTTGTAGAACTCGATCTCGCGCCGAACCTCGCGATTCCCCTCGGTTCGAACCATCCGGAATTTCCGGAGGGTTGCTTCCTCCGGCAGCTCGCCGCTCGCGTGAATGTTACCCAGGTGCTCGCTGACGGTGCGGACGTCGACCCCAAACAGCTCGGCCATGCGCCGCTGGTCGAGCCAGAAGGTCTCGCCTTCGTAGAGCACCTCGACGCGCACGACGTTATCCGCAGTGCGGTAGAGGATGAGGTCGCCCTCTTGCGGCGCCGCGGCCTCCCGGCGGGTCAGGATCTCATCGGGCATGGGCTTTCCAGTACGGTCGGGGCGCATCGATGGCGGTCTCGGGGCCAGGTGGCGCCTCTCTAGTCCAGAGCCGGCATGTCGCTCAATCGCCGGCTTGGTTCTCCCGCTCATCTACTTCGCGGACACCGAGCGCAGCACCGCCCTCACGACCATCTGCGAAACCCACGCGGACGCTCTCCGCATGGGCGCCCTCGACCCGGACTCCCTCGGCCACCGCGCCGCTACCACGCGCGCCGTCGAGGCCATGGACGCCCTGCTCGCCCTCGGCTGGCCCGGCAACATCGCCGAGCTCATCCGCCAGGTCCGCACCCGCATCGCCGGCCCACGTCCGCCGTACGTCGGCGCCACCGACCGCCGCAAGGCCCGCCAAGATGGCGCCCGAGTCACCCGGGAAAATGACCTTCAGGTCAGACAGCACTTCTTGTGCTTCTTCCCGCTCCCGCACGGACAGGGATCGTTCCGTCCCACCTTGGCCGCCTTCGCCGTCTGCTGCATGGCTCCGAGCGCGTTCTTCTTCATCACCGCCAGCGCACCGCGCTGGAAGTGAGCCATTGGATCCATGAAATCGCGCGACAGGTGCCACGCTGGCTCGCTCCGCAGCGCCTCGATGTCAGCGAGCGCGATCATGAACGCGGGCACGCGATCCTCCGCGAAGGCCCGGTCGATCGCGGTTTGCACCGCCACTTCGTCGATATGAGCGGCCTCGTCCACCGTCATGCCCACCAGATCTTCATCGGCGTTAGCGAGCAGCCGCACGTACAGCGCGGCCACCTCGGCGCGGTGCTCCGGGTGCTGCGCGGCGATCCCGTAGAGCCCCTTCGCGAATGCGTTCCGCTGGTAGGTATCGAGCGTCGCGTCGAGCGCTGCCTCCACGAGCAGCGGGATCGCCGCGGGGTCGAGCCCCGCGAGGATCGACGGCGCCTCCTCCGTCACGAAGTCCCCGACGTCGCGCGTCTTCACGGTGTCGACGAGCGCCGGAGCGCCCGCGGCATCGCCGATCGCGCCGAGGAGGAAGAGCGCATGGAAGGGCGCCATGTAACGCGGCGGATCGGGCGCCTCCCAGAGCGCGTCGTCGTACACGAGCGCCGAGAGCGGCGCGATCGCCTCGTGCCCGCGGCGGACGATCTCCTCGGGGAGCCCGGCGGGCACATCGAAGCCGCAAGTCGTCAGGTGACCGACGAGAGCGCTCGTCGGCAGGGCAGGGAGATCCATCGGGCGCATGACCCCTCCCTACCTGCGCGCCGCTCCGTCCGCCACTGGGGAGGGCCCGCGCCCCATCTCGCGCCCTCCGCGCGCCGGTGGTAGCGTCACCGCCCGCGCCGGCGAGACGGCCCCGATGAAGAACCCCTACGGCATCAGCGATTTCGCCCAGATCCGCGACGAAGGCTTCTTCTACGCGGACAAGACACCCTTCCTCCCCGTCCTCGAGCAAGGCTACCGGCACCTCGTCTTCCTGCGCCCTCGCCGCTTCGGCAAGTCCACGCTGGTGAGCATGCTGGAGCACTACTACGACCTCGGCAGGCGCGACCGCTGGGACGCCCGCTTCGGCGGCCTCTGGGTCCACGAGCACCCGACCCCCGAGAGGAGCGCCTACCTCGTCCTCACGCTGGACTTCTCGAGCGTCGCCACCGACGCGGGGCAAGACGTGCTCCGCCGCAGCTTCGTCCAGGCCGTGCGCGCTTGCCTCATGACCTTTCTCCTTCGCTACCGCGATCGGATCCCGGCGCTCGGTGACCTCTACCCGCGCCTGAGCGATTTTCAGGACGCCGAGGCGCTGATCGGAACGGTGCTGAGCATCGTGGCCGCCACGTCGCACAAGATCTACCTCTTGATCGACGAGTACGACCATTTCGCCAACCGGCTCCTCTCCACCGGCGACGGGGCGATGTACGAGGCCATCGTCACGAAGACAGGCTTCGTGCGCACCTTCTACGCGACGCTCAAGGCGGGCACCCGCTCGGGGGCGGTCGCCCGCATGTTCGTCACCGGTGTCTCCCCGCTCATGCTCGACGACCTCTCGAGCGGCTTCAACATCGCCACGCATGCCTCGATGGACGGGGACCTCGCGACGCTCGCCGGCTTCACCCGGGCCGACACGGAGCGCGCCGTCTCCGAGCTCCTGACCGCGCAGCCCGAGCTCTCCGCGACATCGGGCCTCGGCGACAAGGACGTGCTGCTCCGCGTGCTCGAGGAGCACTACAACGGATATCGCTTCTCGCCCCGGGCAACCGAGCGCGTCTTCAACTCCGACATGGTGCTCTACTTCCTGAGCGCGCTCGTCCGGGCCCGTGCCTACCCCGACGACATGCTCGACCGGAACGTGCGGACCGAGTACGGGCACCTCGCCCGGATCGGGGCGCTGGCCGGCGCCGACCTGACCGAGCGGCGCAGGCTTCTCCAGACCATCCTCGGAGAGGGCCATATCCGGAGCGAGATCGTCGAGCAGTTCGGCGTCGCGAGCCTGGCTTCCCAGACGCATTTCCTTTCTCTGCTTCACTTCCTCGGCATGCTGACGCTGAGCACGTCGGCGCGGAGCGCGAAGGGATACGACCTGGAGATCCCGAACCGCGTCATCCGGGAGCTGCAATGGGAGCACCTGGCCTTGACGTTGCGAGACGAGGCCCGAGTCCAGATCAACGTCGACGATCTCCAGACCGCGCTCGCCGCGATGGCCGAAGAAGGCGAGATCGCGCCGTTCCTCGACTTGTTCCACACGCAGGTGCTCGAGGCCTTCAGCAACCGGGATCTGCGTGGCATCGACGAAAAGACGATCAAGCTCCTGCTCATGACCTATGCGTCGCTCGGCCGGGCATTCTACGTGCTGAGCGAGAAGGAATTCGCCCAGGGGTATGGAGACCTGTTCCTCGGCCCCTCGCGCAACGTGGCCGGCGCCCGGTATTCATGGCTGCTCGAGCTCAAGTACCTGAAGGCGGGGGCCAAGGCGGCGCAGGTCGAGGCGGCGTTCGACGAGGCTGCCAAGCAGGTCGCGCGCTATGCGTCGGACCAGGCGCTCTTGCCGATCTTGCTGGGAGAGCGGGCGCTCAAGGCGGGGATGATCGTGTTCGTCGGCGCGAAGCGGGTGCTCTTCCGACCGTGGGCGGGTGGAGGCGAGCGGGGCACGAAGCCGGGCAAGAACAAGGGCGGACGGGCGGGCCAGCGCACCGGAAAATGAAGGCCACGAGCACGCCCACATGGGCTGGCTCGGCCTCGTCCGGGATGGCTTGACCTGGAAACCGCCGAAGACCATGAGCCCCTTTGCACCTGGGTCTGCTCGCTTGGAGGCACCCTGCGGACTGTGCTACCCCCCGCCGCCATGCGATTCCTCTGCTCGATCCCTGCCCTCGCTCTCCTCGCGGCGTCCTCGACGGGCTGCAAGGACGCGCCCGCGACCGACAAGCCTGCGGAGGCGAAGGCGGTCGAGACCGCCGCCCCGGCGATCACGGCCACGGAGGCGGACGGCTTCGACGGCGCCTGCAAGGGGCCGGCGTGCATCGCCAAGTGCGACAGGCTCGGCCGACCCGACGACTGCTACGAGGCAGGCGACGCCTACCGCCGCGGCAAAGACGACGTCGCGCAGAGCCTCCCGAGCGCCATCAAGTACTGGGAGAAGGCCTGCGCGAAGAAGGCGCGCGAGGCGTGCTTCTGGCTCGGCCGCCTCTACGCAGAGGGCGACAAGGGCGGCGTCACCAAGGACGTGGCGAAGGCCATTCCCCTGTTCGAGCGCGCGTGCGACCTCGGGCGCGGCCAGGCCTGCGACGATCTCTCGAAGCTCGCCGAGCGCGGCGAGGGGATGCCGCAGGATCACGCGAAGGCCGTCGCTCTCCTCGCCAAGGGGTGCTCCGCACAGGACTACCAGGAGTGGACATGCCGCGCCTTCAAGAAGGCCGTCGACGCGAAGGACGAGGAGGCGGTGAAGGCCGTCGCCGCGTGGAAGACGGCGTGCGCCGCGCAGGACAAGGCGGCCTGCAAGGGCCTCGAGCGCGCAGATCTGAAGTGACGCGCGCGAAGGGGAAGACGCGGGGGAGCGCCGCGCTCACCGGATGCTGAACGTCGGGCGGAGCTGCTTCACGCGCGTCCCGTTGCCCTTCTGGGTCGCCGCGACGGCGTCGAGCATGCCAATCAAGCTCGCGTACGTCTCCTGGTTATCCACCCCCACGATGAACGCATCCTCGGGCGGCGGTTTCCCCGCCTCGGCGGCCGGGCTGCGCAGCACCCACGCGCCGCGGATCACCTCGACGAGCAGGGGAGAGGTCGCGGGTGCGGCGAGCGTCGGGGGCGCGAGCAGCGTGCGCGGGTGCGTCTCCTCGGACACGACCGCGTTGCCGCTCATCCAGGTGGTCTTGATGGCCTCGGGCGACACGGTGAGGCGGAGCTGCCGGTCCGGGCCCATCAAGCCCGTCGTCGGATCCGGAGGTCGCGGCACCTGCGCCTCGACCCAGAGCGCGCCCTCCTTCCCGCCGGGGCCCGTGCGCACCACGAAGCCGAGGTTCGGGTAGCCCGCGAAGGCCGCCGTCTGGAACGCCGACTTGATCGCGATCATCGGCGTCCCGAGCGTGATCCGGAGCTCGATCTTCCCCGGGAAGGGCGACATGGGCCGCATCATCTTCCACGCCTCGCGCAGCGCCTTCAACTGATCGAAGAGCCCATCGATCTTCTTCAGCTTGCCGAGATCGACCACTTCCTTGGTGGTTCCGACCGGCGTCTCCTCGACGGTGATCGTCCCATCGACGATCGCCACGCCGAGCGCCTCGTCGTCGAGCGGGCGTGCGTTCGCGGAGAAGGGCCAGCGCAGGTCGTCCGCCGTGGGCACCACGCTCGCAGCAGGCGGCGCGGACGGTGGCGGCATGGTGGGCGACGCGGGGCTCGGCGCGCGGGGCGGGGGCGCCGAGGTGGGCTCGGGGGGCGCCTCGGGCGGCGCCTCGGGTGGAGCACAGGAGACCACGACGATGGCCAGCGTGGAACAGAGGAGCACACCGGGCTTCATGGGGCGAGGAGACCGAGCGCGCCCCGGGGTGTCAAGCGCGGCGAGGTGCGCTCACCGCACCACGATCGCCGCCTGCTTCGAGAAGAAGCTCACCGCGATGAACGTGTACGAGAGCCCGAGCGACGCCGCAGCCTCCACGAGCGCGTGGTGCTCGTCCTCTTCCCACCCCGGGTTGCAGAAGTACTCGTCGAAGACGATCACGCTCCCGCGCACGAGCCGCGGCCCGAGGACGGCGAGCGCGTCGCGCGCCGACGCGTGGATGTCGCAGTCGACGTTGAGGAAGCGCACGGGGCCCGGGTGCTCGGCGGTGAACGCGGGCAGCGTGTCCGCGAACCAACCCGGGTAGAGCCGCACGTTCTCGGGCACGCCGGGCAGCTCCCCGCGCGTCGAGTACGCGCCCGCGCCCACGCCGCGCCACGCCTCGGGCAGCCCCTCGAACGAGTCGAAGCCGTGCCAGGTGCGATCGGGCGCGCGGCTTGCGAGGAAGCGGATCGAGGCGCCGCGGCGCACGCCGAGCTCGATCGTGAGGCCGTCGACCGTGGAGGCGGCGAGCGCGTGATCGAGCAGGCGAAAGCCGTTCGCGAAGAAGCGCGTCCCGGGCGCGCGCTTCTCGAGCGCATAGTCGAAGCTCGACACGAGGTGGCCGAGGCCCGCGGGGAGACGCGCGAAGTAAGGCTCGGCCGCCACCCGGCCCGCGCGGAGCCCGGCGATCACGCCGCGGTGAAAGAGCGCGCTCGCGTGATCCGGCGCGACGGTGAGGGCGCGGTCGAGCAGCGCCTCGGAGGGGCCGAGATCGCCATCGTCGAAGCGCGCCGCGAAGAGGTTCACCATCGCCGCCGCGCTGTCCGCGTCGATCGCGAGCGCGGCCTCGTAGCATCGAACGGCCGCGTTATGCTCCGCGGTCTCGCCGAGCGCGTTGCCGAGGTTCACGAGGATGGCCGGGTCGCGCCGGTGATCGAGCGCCCGCGCATACGCCGAGATGGCGTCGTCGAAGCGACCGTCATCGGCGAGCGCGAGGCCGAGGTTGTTGAACGCCTCGTGCGTGTCCATGCCGAGCGCGATCGCGCCGGCATACGCGTCGACCGCGCCTGCCGGATCGCCCGCGCGGCGGAGCGCAGCGCCGAGGTTGTAGCGAATCTCGGCGCTCTCGGGCGCGAGCGCGATCGCCTTCGCGAGGGCGCCCGCCGCGGACTCGGCGTCCCCCGACGAGAGCAACGCCGAGGCCAGGTTGGTCCACGCAGGCACGCAGGCGGGATCGCGCTGTGCCGCATGGCCAAAGCAGACGATGGCCTCGTCGAAGGCCCCTGCCTCGTACGCAGCGAGCCCCATCTCGCAAAGCGCCTCGATGGAGACGGTCACGTGATCGCCTCCACGCGCTCGGCCAGATCCTCGGGGAGTGTCAATGTCACGGTGAACCTGGCGGGAGCGGGGTCAGCGTCACGATGAACCTGGCGGGAGCGTATCACCCGGACGGGGGCTCCGAAACGGAGCGCGTCACCGGCTCTCCGGCGACGGGGGGCTTCCCTTCGTGCTAGGAACGACGCGTGGGAGAACGACAGCTCGGCCTCTTCCTCCGCGCTCCGCCGTCTGCGGTGCCCGATCGCGACGCCGACGAAGAGCTCTCTGCGCGCCTCTCTCCGCGCCTCTTGCTCGGCCCCTCGACGTGGACGTTCCCGGGCTGGGAAGGGATCGTGTATCCCCGCGGGCTCAGCCGTGAAGACCTGATCGAGCGCGGCCTCTCCTTCGCGTCGCGACACCCGCTCTTCCGCACGGTGGGCATCGATCGATCGCACTATGCGCCGCTCGAGGAGGACGAGCTCCGCCGGTATGCCTCGGAGCTCGAACCGGGCTACCCGTGCGTGATCAAGGCCTGGAACGTCCTCGGCGCGCTCGAAGATCGGCAGGGGCGAGAGAACCCGAATTTCTTCGATGCGCGCCTCTGCGAAGAGCGGGTGATCCTCCCGCTCGCGCGGGCCTTCGCCGGGCATGTCGGCGCGCTCGTCTTCCAGCTCGCGCCGATCAACGAGCGGAGCCTCCCGCACCCCGAGGCCTTCGCGGCGCGGCTCGACGGCTTCCTCGGCGCGCTCCCGACGGCGTTTCGCTATGCGGTCGAGCTGCGCAACCGCGAGCTCTTCACCGGCGCGTACCTCGAGGTTCTCGCGCGCCACCGGGCCGCGCATGTGCTCAACCTCTGGACGCACATGCCGCCGCTCGGCAAGCAGCTCGCGGTGCCCGGGGTGCTCTCGGCGCCCTTCGTCGTGTGCCGCCTCTCCATCCCGCCCGGCGAGCGCTACGAGGAGCAGAAGGCGAGGTTTGCGCCCTTCGATCGCATCGTGCAGCCCGACGAGCGGATGCGCGCCGACGTGGTGGCGCTGGCGAAGGCGTGCCTCCAGGCGAAGAAGACCTTGTACCTCACCGTCAACAACAAGGCCGAGGGGTCGAGCCCGCTCACGATCCGGGCGCTGATCGAGCGCCTCGCCGGCCTCGCGTGACGGCGCCGCGCGCGGGGGTGATATAGATCCTGCGCCGATGGACATAGCGTCGCTCTGTCCGCTCCCCGTGGGCCTCGTCCCCTGGACGTCGCCCGAGCCCACCTTCACCGTGGTGCTCAAGGCGACCTTCTGCCTCGATCGCGACGGCGAGGCGCGCCTCGCCGAGGAGCAGGAGCCGCTCGCCGGCGACCAGGCGAGCGCGATCGATCCCGACGAGCTCTTGACCGCGACGGATTTTGCGCCGCTCAAGGCCCGGGCCGACGTGCTCCTCGTGGGGCATGCGGTCTCGGCGGAGCCGTCCACGGCCATCCCGGTGCTCTTCCGGGTCGACGGGCTCACGCGTCGCTTCTTCGCGCTGGCCGGCGCGCCCGCCACGGAGATCCCGCTCTCCGCGCCCTACCTGCGCGCGGCCTCCGCCGAGGGCGAGGAGACCGTGCGGGTCGGCCCCGAGGCGCCGTGGTCGCCGCGGCGCAAGCATGCGCTCGGCGATCGCGTGCTCGGGGCCGACGGGCTCCCGCTCGGCCCGCTCGGGCGCGGCTTCGATTTCGGCTTCTTCAACGCCGCGCCACCCGAGCAGCAGGTGGAGCTGCTCCGCGCGGGCGCGACGCTGCTGCTCCGCGGGCTGCTCCCGGGCGTGGACCGGCGCGAGGTGCGCCTGCCCGGGCTGCGGCCCGTGGTCTTCCTGATGCGCCGCTCGCTGAGCGGGCGAGGCACGACCGACGAGATCGCGCTGCGCTGCGACACCCTCGTGATCGACGCCGATCGGGCGCTCTGCACGCTGACCTTCCGCGGCGTCTTCGAGCCCCCGGCAGAAGACGACACGGCATGCCTGCTCGTCGATCTGGTCCGCCCGGGTGACAGGCCGACGGCGCGCGATCTGCTCCGCAAGCTCTCCCGGCGCGGGCCGGAGCCCTCGATCCCGCCGGGCGAGGAGGTCGCGCCGCCGCCGCGGGCGCCCGCGCCGTCGACGTTGACGGTGGAGCACGACGAGGACGAGCCGACCGGCCGGCACCTCGCCGTCCCCGCCCCCGAGTCGCTCATGGGGATGGGCTTCCGCCTCGGCTCCCCGCTCGGCGCCGCGCCGATCCGGGCCTCGCAGCCCGATCCGTTGGAGCTCCAACCGATTCCCTCGCGCCCCGAGCCCCCGACGCAGCAGTTCATCGAGGAGACCATCCGCGTGCGCCGCGCCGATCTCGACGCGACCTTCGCGCGCGAGGAGGCCGAGGCCGCGCCGCCCGTCACGGCGCCCCCGCACGGGCGCCGCGATCCCCTCGGCGACACCGCGAGCGGCCCCTTCGTGCCCCTCGACGCGGCGCTGCCCTTCCACCCGATCGAGCCGCCCCACGCGGCCCCGCCGGCGCGGCCGAGCGCGCCGTCGTATCCGAGCTTCGTGCCGGCGATCGACGCGCCCGAGGTCGATCCGCGCAGCGCGACGCAGACCGAGCTCGCGCCGGAGCCCGCGCCGGCGCTGCCGTTCGGGGGATCCGGGCTCGGCATGCGGATCCTCGCGGCGCCCGAGCCCGCGCCCACGCCCGTGCCGTTGATCGTGCCGGATCCCGGGGCCACCACGCTCGCGGCACCGGCGCCCGTCGCGGCGCCTGCACCGCGCGTCGCGCTCGATCTCGCGACCTTCGCGGCGATCAAGGTGGCGCTCTGGGAGGGCGCCCGGCCGAGGGCCGATCTGCTCCGCGAGCATGGCCTCGACGAGATCCGTTTTCGCCTCGAAGAGGAGCGCTGGGCAAGCGAGATCGCCGCCGCCGCGCGCGCGGGCAAGCCCGAGCGCGCCCTCGCCCTCCACGCCGCGCTGCGCGAGGCCGAGGCCCGGATCGCCGACGGCGCAGCGCTCCCGCTCGACCGCTACGTGGCGCTCCGCGCCGCGATCGAGGCGGGATACGATCCATCGAGCCTGCTCGCGGCCGAGGGGCTGACCCCGGCGTCCTACCGCCGCCTCCACCGGGCGATGAGCCGGCGCGCCGCGGCCGATCCGAAGCTCTTCGCCGAGCTCCGCCGCGCGCTCGTCGACGCGCGCAGAAACCTCTGATCGCGGTCAGCGACCGCGGGCCGAGCGCGCCGCGTCCTCGAAGACCTCGGCGAACTCGCCGGCGATGACGCGGCGGTGGTAGCGCTCCACGCCCACGGTCTTCTGCTCGATCGAGAAGCGCCCAGTCTTCCATGCGCGGAGGAGGCGGGCGAGCTCGGCGGCGATGGCGGGCTCGTCGCGCGGGGGCAGCACCGGGCCGAGCGCATGCGTCCGCGCGAGCGCGGTGAGCGCGCCCTCGGGCGCGAGGGTGAGGCAGGGCCTCCCGGTCACCATCAGCTCGAAGATCTTGGCGGGGTAGATGCGCTCCGCGCCGGGCATGATGTCGAGCAGGCAGAGCGTCATGTGCGAGGCAAGCAGGGCCGGCGTCACCTTCTCCTTGTCGAGGAAGCCGACCCGCTCGACGCCGAGCGCCTCGCTGCCCTCGAAGGCATCGAGCTCGGTGTCCACGACGCGCCCGATGAAGCGCACGGCGAGCAAGCGCGACAGCTCGGGCTCCTTCTCGCGGAGGATGCGCAGCGCGCCGAGCAGGCCGCGCGGGCTGTTCTGCTTGAAGACCGTGCCGGCGTAGGTGAGCACGAAGCGGTCCGCGGGAGGCGCGGGTTTGTCGCCGGGCGGGAGCGCGAAATCGTCGGGATCGTAGCCGTTCGGGATGGTGCGCACGCGGCCCGGGTCGAGGAAGCGGAAGCGCTCGAGGAGGTTGTCGCGGAAGGCGTCGGTCGCCACCGTCACCGCGTGGGCACAGCGGAGCACGGCGTGCTCCATCGCGCCCCCGACGACGGCGCCCCAGCGGGAGAGCATCTCGTATTGCGTGCGCAGGGTGAGCCACTCGTCGCGGTAATCGAGCACCACCGCCGTGCCGCGGAGGGCGCGGATCAGAGGCGCGGAGAGGAACATGGAGAAGGGCGGCGCGGTGATCAGCACCACGTCGTCGCGGCGGCTCACGAGGCGCTGGGCGAGGACCCGTTGCGCGTCCGGCTGCCAGAGGATCTGCGGGTCCGGGATGAGCGCCTGGCGGGCGAGGTTCATGACGCCGCGCTTCGCCCGCGCGCCGAGGCCGGCCGACGGCGCGACCTCGCGCGCGTCCTTCCACGCCGCCTGCTTGGCGGCGTAGCCGGGCTCGAAGGTGCGGGCGCGGATCACCTCGAGCTCGGGTGACACATCGCGCAAGAGCGAGGTATCGACCAGCGGGACCGAGGGGTTCTTCACCGTGAGCACCGCAGGCGTGACGCCGTGCTCCGGCAGGTACTTGGCGAGCTTGAGGACGCGCTGAACGCCCACCCCGCCGGTGGGAGGCCAGACGTAGGTGACCAGCAGCGCGCTGAGCATGGCAGGGTGGTATCCCCGGCGAGCAAGGGAGGCAATCGCTCCGAATGCACGCCGCTCCAGCGCGCTGGCGAAGCGATCGCAGCGGCAGCGGTATTGCAGGTATGTCGGCTCCTGCTGTCGCTGCCGCCATCGCCGTCGCTGGATCCAGAGCCGACATGGACAACGAGCACCCCTGGTCAACCGACCACCCACCCCGACACCCAGGCGCAACCCTCGAACGTACCGTGAGCCCCTTCAACCCGTACGCACCCCCCTGATAGCCTCCTCTTCGCTGACCTTCTCATGACCTTCGAGCGCCTCGTCCACAACCGCACTCGCCTCACCGCTCGGTGCTTGCCGCTCGACGACCACCACGGGCGCGACCTCGCGGTGGCGATCGCCAAGCTGACGTGGCTCGTCGCTCCCGATGGCTCCGCGATCGTCGCGCCCTCGCCCGCGCCGGTGCGCCTCTTCGACGTGCCCGTCACGCCCGACGATCCGTGGTCCGGCCTGCGCTACGCGAGCGACATCGCCCCGCCGAAGCCGGGGACCGACGTGCTGCTGATCGGCGACGCCCACCCGCCCGCCGATCGCGGCGCGACGGTGCAGGACGTGAGCCTCCGCGTCGAGGCGGGCGATCACACGATCCAGAAGACGGTGCGCGTCCACGGCGAGCGCACCTTCGTGAAATCGATGCTCGGCGTGGCCCCGGGGCCGGCTGCGCCGCGCCGCGAGCCGGTGCCGTTGATCTACGAGCGCAGCTACGGCGGCCGCGACGAGTCGGATCCGGCGGCGATCCTGATCGAGCCGCGCAACCCGGCGGGGCTCGGCGTCGCGCGCGATCGCGAGCGGCTCGCGGGCACGAAGGTGCCGGAGATCGAGGACCCGCGGGCGCCGCTCGGCTCGCGCAGCCCGGCGCCGGCCGGCTTCGGCCCGATCCCGAGCCACTGGGCCCCGCGCGGCGGCCGCTACGGTACGCCCGATGCGCGCTGGCAAAAGGAGCGAGCGCCGATCGCGCCCCTCGATTTCGATCCTCGCCACCATTGCGTCGCGCCGGACGATCTCTGGTCGCCTTCGCCGCTCACCGGGAGCGAGCCGGTCGAGGTGCGGGGCGCGGTTCCCGAGGGCATCTTCCGCTTCCAGCTCCCGCGCTATGCGCCCGTCTTCAAGGCCCGCGTGCGCGGCGTCTGGCTCGACTGCGCGACGCACCTCGACACCTTCCTGATCGATCTGCGCGACCCTTCCGCGCGCCGCGTGGAGCTCGTGTGGCGCACGGGGGTGCCCATCCCCCGCAAGATCGCGCAGCTCGAGATGATTGCCCTCCTCGACGAAGGCGAGCCGCTGCCGCCCCCGGAGGAGGACCCGAGCCACGACGCATGGCTCGAAGAGATGTCTCGCCTGGCCCAAGGCAACCCATCCCACGAGGAGCCCGCATGACCACGCTCGACTGCGATCTCGAGGTCGATCTCGGCGATGTTCCCCACTTCACCATCGTCTCGCTCGCGCTCACCGAAGGGCTGAGCGTGGTCGACGAGGCCCGGCTGGTGATCGCCACGAACCACGACATCGACTTCGACCGGGTGCTGATGGGCGACGCGCGCCTGACGCTGGTGCGGCGCGGCGAGCCGGTGCGCCGCTGGTCGATGAAGATCGGCAGCGCCGATCTGCTCGGCATCGAAGATGGTGCGGTGCGCTTCGCCGTGGGCCTCCACGCTGCGCCCTGGCTCCTCGGGCATGCGCAGAACCTCCGCAAGTTCCGCGACCGGAGCGTGGAAGAGGTGGTGAGCGCCGTGCTCTCCGAGGGCAAGGTCCCCCATCGGTGGAACCTCACCCGCCAGACGCCCTCGCGGCCCTTCACCGTGCAGTACCGCGAGACGAACCTCGCCTTCGTCCAGCGGCTCCTCGAGTTCGAGGGCATCTATTTCTCCTTCGACGAGGACGGCACGATGGTGCTCGAGGACAAGTCGAGCGCGTCGCAGGACGTCGCCGGCTCGACCTTCTTCGAGCTGACCGAGGCGGCCGGCGCGCTCTCCCACGGGCAGGCGGGCGTGCACGCGCTCCGCAAGCTCTCCCGCGTGCGCTCGGGCAAGTTCACCGCGGGCGACTTCGACTGGAAGAAGCCCTCCGTGAAGCTGCTCGAATCATCGAGCGCCGAGCGCGACGCCGACCTCGAATTGTACGAGCACCCCTCGGGCTTCCGCGAGCCCGGCGAGGGCAGCTACCTCGCGCAGATCCGGCTCGAAGCGGAGCGCGTCTCGGCGAGCCGCTTCGAGGGGAAGGGGAGCGCGCCGACCTTCGCGCCGGCGCGGATCTTCACCTTCGGGGGCAACGGCGGCGCGGCCTTCTCCGGCGAGCACCTGATCACGCGGGTCGCCCACCATTTCGAGAGCTCGACCCACGCGGACGGCGCGCGCAAGACCTACGAGAACCGCTTCGAGACCATCCCGCGCGGCGTGCCCTTCCGGCCCCGCTGCGTCACGCCCCGCCCCAAGGTCCTCGGCACCCACACCGCGATGGTGCGCGGCCCCGCCGGCGCGGAGATCCACACCGATCGCCACGGGCGGCACAAGGTGCAGTTCCACTGGGATCGCGAGGCGGTGAGCACCGACGCCGACTCGCGCTGGATCCGCGCGCTGCAGGAGCCGTCGACGTCGATGGCCCTCGCCCGCGTCGGCTGGGAGGTGAACGTCGGCTACATCCACGGCGATCCGGAGCGGCCGGTGGGCCTGTCGCGGCACATCAACGGCGTCATGAAGCCGACGTACGCGCAGCCCGACAACAAGACGATGATGACGATCAAGACGCCGAGTAGCCCGTACACCGGCGGCTTCAACGAGCTCAAGCTCGACGACAACGCGGGCTCGATGCTCTTTTACCTCCAGGCCGAGCGCGACTACCTCGGCCTCGTCAAGCACGACAAGAGCGAGAAGGTCGGCAACGACGAGACGCACTCCATCGGCGCCAACCTGACGCGCGCGGTGTCGCACGATCAGACGATCGGCATCGGCGTCGACTCGGTGACGACGGTGGGCGAGCACCACCAGCTCGCCGTGAAGCAGAACCGGACCCGCACGCTCGGGCAGAACGAGACGGTCGAGGTGGGCGAGACGGCGAGCCGCTCGACCGGCGGCGACGAGAAGGAGACCGTGGGCGCGGCGCGGATGACCGTCGCCGGCGGGCTCGGGCCGGGCGGGAGCGCGTCGAGCGCCCTCACCAGCGCGGCCATGGGCGCGGGGATGGCGCTGGCCTCGGGCGGGGGGATCGCCGGGGCCATGGCCTCGGCCAAGAGCTCCGCCGCCGGGATGGTGAGCCACGGGACGATCAGCCGCACCACGTCGAAGGCCATCCGCAGGGCCGTGGGCGGAGCCTTCGTCTCGGTGTCGGGTGACAACACCACGACGAGCGTGACCCTCGCCTACGCCGAGACGGTCGGCGGCGACAAGAGCACGACGGCGATGACCGGCGGGATCTCCGAGCAGGTGGACGGGCCGCTGACGATCACCGTGAGCGGCTCGGTGGTGCGCACCTCGAAGGACGACATGCTCATGATGAGCAAGCAATCCAAGATGGATGTGGCGACCGACGCCAGCTACTCCGCCGGCAAGCGGATGCAGGTGAGCGGGAAGGTGATCGAGATCGACGCGCCCTCGACCATCACCCTCGGCTCGGGCGGGCTCGAAATTGCCTTCGATCCAGGCTCGATCCGCATGACAGGCACCGTGCGCTTCGTCGCCGACAAGATCAGCCACACCGGCAACACCCTCACCCTCACGACCGGCTGAAGGAGAGCCCGCCATGTCCAACGGAAGCGCCCTGCCCCTCGGTCGACTCGACGAGCACGTGACCGCCTCCCTCGCGGGCGAGCCCGCCGAGGTCATCTCCCTTCACGGCGAAGAGGGCATCTCCACCCTCTTCCGCTTCGAGCTCCTCTGCCGCGCCGAGGGGCTGCCCGACCCGCGCAAGCTCGTCGGCAAGGAGGCGACGATCACGATCCGCGACGGCTTCGGCGCCGGTCCGGGCCAGATCTTCGGCAGCGGCCTCGGCGCCGAGCGGAGCATCCACGGCGTCATCGCCCGCGCCGAGCGGCGCGCCGAGGGCTCCGAGTCGCGCCTCTCGATCACCGTGCGCCCCGCGATCTTCCCGCTCACCCTCGGGCGCGGATCGCGGGTCTTCAACGACATGACGGTGCCCGACATCGTGAAGGCGATTCTCGCGAGCAGCGTCGCGGCGAAGGCCGAGACCCGCTGGAACCTCGCGGAGAGCCACCCCGTCCACGCTTACCGCGCCCAGTATCGTGAAGACGATTATTCGTTCATCTCCCGGCTGATGGAGGACGAGGGCATCTACTTCTGGTTCGATCACCAGGGCGACAGCTCGGTGCTCGTCTTCGCCGACAGCTCGCTCGACGCGCCCGATCTCGACGGCGGCGCGGCGCTGCCGTTCATGCACTCGATGGGCCTCGACGCGCAGCAGGAGGCCGTGGAGGAGCTGTCGAGCCACACGAAGGCGGCGCCCACGCGCTTCACGCTCGCCGGCTTCGACCCGGAGAACCCGCGCTTCAAGATCACCGCGGCGGCGGGCGAGGGCCCGCTCGAGTGGTACGACGCGCCCGGCGGCGGCTCGCAGAAGCAGGACGAGTGCGACATGCGCCTCCGCGTCTCGCGCGAGGCGTCGATGGCCGCGCGGGCGGGGATCGCGGGGCGATCGTCGAGCGTGCGCCTCGTGCCCGGGCGGGTGATGAAGCTCGGCGGGCACCCGGTGAGCCGCCTCGACGGGCTCTACCTCGTGACCTCCGCGAGCTACGAGATCCACCAGCGCACCCGCGGCGAAGGGGGCAAGCGCAACTACCTCTGTCGCTTCCGGGGCATCCCGCAGGCGGTGCCGTTCCGGGCGCCGCTCGAGTCGCCGCCCGCGCGCCAGGCCGGCCTGCAAACGGGCGTGGTGATCGGCCCCGCGGGCGCGGAGATCTACCCCGACGCCGCGGGCCGGGTGCGCGTGCAGCACCACTGGGACCGCGAGGGCCGGCGCGATGATCGCTCCGGCAAGTGGATGCGCGTCTCGCAGCGCTTCACCGATGGATCGATGCTCCTGCCGCGCATCGGCTGGAACCTCTGCACGCTCCACGAGGAGGGCGCGATCGACGCGCCCAACGTGATCCAGCGCTTCCACGACGCCGAGCGCCCGCCGGAGTACGCCTTGCCCGACAACAAGACGCGCGTGGTGTGGAAGACGGCGACGAGCCCCGGGGGCGGCTCGTTCAACGAGATCTACTACGAGTCGCGGCGCGGCGCCGAGCAGATGTTCTGGAACGCCTCCCGTGACATGACCGTGCTCATCAAGAACGAGAAGACCGAGCAGGTGCAGCGCGACTTCACCCGCGCCGTCCAGTGCTTCCACACCCTCTCGGTCGCCCTCAACGCGTCCGAGCAGGTGAAGAACGATCAGGCGGTGACCGTGGCCGCGAACGAGAAGCTCACCATCGGCGGGCGGCGGGCCCGATCGGTGGGCGCGAACGAGAAGGAGACCATCGGCGGCGAGCGGCAGAAGACGGTGGGCTCGACCAACGACAACACCGTCTCCGGGACGCGCTCGCTCAGCGTGGCGACGGTGCTCAGCGACACGGCCTTCGCGCATATCACCGCGACCTCGAACCTGACCCACGACGTGATCGTCGGGGGCATGGCGAGCCGCCTGACCGCCGCCTCCATGAAGGAGGACATCGGCAAGCTCGCCGTGCAGACGATCGGCGGCGACAAGTCCGAGAGCGCCGCCAAGGACCGGCAGGTGGGCGTCACCAAGGCCCTCACCGAGACCGTGACCGGGGCGATGGTGCTGGAGACGAAGGCCGATTTCCGCGACGAGGCGGCCGAGAAATCGGCCTTCGTGACCGGCTCGACGATCACCGGCGAGGCGCCGGACATCAACGTGGAGGCCGAGGACAAGATCGTCCTGCGCTGCGGCGGCAGCACGATCACGCTGCTGCCGAGCAGCGTGGAGATCCAGACCGGGATGCTGGATCTCTCGGGCGCCGAGTACATCGTCTCGGTCACCAAGCGGATCGACCACAACTGAGCGGAGAACGAAGAGCCATGAACGCGAACAAGCCTCTCCGTTACTGGGTCGAGATCGACGGCCGCACCTTTCCCCTCCGCGAGGCCCGAGGCCACGAGGGCGTCTCCCGCGTCTCGCGCTTCGATCTCGCGCTCCGCTCGCCCGATCCCACCTTCGCCGATCCCGACGAGCTCATCCGCAAGGACGCGCAGATCCACCTCGAGCGCGAGGGCGGCGCGCGGCTCCGCACCATCACCGGCATCGTCACCGAGGCCTCGATCGAGGCGGTGATGAACGGCGCGCCCGAGGTGACGCTGACCGTCGAGCCCCGCCTCTCCCTCTCGCGCCTGCGCACCGACAACCGCGTGTTCCGCGACCGGACGGTGCCGCAGATGGTGGTGGAGGTGCTCGCCGCGATCGGCGTCTCGCCCGCGCTGCGCCTGCGGCAGAGCTACCCGGAGCGGCCCTACACCGTGCAGCGCGACGAGACCGATTTCGCCTTCGTGAGCCGGCTGATGGAGGACGAGGGGATCTTCTACTTCCTCGACGACAACGACCAGATGGTGCTCGGCGACAGCGCCGCCGCCTACGCGCCGATCGACGGCGATCAGGTCCTGCCGTTCTACACGTCGTCCGGCCTCGACGTGCCCGACGAGAGCGTGCATGTCGCGGGCGAGCGCGCCGAGATGTCGGCCGGCCGCGTGAACCTCCGCGATTTCCGCGCCGATCACCCGAACCTCGACATGGACGTGGGCATGCCCGTGCCCAAGCTCGACGATGATCAGCCCGAGGGGCCGGAGTACTACGAGTATCCCGGCGGCTACGCCGATCCGGCCGAGGGCACCCGCCGCGCGCAGAAGATGAGCGAGGCCTTCGCATGCGCCGCCGCGGGCACCGTGGGCAAGAGCACCTCGGCCCGCCTCGCCCCCGGGCGCACCTTCAAGCTCGTCGACGCGCCCGACGTGCGCGACGGCGAGTACGTGGTGACGGCGGTGGAGCACCGCTTCGATCGCGACAGCTCCTTCTCGAACGGCTTCAGCGCGCTCGACGCCGAGATTGGGATTCGCCCGCCGCGCCAGACGCCCTCTCCCGTGCTCGTCAACCCCGTCACCGGCTTCGTCACCACCCCCGCCGGTGAAGACGATATCCACACCGACGGCACAGGCAGGGTGAAGATCCACTTCCACTGGGACCGCAAACAGCCCTTCGACGATCACTGCTCGGACTGGATCCCTGTCTTGCAGGACAACACCGGTCATTCATCGTCCGTGCCCCGCCGCGGCTGGGAGATGCTCGTCCATTTCCTCGAAGGCAACCCCGATCGGCCGGTGGTGCTCGGCCGCGTCTACAACGGAGACGACCCGTTCCCCGCGCCGCTCCCCGCGAGCAAGACGCAGACGGCGCTCAAATCGCTCTCCTCGCCGGGCGCCGTGGGCTCCAATCACCTCGTCATGGACGACCTCGCCGGGGCCGAGCGCATCATGCTCCAGGCCGAGCGCAACCACGACATGGTGACCGCCCACGACAAGAAGGAAGACGTGCTCAGCAACGAGCGCGTCGCGGTGGATCGCGACGAGGCCGTCACCATCGGGCTCACTCACACCGCCTCGATCGGCCTCTCTTCCGAGCTCAAGGTCGACAACAACCAGACCCTCGCCACGGGACAGAACCGCGCGGTGAAGATCGGCAAGACCAGCGTGGCCACGGTCGGCGGCAATCACGAGATGACCATCGGCGCCGCGCACATGCGCAAGATCGGCGGCGACGACAAGGTGGCCGCGTCGGTGGTCGACGAGAAGGTGGGCGCGCTCATCCTGGAGACGGCGCTCAAGACCAACGCCACCATGGCGGGCGCCACCGCCTCGCTCACCGTCGGTGGGTCGCTCACCGAGGCGGCGAAGAACGACAAATCCGAGACGGCCGGCGCGGGTCGCATCGAGACCATCAAGGGCGATCTCTTCTCCGACGCCGGCGCGCGGATGGTGACGGTGACCGAGCAGAAGCGCTCGACCAAGGTGGGCGACGTCCTCGAGGTCGCCGCCACCGGGAGCCTCGATCTGCGCGGGGCCGAGAAGGTGACCGTGAGCACCAAGGACTTCACCCTGGCCGCCGACACCTCCCTCGCGCTCAAGGTGGGGAACACGCTGGTCTCGATGAAAGACGGCCTGATCGACATCGTGAGCAAGACCATCACCGTCACCGTGAGCGGCCCGAACACCCAGGGCTCCTGATCTCCGGAGGAAGCGCGCATGGCCTCGACCGCGAACGACAAGAAAGACATCGCCACCAAGGGCACGCTCCACGTGGCCTTCGCCACCGCGCCCGACATGTGCAAGGTGCCCGCCTTGAACATGATGCCGTTCCCGTTCCCCAACTGGGTGCTCTCCAAGAAGCTCACCAAGGGGGCGACGACCAAGAGCTTCATCGCCGGCTTCCCGGTGTGGACCTCGATCGGCGAGCTCGGCCCGCCCTCCGAGCCCGCCCACTTCGGCACCGGCGGCGGCGTGAAGAGCGGGACATACCGCGACGTGGCGACGCCGACCTCGTACTCGAAGGACGTGTTCTTCGAGGGCAACGCGGCCGTCCGGCTCAACGATACGACGAACCAGAACAAGGCCAACACGACCGGGCTCGTCCTCTATGGCCCGACGCTCGGCATCTTCGCCAAGGCCGACGACTACGATTTCCAGATCGCCTTGAAGCGCGTGCTCAAGTACGAAGGTGGGCTCGACGACGACCCGGACGACGCCGGCGGGCGGACCAACAAGGGTATCACCCACACCGAGTACGACAAATACCGTGACGAGAAGAAGCTGCCCCGGCAGGACATCGCCAACATCAGCGATGACGAGGTGGCCGACATCTACAAGAAGAAATACTGGGACAAGGCCGGCAGCGCCGACCTGACGCCGAAGCTCGGCCAGGCGCACTTCGACTGGGCGGTGAACCACGGCCTCGGCGGCTCGGAGAGCGATCTGCGCTCGGTGTTGAATCCCAAGCCGGGAGAGACGCTGGGCCAGGCCGAGCAACGCTTGTTGAACAGCGGCACGACCGAGGACACCATCCTCGACAATTACCTGAAGAAGCGTGAGTCGACCTATCGCGCTATCCTGGAGGCCAAGCCGAGCCAGGTGAAATTCATCAACGGCTGGCTCAACCGCACCAACGATCTGCGCAGCACCATGGAGGTGCCGGGCGACGCGGCCGTGCTCCTCTCGAAGACGGACAAGGCCCCTTACGAGGCCCGGGCCAAGGCGATCGCCGAGGCCAAGGCGGCCGCCGCCAAGGCCAAGGCCGACGCGGCCAAGGCGAAGGCGAACAACAAGGGCACGCCGGCCAAGCCGCCCGCCAAGAGGAGATGACCTCGAAGGAGCGCGATCATGCCCGCGAGCACCACCACCAACGATCAGAAGGACATCGCCACCAAGGGCACGCTCCACGTCGCCCAGGCGACCGCGCCCGATGTCTGCAAGGTGCCCTCGATGCAGATGGCGCCGATGCCCTTCCCGAATTACGTCACGTCGACCAAGCTCACCAAGGGGGCGACGACCAAGAGCTTCATCGCCGGCTTCCCGGTGTGGACGTCGATCGGCGAGCTCGGCCCGCCCTCGGAGCCGGCGCATATCGGCACCGGCGGAGGCGTGGTGAGCGGAACCTACCGCGACGTGGCGACGCCGACCTCGTACTCGAAGGACGTGTTCTTCGAGGGAAACCCCGTCGTCCGGCTCAACGACACGACGAACCAGAACAAGGCCAACACCGTCGGTATCGTGGTCTACGGGCCGAGCGTGGGGATCTTCGCCAAGGCCGACGACTACGACTTCCAGATCGCGTTGAAGCGCGTGCTCCGCTACGAAGGTGGTTTGACGGACGACCCGAACGACACCGGCGGCCGGACGATGAAGGGCATCACCCACAGCGAGTACGACAAGTACCGCGACGCCCACAACTTGCCCCGGCAGGACGTGGCGAAGATCAGCGACGCCGAGGTCGCCGACATCTACAAGACCAAGTACTGGGACGCGGCCGGCTGCAACGATCTCCCGCCGAAGACGGCGATGGCTCATTTCGACTGGGCGGTGAATCACGGCGTCACCGGGGCCGGGCAGCACTTCGACGGGATCCTCGGGACGCAGAAGGGCGAGACGACCGCCGCGGCGATGCAGCGGAACCTGACGAACGGGACGACGGAGGACCAGATCCTCGATCGGTACATCGGGCGGCGCGAGCAGTTCTACCGGAACCTGGCGGCCAAGAAGCCGAAGCAGCGGAAGTTCTTGAAGGGGTGGCTCAACCGGGCGAGGCAGCTCCGCGACGAGCTCGGCGTGCCGGGCGCGGCCCCCGCGATCGTGTCGAAGCCCGCGGGCGCGGCCGGCGGGGGTCGTCGCCGGAGGACGAGGGCCACCGCCAAGAGAACGGTCAAGAAGAAGAAATGACGATCCATGCGGCGAATCCTGGTCTTTCAGCCTGATGCCACCGCGCCGGGAGGCGCCTCGCTGCCGGTGGGCCTCGTCCGCGAGGACGGCCTCGTCCCCCGGCTCCAGATCCTCGTGAAGGCGAGCTTCGGCTACGAAAAAGCCGAGGACGGCGCGCCTCCGCCGGCGGAGGCGAGGCTCCTCCGCGCGCAGGAGGCCATCGTCCTGGCGCGGCGGCGCGGTCAGCCGAGCGACGCGGAGAGCGCGCCGGACGCGCTCGTCGTCCCGCCGGACGCGGCCGTGGAGGTCCTTGGCGGCCACCTGGTGCGCCTGCCCGGCATCAGGCCGCGTGTCTCGATCGAGGGCGGTGGGCGGGCGGCGCGCGAGGTGCCGCTCACCTGCGACTCGCTGTGGATCGACGACGAGGGAGCGCGCTTCGTGGCGGTGTGGCGAGGGCGGGTCGAGACGAAGAACCTGCGCGCGCGGGACGTCGAGGAGATCACGTTGACGCTGTGGCACGGTGACGTCCGTCTCTCGCAGGGAGAGCGGCCACAGGTCGCGTGCTACGCGTTCGCGGTCGAGCGCGACGGGGACGATCCGGGGCCGCAAAGCAAGGTGGAGGAGGCGCGGATCGCCATGGCTCTGCGCCGGGCGATGCAGGCGCAGAAGCTCGCGCCGAGCCTCGATCTACAGGCGTTCGCGGCGCTCCAGGCGGAGCTCGGCGAGAGGCGCGAGCCGCGGGCGGAGACCTTGAAGCGGCAGGGGATCCACCCGCTCGACTGGGCGGTGGAGGAGAAGGCCTGGCTCGACAAGATCGGCGAGTCCGCGGCGGCGGGCGATGGATCGCTCGCGGCCTCGCTCGGCGCGGCGTACGCGGCGGCGCAGGATCGGCTGGGCGCGCCGGACGAAGCGCAGAAGTCGCTCGCCGACTACATCGACATCCGCGCCCGGCTCGACGCGGGGCAGAGCCCGGACAAGGTGCTCGGTGATCACCGGATGACGTTGCCCGCGTGGATGCGCCTCGATCGGCGCTGGAAGCGGGAGGCGCAGCAAAACCCCGATCTCGGCGAGGAGCTCGATCGGCTGGTGAAGGAGGCCTCGGCCGCGGGCCCGGGCGGAGGAGTCTAGTCGATGCAGAGCGCGCGTCTCCCGGCACCGGCCATCGTGGCGATCGGCGCCCGCGGCCCCCTCGGGCTCTCGGCCTTGCAGCTCGCGATGGGCGTGCGGGCGCGCAAGCTCGTCCCCACGACCACGCTCACCACGGACAAGCGCGGGCACCTGTGCGGGGCCGCGACGGCGTGGGGTCTGCCGCGCGATCTCGCCGGCTACGATCGCCTGATCGCGCTCGGCGCGCCGGCGCTGCGCGAGGCGGGCGTGGAGCTCGCGGGCGCGGTGCCGCTCCTGCTCGCGGTGGCCGAGCCCGGCCGGCCGGACGACGACGCGCGGGTGGAGACGGCGCTCGTCGCCGATCTCGGGGCGCGGAGCGGCGTCGCGATCGACGTGGGCCGCTCGCAGCTCTTCCGCACGGGGCAGGCCGGCTTCGCGGCGGCGATGGGCGAGGCGCTGCGCCGGCTGCGGAGCGGAGAGGCGCGCGCGCTCCTCGTGGGTGGGCTCGACAGCTACCTCCACCCCGAGGTGCTTGCGTGGCTCGATCGCGACGATCGGCTCCACGCGCCCGGCGCCGACGACGGCTTCATCCCGGGCGAGGGCGCGGCCTTCGCGCTGCTGTGCCGCGAGCCCGGCGACGTGGCGAGCGCGGGCAAGGCGCCTCTCCCGGTGCTCGCGCGCCTCGTCGACGTCGAGCTCGGGCGCGAGGAGACGGTGCTGTCGGGCGAGCCCAACCTCGGGGCGGCCATGACGGCGGTGCTCGCCCGGCTCGCGGCGGCCTCGCCCGAGGGATCGCTCGACTGGGTGCTGAGCGATGTCAACGGCGAGCGACATCGGATCCGGGAGTTCACGATGGCGTCCGGGCGGGGACAGCTCCGCGCCGGGGCCGAGCACAGCCGCTTCGTCGACGACCTCGGGGACCTCGGCGCGGCCACGGGCGCGGTGCTGCTCGGGCTGGCCACGAGCTACTTCCGCGCGGGGGTCGGGCCCGCGAAGGACGCGGCGATCGCGCTCTCCTCGGAGGGCGCGGAGCGGGGCGCGTTCCTGATCGAGGCGGCGCCGGTGGAGGAGGCGCGGAGGGAGAGCGCGCCCGCCGCGCAGGCGAAGCGATCGCCCGCGGCCCTGCTCGCGCCCGCGCTGCGCGACGCGGTGGAGCTGGCGCTGCTCCGCCTGCCCGAGCTGCCGCCGCGCCTCGATCGCGCGCCGATCCTCGCGGCCGCGGAGGCGGCGACCGCGGCCGTCGCATGCCTCGGGGCGAGCGACGTGGACGAGCCGGAGCACCTCGATCATCTGGGCGCGGCGGCGGGCGCGCTCTCGGCCCTGCGCGAGGCGCACGAGGGTATCGGGGGCGAGGCGGCCGAGCGATCGCGGGAGGCGCTCGCCGCGGCGGAGCGGGCGCTCGGGGAGCGGCGGAGCGCGACCATCGAGGCGGTGGTGTCGGTGCAGGAAGAGCGGCGCGGGCGCGCCTCGTCCGCAGGCGCGCTCGGTCTGCCCGAGCTCGTCGCCAGCGTCGGCGTGCCGCGCCTGCATGCCTTCCCGGCGGCGGCGCTCGTCCCCGCGCTGCCCTACGCGGCGCCTGCGCGGGACGACGACGACGACGAGGATGCGGGCGAGGCGCCGCGCCCGCCTGCGCGGCCTGCGCTCGGGCCGGAGGACCACGACCTGCTCGACTGCGCGCGCCAGTGCGCGGCGGACGTGGGCCTGCTCAGCCTGCTCCGCGCGACGGACGACGAGGAGCCCTTCACGGAGGGCGTGCTCCGCTTCGAGCAGCGCATGCTCGACGCGCTCGACGCGTTCGCGGCCCTCGCCCGGCCGAGCCTCCGCCGCGGCGCGGACAATCGTTGGAGCTCCAAGCATCTCGACCTGCTCGCGGAGATCGAGCGCTGGTCGCTCGACGCCGCCGCCCCGGACCCGGCGCGCGCCTTCGCCGCGGCCTTCCTCCTCGGCTGCGTGGAGGGAGAGGACGCGGCGCGCGCGGCGGGGCTCCTCCTGCGGCGCGCGCCGGCCGAGCTCTACCCGGCGTGGATCGAAGGGCTCGGCCTCGCCCCGAGCCCGGCGATCGACGCCGCCATGGCGCGCCTCGCGGGCGAGGACGACGCGGCGCTCGCGCGCCTCGCGCTCGACGTGCTCCACCGGCGGCGCGCGCCGAGCTTCGCCGCGGCGGCCATGCTCGTCGATCACCCGGACGCGGGCGTGCGGCGGAGCGCGGCCCGCTGCCTCGGGCTCGCCGCGGAGCGAGGCCCCGCGGCCGCGCTGCTCGCGGAGCTGCTCGAGCCGGACGAGGATCCGTCGGTGAGCACCGCCGCCGCCGAGTCGCTCCTGCTCCTCGGCGCGCCGAGCGGCCTCGCCTTCCTGCGCAAGAGCCTGCGCGACGAGCTCCGCTCCGCCGACGCCTTGCCCGATCGCGTGCGCCTCGATCAGCTCCGCCTGCTCGCCCTGTCCGGCGGGCCAGCCGACGCGGAGATCTTGCTCCACTCTTTTCGCGGGCGTCCCGAGGAGGCGCGCGCCATGGGCTGGCACGGCCACGCCGCCCTGGTCGAGCCGCTCATCGCCGTGCTCGAGCGCGCCAACGCCGACTCCCCGGAGGAGGTTTCATCTTTGGAATTTGCGGCGGCCCAAGCTCTCTTTCGCATCACGGGAGCGCCGCTGCTCCATCCGTCCTCGGACGATCCCGAGGCGCCTGCCGCGCGCTCACCGCTCACCGAGGCGGAGCCGTGGAAGCGATGGTGGGCCGAGCACAAGGGCGCATTCGGTGGGCAGAAGGTCCGCTTCGGTCAACCCTTCTCGGCGGTCGCCGGTCTCGCCGAGCTGAGCCAGGAGGGCGTGACCGCCTCGGTCCGCGCCGACTGCGCGCTGGAGGTGGCGATCGTCTCGGGTGGGACGATCCCGCTCCTCGATGTTCGCGCCTTCGCGGCCCGGCAACGCGAGCAGCTCGCCGCGATCGTGGCGGCGCTCCCCAAGGACCGGCGCGGTCGCCCCTCCCTGGGTGTCCCCGGTGAGTGGCCGGAGCGGGCGCTCGGGCATCGCAGTTGAGCCTCTGTGCTCGTGCAACCCTGCGTCCTTCAATTTCAGTTGTGAAACAAATTGAGAGGGTCAGATTCAAAAGTGTCTAAAATTTGCTCCACTTAACCCTGGCATGAGCCGTGCTTAGTAAGTGAGGTGAGCGCCCGGAGACGGTTCCCCCCCCGCCGTCACGAGGGCGCTTTTTTCATGCCCGCGTTCCGGGGACCGCGGCCCTCTCGGGGGAGAGGGGAATGTCCCCGGCGCGGTCGCTCTGGCGAGCATCGGCCTCGACCACGGTGTCCGCGCCCGGCAGGTCCGCCCGGAACTCGGGGGTGGCCACCACGCCGGTCGTCCTGTCGCGCGGGGTCCAGGTCTCGGTGCGGAGCAGCGAGCCGCCGGAGATGTCCGTCTCTCGACCGCGCTTGAGCCAGATGTCGGCGACGTGCAGGCATGCGGACACTTGCACGCGCGGATCAGCGTCGGGCCGCGCGGCGAGCTCGGCGAGCAGCGACCCAGCGAGGTCGAACGCGCCGCGGCGCACCGCGAGCGCGTCTTCGGGCGAGGCCGGGAGCGCCCGGACGCCGAAGATGACGGTGGAGGTGCTGGCGGCGAGGATGAAGCCCGCGCCCTTGAGCGACTCTTCGACGCGATCGAGCACGTAGCCGAGGTCGTCGCTCAGCGCGTCGTCGAGCTCGTCGTTCTCGCCGTCGAGGCGGATCTCCACGTACACGCCGAGCCCCATCGCCGGCTTGTCGGCCGGCGGAGCCTCGGGCGCCGGGCCCACCTTGGCCATCGCCCCGCGCAGGGCCTCCATCAAGGCGGCGGCCGATTCGAAGCGGCGCTCGGGGAGCTTCTCCAGGCAGCGGAGCACCACCGCGTCGAGCGCCGGAGGAAGCGGCGTGCGCTGGCTCGGCCGCGGCGCCGGCTCCTCCATGTGCTGGCGGGCGAGGTCGAGCGGGCTGCGCGCGTCGAAGGGGAAGCGGCCCGTGAGCAGACGGTAGAGCAGGATGCCGAGGGCGTAGATGTCGACGCGGAGATCGACCGGGCCGCCGGTGAACTGCTCCGGCGCCATGATCGTCATCGTGCCGACCTGGCGACCCACGCTCGTGAGCCCGGCCACGGTCTCGCTCGGCCCGGTGAGCTTGGCGATCCCGAAGTCGAGGAGCTTGACGACACGCGGTGGTCCATCGTTGACGGAGATGTTGCTGGCCTTGACGTCGCGGTGGACGACGCCGGCCGCATGCGCCGCCGAGAGGGCCGCGCACACCGGCTCGATGATCGAGAGCACGTCCTCCGGGGGGAGCCGCCCGCGGTTCTGGAGCATGTCGTGGAGCGTGCGCCCTTCGAGGTACTCCATGACGTAGAAGGGGCGGCCGTCGGGGAGGGTGCCGATCTCGAAGATCTCGATGATGTTCGGGTGGCGGAGGAGGTTGACGATCTCCACCTCGCGCTTGAACCGGCCCACCATCTTCGGCATGGCCGCGAGGGAGAGGTGGAGCACCTTCACCGCGACGCGGCGGGGGATCGTCGGGTGGTGGGCCTCGTACACCGAGCCGCACCCGCCCCGCGCGATGAAGCGCGTGATCTGGTAGCCCCCCGCGAACGTGCCCGGCACGAGCTCCCCCTTGGCTGAGGATCGCTCGTCGAGCGAGAACGTGCGGGTGTCGTCGAGGCCCATACCGCAGCCTTTCACGATACCACCTCCCGCCTTCCCGTCGCACCATTCGAGCGCCCACGATGTCGTGGACGCCCTCGCTGGAAATCGGTCGCCGACACGGGGCCGATCGAGGGGATCCCCCCATTCGGAGAGGGATTTCACCCCGGATCCGCGCGAAATTCAGCACGCGCGCGGGGTGGCGGGGGCCGGATGCTGTGGCCGCAACGGGGCGGTTCGGGCTAACATCCGCGCCCTTACGATGGAGCGAAGAGGGCTGTGATCGCCTCCGCGGACGATGTGTTGCGCTCGGGCGTGACACGGTGCCCGACCTGCGGCCGCCGCGTGCGCGATCGGGATCCCGGCTGCGCGCTCCACGGTCCGGTCTCGCACGACGGGAGCGAGGATCAGGAGCACTCGGGCGTCTCGACCACGGTCTTTCCAGGCTTCCCCGGTTATCGCGTGCTTCGTGTGCTGGGGCAGGGTGGGTTCGGCATCGTCTTCGAGGCCGAGCCCGATGGGGGCGGGGAGGGACGGGAGCGCGTCGCGATCAAGGTGGCGCGCGCGGAGCGGCCGGACGCTGCGGCGCGCCTGCTGGAGGAGATCGCCGCGCTCAGGGCCATCGGGCCCCCGCACGTGCCCGGCGTGATCGAAGACGGGACGCTGCCCGACGGCGCGCCCTACGTGGTGATGGATTTCGTGCGCGGCCGGCCGCTCAGCGAGCGGCTGCTCGCGGGCGCGCTCCCGGTCGACGAGGCGATCTCGCTCGCGCGCGCGGTGCTCGACGCGCTCGCCGCCATCCACGACAAGGGCCTGGTCCACCGCGATCTCAAGCCCGAAAACATCCTCTTCGACGAGCGCGGGCGGGTCACGATCGTCGACTTCGGGCTGGTGACGGCCATGTCGCCTTCGGGGCAGCGGATCGATCTCACCGACGTCGGGGAGGCCGTGGGCACCGCCGACTACATGGCGCCCGAGCAGTGCGAGGGGCTCGTGGAGGCCGACGCGCGGGCCGATCTCTACGCGCTGGCGGTGATCTTCTACGAGCTCGTGGCCGAGCGCCCGCCCTTCTGGGGGACGCGCGCCGTGGTGCACCAGGGGCACCTGAGCCGCCGCCCGCCGCGGCTGTCGCAGCTCGCGCCGGATCGCGACGTGCCGCCGGCGCTCGACGCGCTGCTCCTGCGCTGCCTCGCCAAGGATCGGGAGGAGCGCTTCGCGAGCGTCGCCGAGCTCCGCGCCGCGCTCGCCGCGATCCCGGAGGCCGAGGGCGAGGAGCGGATCTCGCAGCCCGCGACGGCCGGCCACGCGCGGGCGGGGACGAAGCGGCGCGCGCCCCGCGACGAGCGCCGGACGCTGGGGCTCATCTACTTCGCGTCGGACCTCGACGTGCTCTCGATCGGCGGCGCGATCGGCGCGCTCGGCGGGCAGCTCGCGCATGCGGCCGGCGGGCGCTACGTCGCGGCGTACGGGCTCGGGCACAGCGACAACCCGGCGCGCCTCGCGCTCGCCGCGGCGCAGGAGCTCTTGCGATCGGGCGCCGCGGAGCAGGCGCGCCTCGACCTCGGCACGGTCGCGGTGCAGAGCCGCAAGGACGGCTCGCGGCGCTTCCTGAGCCCGCTCTTCTCGCACGACGATCGCTTCCCCGACCCCGCCGCCGCCCGCGGCCTCTCGTTCTCGCCCGCGATCGCGGCCGTGCTCCCCGAGCTCCTCGCGCCCGCGGACGACACGCCCGCGAGCGCCAACCTGCCGGAGGAGATCCTCGAGGAGACGCAGCCGATGACCCTCGATCTCGGGCTCGGCCCGCTGCTCGGGAGGAACGAGGTGCTCTCCTCGGCCATCGCCGCGGCGCGGCGCGCGGTGCGCCACCAGCAGCCCGCGGTGGCGGTCTTCCTCGGCGAGGCGGGGCACGGCAAGAGCCACCTCGCGAGCGTGCTCGTGCGCCGGCTGGTCGACCTCTATCCGCCTGCGGACGTGATCCTGCTGCGGGCCCACGATCCGGCGGTCGGCGGCGCGGAGCGCACGCTGCGCGATCTGCTCGAGATCCTGCTCCCGATCCCCGCGGCGCTCCCCGTGGACGAGCGGCTCGCGCTCCTCGCCGCGCAGCTCGGCGCCCTCGGCGATCCGAGGGTGCTCGACGCGGTCGCGGCGGTGCTGGGGTGGGATCCGCCCGAGGGCGCGGCGCTCGCGTCGGGGCTCCGCAGCGGGGAGGCGCCCGGGCTCGTGCGGGCGGCGCTCACCCAGGCGCTCGGATCGGCGCTCCTCGCGCGGGCGAGGAGCAAGCCGGTGGCGCTCCTGCTCGACGACGCGCATTTCGCGGACGAGATCGTCCTCGGCGGGCTCGAGCTCGCGGCCGTCGCCGAGGCGGCCGCGCCGCTCTGGATCGGGCTGCTCGCCCGGCCCTCGTTCGCGGCCGAGCACCCGGCGTGGGGGGAGCGCGCCGCGCAGCGCGACGAGCACGACCTCGGGCCGCTCGATCCGGCGAGCGCGGCCGTGCTCTGCCGCTGGCTGCTCCAGCCGGTCGAGGCGATCCCCGACAGCGCCGTGAAGCGGCTCACCGAGCGCGCCGAGGGCAACCCGCTCCTGCTCGTCGAGCTGGTCCGCGGCCTCAAGCGCGACGAGCTCGTGCGCAAGGGGCCGCGCGGCGACTGGTACCTCGCCGCCGACGAGCTCGACAGGCTCCCCGACCTGCCGATCATCGAGTGGCTGGCCCACGTCGAGCTCGACGCGCTCTCGCCGGCGCTGCGCGCCCACGCGCGCCTGATCGCCCTGCTCGGCGAAGACGTGAGCATGGCCGAGGTGATGGGCGTGCTCCACCGGCTGGAGCTGCAAGGCGGCGAGAGCGAGCTGCCCCTCGACGCGAAGATCGCCCACCAGCGCCTGCTCGCGGCGGGGATCGTCCGCCAGGGCCGGAGCGGGCACATCGGCTTCCGTCACGATCTCGCGCGCGCCGCGGTGGCGCGATCGGCGCCCGACGCCTGGCGGCGGCGGATCCACTTCGCGGCGGTGGATTTCTACTGCGATCCACGCTCGGTCGCGGGCGATCGGCGCCTCGCCCAGCTCGCGTTCCACGCGGCGCAGGTGGGGCTCGGGCCGATCGCGGCCATGGCGTACCTCGAGCTCGCCGAGCGCACGCGCGCGCGCCACGCCTACACCGAGGCCGAGCGCCTCTACAGCCGCGCGCTCGAGCAGCCGGGCGAGCGCGATCCGCTGGAGCGGCGACAGGCGTACCGGGGCCGCGGGCAGGTCCGCTATCGCATCGGCCGCTGCCACGACGCGCTCACCGATTTCTCCTGCGCGCGGGCGATCGCCGCCGAGGAAGAGGACGACCTCGTCGAGGCGGAGATCCTCCTCGACGAGGCGGCGGCCTTCGACTCGATGGAGGAGCACCACAGCGCGGAGGTGCAGGTGGAGCAGGCCGCGCTCCTGCTGCGCGACCCCGCGCTCCCGGCGCTCGGGGCGCGCCTGCTCCTCGCGCAGGGGCGCGCGGCCCTCCGGCGGCGGCGCCAGGACGGCGCGGCCGCCCTGCTCGGGCAGGCGGCGATCGCCGCCGGCGAGCTCGGGAGCGATGGCCACGAGACGCTGGTGGGCGCGCTCCTGCTGCTCGCCGAGGTCCACCTCGACGCCGGGCGCCTCGACGAGGCCGGCGCGACGCTCGCTCGCCTGATCTTCCTCTGCGAGGCGTACGGCGACACGTTCCACCTGTGCAGCGCGTTCCGCGTGCGGGGCCGCCTCCGGGCCCTCGCCGGGGACAGGGGCGCGATGGTGGACGACCTCTCCCGCAGCCTCTCCACCGCGCGCGCGCTCGGGCAAGGGACGCTCGAGCGGATGGCCGAGCAGGAGCTCGGCGAGCACCTGTTCCTGCTCGACGATCTGGAGGCGGCGGCGCCCCACGTGCAGCGCGCCGCGGTGCTCGATCGCCGCTTCGTGGAGGGCGAGCGGCGCCCGGTCGTGCCGCTGCTCGAAGCGCGGCTCGCCTGCTACCGCGGCGACGAGGGCGCGGCGGCGAGCTTGCTCGGGGCGATCCGGGCGCGCCAGAAGGCCGCGCTCGCCGAGGGCCAGATCGACGCGCTGATGACGCCGCCGGAGGACGTGCTCTTCCACATGGTCGAGCTGTCGCTGGCCGGCGGGGACGCCGCCGCCTGGGACGCGCTCGAGGCCCGCGCGGAGCGCGCCGCGGGCGTCGAGGTGAGGCTCGAGGTCCTCGAAGGCCGGGCCCTCGCCGCGCTCCGCCGGGGCCGTCCGGACGAGGCCCGCGCCCACCTCGAACGCGCCCTCGGGCTCGCCCGCGCGGTGCCGAGCGTGCTCCTCTCGCGCCTCCAGCGGTGGCTCGCGGAGGCTTCCCGCTGAGGGCGTCGAGGACGTCGCGCGCTACAGCGCAGCCTCGATGATCTCGTTGAGCGAGGCCTCGTCCACCATCCCGACGAGGTACTCGAGCACGCGGCCGTCCTTGTCGAGCACCACCAGGGTCGGGAGCTTCTCCACCCCGTAGCGCTCGCTCACCCCCGAGGTGCCCTCGGAGAGCATCGGGTACGAGAGCCCCTTCTGGCTCGCGTAGCGCTTGATCAAGGCCGCCGAGTCCCCCTCGGAGACGTTCACGCCGAGGACGCGCAGGCCCTTCTTCTCGTAGCGCCGGGCGATGCGATCGAGCACCGGCGCCTCCATGGCGCAGGGGCCGCACCAGCTCGCCCAGAAATCGAGCAGGACGGGGTGGCCCTTGAGGTCGCCGAGGTCGATCGCCTCCCCGTCCGCGCCGTTGGCCACCACCGGCAGGTGCAGGGCCGGGGCCGGCTTGCCCTTCATGCCCCGGGTGCTGCCGAGGGCCAGGCGGGGCAGCACCGCCAGGCCGAAGAGCGAGCTCAGGGCGAGGAGCACGGCGATCGCCGGATAGAGAATTTTACCGCTGTAGAACTCGGGGACGGCCATGGAGGTTCTGGATCCATAGCAAAAGTTTGGGCCCGCGCTCGACCTCCCGCGATCTCCGTCGAGCCCCCTTCGATCCTCGGTTTTTTGATATGGTCTCGCCCGCCGGGGGCCCACCACGCCCGGGCCCGGCACGAGGAGCCATGCTCGATCGACAGACGCCCGGCCACGCCGGAAAACCAGGGACCTCCCGGACGCCCCCGAGCGTCCTCTTCGCGAAGTTCCCGCCCGACGACGACGATCAGCCGGCCGGCCCGCCCGCGCCCGCGGGGGGCGGAGGCTTCGCCGACGACGGCGACTTCAAGCGCGGCCGGTTCAGCCCGATGGCGATCCTCGTGGGCGTGCTGCTCGTCCTCGGCGCCGCGGCGGCCATCTACTTCGGCGTGCGCGCCGAGCACGAGAAGATGACCGTCGAGGAGATCAGCAAGGAGAAGAAGAACATCTTCGTCCTCCCGCTGAAGGACCAGATCCCCCGCTGGAAGACCTGGGCCTCGAACGCCGCGGAGCCGATGCTCCAGCAGGAGGCGTTGATCCAGCTCGCGTGGGCCGAGGATCCCGACGGCCCCGCCCTCGCCGCCAAGGCGCTCGCGCAGCCCGATCACCGGGTGCGCGGCGTGTGCGCGCAGGTGCTCGCCTACTACGGCTCGCCGCGGGGCGACGCCGGCAAGGGCGCGCTGCTCGAGGCCCTGAAGGGCGCCGACGACAGCGATCGGCCGCAGATCGTGTGGGCGCTCGTGTCGCTGCGCGAGCCCTCGGTCTTCAAGGACGCGATGGACGCGTACCGCGCGGGCTTCCTCGCCAAGGTCGAGCGCCTCGGCGGCGGCTCGGCCTTCGACGCCGACCTGCTCTCGGGCCTCGTCTCGCTCGACGAGCTCGCCAAGCTGGCCGACGACAAGAGCGCCTCGGTGCGGCAGCTCGTGGCCACGGTGCTCTCCCGCAACGCCGAGAGCAAGTGGACGCCGGTGCTCGTCAAGCTCGTCAAGGACGTCGATCCCGACGTGGGTCGCGAGGCCGCCAACGGCCTCGGCAAGATCGGCGACGAGACCGCGCGCGCCCCGTTGCTCGAGGCGCTCGCCAACACCGACAAGGCCGACGAGGGGAGCAACAAGGCGGACAACCGGCAGAAGTTCCTGGAAGCCCTGCGCGACGGCATCGGCGGCGAGGGCCTCGTGCTCGCGCTCGACAGCATCCGCGCGGACCAGAAGGAAGAGACGCAGTGGTTCCGCACGAAGCAGATCATGGACATGCTCCGCGAGCTCGGCGATCCGCGCGCCGGCGACGCGCTCGTGCGCTGGCTGGAGAAGGCCAAGCCGCCGATGCACTGGGTGGGCGAGGCGGGGACGCGCCTCGCCGAAATCGGCGACGTGCGCGGCGCCAAGTACCTCGGCGAGCGCATGAAGGCCGACCCGCTCAAGCTCTACCAGCAGTCGAAGTTCTGGGAGGCCGACGAGGGCGGGCACCTCTCCCGCACCGATCTCCCGCGCGTGGTGGCGACCCGCATGCTCGCCGACCTCGCCGTGATGCACCCCGAGAAGAAGGAAGAGCTCCGCGCCGCCGCCGAGGAGCCCGTCCTCGCCTGGTGCAAGGACCGCCCCCAGCCGCACGCCAACGGCCTGCGCTTCCTCGCCGCGATCGGCTCGCAGAAGGCGCTGCCCGACATGCGCGACTGGGCCTTCCCCAAGAAGGAGCTGCCCAAGGAGGGCCAGCAGCCGCCCTTCCCGACCGAGTTCGAGACGGCGCAGAGCGCGCTCCGCTACCTCGGCTGGATGAAGGACGAGGCCTCCTTCACGAAGCTCACCGATCAGTTCAAGCGCAAGAAGGACGCGAAGATGATCATCACCCAGGGCGGGCTCGAAGGCGCGGGCCTCGCCATGCTGGGCATGTCGCTGCGCGCGGTGGCCTACGGCGCCGCCCAGGGCCTCGCCCAGTGGGGTGACAAGCGCGCGGTCAAACCGCTCGAGGACCTGATCGAGGACGAGACCTGGCACGAGGAGGCGCGGCAGGCGGCCTGCGAGGCCCTCGCCTGGTGCGCGGACGACAAGGACATGATCGAGGTGGCCAAGAAGGCCAAGGAGTTCTCCAGCAAGCGCGAGCCCCAGAAGCAGCTCATCGGCGCCTGCTACGCCTCGGCCCTGGCCCTCAAGCCCGTGCCGAGCATCGTCCCGTCGCTCGTCGACCTGCTCACCCAGGACACCGACATCGGCGTGCGCGCGGCGCTCTCCCACGCCATCGGCGTGAGCGGCTTCGACGCGGCGACCGAGGCGAAGCTCTTCGAGAAGCTGAAGGATGTCGAGGTCCGCAACAACGCCGCGGTCGCCCTCATCCTCGGCGGGACGCCGGAGACGGCCGCGCGCACGGTGGCCATGTACGGCGACTTCGACAAGGGCGCCCTCGACGAGCTGAAGGACCAGTACTTCCGCGCCTTCGGCTACTGGTCAGACGAGGACTTCAAGCGGGGCAACCTCTACCGCTGGGTGCACAACGCCGTCGCCATCACCCGCATCAAGGTCAACGACACGCCGCAGGACTGGGCGCGCGACCGTCTCCAGGCCCAGTTCGACAACCTGAAGTTCGACAACGGCCCGCACTCGGAGACGCGCGTGGTGCTGCGCTTCCGGCTCTACGAGGCGGCGAAGAAGGGCGACAGCGCGACGAAGAAGGGCGCGATCGACACGCTCCAGTTCATGAAGGAAAAGGGCACGCTGATGGCCCTCCGTCACGAGCAGGGCGAGACGGGCGAGCTCGCCAAGAAGGCCTTCCACGACCTCGTGAACCCGAAGCTCGGGATCAAGGAAGACCTCTCCGCCCTCCAGCCCAAGAAGGGCGACAAGGGGACGACCATCCCCATCAAGCCCTGATCTCCCGCCGGCGCTAGAACTGCCCCAGGTACCTCGGGGGCAGCCCGTGCTCGGGGTCGACCGTGATCGCGCGGTCGGCTCCGAGCGCGCCGTTTTGTACCGTGAAGCGGTGCAGCGTGCGGCCTCCCTGGTTGGCCTCGGCGACGAAGCAGAGGCCGGCGTCCGCCACGCACCGGGTCTCGCCGATCACGAACGCGTCCGCGACGTCGAGGGTGGTCTCGACCGCGCTCGTGCCGAGATCCAGCGTCAACAGCGTGTCCCCCCGCGTGGGCTTCCCGTCGTCGCCGAGCTCGCCGAAGGTGGGGAAGGTCAACCGATCCTCGGTCGCGAACGAGGCGCTGAAGCCCGGAGGCCCTTTGCCGATCTCCTCGGCGCTCCAGCGCTTCTCCTCGGTGAGCGCGCCGTCGTGCAAGGAGAGGACGACGACGCCCGCCTCGCCGAGGTTCGCGAGGCGCTGGCCGGCCGCGGTGGTGTGGAAGGTGCCCGAGCAGGTGACCGCGAGACGCGCCGCGCTCGGGGAGAGCGCGAGCCCGGTGCAGTTGTGCAAGCCGTCGAGCTTGGTCACGGAGACGATCGCGTCGGCCTTCGTGTCGAGGGTGACGATCCGGGCCACGGCCGTCTTGTCGAAATACTGGGTCGCGGGCGCGAGGAGCAGGTGCGCGCGCTCGCCGACCAGCACGACGCGAGTCGGCCGCGGGTAGAAGCCCGGATCGTCGCCGTCCATCGCCGGGGTGAGGTCGACGGCGCCGAGGATCGCGGGCGCGCCCGGGTCGACGATCACCAGGTTGCTCCCCCTCTCCACCGCGCCGAGGCCCGGATCGAGCTTCGGATCGAGGTTCGGCACGTAGGCCTTGCGCGGGGAGATCTCGGCGTAGTCCTGGAGGTTCAGGGGCACGTTCGGTCCCACGCGGAGGAGGTGGTCGAGCTTCCCGGTCGCCCGGTCGACCCAGCTCAGCACGCCGAAGTGGCGATCGATGAGCACGAGGCGATCGCCGGCCTGCGGCATGGTGGGCACGACGACGTCGGCGGAGAGGGCGGCGGTGCTGCCCTCGTTGCCGGGCAAGGGTGAGGACGACGAGTAGAACGAAGGCGAGAGGACGGACCCGTCGAGGCCGACGAGCGAGACGTTGGTCGCCGCGAAGTCGGTGTTCACCACCAGGATGCCCCGATCCGCGCTCGTCCCGCCGGTGTTGGGCGGGGGTCCGTCGTCGCAGCCGGCCGCGAGGAGCAGGGCCGAGCACAGCGTCATCCATCGGGAACAACGTGTCACCATGTGACCTCCAGCGATCCATGGACGCTTCGTCCGGGGAGCGGCAGGCCTAGCACGTCGGCTGTCCGGGTCGCAGTGAGGTTCTCGAGCCGGAGATCGGCGGCGAGGCGGCCGCGCGAGAAGAGCAAGCGCAGCCAGAGATCGAGCGTCGCCTGCGACGGGATCCGGGGCATCGAGCCGGTGGGATCGACGCGCAGCTCGGAGCGGTACGCGACGCGCGCGCCGAGCCCGATGCGGTCGAGCACGAGGGCGCGCACGGGGCCGTGGAAGACCTCGATCGACGGCACGGCGACGACGCGCGCCTGGTAGGGGACGAGCTGGCTCGTCTGCGCCGAGGTGTCGCGCGGATCGAGGAGCGTGAGCGAGAGATCGGCGCGGACATGGCGGAAGAGCTGCGCCCCGGCGGCGACCTCTAGGCCGAGGATCCGGGCGCTCTTCGTGTTGTAGGGGCGGACGACGCCCAGCACCGACTGCTTGTAGGTGACGAGATCGGAGGCGAAGCGCGAGAAGGCGAACGCCTCCGCGAAGAAGCTCGCGTCGCCGGACCCGAGGGTGAGCTGGGCCCCCGCGTCGATCGAGGCGCCCTGCTCCGGCGAGAGGCTCGCGTTGCCGAGCACCACCGGCGAGATGCCGTACAGCTCGCCGAGCGTCGGGACGCGGACGTAGCGCCCGAGGTTGGCGGTGAGCGCGAGCGCCTCGCCCAGCCGCAGGCGCGCGCCCAGGCGGGCGGCCGGCTGGGTCGTGTCGAGCGGCGTGACGCCGTTGGTTCCGTGGTGCTCGATCGCCGCGAGCCCGTGGAGATCGAGCGCGTCGATCGGCGTGAAGGTGGCGGAGGCGGCGCCGCGGGTCACGTTGCGGCTCGCGTGGAGCGGCGCGCCGAGGTCCTGGGTGATGTCGAGCGTCTCGAATTCCTGCCCCGCGCTCCCGGTCAAGCTCCACCGCTCGCCGATCCGGTAGCGCAGCCTCGCCAGCTCGCCGATCCGCGCGCCCCGGCTGCTCACCCGGCGGCTCGTGAGGCCGAGCTCCCCGCGCGGATCGTCGATGTCGCGCCCCGCGAGGACGGCCGAGGTGCCGAGCTCGACGCGACATCGATCCGCGCCGGTCTCGCCCGTCGCACAGGGGAGCACGCTGGTCAACGCGCCGAGCCACCGTTGCACATGGGAGCGCGCGGCCTTCGCGGGGTCGAGGGTCAGGCCCGTCACCCCCTGATCGCGGGTGAAGCCGCTGGCGATCGCGGTGATCGATCCCCGGCCGATGCGCCACCGCCCGAGGCTCCAGAGGTCGGTCGCGGTGAAGTCGGCGTTCTCCCGGATCTGCTCCCTCGCGTCGCCTGGATCGACCGTCGTGCGGAGCGTGTCGACGTAGCGGTAGTCGTTCTGCGCGCCCTGGTGTTGCAGCGCGATCATCGCGCCGCCGCGCGCGTCGCCGAACGATCCGAAGACGCGGCCGGAGGCCTCCCCGAAGCTGCCGAGCCCGAGCCCGAGCCCGACCTTCGTGCCGCGCGGCAGGAGCGGCTCGAAGAAGATCGCCCCGCCGATCCCCAGCCGATCGGCGTCCGCGGGCGCGTTGCCGCGGAAGACCTCCACGCGCTTGAGAGAAATCCACAGCGGCACCTGGCGAGGTCGGCGGTGCCGGTGACATCGTCGTTGAGGCGGACGCCGGCGAGGTACACCGGCGTCTCGGCGCTGCTCGCTCCCGCGGATCGACGCGGTCGCGAGATCCGAGCCCGCGCCGCTCCTCGACACCTGCACGCCCGGGACCTCCGCGAGCGCGGAGGCGGCGGTCTGGCCCGGCAGCTTCAGGCGATCTTCGCGGAGCACGAACGATGCGGCGCTGGGATCGCGCTCGGAGCGCGGGCTGCGATCGCCGAGCACCGTGACCTCCGCCGCGCTCGCCGGCGGGTCGGGCGGATCTTCTCCCCGTGCCATGCTTGACAGCATCAAGATCGCGGGTAGGAGGGCAGCGCTGGCCGAGCGCCCCGCCCGGGCCTCGCCTCCGAGGACGCCCCACATGCCGGCTCGCTTCGGATCGTTCCCCCGGCCCGCCCGACGCCGACAGGCAAGGGCCGGGAAAATGAAGATGCCAGCCAGATCAGGGGTTCCCGTTTGCATCCGACCGTAGAACCATACACGCTAGCTGGAATGCCCGGACCCAAGGAGAGCGCCGATCCCCCGATCGGGGGCAGCCGCGACATGGCGATCACCGTGCGGGTGAGCGCGGGCAAGGTCGTCCCGCCGGTGCGCGTCTGCGAGAGCTGCGGGGCCCGCGACATCGACGCCGCGGCGCCTTGCCCCCTGTGCGGTGCGCGGGTGCCTGCGCTCGCGAAGGCGATGATCGTCGACGGCCGCTATCGCATCGACGTGGAGCTCGGCCGCGGGGGCATGGGCGTCGTCTACCTCGCCAAGGAGATGTGGCTCGATCGCAAGGTGGCCCTCAAGATCATCGCCCCCTCCTGGGCGGGCAACGAGGGCGCCGCCGTCGGCTTCCACCGCGAGGCCAAGGCCCTGGCGTCGGTGCGCAGCGACCACGTGGTGCAGGTCTACTCCTTCGGCCTCCACGAGGGCTCGTACTTCTTCGCGATGGAGTACATCCACGGCCGCAGCCTGCGGAAGATCCTCGCCGAGCACCGCGAGCACGGCGACACCATCCCGCTCAGCCGGGCGCTGACGATCATCACCCAGATCGCGCAGGGCATCGACGCGGTGCATGCCGCCGGGATGATCCACCGCGACGTGAAGCCCTCCAACATCCTGATCGAGGACGACACCGGCCGCCCCGTGCTCGTCGATTTCGGCCTGGCCGTGTCCGACGACGAGTCGGCCGAGGCGCTGCTCATGGGCACGCCGCAGTGCATGGCGCCGGAGCAGACGGGGCTCGGCCCGCCGGGCGTGCGCGTCACGCCGCGCACCGACGTCTACGCCCTCGGCTGCACGGCCTTCGAGATGCTCACCGGCCGGCTGCCCTTCGTGGACACCGATCAGAACCAGCTCCTCCGCCAGCATGCGCGCAGGATCCCGCCGCTGCTCTCGTCGATCAACAAGGCGCTCGCGCCCTTCGACGCCATCATCGCCAAGGCCCTCGCCAAGGATCCGGCCCAGCGCTTCGAGACCTGCACGGCCATGGCCGCAGCGCTCTCCGCGGCGAGCGAGCGGGCCCGCCTCGGGCACCTGACCTCGCGCCCGCCGCCGATGCCGATCGAGGTCGATCCGGTGCTGCGCGTGCTCGTGATCGATCAGGACGCGGTGGTGCGGCGTGTCGCCGGGCAGGCGGTGGCGCTCGCCTTCTCGCAGCACCCGAAGAACCCGCGGGTGATCGTCACCGCCGTCGAGTCGAGCGAGCTCGCTCTGGAGCGCGCGCAGGTCGAGCCGCCGGACCTGGTGCTCCTCGACTACGACATGCCGAACCTCGACGGGACGGAGCTGCTCTCCCGCCTGCGCGCCACGCCGGGCTGCGAGCGGGTCCGCGTCATCGTCCTCAGCGGGCGCATCGCGCGCGACGAGCGGTGGCGCTTCTCGGTCCTCGGGGTGCGCGACTTCGTGAACAAGCCGATCGACCTCGTCGAGCTCGTGCAGAGCCTGCTCGGGGTGGCCCGGCGCTACGGCCGGCGCGACAGCGGGATGATGGACGCCGTCGATCCGATCAGCAGCGGCGGCTTCCGCTCCGTCCGGCCGGATCCGGGGCCGGACAGCAACCCGATGACCTCCAGCCGGCGCGGGGGGAGGCTCGACGTCGCGGTCGACGCGCCGGTCAGCTCGACGGGTCGAGGGATGTGATCGGGGTCGCGCCGCGGCGCGCCGGACCGAGGGGTCGCGCCGGCACGCCCGCCGCGATCACGCCCTCCGGCAGGCGCCTCGACACGACGCTGCCCGCCTGGATCTCGTCGCCGTCGCCGATGATCGCCCCGCGCAGGACGACCACGCCGGCGCCGAGGCGCGCTCCGCGCCCGATGCGTATCGGCTTCGACGGCCCGGCGGCGTCGCGATCGTTGCGGTCGTGGTAGTCGCTGTCGAGGATCATGCAGAAGGGTCCGAGATCCACGTCGTCGCCGATCTCGATCTCGGCGGCGGCGCTGATCGCCACGCCGTGCGCGATGCGAACGCGGGCGCCGATCCGCAGGAGGGCGCCGGGGCTCACGACGAGGTGGGACGTGACCGGGATGGAGCTCATCATGAGGTCGGGGCCGATCTCCAGGCGACCGTCGTTCTGGATGAAGGGGCGCCCGAGGAGCCGCGCGCGCGCCGGCGCCTCCGGGAACGCGGCGAGCGCGGAGGGGGCGCAGAGCTCTCGCCAGCGCTCGATCAGCAGCCGAAGGGCGCCCTCACGCGGCATGAGGCACCTCCCCCTGCGCGCGCTCGCTCACCCGCAGCACGCGCGCCGGGATCCCGCTCGCGACGGCGTTCGGGGGCACCTCGCCCTCGACCACGCTGCCCGCGGCGATGACGGCCCCGCTCCCGATCCTGGCGCCCGGCCGCACCACCACCCGGCCGGCGAGCCAGACGTCGCTGCCGATCTCGATCGGCGCGGCAAGGTCTCCCGGGCGGGCGAGCGCGGCGGGCACGTCCCCGTCCTCGATGACGCAGTAGGGGCCGATCTTCACCCGATCCCCGATGCGCACGAGGCGCCTCGCGCCGATGGAGGTGCCGTAGTTCACGATCACCTCGCGGCCGATCTCGATGCGCCCGCCGGCGGTGGTGGTGAGCGACGCCGCTCCGAACGCGGAGCATATGCCGAAGTCGTCGAGGACGACGATCTCGCCCCGGTTGTCGATGTGCGGCCGGCCGAGGCAGCGCGCCCTCGCGCCGACGGAGGTGCAGGCGCGGAGCGAGAACATGCCGCGGCCGAGCGCGACGACGTTGACCACGATCTTGCGGGCCAGGGTGACGAGCGGTACGTCCCTGTTCTTCAGGGCGCGCGCGAGCTTCTTCACGAGCGGATGCATGGGACCTCCCCTGGGCGAGACCGTCGCCCGGCGGCGGCGGTCAGCTCACCTTCCGGTCGACGAACGCGCTGATGCGCCCGATGGTGTCGAGGTTCTCGGGCACGATCTCGGCGTCGTGGATCGTGATCCCGAACTTGCCTTCGAGGAACGTCGTCACCTCGAGCACGCCGGTCGAGTCCACGATGCCCTGGTCGATGAGCGAGGTGTCGTCGGAGAGGAGCGTGGCGTCGGGCACGTAGAAGTTCTTGACGATGAAGTCCTTGATGACTTCGTGCTTGGGGTTCGGGTTCATGATGAAGCCTCCGATCTCGTCTCGCCCGCCCCGCCGGCTCGGTCGAGCTCCTCCGTGAGGGCGCGCTTGTCGATCTTGCCGTTCGGAGACCGCGGGAGGGCGCTCCGGACGACGATGGATTTCGGGACCTTGAAGCCCTCCAGGCGCTCCTGGCAGTGCCGCCGGAGCAGGGCCTCCGACGAGGAGGACCCGTCTTCGAGCACGACGAACGCGAGCGGCGCCTGCCCGAGCACCTCGTCCGGGATGCCGATGACGACGGCCTCCTTCACCCCCGGCGCGGCGAGCAGCGTATGCTCGATCTCCTTGGGCGCCACCTTCTCGCCGCGCGACTTGATGATGTCGTCCATGCGGCCGACGAAGTAGAGGTAGCCGTCCTCGTCCATCTTGCAGTAGTCCCCCGTGTAGAGGACGACCTGCCCGGGGATGGGCCCCGGCCGGAGCTTCCTGGCCGTCGCCTCCGGCTTTTCCCAGTAGCCGGCCATCACCGTGGCGCCGCGGATCACGAGCTGCCCCACCGTCCCCGGTGGGACACGATGGTCATCATCGTCCACGATCCACATCTCGGTGTTGGGGATGGCGACGCCGACGCTCGTGGGCTTCCTGTCGATGTCCTCGGGTGGTAGGTACGTGCAGCGCTTGCACTCGGTGAGCCCGTACATCGAGTAGATGCGCGCGGTGGGGAAGAGCTCCCGCAGCATGAGGATGTGCTTGACCGGGAGCGCGGCCGCGGTGTTAGTGACGTAGCGCACGCGGCTGAAGTCGAAATCGCGCAGCGTCTTCATGTCCGACATCACGGCGAAGATCGTCGGGACGCCGGGGAAGCCCGTCACCCTCTCCTCGACCACCCGGTTGAGGACCTGGGTGGGGAACGCGAAGCTCCGTTCGAGCACGAGGCGGGCCCCCATGCGGAAGGCCATGATCATCTGGTAGAGGCCGTAGTCGAAGGACAGGGGCAAGACGCCGAGGATGATGTCGTCCTCCGTGTTCCGGAGGTAGGTGCAGATCGACGCGGCGGCGGTGAGCATGTTGCGGTGGGTGAGCATCACGCCCTTGGGCTCGCCCGTGCTGCCCGAGGTGTAGATGATGGACGCGAGATCGATGTCGATGGAGAGCCGCGCGGGTGCCCGGTCACCGGCGTGGCCCGCGACGGCCTCCTGCAAGGCGACGGCGGAGCGCACGCCGGACAGGCGCTCGGCGTCGAAGCGCCCGGCGATGATCGTCGTCCGGAGGTGCGGAGAGCGGGGCGCCGCCTCGGCGACGAGCGGCGTGAAGCTGCCGTCGGCCACGAGCGCGGAGGCCCGGCAGTCGTTCAGCAGGTACGCCAGCTTGTCGACCCTCGTCTGCGGGTGCACCATCGAGACGACCGCGTTGGCGCGGAGCACCGCCCAGAAGGCGATCACCGCCTCGGGGGTGTTGTCGCAGAGCACGACGACCCGGTCTCCCCGGGCGACGCCTCGCTCGACGAGGGCGTGGGCGAGCTGGTTCGCGGCCGCGTCGATCTCGCGGTAACTGAGCCTTCTGTTCTGGCACACGAGCGCGATCTTCGATGGCAGCCGCGCCGCGGCGTCGTGCAGGTAGTCGTGGAGCAGGGGGATAGCCGGGGTCATGGGACGGCCTCGTTCGTTTCGATGAACATCCGGTAGAGGAGCTGGGTCGAGAGGACTCCGACGAGGGCCATGTTGTCGGTGTTGGAGAGCTGCGCGTCGCCGGCGTGGCGCTGGCATTTCTCGTGGAGCACGGTCACGGCCTGCGGATCGAAGATCCCGGCCCGCGCCACCGCCTCCGGCCGCAGCGCCTCGCCCACCCAGGAGGGCGCCCACGGGCCGACGAAGCAGAGCGCGTCCGGCGCGCGGTACGGCGTCTTCTTGCGCGCGAGGATGGCCTCCGGCACGAGGCCCCGGCCCGCGCGCCTGAGGACGTGCTTCTCGTCGAGGACGCGCAGCTTGTACGAAGGCGGAAGCCGGTTGGCCAGCTCGACTACGTCGGCGTCGAGGAAGGGGAAGCGCCCCTCGACCGAGTGCGCCATCAGCATCCGGTCGCCCTGCGACGAGAGGAGGTAGCCGGAGAGCAGGGTGCGCACCTCGATGTACTGATCCTGGGAGAGCGGAGAGAATCGGCTGAAATCGTCGGGCAGCGTGGCGAGCAGCGCCGCCGTCGCGTCGTGCGCGCCGATGGCGGCGCGGGTCTCCGCGGAGAGCAGGCGCTTGAGAGCGCTCGTGGTGTGCCACCGCATGTCGTGGGCGAAGCCTGGTCGATCCGGGTTGTCGAGGCCGTGGCCGAAGAACCTCTGGGCCATCGCCACCTGCGTCACCGGTGAGCGCGCGAGGTAGGGGTAGAGCCGCGCGAGCAGGAGCGGGCGCAGCGTCGAGCCCGGGTCCTTCGCCCAGAAGCGCCGCACCTTGCCCTCGCGGAAGAGGTCGTAGCCGGCGAACATCTCGTCCGCGCCCTCGCCCGTGAGCACGACCTTGATGCCCACGTCGCGGCTGACCAGGCGGGACAGCAGGAAGAGCGGCGCCGGCGCGGTGCGCAGGATGGGGCGCTCGGTGTGCAGGATGACCTCGGGGAAGACCTCGGCGATATCGGACCGTCGCACGACGATCTCGTGGTGGTCCGTCCCGAGCTCGGCGGCGGCGAGGCGCTGGTAGGAGGTCTCGTCGTACTCCGCGTCCTCGAAGCGCAGCGAGAAGGTGTTGAAGCGCGCCGTGGTCGCGCGGCGCGCGAGGGCCGAGACCAGCGAGCTGTCGAGGCCGCCCGAGAGGTACGAGCCCACCGGGACATCGGCGCGGAGCATGCGGAGCTTGGTCGCGTGCTGGAGCGCGTCACGCACCGCCTCGACGGCCTCCTCCAGCGTCCCCTGGAACAGATCGGATCGCGAGGTCGGGTAGGACAGCGACCAGTAGGCGCGCTCTTTGCGGTCGCCGCGGCGGTAGACGCGGACGAAGCCGGGCCGGAGCTCCTCGATCCCGGCGAACACGCTCCGGGGAGGCACCACGGTCCAGAAGGTCAGCGTCTCGTCGATGCCGATGGGATCGAGGGCGCGCGTGATGGTCGGATCCGCCGCGAAGATCGCCTTCACCTCGCTGGCGAAGTAGACGCGCCCCGCGTGGTGGCAGAGATAGATCGGCCGGACGCCGATCCGGTCCCGGGCGAGGACGAGCTTCTCGTCCTGCGCGTCCCAGATCGCGATGGCGAACTGGCCGTTGAAGCGGGCGAAGGCGTCCTCGCCCCACGCCTCGTAGGCCGCGAGCACGACCTCGGTGTCGCTCTGCGTCCGGAAGCGGCGGCCCAGGGCGATGAGCTGCTCGCGGAGCTCGACGTAGTTGAAGACCTCGCCGTTGTAGCTGAGCGAGATCGTCCCGGCCTCGTTCTCCATCGGCTGGCGCCCACCCGAGAGGTCGATGATCGACAGGCGCGTGTGGGCCAGGCCCCCCTTGCCGGCGACGAGGACGCCCTGCGCGTCGGGGCCGCGATGGTGGAGCGCCCTCGTCATCCTTCGGAGCTCGACCTCGGTCGGCGGGGACGTCGAGGCCGAGAGCGCAACGATCCCGCCGATGCCGCACATGACTACCTCCTCGTCTCCGGCTCGACCTCCGCCACCGGCTCGACGAACAGCGGCGGCGTGCGCAGGTAGCGGGTGGTGCGGCGCTTGGCCTGGATGTCGCGATAGACGCGCTCGATCTGGACGGGGCTGAGCCCCAGCGCGGCGCCCACCTCGTCGGGTGGGACGCCGTGGTCGAACGCGTGGAGGCAGAGATCCATCCGGTCGTAGGGCAGCGCGAAGAAGAACTCCTCCTGCGTCTGCTCCATCGAGAAGGTGTCGGTCGTGGGAGGGCGGGAGCACACCTCCTCGGGGACGCCGAGGTAGCGCGCGAGCGCGTACACCTGCGTCTTGTACAGGTGGGCGATCGGCTTCATGTCCGCGGCCCCGTCCCCCTGCTTCACGAAGAAGCCCTGATCGTACTCGAGCCGGTTCGGCGTCCCGAGCACCGCGTACCCCAGTCGATCGGCGTGGTAGTACTCGAAGGTCTTGCGCGTGCGCTGCTTGAAGTTGGTGGCGGCGACGAGCTTGCGGTACGCCTCGGGCGACAGGCGGCTCGTCCGCTCCGCGCCGTCGGGGCTCCGCACGGTCAGCGAGGTGACGCTGATCCGATCGCTGTCGACGACCGAGGGCATGGTCAGCTTGCAGCGCCACCCCGGCCCGTAGTCCGGAAACACCGTGCGGATCGCCTCTTCCTGTCGCGCGTAGCAGCCGAACGCTTCGAGCGTGGGGCCGATGTCCTCGACGGTGAAGGGGACGCCGAAGCGCTCGGCCACGAGGCGGCCGAGCTCGAGCGCCGCGGGAGAGCAGTCACGCTCGGGCATCAGCAAGGCCAGCACCCGATCGGCGCCGAGGGCCCGGACGGCGAGCGCGGCCACGACGGAGCTGTCGACGCCGCCCGACAGCCCGAAGACACCCCCCTTGCGGCGCAGCGTCACGAGGACGTGCTCCTTGATCGCGGTCACGATCTGCCGCGTCACCGCCTCGGGATCGATCACCAACATGTCCCTCGAGAAGCTCATGTCGCGCGGTGGAGCAACGGATGTGCCCGCTCGAAGATCGCGCGCATGCCGAGATCGTCGGCGCGCGACGCGGCCGAGCGCGCGGCCCGATGCAAAGGTTGCGGCGAGGCGCGCGTGGCGCGCTGGGGCGTGTCCTCCGCGCTCGGCGCGAGGACCACGACGCGAGCGCCTGCGCCGTCGAAACGGGCGCCCCCTCGTGGTGGTGCCGCCGGCGCTTTACGCCGGGGCGGTTCTGGAAGATAGCGTCCCTGGACCGAGGCGACACGCACGGTGAGGAGAGCTTCCGATGGCGAGCTGGCGGGATGAGCTGATCGAGGTGGTGAAGACCAAGGCCGAGCGCGAAGCGGAGGAGCAGGCCCGGCACCGCAAGCGGGTGGAAGAGGCGCTGGCGACCGCCGAGACGGCGATGAACCTGGGCATCGAGGGGCTGCGCTTCACGCGGGACAAGCTGAAGGAGAAGGAGCAGCCCGCGGACCTCGCCGAGCAGGCCGACAGCTACAGGCTGACCTTGCGCGAGCAGAGCCTCTCGCTCGAGCTCAACCGCGAGAGCGCGGCGATCAAGGTGACCTTCGGCGAGGGCAAGCCGCGGGAGTTCGACTTCGCGAAGGACCGGCACATCGCCCCGGCCGACGTGGAAGAGTACGTGGGCCGGCGCGCGCTCGAGCTGGCGCGCGCGGCGCAGAAGGGCTCGCCCTGGTGATGCGCGCTCGGTAGCGCGCCCTGGTGACGCGCAGGCGACCCGATCATCGATCGGGCCAGTCGTCCCAGGGCAGCGGCGGGTGGTCGCCGGTGAACGCGTCGAGCAGCGCCAGCAGATCGTCGAGCTCCGCCGGGGTGACGAGGCGCGGGACGATGGAGGGATCGACGGCGCCGACCACGGCAGGATCGCCGCGCCCGCCGCCGCGCAGGTGGAAGAGCACCGCGTCCTTGAGCGTGGCGAAGCGACCGTCGTGCCCGTACGGGCCGGAGAGCGCCACGTTGCGGAGCGAGGGCGTGTGGAGCTTGCCGATGTCGTCGGCGGTGGGCGGCCAGGGGGGCTCGGGGCGCGCGCCGTCCCAGTAGGCGCCCTCGGCGTTGAAGGGGTTCGCCATCAGGTACGCGAGGCCGTCGGCGCGGCCGCGATCCGGCGCTTGCCCTTCTTGCGTCGGCAGACCCAGGTCGTGGAAGGACTCGTCGCTGAGCGTCGGTCCGCCGTGGCAACCGTCGCAGCCCGCGCGGAAGAAGACCACGATCCCCCGCTTCTCCGCGTCGTCGAGGGCGCCCGCGTCGCCCCCGAGGAAGCGATCGAAGCGCGACGGCCCCGCGGCGGCCTTGCGCTCGTAGGCCTCGAAGGCCTTGCCCGCGTTGGCGGCGATCCGGTTGATCGTCTCGCGATCGGCGGCGCTCATCCCGTCGAACGCGGGGTCGCCCGGCTTGCCGATCGCAGGGAAGCGGGCCTCGTCGTCGAGCGGCGGCAACGGCCCGAAGACGGCTTCGTATTCGTCCTTGTAGCTGCGCCAGACGCGGTGGGCGAGCTCGAGGCGCGTGAACCCCATCTCCTTCGGGTTCTCGAGCGGGATGAGCGCCTGCGCCCACAGCGAGTCCGCGCGGCCGTCCCAGTGGGCCCAGCGCAGGCGCGCGGCGTTGAGGATCGTCGGCGTGTTCCGGGTCAGCTCGGCGAGCCCCTTGGCGGTCGCGCGACCATCCTGGAAGCGGCGCTCGGGCAGGTGACAGGTCGCGCAGCGGATCATCTGGTTCTGCGAGAAGCGCGCGTCGAAGAACATCGCGAAGCCGAGCTTGGCCGCGCCGAGGTCGTCGCCGACCGCATTCCCCGCGGCCGGAGGCAGGCTCGCCGGCAGCGCCATCTCGTCGAGCGCGCGGCATGCTTCGGCGTCGAGCCCGGGCATCCGCGCGCAGGTGTCCTCCGTACACGATCCCAGGAGCGGGCCCGCGGCGAGCAGGATCGCGAGCGCCGCGGGCGCGGTGAGGCGAGGTGAATGGTCGAGCATGGCTCCCTCTCTCACGGCGCGTAGACGTAGCAGGACGAGGCGTCGAACGAGGGCGGCGCCGCCACGTGCTCGGCGTAGCCGAGGTTGTCCCACGCGCGCGCGTCGATGAACGGCGTGTCCTCGAGGTAGTAGCGCTGCCCGGTCCGATCCCAGTACGGGGCGCTGAACTCCCCCCGCTCGGCGGCCGAGTGATAGAGCACCTGCCCGAAGCCGAGCGCGCCCTCCGCCATGGTCAGCGCGACGGAGGGGAAGTCGTTGCAGAGCCGCTGCTCTCCCTCGACGAAGAGCACCACCCGATCGCGCCGGATGAACACGTCGTAGTGCGTGCTCGGCGCGATGAGCATCTGGTCGTCGAGGATCGGCGCCACGAGCTGCCCTTGCCCGTCGCGCTGCCGGTACCAGCCGGCCGCGAGGAGGCCCGGCGGGTACATCGGCGGGCTGACGTTGACGACGCTCTCCCGGATGGCTTTGTCCGGCAGGTTCACCATCACGCGGATGTCGGACTCGGGGTTCGTGTCGTCGGGAGGCAGCGGGAAGGGCGACCCGTCGCGCGGGAAGATCTGGAGGCAGTTCCAGCCCTCGTAGCTCGGGTTGAGCCCGTCGTCCTGGTAGAAGAACGGCGTCTGGATGATGCTCCCGAGCAGCTTGCCGTCCGCGCTCATCGTCGCGCCCGCGCTCTTCGCGCCGCAGAGCACGAGCCAGACGTAGCGCCGCTGCGTCGCGTCGGAGGCCACCTCGAAGGTCACGTGCAGGTAGTCGGACGCGGAGAGGGCGACGGGCTTCTTCGGGTAGATCACGTTGGACGAGAAGATGTCCTGCTCCCAGTCGGCGAGCAGGGTGTGGAGCCTCCCGCGATCGATGAACATCTGGGTGACGGTCGAGCCGTAGCTGTAGAAGCTGAGCTCGCTGTTCTGGAACAAGAGGCCGTTCTGGCTCCGGTCGTAGACCGGCACCTGGGAGACGAGCGCCGGCTGGTCCTTCTGCGCGAAGTCCTGGAAGAAGGGGACGGGCTTGTCGCCGAGGCCGAGCGGGGTGACCTTGATCGTCGTGCGCCCGAGCACCTTGGGCGCGACGAGCGGCGCGGGGGCGCCCACGTGCGCGCCCTTCGCATGCCCGTTGAGGATCAGGCTCCCGAAGCCCTGGACGATCTCGGGCTCGGTGTAGATCGAGAAGACCCCGCGATCAGGAGGGTCGACCTCGGGGTTCTGCACGTCGATGTCCGCGTGCTTGTTGCCCATCACCCCCGCGAAGGGGCACGGCGTGTCGATCGCCTCGACCACGAGGCGCGTCTCTCCCGTGAGCCCCGTGACCTCGATCTTGCGGACGAGCTCGAGCATGCCGGCCGGCGCGTTGTGCTGCCGGAAGCCCGCGCAGGTGATCGTCGTGCCGAGCACCGTCTCGTGCCCATCGGCGTCGTGCTGGATCGAGACGCCTGCGGGGAGGAAGAAGACGCGGTAGTCCTTCGCGCCGGGCACGATCGGGAGCAGGACCTTCACGCTGTCGCGGTTCGGCGCCACCATCACGCCTTCGAGGAGCGTCGCGTCGGGCCAGTCGAGGGTGTTGCCCGCGTCGTCCTTGGGCGTCGTCGGTGTCTCCTCGACGACGGGCGGGCTTCCATCGGGGTTGCCGGCGTCGTCCGGGATCACGATCGTCCCCCCCGTCCCGCCCGTGCTGCCCCCGGTCGCCCCACCTCCCTTCGCGTCGCCCTCGCCCGCGTCGGAGGACGAGCCTCCGCTGCCGCCGGGCGGCGTGCTCTGCGTCTTGCAATCGGCGAGCGCCCAGAGGGCGCCGACGAGGCATCCGAGGATCGAACCACGAACGAGGATGGTGCGCTTCAGCATGATCACACCTCATGCCGCGTGAGGGTGCTCCTTCCGGGCGTGGAGCTCGTGGAGCAGGATCAAGAGGAACCTTGGATCGCGGACCAGATATCGCCTCCAGAGCCGGCGCGGCTCGTGCGCCAGGCGGTAGAGCCACTCGAGCCCGTGCTCCGACACCCATGCCGGAGCGCGGTGCGCCGTCCCCGCCCAGAAATCGAGGCTCGCGCCGATCCCGAGGAGCACGGCCGGCCGGAGCGCCGGCGCGACGGCGTGCATGAACAGCTCCTGCTTGGGGCAGCCCAGGGCGACGAGCACGAGGTCGGGCTTCGCGGCCCGCGCCCGGGCGAGCACCGGATCGTCCGCGTCGAGCGGCCGATCGAGATCGATCGGCGGGGCGTCGATCCCCACGATCCGAAGGCCTGGGACGATCGCGGACAGGCGCTCGGCCGCGCGCTCGCCGACGCCCTCGGCGCCGCCCAGGAAGTAGACGCCGTAGTCGCGCGCGGCGGCCATCTTCATCAGCGGGAGGATCAGGTCCGAGCCCGAGACCTTCTCCCGGAGCGGCGCGCCGAGCAGGCGCGAGGCCCAGAGCAAGGGCATCCCGTCGAGCAGGCAAAGGCTCGCGTCGTGGTAGGCGCCGCGCAGCCGGGCGTCGTCCTCGGCGAGCACCACGTGATCGACGTTGGGCGTGAGCACCGTGCCGCCTCGCCCGTCCGCGATTAGGCGATCAATGGCCTCGAGCGCCTCGGGGAGGGTGAGATCGTCGATGGTGACGCTCCCGACCTGGAGGGGGTGATAGGGACTGAAGCGGGGAAGGGTCATGCTCATGGCGTCGCCTCGAGCTCGAGATCCAGGACCGTGATGGAGAGGGGCGGCAGCGTGCCGGTGGTGACGGCGCCGCCGCTCTGCGACGCGGCGACGGGGGTGAAGCCCGCCGGGGCGCCCGCGTAGACGAAGGCCCGCTGCTTCGCGACCGCCCCGCAGCCCGAGAGCGCCATCCTCGGGCGGAGGGCTCGATCGGGCTTGAAATTGAGGAGGATCGCGACGATGTGGGAGCCCGCGCGATCGCGGGAGGCGAAGAGCGAGGCGCCCTCGGCCGCGCCGGTCACGAGGGCGAGATCCAGGAAGCGGCCCCCCTGCCCGTCGAAGTTGCGATAGGCCCGGAAGGCCCAGAACGCGGGCGACTCGGCGGGCGGATAGGTCCAGTAGAACGCCGAATGAACGCCGTTCGCGGCGAAGCGGCCGAGCGCCTCTGCGACCGCGAGGCCGCCGCTCATGTGCCGCTCGGCGCCGAAGTTGTACTCGCCGATCGAGAACTCGAGCCCGGGGTAGTTTTCGGCGATGATGCGCTTCATGCGCGGGATGAGCTGGATCTTGTCGTTGATCCAGGACTCGTCCGTGTAGCTCGGATCCCAGAGCGCGCGGGTGGACCGGATCCGCAGCGCCGTGGTGCGCGCGTCCGTCCCGCCGTGCTCGCCGCCGACGCGCTCGGCCTGGGGGTAGAAGTGGACGTCTACCACGTCGATCAGGCGCACCCCCGTCTTGCGCTCGTGATCGCGCAGGCGCTCCAGGTAATACGCGAGCAGGGGCTTGTCGCCGTGGGCGCGCCGATCGGGCTTCTTGTGGAACCCTTCGGCGGCGTCCTTCGCCGAGAAGAAGTAGGCGGGCCACCCCCACAGCGCCGGGCCGGCGATCTCCGCGTCCGGATCCGCGGCGCGCACCGCCGAGGCGTAGCGCACCGTGCGATCGACGAGCTCGTCGTACGTCACCGGCTCGGGGTGCACGTCGCGGTGGGTGGAATTCCAGAGCATCGGCTCGTTGTCGAGGATGTACTGGCGCACGCTCCGCACCCCGCGCCGCTGATCTTCGGCGCGGATCTGCGCGATCCACCGGCCGATCGACTCCGGCGGCATCGGGGCGCTGGTGCGGGACGGGGGCCCCGGCGCGATCGGCTTGCCGTCGGGGCCGACCCCGTTGCCCGCGTCGGGCTTCCCGGGGTCGACGGCGCGCTGCGGGCCGAACGAGGAGACGGGGAACGAAAACGACTTCGTGTCCTTCGCGACCCAGCCGATCATCGGCACGGTGAGCGCCGTCTGCACGCCGTGCTCGAGGTCGTCGTCGAGGAAGGTCCTCGCGTTGAAGCCCGGGATCGCCGTGTAGTCGACGTTCTCGAAGAACCAGTCGTTCGCGGTGTTCCACGCGTTGCCGAGCTCCCAGTTGTAGCGGGACGCCGGGTTGCCGCCCCAGCGCCGGATCGTGGCCCCGAGGGCCCACTGGTGGCGGTCGCGCCCGTCGTGCATCGGGTCGTAGGCGATGCCGTAGATGAGCGGGCTCACGATCGTGCCGGGGCCGCGGCAATCGATGGAGAGGGACACCTCCTCGCCCGGCGCCTCGGGGGCGGGCGGCTTCGGCGGGGCGGAGGTGAGGCCGATCTTGTCGACGATCACCCGCGCCGATCCCACGGGCCTCGCGGCGCGGAGGACGACGCGATCGAAGGGGAGGTCCTCCGGGTTCATCACCGAGAAGGGCACCAGGATCTCCACCCAGCCGCCGGCGAGCGGGCGGCGGTGCTCGGCGCGGACCAAGACCCGCGGGTAGAGCGTCTGCTGGTCGGAGTCGACCCGCACCTCGAGGAAGTCGCCGTAGGTGGCCGGCGCGAGCATGCGCAGCGACAGCGCGCCGAAGCGCCCGGTCAGGCCGGGGTGGGCGATGATCCAGCCGCCGTAGTTGGAGAGGTCGAGCGCGGCGGGGCCGGGGCCGAGGGCCCGCGGGGCCCAGCCCCAGTCTCGCCAGCCCGACGCGAGGCCTCCGTCGTAGATCGTCTCGTGGAGCACCACCGGCTCGGGGGGGGACGGGCGCGAGGCGACCTCGGTGAGCGAGGGTCGGACCCCGCTCTCGGTCTCTCGCGCGCAGCTCCCGAAGAGGCAGAGGCCGAGCACGAAAGCGCGATGCCCCAGGGGGCGAGGGTGGTGGCCGAGCGCGTCTCGGAGGGTCATGGAGGTGCTCCTCCCGGATGTCGAAGGTTCAGCTCGGCGCGCTCGCGCCCGTTGGTAGCGAGGCCTGCGCCGGCGGCGACGCGGTCGCCTCGGGGCCGGGGGCGCGGCCCGCGCGGGCCCGGATGCGCGGCGGCGGCGCCTCGACGATCGAGTCCGGGGGGATCGACTGCATCACCACCGCGCCGGCGGCGATCTTCGACCGCGCGCCGATGGTGTACGGGCCGAGGAGGATCGCCCCGGGGCCGATGTGGACGTTGGTCTCGATGGTTGGAGTTCCAACTTTTCGCGTCACGGGGTCGATCCCCGCGCCGATGCTGACGTTGTGGGAGAGGATCACCCCCTCGGCGATGCGGGCGCCGTAGCCGATGCCGAGCCCCATGCCGTGGCTGAGGGCGGCTCCGGGCGCGATCTCCGCGTCCCAGTGGATCTCGGCGCTGTACAGGTGGCGGATCAGGCGGGAGAGGACCTTGGCGGTGAGCGGCATGCCGAGCTCCCTCGCCAGGCGCATCAGCCGGTAGCTCGCGAGCATCTGGAGCCCGATCCGCTCGACGAGCGCGTACGGGAGCGAGGTCGTGGGCGGCCTCCCGCGCGCGTCGTACTTCCCGTCGTGGCCCTTCATCGCCTCGAAATCGGCGCGCACGCCGGCCGCGAAGCGAGCGAGGGCGGCCCGCCGCCGGCCCGCGCGGTACGGGCCCCGCGACCTCGCGTGCTTGCCGCGCCGGTAACGGCGGAAGGCGCGCAGGCACTGCGCCGCGGAGCCCTCCTCGGCGCGCACCCCGCGGTAGTACTCCATCCCGTAGCAGAGCATGGTGGCCCCGAGCGCGGGCCGCTCGAGGCCGAGCGCGTCGAGCCCCTGGGCGAGGCCCATCACCGCGCGCACCGCCGCGTGGCCCAGGGCCGGCGCCGCCACGCTGAGCGCGTAGGCCGGCCGCGGGAGCACGCTCACGAGGTCGAGGTAGTGCCACGGATCGGCGTCCGGGTTGTCGGGGTGCATCCGCGCGATCTGCTGATCGGAGCGCCCGTAGTTGAACGCGCGGCGGAGCCAGCCCGCGAGGTCGCCGTGATCGGAGTCGTGCACCGCGCAGGCCGCGTCGCAGAAGAGGAACTTCACGCCCGCTTCTTCGAGGCGGAGGCCGAGCTCGAGGTCCTCCGAGCGGAGGAGGCCCGGCGAAAACCCGCCGACGGCGAAGTAGTCGGCGCGGCGGAGCGAGAAATTGGCCGCGCACAGCTCGCGCCCGAGCGGCGCGCGCCCCGTGGCCCTGAGCGAGGCGTAGAAGTCGTCGAGCTTGTTCGCGTGGAAGCGCTCGAAGAGCGGGAGGCGATCGAGCTTGTGGCTCGACCGGATGCAGCCGAGCACCACGGCCCGCGGCGTGGCCTCGTGCGCTTCGAGGTGCTCTTCGAGCAGGTGGGGGTCGGGGTCTATGTCGTCGTCGAGGAAGACGATCACGTCGCCCCCGGCGAGCTCGGCCCCGCGGTGCCGCGCCGCGGCCGGGCCGCGGTTCTCCTGCCGCTCGACGACGAGGCGGTAGGGGCGCGCCTTGGCGAGCAGGATCGGCCGTGGATCCTTCCGTGATCCATCGTCGACGACGAGCACCTCGAACCGATCCGGGGGGAGCGTCTGGGCGGCGAGCTGATCGAGCAGGCGCGCGGTCTGCTCGGCGCGCTCGTAGCTCGGGATGACGACGCTGAGGAAGAGCTGCTGCGCTTTGTTGCTCGCGATCTCGTTCATGACGCCTCCCTCCCGTGCTCGGACGAAAGGACGATGGCCCCGAGGACGCGGCTCCGATCGAGCCCCTCCAGGATTTGCTGGGCCTCCGCGATCTCGCTCTCTCCCAGACCGACGCAGAGGATCACCGCGTCGGCGGCCTGGGCGAGGGTGAGCCCGGCGGGGCTCCGCGGCAGCGGAGGCACCGCAACGATCGCACGACCTGCGCAACGCGCGCGTTCGGCGAAGGCGGAGAGCTCGTCTTTGAGCGTCGACAGGGTCACGTTGGTGGAGTCGAGTGCAACGACGGTGCCACCGAGGTGCTCCTCGCCCACCTTGGCGAGCTTGGTCGAGAGCGCCGCGGCCGGCACGCCCTCGCCGATCGGGAGCAGCACGAGCGAGCTCCACGGCGTCTTCTGCGCCGCGAGCCAGAGGCGCTGCCAGCGCAGCTCGTCGTCGAGCTCGCGATCGATCTCCGTGAGGAGGGTCGAGGTGCTCATGATCACGCCTCCATCCTGGCCGCCTGGGCCGTCGCGACGCCCGCGTCCTTCGTCTTCACCACCGCCGGCACGCCGATCGCGACCCCGTCCGCGGGCACGTCGTGCAAGACCACCGCGTTGGCGCCGATCACCGCGCGATCGCCGATCCGCACCGGCCCGAGGATGCGCGCGCCGCAGCCGATCCAGACGTCGTCGCCGACGATCGGGTAGCCGTTGTCCTTGGCCGTGCCGATGGTGTTGTTGCCCATGAGCCGGACGCGATCGCCGACCTTCGCGTCGCCGCCGATCACCGTGCCGAGCGAGTGGACGAAGTAGACCCCGTGGCCGAGCGTGACCTCCTTGCCGATCTCCACGCCGTAGATCGCCGTCTGCGCCATGCGCAGCGCTCTGTTGACGAAGGGCACGTGATGGCGGCGCGCAGCCTCTCGGAGGCGCGTGAGGAGGAGGATCGCGTAGGGGTCGTAGAAGAAGAGCGCGGTGCGCAGCGTCGCGGCGACGGAGGGGTTTTTGCCCCGGCTCACGCGGGTCAGCTCCACGGCGTCACGGACGAGATCAGTGATCATGACGAGCCTCCCGGGTCGTGCGGACCCACTCCCCCGCAGGGCGCCTCTCCTGCCTCAGCGCGAGGACGATCTTCCAGGCCATGTAGACGGGCGCGTACACCGCGAGGTCGACGAGGCCGCGCAGCCCCACGCCGGATCCGCGCCACCCGGCGAGCACGTAGAGCGCGAGCATGAGCGCGGCGGTGAGCCACGGGATCGCGGGGAAGAGGGGGCCGCCGAGGCCCGCGAGCCCGAGGGCGGCGGCCGCGCCGAGGAGCGAGGCGAGCGCGAGCGACGTGAGCGGCGGGACGATCAGATCCAGGCCGAGATCGAGGAGCATCGCGTCGCGGCGGCGGAGCCCTTCGAGGACGAGGCGCGGCCCCCGGGAGCGTGCGAGCGAGGCGCGCCCCTCCTCCCACCGCAGCCGCTGCGATCGCGATCCGCGCGCGCCCGAGACCATCTCGCCCCAGACCTCGGCCTCGGGCACGAAGGCGACGCGGATGCCCTCCTCGCCGAGCGAGATGCCGTGCTCTACATCCTCGGTGAGTGAGTAGGCGCGGTAGGGCACGCGCCGCAGCGCCTCGCGGGTGAGCCCCATCCCGTTGCCGCGCAGGCCCGCGGAGAGCCCGAGCCTCTCCCGCCCGAGCGAGCGGAGCCGGTGGAAGAGCGAGAGCGCGATGACCATCAGGCGCGTGCGCCACGAGCTCTGGGGGTTCTGCACGCCGTAGCTCGCCTGCGCCGCGAGCGCGCCGCCCTCGAAGCGAAGGGCGAAGGCGCGGAGCAGGTTCGGCGAGACCGTGGTGTCGGCGTCGATCACCGTCACGGCGTCCGCCCAGCCCTCCCCGTCGATCGCCGCGAACGCGAGGGCGAGCGCGTAGCCCTTGCCGCGGCGCTCCGGCTCGTCGCGGACGAGCACGCGCGCGCCGGCCTGTTCGGCGCGCTCGGCGGTGCGGTCCGTGCAGTTGTCCGCGACGACCAGGATCTGGAAGAGCGAGGGCGGGTAGTCGATCGCGCGCAGGCTCTCGACGGTGGTGGCGATCCCTTGCTCCTCGTCGTGCGCGGGCACCACCACCGTGAAGCGGAGGCGAGGCTCGGCCTCGATCGAGGGCGGTAGCCTCCTCGCGGACAGGCTCCCGAGGATCGACAGGACGAAGAGGTACGCGGCCGGGATCAGGATCACGAGGCCGACGACGAGGAGGAGGAGGTCGAGGACGGTGATGATCATGGTCGGCTCCTCGCTGCGCCCGACAAGACGGGCGCGTGCGGGAAAGAGAGGGCCCCCGAGGCCACCGCCAGCTTGGCGCTGAGCGCGAGGCTCATGCCCAGGAAGAACATCGCGGTCCAGCTGTTGAGCCCCATGTCGCCCTGCGCCTGCACGCCGAAGATCACCACCACCGAGAGGCAGGCGAGGGCCGCGGCGCGATCGCGCGGGCAGGTCGCGAAGCGGTAGGACCGCGCGGCGAGGTAGGAGAGCAGCGCGGGCTGGAGCCAGAAGGAGGCGAACCCGACGAGCCCGCCCGCGTTGTGCAGCCAGAGGATGCTGTTGTGGCCGATGTACCGGTAGAGCGGGAAGATCTGCTCGATCCCCTCCGGCCGGGTGAGCTCGTTGTAGGCGTTGCCGAAGCCGATGCCGGTCAGGAGGTGGTGCTTGAAATCGGCGGTGAGGTTGAAGTTCTCGATGTCCCGCATCCCCGCCGATCGATCCTCGGCCGAGAAGAGGGAGGCCACCTTCCGCGCGGGACCGAAGACGGCGGCGTTCGAGGTCCACCCGAGGGCGAGGTAGACGGCCGCGATCGGGACGACGCGGACGAGCAGGCGATCGAACGAGCGGCGGATCGGGCTGTCCGGGAGCACCAGGCGGATGGCGGCGATCGAGCCGGTGAGGCTCAGGTACGCGACCCGGCGACCGTTGACGATGATACCCAGCCCGACCCAGAGGAGCACGGCGAGCGACGCGAGCGCCGTCGGGAGCTTGCGCTCCTCCAGCGCGATCGCGAGGGCGATCACCGAGGCGGCGACGAAGAGGACGGTGTCCGAGTGGGTGGTGGCGTAGCCCGGGTAGTAGCCGAGGGGCCGGCAGACGATGAAGTAGAAGTAGATGGCGAAGCTCGCCTTGATGAGCGCGGCGAGGATCACCGCCTTGCCGACGAGCAGGTGATCGGCCGGGCCGCGCACGCTCCGCGCGAAGACGAGGGCGATGACGGGCGCCCAGAAGAGCGGGCGCGCCTGCCAGAGCGAGGCCTTGAAATCGCCGCCGCGGAGCATGCCCCAGAGCTCCATCCAGATCACCGAGAGCCAGGCGATCCCGAGGACCTTCGAGAGCGCCGGGGGCGGCGGGACGGCGCTGGATCGCCGCTCCTTGGCGATCGCCGCGAGGAAGAGCGCGGCGAGCAGGACATCGCTCCCCGAGAAGCGCAGGGCGCCCACGCCGGTGAGGGTGTTGAGGTTCTCGTAGAGCGCGACGCCGAGGGGCTTGAGCGGCGAGACGAAGCGATCCTCGAAGGGGTGCTCCTTGGGGTTGTCCACCACGATCGCGAGGAAGAAGACGCTGATCGCGGTGAGGTGCGGCGGCGCCCGGAGCAGCGCCCACACGCCGGCGGCGAGCGCGACGGGGGCGAGCGCGACGAGGACGTCGAAGGTCGAGAGCCAGAGGAGCAGCGTCGCGGCGGAGATCCCGGTGATCAGCGCCCCTTCGAGGAGGTGGGAGCGCGTGATCGGGGTCATGGCCGGCGCAGCTCCGCGAGGATCGGGATGGAGAGGCGCCGCTTGACCTGCCACGGCTCGATGAAGCGGCCGGCCATGAGGTCGCGGGTCGCGGTCGCGAAGAAGGCGAGCACGACGCCGAGGAAGAGGCCGCCGCCGCCGAGGACGGTGAGGTTCGGGCGCTCGGCCTTCCGGGGCGCCTCGGGCGGCGCGATCATCGTGTAGCGGTACTTGAAGGCCGCCTGCGCGGTGTGGAGCTCGATCCGGGCGGAGTCCACGCGGTCGAGCAGATCCTCGTACTTGCGCGTCGCCACGAGGAGCTTGCTCTTCGCCGCCGCGAGGTCGGGCTCGTCCTCGCGCGGGGAGGCGTCGACCACCACCGACGCGCCGGAGATCGCGCGAGCCGCGGCGATCACCCGCGGCGTCCGCTGGGCCTTCCGATCGCGCTCGGGCGACCCGAGGCCGCCGAGCTCGTCGACCAGCGCTTGCTCCTCGCGCCGGAGCTCGACGAGCTCGGGCGGATCGAGGTTCAAGGCGCGGATCTTCGCGTTCGCCTGGAGGACCGAGGGGTGCTCGTCGGTGTACGACAGCCGGAGGCGCTCGAGCTCGGCGTGGAGCTGGGCGAGCTGCTGCTGGCGCGGATCCTCGATGGCGCGGATCGCCGCGCGCTTCTCGTCGAGGCGCGCGGCGATGGTGGCCTGCTCCCTGGGCGACGGCGCGGGCGCGGGCGGCGGCGACGCGGGGCGCACCGCGATCGCGGGCGGCGCGGCGGCGGGGGGACCCGGCGGCGCGCTCGGCTCGGCGGGCTCGCGGCGCAGCTCCATCACCGCGCCGTAGGCTTGATCGACGGCCTTTCGCTGCCGCTCGGCCTCCGCGGTGAGGATGCCGATCGTGTCGGCGATGACGGAGACCTCGACCGTCTTGCGCCCCTCGATGAAGTTCCGCTGGGCGGCGGAGACGATGAGGAAGGCCGTCTCGGCGCTCGGCCAGTCGAGGGCGATCTTGATGGTGGAGTCGTCGGCGAGGACGACGAGCTTCTTCTCCAGGAGGCCCACCATCGCCCGCGTCCGGTCCTCGTCCGAGAGCGGCTCGGTGACCGCCTCGACGACCTGGTCCTTGAGCTTCGAGAGCGGCGGGCGCTCGCGATCCCATCGCTCGAGCAAGCTCGTCTCCTGGATGATCGCGAGGAGGTTGTCGCGCCCGAGGATCGACTCGCGCGCGGAGCGGGTCGGGGCGTCGGAGTCGCTCGGCACGGCCCTGCGCGGGTTGCCGAGCGAGGGCATGACCAGGTTGCGCTGGGCGAGGATCTTGGTCTCGACGTGGAAGGTCCGCGGCCAGAAGGCGATCCCCGCCGCGCTCGCCAGGAGCGAGAGGAGCAGCACCAGCGCGAACAGGGCCTTGTGGCGCCGCGGCGACCGCCCGATGAGGCCGCCGAGCTCGATGACCCGCGCGAGCTCGGCGCCCGCGGTCGGGTCGGCGTCGATGGGGGGGATCGCGAGGTGCGGGGCAGGTGCCTGGGAGGCCATGGTTCCCTCGTTCAGCCGGGGGGCCGGTCGGTGGGGCGGAGCTCGCGCAGCGTGGCCCGGCTCCGCGCGCTCGGGGTGCGGCCGTCGAGGACCGACTCCACCTGCCGCGCGAAGGCCTCCGGCGAGACCGGGAGGATCACGAACGCGTTCGCGCCCGCCTCCTCGGCGTAGGCGAGATCCTCCGGCAGGTGCCGGTTGCTGATGATCACGATCGGCAGGTCCTTGAGGGCCGGGTCCCCGCGGATCAGCTCGCAGATCTCGTAGCCGGACTCGCGGGGGAGGTTGAGGTCCACGCACACCAGATCGGGCAGGTGCGCCGTGAGGCTCACCACCGCCGCCGCGCTGTCGATCGCGACCTCGGCGTCGAGCCCTCGCTCCGCGAGCGCCTTCGTGGCGTCCTCCGTGAACGCGGGGTCGTCGTCGACGAGGAGGACATGCGCGACGTTGAGCCTCTGGAACATGGTGCTGTGGGTCATGGTCGAGCTCACGGCAAGCGGTGGTAGAGGAACGCACAGGCGGCGATGTACACCGCGTCGAACGCCACGATCGCGGCGAGCGCCCGGACGAGCCCGCGCGACGCGCTCCGGTCCCGCGCGGCGAGGCTCGGGAGGAGCACCGTGGCGGCGAGGATCGAGATGAGGAGCAGCGAGCGCATGGATCAAAACCGGATCGAGGGCAGGGCGCAGGTCGCGCTGGTGTAGGCCGCCCACATGGGCAACGGCCCGGTGGTTCCCTGTTGCCATTGCCATGCACTCCGCGTTCCAAGCTCGACCCGGATCCGCGACGTGGCGCGGATCGCGAGCGCGACCTGCCCCGACAGGAGCGCGACGCCGCCGTCGTCGTACGCGAGCGAGCGCGATGTCCCGATCCCGGCGAGGATCTCGGCGCGCGGGTGGAGCCGGAGGCCGAGCGAGCCGGCCGCCTGGACGCGCTCGTCGACCTTGCCGCTCAGGCGATCCGTGACGGGCAGGAGCCCGATCTCGATCCGCACCGTGAGCCGATCCGACGGGTCGCGGTGCGCGATCGCGGCCTCGGCGAGCGGAAAGACGCGGAATTTCAGGGGCTCGTCGACGCCGATCCGGCTGAGCGAGGCCGCTGCGCCGCCGCCGATCGTGAGGTCGGTGGTGCGGCTCAGCGCGTGGCGCAGGCGCTCGCCGAGGGAGAGCTGGTTGCTCTGGGGGCCCGAGTAGAACCGGGCGCGGGAGAGGTCGAGCGTCGTCTCCAGGCGATCGGTGCGCGTGAGCGCAAGACCTGCATCGAGCGTGAGATCGGGGCCCCACTGAAAGGGGACCGACGCGCGCGACGCGTCGTCGGCGCCGCCGCTCCACAGGTACGAGAAGCGCGCGCCGAGGGCGAGCCGCCGCGTCATGGAATAGCGCAGGCCGAGGACCCCGCGACCGCCGAGGTAGTTGATGGCCGAGGTCGCCGGGATGCGCTGGATCGTGGCCGATCGCGCGTCGGCGAGCGCGCCGTAGCTCTGGGCGCCATAGATCTCGGTGCCGTAGCTCGCGTCGCCCAGGACCTCGATCGTCGCGCGCGGGGTGCGCCGCACGACGCGCAGGCCGCCCCGCAAGAAGGCGCTCGGCCGCGGCGTGAGGTCGAGCTCGCGCAGGGTCAGGCGGGGCGAGGCGTCGAGCGCGATCTCGAAGCCGCGGGCCCGGATCGTCAGCGTCCCCGCGGGCGCCGTCTCGACGTCGATCGTTGTCCCGACAGCGTCGCCCATGTCGCGGATCCGGAGCTCGCTCCGATCGGAGAGCTCCAGGTTGACGGCGACGGCCGCGGCCGCGATCAGGGCGAGCGGGCTCATTCGACCAGCACCACGTCCCCGTTTTCGAGGGTGAAGACCGCGCCGCGCCCGCTGCCCGCGGAGAGCTTGGGGAGGCTGAAGCGGATCCGGAGCGGCGGCTTGCCGGCCTGCGGGCGGAGCACGAACACGCGCTCGCGATCGGCGTACTCCGTCGGACCCCCGGCCATCGCCAGGGCCTGCAGCACGCCCGCCCCGGCGTCGGCGGCGAAGACGCCGGGGTGCGCCACCTCGCCGAGCACGGAGACGCGCAGCGGGCCTTGCTCGTCGACGGAGACGGTCACCGACGGCGCGATGACGAAGGGCTTGAGCTTGGCCTCGATCAGCTTCGCGAGATCGACGGGGCGGAGGCCGCGCGCCTCGACCTCGCCCCCGAGGGGCACGCCGATCTTGCCGTCCGGCCGGATCCGACCGCGCGTGGAGATGGCGTCCTGGTTGTAGACGCGGATCGTCACCATGTCGCCGGCGGCGATCACGTACTCGTCGTGCGGCCCCTCCACGGCGGCGGTGCGAGGCAAGTCGTCGACCCACAGGTAGTCCGAGGACGCGCCGCACGCCGCGAGGGCGAGCAGCGCAGGGAGAGCCCAGCGGGCGCCTTCAAGGGGTGATCTGCGAGGGCTCGTCGAGGGACGTCGGGTGCTCATGCCTCGATCTTCGAAGCATGAATTGAGCCATCGTCAGGAGCTCTGCGGGCCGCACCGCGCCGAGCAGCACGAGGAGACCGACGTAGGCGATCAGGTCGACGAGGAGCCGGATCGGGCCGATCGATCGGAGCGCGAGATCGAGCGCGATCACCGCCGCGCACGACGCCGCGGCCCGGAGCAGCGCGCCCGCGCTCCGCCGATCGAACGCGTCCCGCCCCACGGAGAGGGTGAGCGCGAGCGCCACGCTGCTCTCGGTGACGAGGAGCGAGGTGGCCGCGGCGGCGCCCGCCCCGCCGGGGCCCCAGAGGCGCATCCCGATCGGGATGAGGAGCAGGTTGAGCAGCGGGTTGCCGGCGAGGGCGGCGAGCGAGATCGTGGTGACCCGCCAGGCGCGATCGAGGAGCAGGAGGCACATCGCGCAGAGCATCGCCAGGTACGTGAAGACGAAGATCGGCGACAGGATCCTGAGGCTCGGTAGCGCGGGCGCGAACGACGCGCCGAAGAGGCCCGGGATCCACACGTCGGCCCCGAGGCCGGTGAAGAGCGAGACGGGCAGGACCAGCATGAGCACGGCGTGGATCGCGCGTCGGAGCAGCGCGTACATCTCGTCGCGCGAGCGCGCGGCAGCGCGGGAGAAGAGCGGCAGGAGCACCCAGCTCACGAGCGGCGAGACGAGGAGCGAGAGGCTCGCCAGGTTGGCCGCCGCGCCGTAGAAGCCCACCTCCACGTCGCCTGCGAGCACCGAGAGCATGCTCACGTCGACCTTGCCGTAGACGGTGTTGGCGATCTGGTTCAGGTAGAACGGCAGAGTGGCGACGAGCACCATCCGGACGGCCGTCCAGTCGAGCCGGAGCGTCAGCCCGAGGTGCCTCTTCACGAGGCCGGCGAGGAGCGCGGCGCGGAGGACCTCCGCGGCGAGGAAGGCCGCGGCGAGGCCGGGGATGTCGAGCGCGGCCGCCACCGCGAGGCCCACGCCCGCGGCCCAGGTGAGCTTCGTCCCGATGTTCACGAGCGACAGGCCGCCCACCTTCCGGGACGCGTGGAGCAGCGCGGCGAGGCTGTTGTTCAGGGCGATCAGGACCTGCGCCGCGCCGAAGACGAACACCACCCTCTGCACCGCGGCGGGCCGGTGGCTCAGCCGCATCACCGCCGCCATGAAGGCGAACACGCCGAGCGAGAGGAGCAGGCGCGCGACCACGACCCCGCCGAAGAACTCCGAGGCATGCCGCGGCCGGACGGGGATCTCCTTCTGGATGTAGAGGTCGATCCCCATCCCGAGCACGATGAAGCAGGTGATCGCGAACGTCTCGGCGAAGCTCAGGATCCCGAATTTCTCGGGCCCGAGGTAACGCGGCAGGAAGAGCCGCACGATCAGCGCCACGCTCCACGTGGCGATGAGCGACGAGCCGAGGAGCAGGGCGTTCTTGACGGCGATCACGGCGTCTCCCGAGGAGATCGGGGGCTCGGGTGGGCCTTCTGCGCGTGGCATCGGCGCCTCGGTGACGCTAGCTCGCTCCGCGGCCGGAGAGCACGGCGGGGATCGTCTTGAGGATGAGCTTGATGTCGCCGAGGAGGCTCCAGTGATCGATGTACTGCATGTCGAGGTACATCCACTCCTCGAAGCTCGGGTGGTCGCGCCCGGTGACCTGGAAGGCGCAGGTGATGCCCGGCATGACGGAGAGGCGCCGGCGCTGCCAGGCCTCGTACTTCGCGACCTCGTCCGGGAGCGGGGGGCGCGGGCCCACGATGGTCATCTCGCCGCGCAGCACGTTGAGGAACTGGGGCAGCTCGTCGATGCTGTACTTGCGGATGACGCGCCCGATCGGGGTGATGCGCGGGTCGTGGACCATCTTGAAGACGGGCCCGGTCCGCTCGTTCTGGGCGAGCAGGCCCGCCTTGAGCGCCTCGGCGTTCTTCACCATCGAGCGGAACTTGAGCATGTGGAACGGGCGCCCGTGCTCGCCGACCCGGGCCTGCTTGAAGAGCACCGGTCCCTGTGACGTGAGCTTGATGAGCAGCGCGACCACGAGGAAGAGGGGCGCGAGGGCCGCGAGGATCAGGCTGGACGCGACGATGTCGAAGACGCGCTTGAGCACGCGCTGGCCCGGCTTGCGCTCGACGTTGAGGTAGTGGAGGTAGCCGTCGTGGATGGCGTGCAGGTGCACCGGGCGGGCGCGATCGAAGCGGAACGGCGCGGCGGGGATGGCGAAGGGCGTGCCGAGCTGCTCCAGCGTGTGGATGGCCTGCTGCATCGCCTCGCCGTGGGCGACGGCATGCTCGGCGAGGTAGACTTCGTCGAGCGCCCGCTCCGCGAGGATCCGCTCGAGATCGCCCACGCCGCCGAGCACCGGCGCGTCGAGCCGGGGGTCGACGGGCTCGCCCGGGAAGGCCAGGTAGCCGAGCACCCTGCGGCGCGATTTCTCGTGGCGGATCTGCGCGCCCGTGTGGCGGGCGAGCGGGCCGGTGCCGAGGATGAGCACGTCGAGGGGCGTGTCGGCCGCGGCGCGCAGGCCGGGGATCGAGGCCCGGAGCCAGAGGATCCCGCCCCAGGTCACCGCGAGGAAGAGGCCCTCGTTCATCGGCGGCGCGTAGGCAGGCAGGAGCAGGTGAGGCAGCGCGACGACCATCGTCACGGCGACGAGGACGACCGAGGTGAGCGCCAGATCTTCGATGAGCCCCTGGTCCTTGCCGGCGCGGTAGTGGTGGAGCACGCGGCATGCGATGAGCCAGACGGCGACGGCGGGCGCGGCCACGGAGAGGGCGGCGCCGAGCGCGAGGCCGCGATCGGGCGTGAGCGTCGAGAGGACGGCCGCGACGAGCAGCACCGCGCAGTCGCCGGCGAGGTTGATCGTCGGCGCGATCCCGGGGGAGACGAGCTTCTCGGCCACGCCCGAGGATCAAGCAATTCGCCGGCCACGGGCGAGGCCGCAGGGGGCGCGCGATCCGGCGCGGACCGGGCGCGGGCGCACCGGGATCTTTGCGCCGATCCGCAGTCCGTGCGCGTCGATTCAGCGAGGGGCGGCGCCGGCCGTGGTGTCGAGGCGCACCACGCGGGCGGGGTTGCCGACGGCGAGCGATCCGGCGGGGATCGAGGCCGTGACCACGCTCCCCGCGGACACGACGCTGCCGTCGCCGAGCGTGACGCCCGGCTCGATCACGGCGCCGTGCGCGAGCCAGACGTCGTCGCCGATCGTCACCGGCCTGATGCCGTCGCGACCGCTGTCGCTGATGCGAACCATCGAGCCGATCTTGCAGCGGTCGCCCACCCGGACCGCGCCGCGCGCCTCGATGAAGACGCCGTAGTTGAGGCCGGATTCGCGGCCGATCGAGAGGGTGGCGCCGGGGTGGCAGAGGATCTCCGTGGGCAGCATCCCGCCGAAGAAGCACGTTTGCTCGCCGATGACGAGGCGGCCCTCGGCGATCACGATCAGGCGACCGCCCACGTAGACCCGCCGCCCGAGCTCGGCCCCGCGGAGCACCACCTGCGCGCGCGCCACGCCGGCCGCGAGATCGAGGAGCCGGCGCGCGGAGGGGCCTCCCTTCGCGACCTCGCGGAGGAGGCGGCGGATCTCGGGGAGGGGCGCCCAGCGCGCCTCGGCGCTCACGCCGCCCTCCGGATCAAGGGGGGCTGGCCCGCGACGATCACGCCCTCCGGCACGCGGCGGGAGAGCACCGTGCCGGCCTGGAGGATGGTCCCGCGGCCCACGTGCGCGCCGGGCAGGAGGATCGCCCGCGGGCCGAGGTCGGCGTCGTCCTCCACCACGACCTCGATGGAAGCCGGACGCTCGTCGCGATCGGTCACCCGGTGGAAGTTGTTGTCGAGGATCTTGCAGAACGGGCCGACATGGGCCCGCGCGCCGATCGACACCGACCGCTGCGCCTCGATCGACGTACCGCCGTCGATCCGGGCGCCGGGGCCGATCCGGATCTCGCTCCCCGCGCCCGCGTGGAGCTCGATCGGCGCGGCCCGGGCGTTGAAGGTCACGCCGTGTCCCACCCGTACCCGGCCGGATCCATGGATCCACACCGTGCCCCACACGGAGACATCGTGACCCACCTCCGCCGCGCGCCGCAGCGCCACCCTGGTCCGGAGGCGAGCGAGCGCGTCGCCGAGCGCGTGGGCGAGCGCGAGCGCGAGCGCGCTCGATCGGACGTCGATCTCGGCGTACGAGAGGCGCTCGTCCGCGGTGACGAGCGCGATCTCGTCCGGGCGCCTCGCGGCCGAGGCGCTCAGGTAGCCGTGGAGGAGGCCGATGGGATCGCGCATGGATCACCCGTGGATCGCGAGCCGATCCACCACCGTGGCGGGGGCCGCGATCGGCGTGTCCGGGAGGCCCTCGATCAGCGCGGCGTGGAGGAGCTGGGTGGAGAGCACGCCGGTGAGGGCCATGTTGTCGGCGTTGGAGAGCTGCGCGCCCGACGACGCGCGGCACTTGCGGAAGAGCTGCGCCACCGTGGCCGGATCGAAGACGCCGGCGTCGGCGATGGCCTCGGGATCGAGCGCCTCGTCGACCCAGCGCGGCGCGCCCTCGCCGAGGAAGGAGAGGGCGTCCGGCGCCCGGTACGGCTGCTTCTTCCGGGCGAGGATCGAGGGCGGGACGAGGCCCTCCGCCGCGCGCTTGAGCACGTACTTCTCGTCGAGCACGTGGAGCTTGTGCTCGGGCGGGAGCGAGGCGGCGAGCGCCACCACGTCCATGTCGAGGAAGGGGAAACGCCCCTCCACCGCGTGGGCCATGAGCATGCGATCGCCCTGCGAGGCGAGGATGTAGCCGGGCAAGAGGGTGACGATCTCGAGGAGCTGATCCTGCGCGAGCGGGCCGTAGCGCGCGATCTCCGGGGAGAGCGAGGCGACGAGCTCCGCGCGGACGTCGCGCGCGCCGATCGCCTCGCGCAGCGCGTGGGAGAAGAGGCGCTTGAGCGCGGCGGTGGTGCGGAAGCGCGTCTCGTGCGCGAAGCCCGGCAGGCCCGCGCCGTCGAGCCCCTGGCCGAAGAACTGGCGGGCCACCGCCTGCTTGCCGACCGGCGATCGCGCGAGGTACGGGTAGAGCCGCGCGAGCAGGCGCGGGCGGAGGTCGGAGCCCGGGTGGCGCGCCCAGAAGCGGCGGATCTTGCCCTCGCGGAAGAGGTCGTAGCCAGCGAACATCTCGTCGGCGCCCTCGCCGGTGAGCACGACCTTGATGCCCGCGTCGCGCACGAGGCGAGAGAGCAGGAAGAGCGGCGCCGGGGCGGTGCGGAGGATCGGCCGCTCGGTGTGGGCGATCACCTCGGGGAAGACCTCGGCGATGTCCCTGCGGCGCACGAGGATCTCGCGGTGATCGGTGCCGAGGCGCGCGGCCATCTCGCGCTGGAACGGGGTCTCGTCGTACTCGGCGTCCTCGAAGCGGAGGGAGAAGGTGCAGAACTTGTCACCCTTGGCCTCGAGGCCGAGGGCCGCGACGAGGGAGCTGTCGAGGCCGCCCGAGAGGTAGCTGCCGACAGGCACGTCCGCGCGCAGCATGCGCAGGCGCGTGGCCTCGCGGAGCGCGGCCGAGACCGCGTCGGCGGCGTCGTCGATCGAGCCGCGGAAGAAGCCCTCTCCACCCACGGGGAAGGCGAGGCGGGCGTAGGCGCGCTGGTGGACATCGCCGCGGACGTAGGTGCGGACATGGCCGGGCGGGATCTCCTCCACGTCCGCGAAGACGGTGCGCGGCGCCACGGTGGACCAGAAGGTGAACGTCTGGTCGATCCCGATCGGATCGAATCGCCTCTCGATCGTGGGGTCGGCGGCGAAGATGGCCTTCACCTCGCTACCGAAGAGCGCGCGACCTCCGTGCTCCATCACGTACAGGGGGCGGACCCCGAGGCGGTCGCGCGCGAGGATCAGCGCCCCGGCGCGCGCGTCCCAGAGCGCGACCGCGAACTGGCCGTTGAAGCGCGCGAAGGCGTGATCGCCCCACGCCTCGTACGCGTGGACGATCACCTCGGTGTCACTCCGCGTGCGGAACACGTGGCCCGCCGCGATCAGCTCGCTTCGCAGCTCCAGGTAGTTGAAGATCTCGCCGTTGAAGACGACCCACAGCGAGCCGTCTTCGTTGGCGAGGGGCTGCTGGCCGGTGGACAGATCGATGATCGAGAGGCGCGTGTGGGCGAGGCCGGCGCGCGCGTCGCGGTAGATGCCTTGCTCGTCCGGGCCCCGGTGGAGCAGCGCGCCGGCCATGCGGCAGAGCGCCTCGCGCGAGGGGGGCGCGAGCCCTTCCCGCAGCGCGACGACGCCGGCGATGCCGCACATGGCCTACGTCCTTTCCGGGAGCGGCCTGACATGGCAGCCGAGCCCTTCGACCGCGGCGGTGACGTCCTCGGTGACGGTGGGAACGCCGAGCCGGGCGGCCATGAGCGCGCTGTCGACGCCGCCGGAGACGCCGAGGACGAGGCCGTGGCGGTGAAGCGCGCCGACCTGGGCGCGGAGGGTTTCCACGATCTCGGCGATTGCCTGATCTGGGTCGATGCCGAGCAGCATTTCGCGGGTGAGGGCGGCCATGGTGATTCACGCCGTCGTGGTGCATCAACCATGCCCCTCATCGCCTCTCGAAACGCGCCGATCCTGCCCTCGGATCAGGCTCAAAGCAGGGTGCACCGATTGCGGACAGCGCGCAAAAGGCCTGCGATCGCGATGGATGTCACGCTCGACCTTCCGGTCGAACGAGGGACGCCGGATCACGGTCTCGCGGTCTCGGGAGCCGCAGCGCGCCTCCGGGCTCGCCTGGATGTCGATGCGCGGCGAGCGCGCGATACGGAGTCAACGCGTGCACATGCGTCGAGCGCGGCGTCCGCGTTGGTGTCTCCGCGGCGCGCGTCACGGCGCACGCGGACAATCTCGACGTTGCGCGGCAGTCCCCGAGACTTGCCGCCCCGAATGGCACTTCAGCGCAGGTGCAGGCCCGCCGTGTCCTGGTGTACGGTTCTTGCACATGGGCGCGCGCTATCCTTGCGCACCCTCTCACCCGGCGGAATCCATGCTCCTCTCCGACGACTGGATCAAGAGAATCTACCGCGCAGCCATCGACCGGCGCTTCACGGATCAGCGCTCCGTGCTCCTCGCCAAGGTCAACCAGAGCTTCGTCGCAGGTCTCCCCCACGCGAACGCTCCGGCGGCGCAGCTCCTCCTCGATCTGCGCCGCATGAACGAGGTCGACCACCTCCTCGACGGGAGCGTCCCTCTCGAAGCGTGGCTCGACGAGGCCACCATGCTGGCGACGGGCAACAAGGAGGAGCTCGTCTTCCAGGAGGCCCTCGACGAGCTGCGCCGCGGTCGCCGGCGAGATCACGCATCGACCCCTCCGCCCGCGCGCCCGCGCGCCCACTTCCTCGACGACGCGCCGTTCAAGATCGACCGGCCCGAGAGCCAGGAGCTCTGGTCCATCCTCGAGGAGAACATCTACCGGCCCGAGGACATCGTCGAGGTCGCGGGCAAGGCCGGTGTCCCCAGGGCGAGCATCAGGGTCGACCAGACGCCCCATCACCTCTGGCACTCCGTCCTGGAGGCGGCGGCCGCGCGGGGCAAGGCCCGCAGCCTGGTCGAGATCGTCGCGAACGATCCCGGCTGGGCGGGCATTCGCCCCCGCCTCGTCGAGCTCCTCGGAAATACGTTCTCCCGCGAGCCCCTCTCCGCGGCCCTCGACTGGAAGGCCAAGCCTCCCGCCCAGGGCTTCGAGCGCGGCACCCGACCAGGCGGCGTCCGCTGGGTGAATGTCCATTTCCTCACCGAAGGCACCGAGCGCGCGAAGTCCGTCGTCCGGGTCGATGCCTTCTTCGGTGGTCAGAGCTTCATGGGGACCGGCTTCTTCATCGCCAAGGGCCGTCTCCTCACCAACCATCATGTCCTCTTCCAGGACGGCGCCAAGGCCGACCGCGTCGAGATCTGGCTCGGGTACGAGAGCGCCGCCGACGGGAACATCGCGCCGCCCCAGAAGATCCATATCGACGCTCCGGTCATCTACGGCAATCGAGAATTCGACTGCGCCACCCTCGAGGTGAACGACGCGGGCGCCGCCGATATTTCCCCGCTCGCGCTCGGCTCGCAGAAGGCGCCGAAGATCGGCGACTACGCGAGCATCATCCAGCACCCCCACGGGCTCCCCAAGAAGCTCGGTATCTTCGGCAGCGACCTCCGCTACATCGACGACAACGTGCTTCAGTACCTCACCGACACGGAGGTGGGCTCTTCGGGCGCGCCCGTCTTCAACGAGCGGTGGGAGGTCATCGCGCTCCATCACGCCTGGAAGGAGATCCACCTCCCGGGCGGCGGGGCCGAGGTCCGGAACGAGGGCATCCGCATCGAGCGGGTCAAGGATGTCCTCCGCCGGGAGGGCAAGCTCGCTTGATGGCGGGCGCGTCGGCGGTCACGCGCCGCCGTCGCCTCGAACGCAGCCGCCGCGTGGGAACCGCGTTTCCAGGCCATATCCACCTGGCATGATCGCTGCAACGATGTCTCGGGTCACGTGAGGACTGATCGATGCCTATCGTGGTAACGCCCCTCGGAAAAGTAGAGCAGCGAGCTGCCCACCCCAAGCTCGATCCGCGCCTGGCTGCGCTGGTCGAGCTCGAAGATAGCGTCTACGATCCGGCAGATCCGGTGATCGCGGGCGCCGGAGGCGACGACACCGGCCATGAGGCCTCTGCCATCGTGCAGCGGCGCAGTGGTCCGCTCGCGTTCCTCAGGGCACCTCGCCGACGGCTCGGCGGGACGGAGAGCGCCCGTGGGTACGAGGTCGCGTACGTCGAGCATATCCCGGTCTTCGTCACCGTGACGAAGGCCGAGGTCCTCGACGCGGTGGCGCTGCGGGCGGGCGGTTTCTCCTGGCGGAGCAGGGCCGGCAACATGGCGACGGCCGAGGTGAGCCTCGGCCACCTCCGTGAGCTCGAGACGATCCCCGAGGTCCTGGCCGTCGAGTGGACCGGCGGGGCCAAGCCTCATGGTACGGCGGCGGTGAGCGGTGGAGGGGTCTCCCCTCGGCGCACGCTCGGGCTCGGGCCGGATGTCGAGCTCGACGGGACGGGGGTCGTCATCGGCGTCGTCGATATCGAGGGGATCGACATCTATCACCCCGATTTCCTGCTCCCGCGCCTGGGCCCTCGTGTCATCGCCATCTGGGATCAGGCCCCCGACGGTACGCCGGGGGCGCGAGGCAAGACCCCGACGCCCTACGGGTATGGCACCGCTTATAGCCGTGACGATATCGCCATCGAGCTCGACCCCAACCGCCGGTTCAAATACGGCAATGTGGCGCATGCGCCCCTCAAGGTGAGCCACGGCACCAGCGTCGCCGGCGTCGCCGCGGGCAGTGGCGCGGAAGATCCCGAGGCGCGCGGCATCGCCCCCGGCTCGAAGATCGTCTTCGTCGACACCATGGCGTCCGGCGCGGGCGCGCTCGCGGCCATGACCGAGATCGCCGAGGCGGTCGATTTCGTCTTCCGGCAAGCGGGGGATCGCCCGGTGGTCGTCAACATCAGCCTCGGGGACGACCTCGGCCCGAGGGACGGTGAGAGTCCGGTCGAGCGATATTTCGACCGGATGCTGGCGGAGCGCGACGGCCGGGCCATCGTCATCGCGGCGGGCAACTCGCACGAGCGGGCGAGCCACGCGGTGATGGACTTGAAGGGGGGCGACGGCACGGCCACGCTCCTGCTCGACACCACCTCGGTAGACGAGCGCAGCGCCGTCATCGAGATATGGTATGATCGTGTCGAGAGTGGAGAGCAGGGCATCGCCGCCGAGATCATCGCTCCCGGCGGAGAGGTGATGACGCCGCGCCTCCTCGCCGACGGCGTCCCGAGGGCCTTCGATCTCGGGGCGACGCGCGTGCTCGTGGCCTCGGTCGCGAGGTATCCGGAGAGCAGCAATGCGTTGCTCCGCGTCGAGATGTTCGCGCGGGAGCGCGGCGGCCAGGTCGACGCGGGGGTCTTCACGATCCGCCTCCATGGCGGAACGCGCCCGGCGCGGGCCTATGCCTGGCTCGATCACCCCACGTTCTGCCTGCGGGTCGAGCGGGCCGGTGAAGGCTTTGCGGCGCCCATCACCATCACCTCTCCGGCGAGCTGCCGGACGGCGATCAGCGTCGGCGCGTGCAACGACGCCTCCGACGAGCAGGAGAGCTTCGCCGGGCGCGGACCGGGCCGGCACGGCGTCGAGAAGCCGGACGTGCTCGCCTGCGGCGTCGCGCTCCGCGCCCCCTCGGCGAACACCCCCGATCGATATCACGCCACATTTTCGGGCACGAGCGCGGCGGCGCCGCTCATCACCGGTCTGGTCGCGCTCGCCTTTCAGCACGCGGCGGCGCAGGGCAGGCGCCTTCGTCCGGCCGAGACGCGGGCGCTCGTGCGCGCGGCCGCCGGCGAGCTCGCGAGCGCCGGGGCGGCAGGCGGCGTCCCGGAGGCCGGGTCGGCGAGCCCGCCGGGGCGAGCGCGGTATCCAGCCGAGGGCGGGATCGACCGGCTATTCGCGATAGCCGGGGTCGTGCTCTGATGGCGTGAAGAGGTTCGCCCTTTGCGCTCGTCGCGGGGGGGCATCATGGAGGAGACAGAACATGGCGAATCGAGAGTCGAATGACCGGAAGGAGGGGCGGGACATGGCCCGATCACAGGACGGTCTGCAAGTGGGCATCGGATTTTACGTGGTGAAGCAGTTCGGCGATCAGGTGGGGCGCCTGCTCGTCGAGGAAATCTCCGCGGGCAAGACCATCGAGCACTGGGACCTCTGGGTGTCCTATCGGCAGCCCTCCCGGTTCAACACCAACCAGGAGATCGTCCTCGAATACCAGGCTGCGTCGATGAAGCTCTCCGACTTCAAGGACGGATTCACGACGGGCAGCACCTACATCGTCGCCCAGTGCGATCAGAGCACGAACCCCTGAGAGCCTGTCGAGCTCCCTGTCAGCGCAGGGCGGCGAGGCACTCGTCGACGGACATGAAGTCCATTCGCTTGCTCCAGTGGGCGCGCGGGACGGCCTCGGCGAGCCGGGTCACTTGCTCCTCGGTCATCCGGCCGGGGGGCAGGTGACCGGCCTCGGCGAGGAGCGCCACGGCCTGGAGCCCGATCCCGGGGAGCAAAGGCCCCTCCGCGCGGGCGCACAGGCGCTCGATCTCTTCGTCGCTGGTCTCGGCGCCGAGCCGGATATGGAGGGAGCGGGAGATGAGGGCGGCAGGGTCCTCGTGAATGGCCGAGAGCGTCTTGTGGGCCCGGCCGGAGAGGAGCTTGGCCGCGCCGTGGTCGCCGCCTCGCCAGGCGACGGTGGACTCGTTCATCAAGATCAGCCCTTCGAGCTGGGGGATGCCCACGAACGCGGCCGCCTCGACCAGCTCCATGTCGGGCCGGGTCACCTCGCCGGTGCGGTAGGCGATGGTCCGCAGCACCCACTCGCTCAGCGTCTCGTAAAAGGCATGGCGCAGCTCCCGCGCGTCGGCGGCGGAGATCGTCGCGAGCCGCCGGCCCTCGTCGAAATCGAAGGCGTCCATGCAGGCGACGGCGCCGGTGGCGTTCGAGTAGGTGCGCAGGAGCGCGCGGGCCGTCTTCAGCGCGGCGCGGCGGTGGAGCTCGGCGGCCTCCAGGAAGCGGCCCTGGCCGTAGCGCAGGCGCCCGCGGAAGTTGTCGAGCAAGGCCTCGGCCTCGGCGTCGCCGGCGGGGAGCTCGGCCGCGATCTCGTCGAGCAAGGCCTCCTCCGCGCGCGGGTCGGAGAGGTGCCGCACCGCTTCCATCCGGACGGTCAGGCGGACGCGCTCCGTGCGGGGATCGCCGAAGCGCTCCACCTCGCCGATCCCCTTCATCGGCCACTGCCCGAACTCGCGCACGCCGTTCGCCGCGTGGCACAGCGCCTCGAGGTGCAGGACGGCCCCCGATTTCGGCGACTGGAGGCTCATCTCGGAGAGGACACGGTCGAGCGCGTGCGGCGTGCCGGCGGCGATCGCCGCCTCGACCCAGATGCCGAAGAGGCGGGCGATCTCGATGGATGCGGAGGCCCCGAGCTCGCGCACGACGCGCATGCCCCGCTCCAGCGTCGCCATGGCCGGCTGGAGCTTGCCCTCGTCGACGAGGCGCTCGCCGAGCGCGGCGGCCTCGGCGGCCAGCTCGCGCCGCTCGTCGTCCGAGCTCGTCCCGCGCATCCACAGGTGGACGAGCCGGCCGGGCGCCGCCTCGGGCAAGAGGCGCGCGAGCGCCTGGTGGGCGGCGCGCAGCCGGCCCTCCGTCCAGCGCTGCGCCGCGGAGATGGAGAGCCGCGGGACGGCACGCCCGTCCGGGTTTCGCTCCACGAGCCCGGCCTCCTCGAGCGCGTCGAGGTCGGCCTCGACCCGGAAGAGGGGCTCGCCCGACGCCTTCGCGATGAGCGCCGCGGTCGTGTGGGGCCACGCGAGCCCGAGCCAGATCAGGACGTCGATCATGGCGCTCGTGAGGTGCTCGGTCGCGCTCGGGTTCGGATCGATCGGCATCGCGTCGAGGAGGCCGGACTCCAGCGCCTCGATCGCGGGGCGGTTCACCACGAGCAGGTTGCGCGTCCAGTGCGCGACCCCGAGCCTCACCCAGGTCGTCACCTCCTGGGTGATCCGCGCCGGCATCCCGTCGGTGCGCCGATGCAGCACGCGGGCCGCGTCCTCGCGCAGGTGGAGCAGGCGATCCGGGCCGGCGAAGAGCGACCGCAGGTGCCTCTCCTCGGGCGAGGGGAGGAGGAGCGTCAGGACATCGTCGCGCGGGCCCCGCCGCGCCGGCGGAGAGAGCCACACCATCACGATCGCGCCGTCGCCCCGGCACGCCGCGAGCGCGGAGCGGCTCCACCGATCGAGGCGCTCCGCGTCGTCGGCGAGGATGATCACGCCGCTCGCGAGCGCGGCGCGCAGCTTCGACTCCACCGCCAGCGCCACCTCCGCGAGCGTCGCGTCGGCGAGGCCGTCGAGCGAGCCGATCGCGGGCAGCAAGCTCTCGAACGCGTGCTCGCCCGGAGGCAGGTACACGGGCGGGCGAGCCCCGCCGAGCGCCTGCGAGAGCGCGAGCAGGTAGCGCGTGCGCCCTGCGCCGTGCGGGCCGACCAGATCGACCGACGCTCCGCGCGAGACGGCGCTCACCAGGTCGAGCAGCGTGTCCTGGGGCCCGATCCAGGGGAAGTGCGGGGCCTCGACGGAGGCCTCGCCGTGGAGGCGGTGCAGCACCTCGATCGCCGAGCGCGGGCGCTGATCGGGGTCGTACGCGATCAGGTCCTCGACGATGCGGGCGACCTGGGCGGGGACCCCCGGAGCGGCGACGGAGAGAGGCGTCGGGCGCCGGCTCTTCGCGCGCTGCAGCTCCGCGAGCGTGCTGCCTTCGTAGGGCCGCTGGCCCGACAGAGCCTCGTAGAGCATCACGCCGACGGCGTAGAGATCGCTGCGCTCGTCGGCGTGCCCCTTGACCTGCTCGGGCGCCATGTACGCAGGCGTCCCGAGGATCTCGATCTGCTGCGTCAGCCGCGCCGCCATCGCGTCGAAGCGGAACGCCAGCCCGAAGTCGAGCACCTTGATCTGCCGCTCGGTGGTGACGAGCACGTTCTCGGGCTTGAGATCGCGGTGGACGACGAACGCGGCGTGGACGCGCGCCAGCGTCTCGAGGAGCGCCGCGGTGACGTCGGCCAGGGCCTCCCAGGGACAGGGGAGGGTGCGGCCGGGGAAGCGCTCGCCCTGGATGAGCTCCATCACGAGGTAGGGCCGCCCGTCGTCGATGCCGTCGCGGTAGAGCTCGACCACGCCGGGGAGCCGCTGCCGGAGCGCGGCCGTCTCGACCTGGACGCGCGCGGGCGAGAAGTCGACGTCCGGGCGGAGGATCTTGACGGCCAGCGGGGCGCCGCCCGCCCCTTCCCGCGCCTCCCACACCTCGCCGTGCGACCCACGGCCGATCAGCCGGACGAGCTCGTAGCGGCCGGCGAAGAGGCCGGTCATTGGTCCGGCTCCTCGGGCGTGCTCGCGCTCACGCCCAGGATGGTGCGGGTCTTGGCGAGGTTCTCGGACTCGCGGCGGTAGTGCGCCAGGTGGTTGCGATTGTCGACGATGCCCTGCTTGCCGAGCAGGACGTACGCGCGCCGGAGCGACTCCTTGTCGTCACCCCCGACCTTGCGCTTGACGGCGTCGATCACCATCGCCTTGAGCCCCTCGGCGGCGTCCATGTCGAGCGCGGGCAGCTCCATCGCCCTGCGCCGCATCGCCTCCGAGGCGAAGGCCTCCGCGGCGCGCTCCAGGGTCTCCCACGCGACATGGGGCGGGACGTCCGTCCCCTCGTAGCTCAGCGCCTCGGCGATCTCGGGCGCGCCGAGCACCATGTCTCCGCTGTCCGGGGCCTGGTCGCGCAGCGCGAGCGCGTAGGCCCGCCGCACGATGTTGTCGAGCTGCCGGAGGTTGCCCGGCCAGTCGTGGGTGCGGAGCAGCTCCGCCCCCTCCGGGTCGATGCTCACCTGGCCCTTGCCCGCGTGGCGCCGCCGCAGCATGTACCGCGCCCAGGGGACGATCTCGTCCTGCCGTTGATCGAGCCGCTTCACCCGCGTCGGCAGCACGTTGATGCGGTAGTAGAGGTCCTCGCGGAAGAGGCCCTTGCGGACGAGCGCGGGGAGGTCCGCGTTGGTGCCGATGATGAACCGGACATCGGCGGTCTCCTCCCCGGAGGCCTGTCCGAGCGGGCGATACGTCCTCTCCTCGAGGACGCGGAGGAGCCCGGCCTGCGCGCGGAGCGCGAGCTTGTCGATCTCGTCGATGAAGAGCGTGCCCCCTTCGGCGCGGGTGACGTGGCCGGGCATGTCCTTGACCGCGCCCGTGAAGGCGCCCTTGCACCAGCCGAAGAGCTCCCCCATCTGGAGCTCCTCCGGCACGGTGGCGAGATCGATCACCTCGAAGGGCTTCGCGCGCCGCGGCGAGCGCTCGTGGCACCAGCGCGCGAGGCGGCTCTTGCCCGTCCCCGTCGGGCCGCCGAGCAAGATCGTCTCGTCTTGCGTGGCGAACACGCGCAGCGTCTCGATCACGCTCTGCATGGAGGCGCCGATGACCGGGAGGAAGGCGTCGGGCTCGGTGAGCATCGGAGAGGTGGCCGGGAGCTGCGTGAGGTACGGCGTCGCCATCGCGGCGAGGGCCTCGAGGAAGACTTGCGCCGCCGCGCCGACGAGGCGCTCGCCGACCGCCGGCCGGCACCGGGCCTCGAGCGAGAGCATGCCGAGCAGGCGATCGCCCGGCCCGCGCAGCGGGATCGCGTACAGGTGGGTGACCTCGCGCTTCGCCATGAGCACGATGCTCCCCTGTCCGCTCAGCTTCGAGCCGCCGAGTTCGCCCGCCCCGGCGCCCGCGCCGTCCGTCACCTCGCCGAGCAGGATGTCGATCGCGATCGAGCGCTTGCCGTCGCTCACCCATCGCCACGCCGTCGCCGAGGGCACGCAGGTGTCGTCCCCGTAGGCGTGCTCGGTGCGGCTGCCGTCGGCCTCCACGTTGAGGGCGACGAGGCGCACGTAGGTGTCGTCGGGCCGGAGGTGGACGACGGCGCGGAGGAAGCGGGAGGCCTTGTCTTCGCGCAGGAACCGGGACGAGGCGAGGCTCTCCTCGCCGGCGTCGAGCGCGGCGTACAGCAACGCGAAGGCCGCCGCCTCGAAGCTCCGCGCGGCGCTCAGCGCCTCCAACAACCCGCGAATGATCTGCTCCACTGGGGCTCCCTTCCGCGCGGTGGACCTGCTCGCGCTCCGGTCGTATCGTCGCAAATCGAGCGCGTGTTTGCCACTGCCCGCGCCGCTTCGATCGCGACGTTCGCCGCGTCGATCGTGACGCGCGCCGCGTGAGATGCTCCGCGGCGAGCGCTCGCCGGACCGCGGGACGCACGGCGACCAGGAGCCGCGCCACGGCGGCGCGAGCCCTCCCCCTTCGCCCCCCCGCGATCCCGTAGTAGAGCGCCGCTCCGTGCGCCGCTCGATCTCGCCCCTCCTCCTCGCCGCGCTGCTCGCCGCCTGCGGCCCGCCGCCCTCGCCGCCCTCGCCTCCGCCGCCCCTCCCGCCGCCGGTGGCCGCCACCGCCGCGCCTCTGCCCGAGCGCCCGCTCGCGATCGACCTCGATCCGGCGGGCGCCGCGAGGATCGCCTCCGACGTGACGCTCCTGGCCTCGCCCGAGCTCGGCGGCCGCGGGACGGGCACCGAGGGCGCGCGCAAGGCGGCCGACTTCATCGCCGAGCGCTACCGGGCGCTCGGCCTCGCGCCGATGGGCGATCACGACGGGGCGGGCGGCGAGCCGAGCTTCTTCCAGCGCTTCTCGGCGCGGATCGGCGCCTCGGCCAAGGAGGCGGTCCTCGCGGTCAAGGTCCGCAAAAAACCGTTGGACCTCCAATCGATTTCGCCCGGCACCGCCGAGGGGAGCGAGAGCGGCACGGCGACCGGCAAGGCCCTCTTCGTCGGCCACGGCATCACGGCCCCCGCCGCGAGCTGGGACGACTACGCGGGCAAGAAGGTCGACGGGCAGGTGGTGGTGGTGCTCGACGGCACGCCGCTCCCGCCGATCAAGAAGGACGGCGCGGCCGACAAGGCGCAGGGCGTGCCCGCCAAGAAGGCCGCCCCCCAGGCCCCCGCGGCGCTCCGCGACTTCGGCGGCGTGCGCTACAAGATCCGCACGGCGCGCGAGCACGGCGCCGCCGGCGTGGTGATCGTCGCGCGGGGCGACGAGCTGCCCCCGCCGCCCGCCGACGCGAGCGGCATGGGCCTGCCGGCGATCGTGCTCAAGCTCTCCGACGCGACGAGGCTCTTCGGCCCCGTCGTGGCGTCCCCGGCGAGCTGGGAGCCCGCGAAGGCGGCCTCGCCCCGCCCCTTGCCGGTCGACTCGGTCTCGTTCACCACCCGGATCGATCCGGTCGAGGCGCCGGCCTTCAACGTGGCCGCGCTGCTCCCCGCGCGCTCGCCCTCGGCCGAGCATGTGATCGTGGGCGCGCACTACGACCACCTCGGCATGGGCGGCACCGCGCACTCGCGGGCGCCGGGGATCCGGGCGATGCACCCGGGCGCCGACGACAACGCCTCGGGCACCGCGCTCGTGCTCGAGGTGGCGCGCCGGCTCGCCGCGCTGCCGAAGCGGCCGGCGAAGAACATCCTCTTCCTCTCGTTCTCGGGCGAGGAGATCGGCCTGCTCGGCTCGCGCCACTGGGTCGAGCACCCCACGGTGCCGCTCGCCTCCGTCACCGCGATGATCAACGCCGACATGGTGGGGAGGCTGCGCGACAAGCACCTGCTCGTCGACGGCGTGGGCACCGCCGCCGCGTGGCCAAACCTGCTCGAATCGGCGAGCGCCGGCCTCGACCTCGACATAACCTTCGGCTCCGAGGGCTTCGGCGCGAGCGACCACGCCTCGTTCACCGGCGCGCGCATCCCGGTGGCGTTCTTCTTCACCGGCGTGCACGCCGACTACCACCTGCCGAGCGACACGGCCGACAAGATCAACAGCGAGGGCGAGGAACGGATCGCGGCGATGGTGGGCCGCCTGGCCCTCGCCCTGGCGGAGAAGCCCGAGAAGCTCGCCTTCATCGACGCGCCCGCCGATCCGCACCGCGGCGCCGGCGGCGGCTTCAAGGTCTCGCTCGGCACCATCCCGGACTACGCGTTCGAGGGCAAGGGCGTGCGCCTCACCGGCGTGCGGCCGGACGCGCCCGCGGAGCGCGGGGGGATGAAGGCAGGGGACGTGATCGTCAAGGTGGGGGCGCACGAGGTGACGAACATCCACGACTACATGTTCGCGCTCGGCGAGCTGGAGGCGGGGAGGGCGGTGGTGGTGGAGGTGCTTCGCGATGGAGCGCGGGTGCCGCTGAACGTCATTCCGGCGCCGGGGCGGTGAGTGGGATGGAGAACGGTGTGAAGAGATCGGCGACGGCGACGGCAACGGCAACGGCAACGGCAGAAAGGCTTGGATCCAAGGGGAGTCAAGCGGGTCGGAGGTGCAGGCAAGTCCTCGCGCTGCTCTCCGTTGGTGTCGTGGTTGCGGCGTGCAGCACGCCCAAGGGCGCGCCTTCGGATGGTGGGGTCGATGCTGCGGCGGAGGCGCAGGCGGCGCTCGCCGAGATCGCGGACGCTGCGAGCGACGCTGTGAGCGACGCGGCGAGCGACGCCGCGGAGGACGCGAGCGACGCTGCGTCTCCGGATGCCGCCGCGCTGCCCGGGTCGAGCGCGGGGTGTCCCGAGGACATGCTGATCGTCGACGGCGAGTATTGCCCCGTGGTCGATCAGCGGTGCCTCAAGCACCACGCCGAGTTCGACAACGACGAGGCCAAGAAGAGCGCCAAGAAGCAGGCCGGGGAGGAGGTCGGCTCGAGCACGGTGAGCGAGCGGTGCATGGAGTACGAGGAGCCGAGCCGCTGCCTCTCGAAGACGCGCCGCAAGATGCGCTTCTGCATGGACCGCTACGAGTGGCCGAACCACAAGGGCGAGCTGCCGAGCCTGCTCGTCTCGTGGGTCGACGCGAAGAAGGAGTGCGAGAAGATCGGCAAGCGGCTCTGCACCGAGGACGAGTTCAACTTCGCGTGCGAGGGCGAGGCCATGCTGCCGTACACCTACGGGTACAAGCGCGACCCCTCGAAGTGCAACATCGACAAGCCCTACCGGAAGCGGGAAAAGAAGCTCCTCAAGTACAACAGCTGCATGAAGAAGCCCGAGTGCAAGGCCGAGCTCGAGAAGCTCGACCAGCGCCTCCCGACGGGGTCGATGCCCGCATGCGTGTCGCCCTTCGGCGTCTACGATCTCAACGGGAACATCAACGAGTGGGTGTTCCGGCCCAAGGAGAAGCCGCCCAACCGGAGCGGGCTCAAGGGCGGCTGGTGGGGCCCGGTGCGCGGCCGCTGCCGGCCCACGGTCGGCTTCCACAAAGAAGAAGACTACGGCTACGAAGAAGGCTTCCGCTGCTGCAAAGACGCAGCGTCCCCCTAACGAGCCCGCGCCCTCTCGGCAACCAGAAGCCCCCACGCAAGCCCGCGAAGGCGTGCTTCCTTCGTGTAGCCCAGGGCTTCAGCCCCGGGTTACACGGCTCCGCCTCGGTCATCGTCACCTCACCCCGGGTACACGGAGCGCGATCAGCCGAGACCGACCTTGCGCTTCACCTCGGTCATCGTCACCTCGGCGATCGCGCGCGCCTTCTCGGCGCCGCGGGCGAGCTCGGCGTCGAGCGCGCCCGGGTCCTTCATCCGCCGGGCGAACTCCTCGCGGAGCGGGCGCAGGGCCTCGACCACGAGCTCGGCGAGCTCGACCTTGAGGTGGCCGTACATCTTGCCGGCGAAGCGCGCCTCGATCTCCTCGTTGCTGTTGCCGCTCACCGCCTTGTAGATGGTGAGCAGGTTCAAGAGGCCCGGGCGGGACTCGTCGAAGCGGACCTCGGAGCCGGAGTCGGTCACCGCGCGCTTGATCTTCTTGGTGATGTCGGCGGGCGAGTCGAGCACGTAGAGGGCGTGCCCCGGGCTCGTATCGCTCTTGCTCATCTTCTTGGTCGCGTCGTCGAGGCCCATGATCCGCGCGCCCACGGCCGGGATGACGGGCTCGGGGATGCGGAACGTCTCGCCGAAGGTCTGGTTGAAGCGCTCGGCGAGGTCGCGCGTCAGCTCGACGTGCTGCTTCTGGTCGGCGCCCACGGGCACGCAGTCGGTCTGGTAGAGCAGGATGTCGGCCGCCATCAGCGCCGGATAGACGAAGAGGCCGACGCCCACGCCCTCCTCCTTCGCGCCGGATTTGGCCTTGAACTGCGTCATCCGCGCGAGCTGCCCCATCGTGGCGAGGCAGGTGAGGATCCAGGCGAGCTCGGTGTGCTCCTTGACCTGCGATTGCACGAAGAGCGTCGACTTCTGCAGATCGATCCCCGCCGAGAGGAGGATCGCGGCGAGCTCCCGCGTCTTCCGGCGCAGCACGTCCGGATCGTTCGGGATCGTGATCGCGTGCAGGTCGACGATGCAGAAGAGGTTGTCGAACTGGTCCTGCGAGGCCACCCACTGCTTGATGGCGCCGAGGTAGTTGCCGAGGTGGATCGTCCCGGTCGGCTGGATGCCGGAAAAGACGCGCTTCTGTCTCACGGATCGGGCATCTACCACAGTCCGGCGTGTACCCCGGGGTTAAAACCCCGCCGTTCCCGCTCCCGCTCCCGTTCCCGCTCCCGCTCCCCATGCCCACCGGCGCGAGGGGAGCGGGAGCGGGAGGGGGAGGGGGTCGTGTCGGGGAATGGTGGGCCGCTGAATGTCCCATCCACGGGCGAAGGCGGGCTTCCCCAGGCGTAGCTCTAGGCTCTAGCCTGGGCCCTCCATGGATATCGTCTCCCTCTCCCCGTTCCGCACCGGCTCGCTGGTCTGGCAACCGCGGAAGGGCCGCTTTTCGCTCACCGTCGTGTGCAAGGCGACCTACGCGCTCGAGCCGGGCGAGTCGGGGCTCGCGGCCGAGCAGGAGGACGTGAACGAGCACGAGAACCACTGGGACGACGATCCGCGGCGGAGCCTGTATGCGCCGAGCGATCTCGTGCCCTTCAAGGCCCGGGCGGACGTGATGCTCATCGGCCACGCCTTCGCCCCGCCGAGCGAGCCGGTGCGATCGCTCGTGGCGCGCCTCCGCGTCGGGGAGCTCGACAAGTCCATCGAGGTCGTGGGCCCGCGCGTGTGGACGCGCGAGGGCGAGCTGCGCGAGGGCACGCGCTGGGTGAAGATGCCGCTCCGCTACGAGCGCGCGGCGGGTGGTCCCTCGACGTGGAACCCGGTGGGCGTCAGCGCCGACTCGCCGCTCGATCCGTACGGGCAACGGCCGCTGCCGAACCTCCAGCGGCCGGGCCAGAGCATCGCCAAGCCGAGCGATCCGGTCGAGCCGATCGGCTTCGGGCCCATCGCGTCGAGCTGGCAGCTCCGCAAGAACCAGCTCGGCCGCTTCCTCGGCACCTGGTCGGATCGCAACCCGGCGGCGACGCCGCTCGAAGAGGATTTCGACGGCAGCTACTTCCAGTCGGCCCCGCCCGATCAGCAGGCCGAGAGCATCCGCGACGACGAGCGGATCGTCCTCGATCACCTGCACCCCGAGCACCCGCAGCTCTCGACCACGCTCTCCGGCGTCCACCCCAAGGTCTTCGTGGACACGGGCGACACGGCCCCGTGGGATCTCGTGATGACCGCGGACACGCTGTGGATCGACACCGACCGGGCGATCTGCACGCTGACGTGGCGGGGGCAGATCGGCCTGTCGAGCCCGGATCAGCCGGGGCGGGTGATCGTGGCGATGGAGGAGCGGGGCCGGCGGATCAGCTGGGCGAACATCGCGAAGATCGCCGCGGCGGGCCACGAGGACGACGGCGGCGCGGCCGTGCCGACCGATCGGCGCCCGCGGATCCCCGCGCTTCGCACGCTCGTCTCGGTGGGCGTGAAGCCGGGCGCCGAGGACATCGCGCCGCCGGAGCCGTCGCGGGTCGAGGTGGTGCAGGCGACCACGACCTTGCCCTCGCTGCGCCGGACGCTGCCGTTCGGGCCCGGCGAGCCCACGCCGAGCCCGGCGGCCGACGCCGCGCAGCGGGCCGGCGGTCCGAGGCAAACGCTCACGCTGGAGGCAGGCGCCGCGTCCGAGATCCAGAGCGCCATCCCGGCGTGGGTGGCCCCGCCGCAGGGCGCCGCCTCGCAGATCGCGCCCGCGCCGGGGGCAGAGCCGGAGGCGCCGCAGAGCACCGCGACGCCGATCGCCGGAGCGGCGAACGCGGCGGCGCAAGCGGCGTCGCCGGCGGCCGCGCAAGCCGCGCCGCCGCCTTCGGCCGTCGTGCCTCCGCTGCCCGTCCGGCCGCCCTCGACCTTCCCGCCTCCCGAGCCCTCGGCGGCGCCCGAGCCGCTGGCCACACCGGTGATGGCTCCTCCGGCGCCGGCGCCCGTGGTGGCGATGCCGTTCCACGAGCTCGAGCCGAGCTCCGCGCCGCCGCCCACGCCCACCGCCGTCGCCACCGCGCCTGCGCGCAACGCTCCGGCCCCCGCGCCGGTGCGCGTGCAGGTGAACGTGCATGCGGGCGAGCCCTCGGTCGTGCAGCCGACCCGGATGGGGGGCACGCCGATCGAACGGATCATGCTCGGCCAGCCCGCGCCGCCGCCTGCGCTCGAGCTGCTCTGGCTCGACCCGTCCTCCATGGCCGAGGTGCGGGCGACCTGGGCCTCGGTGCTCCGCCCGCTCGTCGCGCCGGCGAGCGGCGACGGAGAGGCGCGGGCGATGCGCGTCGACCTCGCGTCGGTGCTCTCGCGCGGGAGCGCCGCGAACGCCGCGGATCTCGAGTCGCTGATGCTCGCGAGCGAGGACGAAGGCGGAGGCCTCGTGCCGCCGCTCGCGCTGCTCCACGGCGACGTGGAGCTCGCCCTCGCGTCGAGCCCTTACGACCCCGAGGGGGAGCGCGCGCTGCTCGAAGCGCGGCGCTACGAGCAGCGCGATCTGCTCGGGGCGACCTTCCTCCGCGCCCTCTTCCGGGCGCAGGGCAGCGAGGAGACGGTCCCGCTCTACCTCCCGGTCGAGCTCGCCCGGCGCCTGCCGCTCTTCCGGCGCTTCGCCGCGCGGCTCGTGGCCGAGGTGCGCCCCTCGCAGGACGAGCACGAGGAGGCGGCCGTCTGCCTGCGCGCGGTGGCCCTCGGGCGGGTGATCCGGGGCAGGTGATGCGGGGCAGGTGATGCGGGGCGGGTGATGCGGGGCAGGTGATGCGGGCCGTGTAACCCGGGGCTAAAGCCCCGGGCTACACGAAGGAAGCCCGCCTTCGCGGGCTTGCGTCATGCCGAGTCGAGGGCTCATTCCATGCAAATTTGGCCCACCGCGTCGGGCCATGGGACGAGGGCTCCATGTCCCTCCGCGCCCGACGTGGGCCGGCCTTGTTCGCCCTCGCCCTGCTCGCCGCCTTGCTCGCGCTCGTCGTCGCGCGGCCGGCGCACGCGTGGGTCGACGTGACCATCGAGGGCGACGAGGCGCGCGTCGCGATCCAGCCCGACGGGCGCGCGCGTGTGGAGCACCGGATCACCCTGAAGATCGCGGGCGGGCCGCTCCGGGCGCTCGATCTGCGCGGCGTCGATCGCGACGCCGTCCCCGAGCTCGACGGCTACGTGGTGCCCGAGCGCGAGGCGCAGAAGAGCTCGCTCGCCTCGGCCGTGCCCGTCACGCTGGAGCTCGTCCCGCCGGGCAACAAGCCCGAGGCCGACGGCTCGCCGCCGCTCTCCACGCTGCGGATCCGCTTCGACAACGAGCGCGGCCTCGGCCGCGGCGTGTACGTGATCCTCGCGCGGTACACGACGAACCTCGCGCCGCGCATCAGCGCCGACGGCGCGATGGCCAAGGTGACCTGGAAGGGCCCCGTGTGGCCCGACGGCCTCGCCTCGGTGCGCACCACCTTCGAGCTCCCCGCCGCGCCCACCGAGCCGCGCGCCGACGACGCGAGGGCCCAGGGCGTGGCCCCCGCGGGCGCCCTCGATCCGCAGGGCGCCGATCGCCCGCTCATTCTCTCCACCGTGCGCCGCGGCCTGAAGACCGACGCGCTCGAGCTGCTCCGCCCCTACGTGCCCAAGGGCGAGGCCGCGATCTGGAATTTCCACGCCGATCTGCGCGCCTTCTCGCTCACCGCGCCCCCCAAGGCCCTGCCCGCGCCGTCCCCGAAGCCCGCCGATCTGCTCGGCGAGCCGGCGCTCCGCACCCTCTGGATCGCCCTCGGGATCACGATCTTCCTCGCCTACAGCGTGATCGTCGCCCTCAAGTCCGCCGAGGTCGCCCGCGAGGCGATCGCCGCGGGGACGACCGCGGCGCCCGTCGTCCCGCTGCCGCCCACCGTGCGCGCGCTGCTCGCCGGCGCCCTGCTCACCCTCGGCCTCTGGATCGAGCTCTTCGCGCGCCGCGCGACCATCGGCGCAGCCCTCGTGCTCTTCGCTTCGCTGCTCGCCGCCCACCGCCCGCCGCCGTGGAAGCGAGGCTCGCGCCTGCGCGGGCCGGGCAAGTGGCTGCCCGTGGCCGAGGCCAAGGCCTTCGGCGATCCGCCGCGCGCGCCGGGCGGTTACCTCGATGTCTCGACCCGCCCGGGCAAGGTCGTGTTCGCGCTCGCGCTGCTCGCGTTCGGCGCCGGCGTCGCGCTGCTGCACGAGGAGTCGCCCTACCAGGCCTCGCTCGTGGCCTTCGACATCACCGCGCTCCTGGCCATCTTCGGCACCGGCATGCGCAAGGGCCTGCCGCCCGATCCGGGCAAGGCGCCCGCGCGCTTCCTGCGCGACGTGGCCCGCCGCCTCGCGAAGCTCCACCGCCGCGATCCGCTCCGCGTCATCGGTCGCATCCGCGTGCCCGAGGGCGCCTCCGAGCCCGACGAGCTTCGGCTCTCGATCGCGCCGCGCCGCGCGATCCAGGGCTTCGGCGCGATCGAGATCGGCGTCACGTTCGCGCCGGGGATGGGCGGGCCGATCGGCTTGCCCGAGATCCTGCTGCGGGTGAACGAGGCGTCGGCCTGCGAGGCGGCGCTCGCCGAGGTCGGCAAGCTCGGCCGCGCGGCCCGCGGTCGCAAGGCGAAGGAGCGCGTGCTCTCGTTCTCTCCCCGCCTGCCGACCGCGCGGATGACCGCCGCGCTCGCGAGCAAGCTCGTCGCTGCGGTGACGGCAACCGCCGCGCAGGCCGAAGGGACCGCGAGCGAGCCGGCGCGCGCCCGACGCGCGGCGTGATGCCCCGCCTCGGGTCTACTCCCCCACCAGCGCCACCATCTCCGGCGGCAGCGGCGACTCCGCAGCGAACGCAGGCACCACCTTGTCCCCCGGCCAGGTGATCCGGTGCGCGTGGAGCGCGTGCCGCGCGCCCTCGCCGAGGCCGGGCGCGTCCGGCCCGCCGTAGAGCCGGTCGCCGGCGAGCGGGTGATCGATCGCCGCGAAGTGCGCGCGGATCTGGTGGCGCGCCGCCTTGGGCGCCTTCACCTCCACGAGCGCCCACTCGCCCTGCTCGCGCACCTTCACGTAGCTCGTCGAGGCCGGGCGGGGCGCGTAGCGGGCCACGTCGCGCGGGTGGACGCAAGGGTAGACCCGGCGCCGATCCTTCGGGTGGGGCGCGAGCGGGATGTCGATCGTCCCCGACTCGGGGAGCTCTTCGGCCTTGCAGATCAGCAGGTAGCGCTTGTCGAGGCGGCCCTCCTTGAGCCCCGCGGTCAGCGTCGTGAACGCTTCTTCCGTGCGGGCTGCGAGGAGCAGGCCGCTCGTCCCGGTGTCGAGGCGGTGGCAGAGGCCGGGCTCGCGCGGCGAGAAGCCGATGTCGGCGAGCTCGGGGTAGCGGGCGACGAGCGCGTTGGCGAGCGTGCCGCGCTCGCCTGGATCGAGCGGCGCGCTCGGCTGGCCCGCGGGCTTGTCGACCACCACCACGGTGGGTGTCTCCAGCACGACCGAGAGGGGCGCGTCCGGCTCGGGCACGCAGCCCGCGCTCGCCTGGGTCGGGTCGAGGTCCACCTCGATCACGTCGCCCACCGCCGCGACATCGCCCTTCTGGGCCCTCGGTCCCCGCTCGGCGCCGCCCGGGCAGAGGCGCACCTTGCCATCGGCGAAGAGGCGCTTGGCGGCCGCGCGGCCGAGGCCCGGGACCTTGAGGATGAGCAGCTTGTCGAGGCGGACGCCGGCGTCGGCGTCGGAGAGGGGGATGCGCACGAAGGAACCTTACTACGACACGGGGAGCGCCGCTCGGGCTCCTGTCAAGCGCCCCCGCGGGGCTGGTGGAGCACTGCCGACCGGTTGGTGGAGCACTACCTCCGGCGTTCCTGAGCACTGCCGATCGGGTTGCTGAGCACTACCCCCCGCGTTCCCGAGCACTGCCGACCGGCTTGCTGAGCACTGCCCCCGGCGTTCCTGAGCACTGCCGATCGGGTTGCTGAGCACTGCCGATCGGGTTGCTGAGCACTACCCCTCGCGTTCCTGAGCACCTCGTGCCGGGTTCCTGAGCGCTGCCGTCGCGATTGTGCTCATCCTTGAATAGCGCGGAGCGGCCGACATCGCTGCATGAGGTGGCGCGGAAGCACGCGCCCGAGCAGACGCAGGTGCTCTACGAGCACATGGGGCGCGTGCTGGAGGAGATCGAGGACATGAACCGGGCCGGGCGGAGCGCCTTCGAGGGGAACGCGGCGGTGGCCGCGTCGTTCAACAAGGACCTGCTCCTGCGCGGACGCCGGAAGCGGAAGAGCGCGGAGGAGGGCGATGCCGGCGGTGGCGCCCCCGGGCCGTCCGCGCCGAAGGATGCGCCTCCGCCGAGCTGAGACGTCGTCTCGACGCCCTCATCATCAGGCCGGCTCGGCGCGGGCGCGCTGCCCTCGCCGAGCGCCGCGCCGGCCCCCTTGTGGGGAGTGACCTCTGATCGACCCGTTCTCGAAGCAGCGCATTTTCTCGATCGTCGAGCAATTTGCCATTCTTACCGCTTCTCTGCCACTGCACTGCTAAGAAATCGGTAAAAGTCAAACACCGCACCGATTGGTTCATGAACCGGTATCTCAAAGCGAGCGCCGGAGCGCAGGTGGACATAGAGCGAACGGGAGATGGGTTCTTTTTCTGGAAGCGTCAGCCTCATGACGTCGTCAAACCGAAAAGATCTGGCCTCGCCTTCGCAGAGAACGGTCAAATCATCCTCAGTAATGACGAGCGCATCTCTGGCCGAATCTTTGCAGTTTTCGTAGACTCCCACGACGTGGCCAGTCACAGGTGGGTGCAGATCGTTCCACCAGCGAGGCTTCGATCCTCGCCCGAATGCAAAGTACTGGTCGATTCCCCGACTGCTCCCGTCAGAGAGAGACCGCGGGCGCAAATTGCGATTGGCATGCATTTCGATGGTTGCCACTAGAGGTCTCCCTCGTAGAACATGGTCCCGTTTGAGCGGCTCTCGAAGCCGAGCCTCGCGAGAATACTTCTAAGCCTCCCGGTCGCTTCGATCACCGGTGAGGTCTCCACTCGAATACTCGTCGCGCCCTCTGCTCGTGCGGCGTCCTTGAGCTTCGACCAAGCCCCTAACCCTGATCTTCCCAACCCTGTTTCGCTCCCCAGGTAGTCGATCTTGACGAGGGCACGACCATCCTTGATGCGGAACGTGCCTTGTACGATCGCGTCGGTGCCCTCAAGCCCGAGATCAGCAGCCGCGAGAGCGCGGGAGCTAGTCATTCCTTCCGTTGCAGCCAGGCTCTCCGCTTCCGCGCCCTCCGCCGCCCCTGCGCGCCCGGTCACGGCGACGATCGAAGCCATCCCGAGCACATTGCCCCCAATGCTGGCCACCTTCTCGTAGTTCCCAGCCCCCATCGCCAGGTATGCGTCCGCCCCCATCTTCCCCAGGTAATAGAGCGGATTGATCCCGTTGAACGCGCCGAGCACCCCGTCCGACTTGTACCCGTCCCACATGCTGCTGAGCATCGAAAAGGTCGAGTACCCGCCGAACGTCACCGCGTTCAGCACGGCCATCTTCCCGAAGCCGAGCCAGGCGTTCCCGAAGCCCTGCAGCGTTTTGATCGCGATCCGTTCGGCCATCCGCCCCGCCGACATCTTCGCGCTATGCGGAGACGCATTCGGCCCCCCGCGCGTCGACCCCGCTGCCGTTGGCCCCACGGGCATCCCGACCGCCCGCTGCCCCTCGATGGCGAGCACGGCGCCCATCGTCCAGCGCTTCGGCGACGACATGCCCGCGCTGAAGCTCGGGATGGACTGCCACTGCCAGTCGACGCCGTTCTCGATCCACTGCGCATCCCCGAGGATCGTCCCATCCCAGCCGCCACCGCCGATGCACTCCAGGCCGATGCAGCCGGACTCTCCGCTCCATGCGTCGAAGCCGGTTGGATCGCTCAGGTTGATCGGGTCGTTCGCCGCGTAGCTGTAGCGGTTGTACGCCTGCCCGGAGAAGGGCGAGCTGACGTGGGGATCGGGCGTCAAGAAGCGGCGGGTCGATGGGTCGTAGACCCTGCCTTTCATATCGATCAGGCCGAGGTCGCCGTCGTTGTGATGGCCGGTGAAGCCCAGGGTAAGGCTGGGATCGACCGGGGTGAGCGGTGCCCCGTCTTGATCGCGGAGAGCGCCGAAAGGCTCGTAGTACCTCTTGGGGCCGACGGATCCGTTCTTGTCCGTGATCGCCCCTACGCTCCCCAGAGGATCGCGGTGGAGGTACTCCGTCTTGCGGGGACCACCGTCCTCGATGATCTGGAGCGCTGCCCCTTCTCCGCCCTCGACCGTGAAGACATGCTGCGTCTTCCCCGCGATCGTCCGGCGCTCATACAACCCGCCGAATCTGAGGACCGTCCCGCCGGGCCCGCTCTTCCCCACCCGGTTGCCCATCGCATCATAGGTAAAATGCGTCTCGCCCTCGGCCGTGAACACGCTCTTCGGCCGGTCGTGCTCCGCGAAGATCACTGTTCGATCCGGCGCCTTTTTCTGCCGGCCGCGGTCGTCGTAGACGAAGCTCCCCTTCAAGTTGCTCGTCAGGGTATGAGGCCGACCGTCCTCCCCATAGGTGTTCTTCTCGACCACCATCTGGTCGCGGACCACCTGGGTCAGGTTGCCGAGATCGTCGTAATCGTAGACCGTATCATGCAGCGTCGGCGTCTGCTCGGGGAAGCCCGGCGCGCCGGGGAGCACGGTGGATAAGGTCCAGCGTGTGAGCCGGTGAAGCGCGTCATAGTCATACGTCTCGACCCGGTTGGCCAGGAGATCCCGCTTGTGGTGGACCTGGCCGTCGAAAGTGTAGTCGTACGTCACGGAGAGCGCCGCGCCTTCATCCACCGCCGACAGTCGCCCAGTCTCGCCGTCATATGCTCGCTTGAGCAAGAGCCCGTTACCGAGGCTCGCCTGGAGGATGCGTCCGTCCTCGTTCCGGGCCTCCGCCTTCCAGAGCGGATCGGTTCCGCCCACCTCGAAGACCCGGGCGAGCTGCCCGTTTTGCGCGTAGGCCCGGCCGATCTTCAGCGGAGCTTTGCCTGGGATGGCCGGATAGCGCAGCTCACTCGGGCGTCCCAGCGCGTCATAGCCCTGCCCGAAGCTCAGCGTCTCTTCGTCGACGGTGAGGCTCTGCTCCACCGGCCGGCCGAAGTCGTCATATCCGAAATCCTCGACGATCCCATCCGGGCTCTCCCGGTGGGAGAGCCGCCCGATCCCGTGCGGCCCCTTGTCCCAGGCGAACGAGCGCACGCCGTCATCGTCCTCGATCTGGACGACCCTGCCGAGTACATCGACGGCATATGTCGTAAAGCTCGCGCCGTTCTTCACCTCGGCCCTTGTATCGCCGAGGCCATTGTAGAAGGTGAACGTGGTCCCCGCATCGGGATCGCTCAGCGCCGCCCGCCGCCCGCGCCGATCATACGCCGCGACCACCTGATTACCCAGCGGATCGGTCACCTTGAGCACCCGATCGAAGTCGCCATATTCGACCTTCGTCGTCAGCTTCTTCCCGTCGATGAGCTCCGTGCTCTCGATGACGCGATCGTCCACATCCCGCAGGATCGTCCGCGCATGGAGCATCGGGTCGGCCTCGTGGGTCTCGAAGAAGCTGTGGGTGAACAACACCTCTGCCCCGCCCGGCTGCACCTCCTTCGTCACCCGGTCGAGGTTGTCATAGGTATAGATCGCCCCGCTGCTCGCAGGCGCGCCGAACCCCGGACGGGAGCGCGCGGATACCCGCCCGAGCGCGTCATATGTCACGCTCGACTCGATGAACGTCCCGTCAAAGCCGAGGCCGCCCTGCCGGACAATCCGACTCCGAGCATCATATTCACTCCGGCTCACGGCCCCGGTGTCGCTCGTGGCGACCACCCGGAAGCCGGCGAGCGCGCCGGTTTCACTGATCCTCGGCTCATAGGAAAACGCCATCGCCGCGCTCCCCTCCGGCTCCACCGAGAGCGGCCGTCCAAGATCGTCGAGTCGCGTCCGGGTGTGCTTGCCGTTCATATCCTCGGCATCGACCACCGCGCCGAACGCCTGATCGTAGACCATCCACTGCGCATGCCCGAGATCGTTCCACCGCTCGGTGGGGAACACCCGGTCCGGCCCCCCATACGCAATATGCGTCGTGCGCGCCGGGACACCTGCGGCCGAGAGCGTGATCGCACGCACGAGCCCCTCCTGATCGTGCGCGTAGCTCGTCACCATGGGAACGTCGGGATCGATGTCGTCCTTCTCGACATAGGCCCGGCACAGGTAGCCCCGCAGATCATAGTCATAGGCAAGGTGCGATGCCGTCGTGCCCGAGATCGCCGTCACCGTCCTGGGCAACGCGATGAGCCAGTCATCCTCCCGAACTTCATAAGTCGTGACGGTCTTCTCCGTCTTGCCATGGAGCGTGCTCGCCGTCACCTCCAGCGGATTGCCATACCCGTCATACGTCGACGTCCCATGGCGAACCCGGAGCGCATCGTGCTCGTCGGCCCCGTCGATCCCCGAGATATGGACCTTGGCGCCTTCACTTGCATCGACCGTTACCTCTTCCTCCCATTCGAGCGTCGTGAACGCCGACGGATGAGCGAACCATGTCTTGTCTCCATGGAGGTGCTCGACCTTGTCTTCATATGTGGTCCGCACGACGCGGGCGAGCCCCGACTTACCCTCGATGGCCACGGCACGCTGCACGGTCGCCGGCCGGAACGCATGCGGATAACGCCCGCCATCCGAGGTCACGTTGTCATAGGTCGTCACCGTCTCCGCAGCACGCCCCGGCTCCCAGGAGCGCACGGTGCCAAACCCTAAGAACCCGCGCCCGTGTACGTCGAAGCGCGGCTCCTCGTAGCGGTAAAGAACGCTCTCATACCCCTGGCCCTCCCGCACGTCATGCCTGCTCGCCACGGTGAAGGCCTGGCGGAGACAGCGAAGCGGGTGGGCGCAGAACGATGGATCGCCCGGCGACTCGAAGCGCTCCGCGGTGTACGTCACCTTCTCGCGGGGAACGCCATCGCCTTCATCGGTGATCGCGACGAGCCGATCCGCCGTCTCCGCGGTGCCCCGCTCCACCAGGAAGAAGGGGATGCCCGTCCACGAGGCAACATCGAGCAGACCGTTACCATCGAAGTCGCCGATCTGGGCCCGCTTGAAAGGGATGTCGAGCGGTGTCGAATGGAGCTTCCGGTCGGCGCCGAGGCGCACGAGAGTAAGCAGGTTGCCCCGGGCGAGGAGCACGTCTTCCTTCCCGTCGGCGTCGAGATCGGCCACGATCATCCGGGCGATCCCGGCGGCACCGAGATCAAGGCACGAGCTCAGCTCGGCGTCGAAGAGCGGAGAGGCGGTCGGCGCGGGTAAGTACGAGAGCTGGGTCTGGGCCCCGGTGGTGAAATACACGCAAAGGCGGCTCTGACCCTTCTCGACCTCCTTGCGGAGGCTCAGGTAATCACGCAGCCCGTCACCGTTCATGTCTGCATAGGAGCTCGGAAAGTCCTGCGCGTTGGGCGCGCTCGCGGGCGGGAAGACCACCCGCGCCACCTCACCCTTCGTGTCGAGCATCACGCCGTCGAGACCGGGCATGAGGTCCGATGCGTCGTTGTAATAGAATAGGGCCGCACGGTGCTCGCCGAAGGGGTCGAGGCCGAGCGTCCAGAAGGCCCCGGTCCACGGATCGGGTTCGATGTTGGGGGAGTGCGTCAGAAACGCCGCCTCCCCGAACGTGCCCCCGTCATTGTGCTGGTACGTGAAATCCCAGCACTTCCCCGTCTTGCTGGCGCACACGAACGGGGTGGCCGTGACGAGATCGGCGAGCCCGTCTCCGTCGAGGTCGAGGAGCGAGAGCGGGTTTTGCAGCCCGCCTTTGGTGGTGATCGGCGTGAGCACCGGCCCACCGAGCGAGAACGTATGATTCTCGGGCTCCCAGCGGTAGATGCGATAAGCGTCCCCTAAATCCCCGACGATCTCGAACGCCCCATCGCCGTCGATGTCCACCGGCCGGCTGTTCCACCCGAAGGTGCTCACCATCGGGGTACGCTCGGCGAGCGGCTCCTTCGGGTGGACCGTGCGGCGCAGGTAGAGCTGACCTCCGTTGTCGCGGGAGACGACCTCGTCCATCCCATCCCCGTCGGCGTCGAGCACCATCGCATCGAGCCCGTCGTCGGCGTCGAGCCCGAGCGTGCTCTCCTCGAACACTGGCCCTTCGGTGCTGTGCCAGCCAAACTGCTTGGCGGGGAGGCACCCGCCGAGCGCGCCGCAGCGCCTCACCTCCTGGAGCAGAGAGTATCCCGTGGCAGGGCTCTTCTCGTAGAACAGCTCGTACGTCCACGCCGGCGTCCCGAAGGAGTGCGGCCCTGCCACCGCGATCTTCCGGAGCCGCTTGGTCGTCTCGACCCGGTACCCTGCCTGGAACTGAAAGAGCTTGTCGGGCCGATCCTCGTACTCGAACTGCACGTGACGGAGCGCCGCGGCGTCGTCCGAACGCCTGCTGACGTGATAGGTGTAGTCGATCGAAGCAGGATAATACTCGATGCTCAGCATCGAGGCGGTGAGCGAGCGCCGATCATACCTCGGGTCGTCGTACACATCGTGGGTCTTGGAGTCGACCTGATAAGTATAGCGGACAGCGTTCCCGGCCCGATCCCGCTCCTCGCTCATCACCCAGGCGAAGACATACCGATTCCAGTCGAGCTCTCCGCACGCCTCGCTCGAGCAGTCAGGCAACTCGCCCCAGACGGCCGAATACTCCCGGATTCTGCCGTCCTTGGTCCAGACGGTGAAGCTCTCCGGGACCTTCTTCTCACCATGGTGCCCGACGACCTTGGCAAAGCTGTCCTCTTCGGTCCGGTACTCGGTGCCATCACCGCCATAGGCCCCCTCGATGGCCACGAGCTTCTTCCCATCGAGGCAGAAGGCATCGTCCTTGTCGAAGTGGACTCCATCCGCCACCCCCTCGGTCGCGATCGTCTTCGGGCAGCGGTTGATCTCGCTGAGCCCTTCGAGATGGAAGCCTGCGCCGAGGTGCCCATTGGCCGCCCGGCTCCCGTAGGCGAGCGCGAGTGAGGGCTGCATCCCTGCGCGCCCCGGGGGCACGTCGATGGGAACTTGAACCTGGTATTCACCAGTTGAATCCACGCTGCCCTGCGCCGGGAGATAACCGGCCCTCGACGCCGGCAGCAGCGGTGACGCAGGCTTGTCGAGCGGCGTATGAGGGGAGGGCGCCTCGGCGAGGCCGGGAATTTCCCCGCAGCCGGGCAAATCGAGCGATGCGCTGGGCTTGGGATCCGGAGTGCAACCAGCCGTGAGCCCCTGGAAGAGGACAACGAGGAGGAGCAGGAGCGGGAAGCCGATGCGGACAAAGGTTCCTCGGCGCGCTGCGTGTCGAGGCTTTGCGGGTGCTGTGGATGCGCAATGTCTGGCCATGGTGGTCCCCTCTCCGCGGGTCGACGGTACCAAGGCGCGCTCTGCTGAACAACGGGAAGTGTCCTGCGAGGTGTCTCCGCTCACGAAGAGAGCGAGGCCGAGGGCTTTAACCGTGTCGCGATCGCTCAGGGCAGAACGCCGGCCCACGAGACGCCCACGATCGGCGCGCGCCGGTTGCCGAGCGCGCTCTCGCCGAGCACGCTCACGGATGGGAGCTGGAGCGCGATCGCCGTCTTTTTTCCGGGCGCCGCAGGCGCGGTCGCCTTCCCCTCGCGCGAGAGGAACACCCCCAGCGTCGCGCCGGCGATCGCCGCGCCCCCGGCGATTCCGGCCCACGCGCGCTGCCTCGCCGGCTCCGGATCGTGCAAGAGGAGCGGGCTCGCCGCGGCGGCGCCGCCGAGGCCGCCGAGCACGGCGCCGAGGTCGAGGGCGAGGATGCGGCCGGGGCTCACGCGGAGCTGCGTCGCGAGGGCGGCGCTCCCGAGCCAGCCGAGGGCTGCGCCGTAGCCCATGCCGGCCACGGGGGTCGTGTGGATGTCGCCGCGCACGATGGCCTCGGTGAACCCGCCGAGGACGAGGCCGAGCCCGCCGCCCGAGTGGGCGAGGATCGCGCCGCCCTCCGACATCGGGTGGAGCGTGAGGGCGAGCGTCGAGAGCGTCACGCCCGTGCCTCCGCCGATCAGGCTGAAGAGCCAGCGATCGCTCTCGCCGCGCGGGCTGAAGCGGCCTTGCCAGATCAGGTGCCCGGCGAGGGTCGGCCAGAGCTCGCCTGCGGCGAAGAACCAGGCGTCGTTCGCGCCGATGTCCCACTCGTCGGCGGCGAGCATCGAGCTGCCGAGGCCGATGCCTGCGCCCACGGCGAGCAGCGGGTAGAGCACCCGAGGATCGTCCGAGCCGCTCGCGCGCTGGATCGAGTAGCCGATCAGGCCACCGAACAGCGTCGTCGTGATGAGCAGCACGGGGCGCCCCGAGCTCCTGGGAGGCGCGAGCGCGGCGGCGATGCCGGGGGCGGGCGCGCTCGGGTGTGCGGGCTCGGCGCCGCAGTCCGCCACCAGATCGCGCAGCATGATCAGGGCGCGCACCGGCACCTCGCGGCGCGTGACCCGCTCCTTGAGCGAGCAGAGCGATCGCGCCGAGGGCCGGGCCAGCGCGAGGTGGAGGTCTACCGCGTCGCCGTCGCCGGCTGCGCGCAGCGTGGGCAGGATGATCATCCGGCCGAGCGAGCGGGCCCGGCGGAGCAGATCGACGTCGCCGGCAGGGGCTGGATCGGCCGCCTTCTTTCGCGCGGCGGGGTCGGGATCGATCGACAGACCGAGGTCCTGCGCGGCGTCGGCGAGCTGCGCGTCGAGGCTCCGGGCGAGTGGACCGAGGTCACCGTCGTTCGCGCGGGGCAGGCGCGAGGCCTCGCCCTGGGTGATGAGCGCGGGCAGGATCAGCACGGGGTGCGCGGCCGCCGCGGTCGTCGCGGCGCCGGCTGCGGGCGCCTCCGGCGCGGGCGGCTCGGCGGCGCGCGCTTGCCCTGCGCCGAGCGCGAGCGCGCCTGTCAGGGCGATGTCGAGGCCCCGGAGGCGGCGCTTTTTGGGGTTCGACAAGGGGCTCACCGGGCGGCACGCATCTGCCAGGCGCCGGATCAGAACATCACGACGCCGCTGGCGAAGATGTCGATGGTGTTGCTGTTGTCCACGAAGAACCGTCGTCCAACGGCGTTGATGGTCGGCCGGTAGTTCGGGTTGGGGACGCCGGTCGCGAAGATCGACCCGCCGCTCGACTCGTCGCCGCCGTGGCAGGGGCCGCTCTTGCCGATGTCGTCCTTGAAGGCCGGGTTGCAGGGCTGGTCCGTGGTGAGCAGGTGCGCCTGGTCGTGGCGGAAGCCCATGCCGAACTGGAACTTCACGTACTCGCTCGCCTGCCAGGTGGCCGAGCCGGACATCCGGTACGAGCCGTAGGCCTGCACGTCGGTCAGGCCGGTGAAGAAGATCTTCGACGAGCCCTCGTCCACCACCGAGCTCGGGTTGCCGCTCGGGTTGGCCTTGTAGCGCTCCCACTCCGGGTTGCGCAGCGAGCCGGCGGTCGACGACCCGAGGGCGTCGAACAGCTCGGAGTAGTCGCGCCCCTCGGAGTGGTACTGCCCCATCATCCGCAGATCGAAGGTGAGGCGGCCGAACTTCTCGCGGTTCTCCCAGGGGATGATCATCATCCCGAGCACCATGGTGCCGACGAGCGGCGGGTGGTTCACGAGCGACTCGCTCACGTCGCCGACGCCGAAATCGCTCGATTCTTGCTGGAACTCGAAGAGGGCCGAGAAGCCGCCGTAGGGCTCGATGTACTTGATCCGCTTCGACGCGTAGGAGTGCACCTCGAGGGCGATCGTGCCCCGCGTGACGCCCGCCTTGCGCTGCGCCACGTCGACGCCTTCGAGCGCGTTGCCCGAGCGATCGGTCACGTTCTGCTGGCCGTTGCGGTCGATGTCGGCCGGGTTGGCGCAGTCGAGCTGGCCGGCGGCGGGCGAGGGGTTGCAGGCGTGCATCGGGGTGCCGACGGAGAAGCGGCCCTCGGCGCCGATCACCCAGGTCGGCTTGCTGCTGTCGCGGAACTGGTTGAGGATGTTGAAGTCGAGCCCGGCGGCGATGTGGTCGAGGCCGCTGCGCGTGGGGGACTTGAAGGGCAGGGAGAAGAGCTGCTCGCCCGGGGCGCCCTGGAGCGTCACCGCGGTCTTGTTCTCGCTCCCGTCGACGCCGGAGAGCTCGCGCGCGTTGCTGAGGATGACCGGCACCGCGACGTGGACCGCGAGGTCCTTGTAGACGCCGATGTCGACGCGGGGGACGAGGCGGTGCTGCGTCTCGGAGAAGGCCGCGACCTTGAGGCGGTGGCCGGTGTAGTTGCCGGTCGTGAGGTTCGGCTCGTTGATCGCCGTCTCTCGCAGGATCGTGGCGCTCTTGTTGGTGTACTCGTAGCCGAGGCTGATGTTGATGTCGAAGGGGTCGCCGTCGTCGAAGGCGTCGATCACCTGCGTGACCTCGCCCGACTCCATCATCACCCGGGGCTCGGTGGCGCTGCGGGGCTCATCGGCGAGCGCGCTGCCGGCGGAGAGGCAAAGGAGCCCCGCCCCGGCGAGCAGGGCCGGCACCGAGACCATCGATCCAGGGAATGCGCGCATGATCACCCGTTGGTCGGACGGTAGCGGGGGGGGCCGCCGGGTGTCAACGGAGAGGGCGCCCCGGGGGCCCAGAAGCCCCACGGATCGCGAAAGCGCGCAGGATCTCGCCTCAAGGGCTCGGCAGCGTCGGCTCGTCGAGGGGCTCCTCGGCCTCGGGGAAGATCGCGTCGGAGATGTCCTCCGCGGCGAGCTCTTCCTTGGCGCCGGCGAGGTCGCGCGAGGTCTGGTCGAGCCGGTCGGCCAGCACGCCGAGGAACTGCCAGAGCAGCTTCACCGCGAGCTCGTGCTCCTTGCGGAGGATCTCGAAGAAATCGGCCCGGCGCAGGGCGATGAGCTCGGCGGCCTCGACGGCCTTGACCGTGGCCGAGCGAGGCATGCTCCGGATGAGCGCCATCTCCCCGATGTGATCGCCCGGCCCGGCCTCGCTGAGCACGAGGCCCCCGCGCGAGATCTCGAGGAGCCCGGAGAGCACCACGAACAGCTCGTCGCCCCGGTCGCCTTGCTCGAAGACCGTCTGCCCCTGCTCGAACGAGATCACGTCGGCGACCTGCATGATCCGCAGCAGATCGCGCTCGGTGAGGCGCTGGAAGAGGGGCATCTTCATCAGCACGTCGCGCTTGAGGGCGAGGCGCCGGGCGCGCTGGCTGTCCTTCGCGTCGCCCTCCCCGAGGCGGACGAGCAGGGCGGTGATGTTGTCCTTGCCGCCCTTCTTGTTGGCGAGCTCGATCAGGCCCTGGGCCGCGGCGTCGCCGTCCTCGTCCTCGAAGTAGGGCTCGAGCTCGGCGGTGTGCGCGATGTAGCCATGGAGGCCGTCCGAGGCGAGGAGGAACTGGTCGCCGGGGAGCACCTCGATGAAGAGCGTGTCCACCTCGACGCGCTCGTAGACGCCCACGGCGCGGGTGATCGCGTTCTTCTGGGCGACCTTCTCGATCTGGTCGCGGGTGAGCTTGCCGCGCTTGACGAGCTCGTTGTAGACGGTGTGATCCTCCGTGACCTGCTGGATCCTCCCGTCGCGCATCAGGTAGATGCGGCTGTCACCCACGTGGGCGATGAAGCCGTTCGACCCGGCGATGAGCAGGGCGGAGAGCGTCGTGCCCATGCCCCGCTTGGCGACGTCGATCTTCGCCTCCTCGTGGATGCGCGAGCATGCCCGCTGCACGGCCTGCTCGAGGAGCGGGAGGATCTGCTTCGAGGCGCGGGGCTTCGCCGCCTCGGCGTCGATGAGCGGCCGATCCTTCTTCAGCTCCTCGTGGATGATCCGCACGGCCAGGGCGCTCGCGACCTCGCCCGCGGCATGCCCGCCCATCCCGTCGGCGACGATGAAGAGCGAGAGCTTCTTGTCGACGAGGAAGTTGTCCTCGTTGTGGTCGCGGAGGCGGCCCACGTCGGTCGCCGCGTAGAAGCGGATGTTGTCGGCCAGACCCATCTCCCGGCGAGGGTAGACGAGAGGGGCTCAAGAAATCACCTCCCACGGAGGCGGGGCCCTCGGTCCTCGCCCGGAGGCCGCCGCGCCGCCTGGTCAGCCTCCTGCCCAGGTCTCCCGCCCAGGGGCTCGCCGGGCGCCCCGGGCGAGACTACGCTCCGGCCCATGATCGACCCCGAAGCGCTCCATGATCAGGCCCTCGCGCTGCTCGTCCAGGGGGATACGGCCGGCGGGATCACCGACCTCAAGCGCTACCTGGAGGAGGAGCCCGAGGACGCCGAGGCCTGGTTCGAGCTCGGGGCCGCCTACGCGACGATCCAGCACTGGATCCAGGCCGCCGACGCGCTCCGAGCGTCGATCGATCTGGACGGGAGCGAGCCCGAGCCCCGCCTCGCCTACGCGCGCGTGCTCGTGCAGATCAAGAAGCTCGACGACGCGGCCTTCCAGCTCGTGCAGGCCCGCAAGCTCGACCCGCAAAACCCCCGGATCCCCAGGGAGCTCGGCCTCGTCTTCTACGGCAAGAAGCTCTACGACAAGGCGGCGCGCGCGCTCGAAGACGCCCTCGCCCTCGCCCCCGAGGACGCGCGGGCCCACTACGCGCTCGGCCTCTGCCACGAGGCCCGGAGGGACATGGGCGCCGCCGTCGCCGCCTACCGCGAGGCGATCCGCCGCGACCCCGGCTTCGCCGACGCCCACCGCACCCTGGCCGACGCGCTCGCCGCGCTCGGCGAGCACGAGGCCGCGATCGCCGCGCTCGGCGATCTGCTCGCGATCGAGCGCGACAACGAGCAGGCCGCGAAGAACCGCGAGGTGCTCGCCCGCGCGCTCGCCGAGATGCAGGCGCACCGCATGCTCGGCAAGGGGACGGCAGAGCTCGAGGCCTCGGCCCTCTTCAGCGAGGGGGGCTTCCGCAAGAAGGGGAGCGTCGACGATCCGGGCGCGCCCGCCGGCGGGATGACGATCCGCTACCTCGCGCCCCTCGTCGAGGTGGACGCCCGTCTCGACGCTTCGCACGCGATCCAGGGGCTGTTCCTGCGCTTCACCGACCCCGAGCGCGCCGCGCGCGAGGAGGACGACACCTTCAAGGTCACCGTCGTCGGCAAGGACGGCCGGCACGAGCACACGAACTTCGCCACGGCCCTCTCGCTCACCTTCCTGCGCGAGGCCCTCGGCTGCCCGATGACCCACGCGAGCGCGCTCTACGCGCGCCTGCTCTCCGGCCAGGGATCGGTCGAGTGGGGTGGCGCGCGCCTGGCCTTCGAGACGATGAGCCACGCCGACCGGCCGGGGCAAGAGCGCCACGGCATCCGCGTCGAGCTCAAGGCCGCGGGCTGAGCGTCACTCGCCGCCGGGCGGCGCGGGCGCACCTTCCGGTGGAGCAGGAGGCGCAGGTGCTCCGGGCGGCGCGGGCGCGTCGGGCAATCCGGGTGCCTCGGGCAGGCCCGGCGCCTCGGGCAAACCAGGTGCTTCCGGCATCGCAGGGGGCGAGGGAGGGGACGGGAGCGAAGGGGCCTCGGGCGCAGCGGGCGCGCCGGGCATCTCCGGGGCCTGGGGCATGCCCGGGGCCTCGGGCATGCCGGTCGGCGCGGGCGGCGGGACCACCACGAAGGAGGGAGGAGCCGACGAGCAGGCCGCGATCGCGGCCGCGATCGAGAGCGCGAGGAGGAGCCGGAGCCGCGGGGGAGCGAGGCGTTCGGTCATGGGCCGAGACGCCATTGTTCCCGGATCTGCGGCTCCGGCAAGACCCTCGATCAGAGGTGGTAGGTGATCACGAGCTTCGGGCGCTTGGCGACGGTCGCGTCCGTCGCGCCCGAGAACTGGCTGCTCAGCCCGACCGGGCAGCCGAGGATGACGCCCTGGTCGGCCGACGGGTTGGCGATCCAGCTCTGGACCACGTCGTTGTCGAGGTTGACGGTGCGCACCTGGCTGGCCCCGGTCGTCGCCGTGGAGATCGCGAACGACTTGGTCGCCACGAGGTCGGAGCCGTCTCCGCCCGCGCCGGGCACCGTCCAGAGGTGGGTCGCGTCGCGGTTCGCCCAGCCGAGCTTGTACTGCGGCGCGTTCGGATCCCACGAGGCGAGGAGGTAGCGCCCCGTCGCGTTGAAGTTCGGGCTGTAGGTCGCGAACGTCAGCGTCAAGGTCGCGCTGATCACCACCGCGTTCGTCGGCAGGCCCAGGTTGTTGAACCGCACGATCCCCTTGCCGGTGAAGCCGCCGGTCACGTTCGAGGTGTCCTGCACGTAGAGCTGCGCGGCCTTGAAGAGCGTGCCGTTGTTGTTGTTCCAGGCCGCGCGGGACTGCGTGCTGATCGTCACGTCGACGCCGCCGGTGTAGCCGTTCACGCCCTGCTGGAAGCTCACGGTGATCGGCGTCATCGGGTCGGGGGCCACGTTGACGGTCACGTCGCCGCCGGTCGTGGAGATGCCGTCCGACACGACGACGTGGAGGGTGTAGGCGCCGGGCGCCGTGAAGGCCGCCGCCGTGCTGGCCGCCGCGGCGCTGTTGTTGGGCGTGAACGTCACCGGGGCGGGGCCGCTGCCGAGCGACCAGGTGTAGGTGAGCCCGGTCCCGGGGAAGCCGTCGTCGTCGCTCGCGAGCGCCGTCAGCGTGGTGCCGTTCGGGAGCGCGAAGTTGGTGGACGTCGCGGTGACCGAGCTGATCGCGGGGGCCTGGTTCTGCACCACCGTCACGTAGGTCGAGGAGAGCACGTTGCCGCTCCGGGCGCTGACCTCGAAGCTTCCGCCGGAGGTGCCGTCGGGCACGAACATCCCGCCGCCGTCGATGGTGCCGCCGCCGGAGACGGCCCAGCTCACCACCGGCGGAGGCATGATCGCCGCGCCGAACTGGTCGATCACCGCGGCCTGGAAGGAGACGGCCTGGGTGCTGGAGGTCATGGCGTTGGCGGGCGAGATGGTGACGAGCGAGGGCGTCGCCGCGACCTGCACGTCGACGCCGTTGACGACGGAGATCCCGTTCGTGTCGGTGATCGTCACGCGCAGCCCGTAGGAGCCGATCTTCGTGAAGGTGGCGACGGTGTCCTTGGCCGCGTTCGTCCCGTTCTGGCTGAAGGTCACGGGCGCGTCGGTCGACCCGGGGGCGACGGACCACGTGTAGGTGAGCGACGGCTCGCCGCCCTCGGCCGGGAAGCTCGTCCCGAGCACGTGCAGGGCCGTGGTGTTCCCGAGCACGAGCGAGGGGCTCGCGGTGGCCGTCTGGGCGATGGCCGCCTCGTAGACGATCGTGAGCTTGGGGTGCCGGGCGATGTTGGTGTCGAACGACGACGTGACCTGGCCGTTCTTGCCGGCGTTGCTCTTGAGGAGGATGCCGTAGTTGCTGCCGGGGTTGTTGATCCAGCCGCGGACCACGTCCGGATCGAGCGCGATCGTCTTGACCTGGTTCGCGCCCGAGACGAACCCGTCGACGGTGAACGACTTGCTCGCCACGAGATCGGTGCCCTCGCCCGCCGCGCCGGGGGTCGCCCAGAGCAGGTTACTGTCGCGGTTGATCCAGCCGATCTTGTACTGGGGCGCGGCCTGGTTCCAGAACGTGTTGAGGTAGCGGCCGGTGATGGAGAGGCCCACGGTGTACGTGGTGACGTTGAGCGTCAGGCTCGCGGAGAGGACCTTGGCGCCGGGCGGCAAGGCGAGGTTGTCGAAGCGCAGCAGGCCCTCACCGATGAACCCGCCGCTCGCCGACGTGTCCTGCACGGCCATCGTGGAGGAGCGGAACGTGTTGCCGTTCATCCCGTTGTAGGCCGCCTGGCTCTGGGTGGTGATGGTGAGATCGACCTCGCTCGTGTACCCATCGACGCCATCCTGGAACGAGACCGTCACGGGGATCGTCGGGTCGGGGTTGACCACGACGGCCACGGTGGACGAGATCGTGGTGATGGTGTCGCTGGCGTCGACCCGCAGGGTGTAGACGCCGGGCTGCGAGAACGAGGCGCGCGTGATCGAGGCGCTCACCGGCGTGAAGGTGACGTTGCCGAAGCCGCTCACCTTCGACCAGTTGGTCACGATCCCGAGGCCGGGGACGCCGTCGGGGTCGGCCACGTCGGCGGTGAGGTCGGTGGTGTTCGGCATGGTGATCGTGGCCGGCGAGGCGGCGGGCGGGCTGACGAAGACGGGCGCCTCGTTGAGGACGAGGGTGATCTGCGCCGTCTGCGTGACCGGGCCGCTCGTCGCGGCGACGGTGAAGGTCCCGGTGGAGATGCCGTCGCCGGTGAAGAGGCCGGCTTGATCGATGGATCCGCCGCCGTCGACGGCCCAGGTGAAGGCCGGCTGCGGGCTGAGGGCCGCGCCGAACTGGTCCTTGGCCACCGCGGTGAGCTGGAGGGTCGCGTTGCTCGCGAGCGTGCGCTGGCTCGGCGTGAGCGTGATGCTGGAGATGGTCTTGGTGATGGTGACGCTGGCGTTGCTGGTGGTCACCAGGCCGCCGCGGTCCACGATCACCGCCGTGAAGGTGTAGTCGCCGGGGAGGTTCACCGTGGCGTGCGCGTTCTTGGCGGCGTTGGTGCCGTTCGCGTCGAAGGTCACCACGGCGCCGATGGGCGAGGCGCCGACGAACCAGCCGTACGTGAGGGCCGCCTCGCCGCCCTCGGCCGCCACGTCGGCGCCGAGCACGGAGAGGTTCACCTGGGAGGCCGAGCCCGGCGTGGCGCTCGCGGGCACGGCGACCGTGGGCGCGGTGTTCTGGATGTGGACGATGGCCGAGGCGCCGGCCGTGCCCTTCCCGTCGGAGGCCACGAGGGTCACGACGTAATCGCCGGGCGTGTCGAAGGACACGCTGGTGAGCGTCGTGCTCGTCCCGTAGAACGTGGCCTGGCCGGGCCCGCGCGCGCCCCAGGTGAAGGAGAGCGCGTCGGCGTCGGCGTCAGAGGCGGTGCCGGCGAGGGGGATCGTCGTGCCGAGCGGGTAGGTGCCCCCGGGCGCCGGCAAGGTGACCTGGGGGAGGTGGTTCTCCACGTTGATGACGAACTTCCACACCTTGCCGGTGGCGCCCACGAAGACGTCGGTGCCATCGGTGCAAAGGGAGTTGCAATAGGGGGAGACGAAGGGCTGGCTCGCCTCCGCCTCGGACCAGGTGTAGCCGTCGCGGGAGAGATACACCGTCTGCTTCCCGCCGTTCGGGACGGGGTTGTCGTAATAGTTCGACGAATACGCGGAGATGAAGTTGTATCCGACGCTGTCGACGCGGACGATGCGCATGATCGCGTCGCCGCCGTTGTACTGGTAAAAGACGTTCTGCTTGTTGAACTGGAAGTTCTTGAGGCCGTTCGCGGCGGCGACCTCGACCCCGCTGTAGTTGAGGGTCGTGAACACCCTGCCGCCGGACACGTTGGTGGACGACCTGCCCCAGTTGGAGAAGATGGGCTCCTGGTTCCTGTTGAAGCCGATCGAATAATCGTTCTGGTGCGTGCCGAGGTAGCTCGTCCCGGTCGGGTCGAGCGGAGTCCACGAGTTGCCGCCGTCCGTCGAGTGCCAGAAGCCGATGAGCTCCGTGCCGTAGAAATATTCACCCGTCTTGGGGTTGTAATTGAACGAGTAGACGTTGCCCGGCTTCGTCCCGGCGAGGGTGCCAGTGCGGGCCCAGGGGACAGGCATGTACTGGAAGGTGTTTCCGTTGTCGAAGGAGACGAGCAGCCCCTGCGCGTAGGACCAGCCGGTCCAGATCGTGCCGTTGTTGTCGAGCGTGAAGTGGCGGGGGAAGCGGCGCTGCTTGGGGATGGTGACGCCGCCGAGGGTGATGGACTGGCTGCCGGTCGCGTCGTAGCCGTCGGTGGAGATCTCCGCGGTCGGGGGGATCGCCGAGGCGACCCAGGTGCGGTTCTGCCAGTCGAGGCGGAAGACGTAGTGACCCGGCTGCGCGCCCTCTTCCCGGCAGCCGATGATCGGCTCGCCGAGGGCGTTGACGATCATCGTCATCATGTCCTTGTTCGGGATGTCGTTGGTCATCCCGAAGTTCGGCGGGGCCAGCTTGGTGAAGGTGCTCCCGCCGTCGGTCGAGCGGTACACGCCGTCGCCGTAGACCGTCGCGAAGAGCTCGCCGTTCGCGTTGACGGCCACCTGGCTCACGTCCCCGCCGCTCGGCAGGCCCGCGCTGGGCAGGGTGACGAAGGACCCGTACGGGCCGGCCAGCGCCGGCCGAGGCAGCCCGAGGAGCGCCGCGACGAGCGCGACCAGCAACACGGCTCGATGGACAAGCATGCGCAAGGACATGAAATCCCCTTTCGACGACCCTTCGCTCAACCGTCGTCTTTCGATGGTCAAATGTGGAGGCTCATGCCTTCCTTCAACCATTCAGCGAGCAGCGAAATGGCGCGATTAAGGGGACGCTAACCGAACTTTTTCGACCTTGGAAGCGGAAAGTTACGCTCCGCCGGAAATTTTTTTTGGCGCGGGACGGCGCTACCGTGGGGCTGTCCTGGAGAATGCACGAGAGATGATGTCTCGAAACATCAGAGGGCTGATGTCTCGAAACATCAGCGCTTTGGATCGAGGGCTTTCAGCGCCTGCCATTGCGCTGCGCGCGGGTGCGCATTGGTTTGCGCACCTCGGCGATTCAAGCGGATTGCCGCGCTGCGTCGGCCGCCGCTTGCTGGGCGATCAGGCGATCGGACCAGACCCGGAGGACGATCGGCCAGGTGGCATAGAAGCCGGCGCCCATGATGATCCCGATCAGCGTGGAGGCCATCATCCACGTCTCGCTGAGCTGCTTGACCACGATCGGGCTTGCGCCGTGGCGCGCGCCCGGGCCTGTCATGGTCGGCATCATGCCCGTGATCTGGCGCTGGTAGGCGAGCGTCGCGGGCACCGTGGTGACGAGCTGCAAGAGGACCGAGAAGACCACGATGCCGGCGGCCCACCACACCCACGCGCGGGCCGAGAGGAGCGCCTGCCGGTCGCCCTTGCGGATGCGGAGCGCGATGAGGAGCAGGAAGACGCTGGCCACCATCAGCGGGACGGCGCGCACCGCCTCCCAGAGCGCGATCGTGCGGGCGAAGTCCTCGACCGCCGAGAGCATGCCGCTCACGGGCACCGGCACCGGGGCGGCGAGCGAGCCGAGCAGCGCGCGCTCGGCCTGGAGGAAGATCCCGGTGAACGCTGCGCTCACGAGCTTCCACAGGCCGTACGCGAGCTCGAGGCCCGCGAGCACGAGGCTCACCGTGCCGAGCAGGTTGAAGCGCTTGGCCATCGGATCGAGCGCGCCCCAGGGGCCCTGCGGCCCGTAGCCCTGCGCGCCCCCGTAGCCCTGCGCGGGCCCGTGGCCGTAGGCGGGCCCGTAGCCCTGCGCGCCCCCGTAGCCCTGCGCGGGCCCGTGGCCGTACGCGGGCCCGTGACCCTGCGCGGGCCATTGTCCGGGCGGAGGGCCCCAGGGGCCCTGCGGCGCGTTGCTCATCGGCCGGAGGCTACCACGTGCGCGCTCAGCTCACGATCGGCAGGCGCCGCGGCCCGCTTCCCTCGGCCCGCGCGCGCTCCTCGTGGGCGAGGGCATGCTCGATCACGGTGATCGGGCGCTCGTGCTCGGGGAGCGGGAGGTCCTTGTTCTTGGCGTGGATCGGGTGGCGGCCGCGCGTCCTGTACCACTCGGCGACCGTCGCGTTGGCCTTCATCTTCTCGAGGATGTTCCGCCAGCCGACCCCGGTGTTGTACGCGCAGAAGCTGATCTCCCCGAGCTGCGTCCCGTAGGGGATGATGCACATCTCCGTGCGGCGGAAGTCGTAGTTGAACAGGTCCTGGAACCACATGCCGGCCACGAAGAGCACGCGCCACTCGAACGACTTGGCGTCGGCCTGCCCCGCATGCGTCGCGCCCGTCTGGCTCATGAACTGCTTGATGAGCAGGCGCAGATCGAAGCCCTCCGGCGCGCCCTCGGGCTTGTAGTGGCGGAGGAGCGAGGCGACGACCTGCGCCTTCGTCCAGCGCCTCCCGCGCCCCGCCTCGAAGATGACCGCGAAGTCGCGGAGCAGGCCCTCGACGTCGAGGAAATCGAGCAGCGCGACCCGCTGCTTGGTGCGCTTGTTGACGAAGAGCACCGTGCCCACGCCGCAGTTCGGGTGGCAGCCGCAGTTGAGCTGGCCCCAGTCCTTGTCGGGCCCGTCGAGCAGATCGACCACGTTGCCGAAGGGCGAGAGCGCGGAGAGGGGGAACCAGTCGCGCAGCGGGTCGGTCACCTTGGCCTGTTCGGCCACGTCGCGGGCGAGGTGGCTCAGCGTGTAGCGCTGCTGCCTGCGCAGCTCGGGGCTGATGTCCTCGTCGCGGCCGGTGAAGCTCACGGGCTGGAAGCTGACCACGGTGATCTTGTCGGCGTTGTCGACCGCGAACTCCACGATGGGGCCCACCTGGTCGTTGTTCAGGCCGTTGACGATGGTGACCACGAGGATCACGTCGATCCCGGCGGCGGAGAGCTCCTCGATCGCGCGGAGCTTCACGTCGTAGAGGTTCTTGATCTTCCGGTGGCCGTTGGCCTCGTTCGTCACCCCGTCGAACTGGAGGTACGCCATGCGCAGCCCCGCCTCGCGCGCCTTCTTGGCGAAGCCCGGCTCCTCGGCGAAGCGCAGGCCGTTGGTCGCGCACTGCACCGCGAAATAGCCCTTCTTCTTGGCGTAGCGGATGGCGTCGAGGAAGTGGGGCGAGAGGGTCGGCTCGCCGCCGGAGAACTGGATCGACATCTGCCGCCGGGGCCGGACATCCGCGGCGTCGTCGAGGATCTTCGTGATCTCCTCCCACGCGAGCTCGTGGACGTAGCCGACCTGGTTCGCGTCCATGAAGCACGGGTCGCACATCATGTTGCAGCGGTTGGTGAGGTCCACCGTGAGCACCGCGCCCCGGCCGTAGCGGATGGTGCTCGACCCGTGATCGTGGATTTTGTCCGGGGTCATCGCGACGTCGCGGCCCGCGAACAGGCCCTCGATCCGCTCGAGGAAGCGGGGATCGATCGCGATCACGTCCTCGAAGTGCCCGTGCATGGGGCAGGTCTTCTCCATCACGATCTGGCCGTCGCGCTCGACGATCCGGGCCTTGATCTCGCCCGGCTTGCCGTCGATGAGGTGGCGGATCGAGGCGCTCTGGCCGAGGATCGCCGCGCGCGCCTCCTTCACGCACACGGGGCACAAGCTGTCCGTCTCGCGCGGCCAGCCGAGCGGAGGCTTGCTCCGGGCCTTGCCGCGCGGGATGGGCTGGTCGCTCCAGCGAGGGTGGAAGGGCGCGCTCTCCGGGGCGAGCTCGTTGATCGTCTGCAGGACCGGCCAGACCTTGCCGGCGGTGAAGGAGATGGCTTTCTCCAGGAGACGAACCGGGTTCATCAGCTCAAACCTTCCGTTACGTTAGAATCTCGGGCGGACGAGGGTAGAGAGGACCTCCCGAGAAAACCAGTCTTTTCGCGATGTTCTGCACCCTCGAAAAGCTCGCGCCCTCGCTTCTTCCCAAATGCCGGCGCGGCCGGCGATCGTACAGCACGGTTCGGGCGGCCGGTGGGCGATCGACGGGCGCGCGGAGGGTGGAGGCGTGACAGGCCCCGCGGCCCGGGCGATAGTGCGGCCTCGCATGCGCCTCCGCCGCGTCGCCCCGCTCGCCGCCCTCGGCACGGTCCTGCTCGGCCTCGCGGCGCCCGCGGCGGGGCAGCCGCGGCCCGTGCTCCCGCCGGCGGAGAAGCGCGCCGAGCCGGCCTCGGTGCGCGAGCGCTTCGGCGTGCCGGCGGCGGTCAAGCTGCTGGGATCGGACGACGCGGGCGAGCGGCTGCGGGGCGTGCTCCGGCTCGGCGCGATCGGCACCCCGGAGGCCGTCGACGCGCTGGTGGAGCAGATGGAGCTCGGGTCTTCCCTCGGGCGCGATCCGCGGGCGCGCCTCGAGGCGGTGCGGGCGCTCGCGCCGTTCACGAAGAAGGACAACGTTCGACAGCTGCTCACGCGGGAGGCCACCGACACCGGCGCGGGCGACAGCCGCGGCGCGCAGAGCCCGCTCGCCGGCGTGATCCGCGGCACCGCGGCCCTCGCGCTCGCCCGGGGTGGGGACAAGAAGAGCCTCGTGTCGCTGGTGAACGCGCTGCTCCAGAACAACGCGGTCTCCGAGGCCGCGGCGCGCGCGCTCCGCGCGGCCCCGCCCCCGACGCTCGATCCCTTCCTCGAAGGGCGCAAGAAGCTCACCCCGGCCCTCGCGACCTTCCTCGGCGACGCCGGCGATCTGCGCGCGATCGAGCGGCTGCGCGCGATGCTCGAGGAGCCGGATCCGGCCTACCAGGTGGCGGGCATCGTCGCGCTCGCGCGGCTCGGCGACGAGTCGGTGCTCCCCGCGGCGCGCGGCTGGCTGAGCAAGACCGATCCGCGCTTCCGCAAGGCCGCGGCGGAGGTGCTGCTCCTGCTCGGCGCGCCCCAGGCCGACGCGGCGGTGACCGCGCTCTTCAGCAACGACGCGACGCGGGAAGACGGCCTGCGCCTCGCGCTGCTCGTGCCCTCGCCGGCCTTCGCGGCGCCGCTCGCGGCGGAGCTCGGCGCGTTCCCGGAGGCGCTGCGCCCCAGGGTGGTGGCCGCGATCGGGCGCGCGGGCGGGCCGAAGGCGGCCGAGGCGCTCGCGGACCTGCTCGGCAAGCCCGAGCACGCGCTCGCGGCGGCGTACGCGCTCGCGCTCGCGCCGGGCGAGGCCGCGCGCGCCGCCCTGGAGAAGGGCCTCGCCGATCCGGCGCGCAAGGGCGACGCGCGGCGGCTCGTGCTGCGCGCGGCGATCGTGCGCGCGCTCGCCCGGGGCGACGCGCCCCGCGGGCTCGGCGCGGCCCTCGACGGCGCGCTCGCGGCCGAGGCGCCGGCCGATCGCGCGGTCGCCGCGTTCGGCCTCGTGGCGACGGGCGCGCTCCCGCTGGCCGATCTGCTGGAGCGCGCTTGCCCACCCAAAGGCTGCGACGTGGCGCTGCTCGCGGCCGCGGCCCGGGGCGCGCTCGCGGGCCGCGCGGAGGGCCTCGACGCGCTCTCGGCGGTGCTGACCCGCGAGCTCGGGCGCGCGCAGGCGGGTGACGGCGAGCGATCCGCGGGCGAGCGGCCGAGCCTCGCGATCCTCGCCGCACAGGTGGCGCTCCTCGCGCGCCCCGACGGTGGATCGCTGCCGACCTCGCTGCTCGCGACCTGGGCCGAGTCCGGCGGCCCGCTCGCGCCCCTCGCCGCGCGCGCCCTGCCGAGCCGCGACGACGAGACCCTGCGCAGCCGCATCAAGCGCCTGCTCGAAGGCAACGACCCGGTGGTGCGCGCGCATGTCGCGCTCGGCCTCGGGCGCGATCCCGAGCCGAGCGCGTCTCGCTCCTCGGCCAGGCCTACCGCTTCGAGGAAGACGCCGACGTGCGCCGCGCCATCGTCCGCGCGCTCTCCCACCTCGGCGCGCCGCAGCATGTCGCCGTGCTCGAGCTCGCCCGCGATCTCGACCCGGACGACGGCGTCCGATCGCTCGCGCGGGCCGCGATCGACGGGCGCGATCTGGAGCCGCCCGCGCTGCCGCCGGCCGGCCTCGGCGCGTCGCCCTCGATCGCCTGGGTGGCGGTGGTGCCGAACCAGGGCAAGCCCGGCGAGGCGGGTGCCCGCGCGGCCCGCCTCGTCCGCGCGGACGGCCTGTCGATCCCGGTGGTGAGCGATCCGGACGGCGCGCTGCTCGTCCCCGCGCTCCTGCCCGGCGGCGCGCAGATCGACCTCGCGACGATCGGCGAGGGCGCCTCGCGGTGACCCGTGTTCTCCGGCGTTGCACGGTGGTCAACGCCGGGACACGAACCTCGCTCCCCTCGCTCAGACGATGAAGTCGAGCATCTGCACGCGCGTCAGGTAGTCGCGGAGCACGCCCGCGTACTGCTCGATGAGCAGGTCGAGCTTGATCAGCGCGCCGCCTTCGCCCGCCGACTCGGCCGTGCCGCTCACCGGGATCTCCCCCGCGGGCAGCACGAGCACGCCGCTCCACGCCTTGCCCTTGTCGAGCCCGGCGTCGGCGGGCAAGCGCAGGTAGCCGTCGGAGATCTCGCGCACCGGGATCATCCGCCCGTCGTCGAGGCGGACGAAGCTGTGGAGCACGTGCGCGGGCTCGACCAGGTAGTGGCCGCGCTTGTTGTGCTCGATGAGGTCTTCGAGCGTCTCGGCGACCGTCTTGCTGAGCGGCGTCTCCTCGCTCTCGAGCACCGTGTCGAGCAGGCGCTTCATGGCCTTCTGGGTGCGGATCAGGTTCGCGCGCATCTCGTCGAGGCGGCGCGTCTCGCGGCGCACCTTGTGGGCCACGATGGTGAGCAGGTTGTGGTAGAACGGGTACGCGACGTCGCCGTGCTTCTCGAAGAAGGCCGCGAGCTCGACGACGCCGATCCTCCAGACCTCGGAGGGCGCCGAGGTGACGGCGGTGGTGTTGCGGCGCGCGCCGGTGACGGCGCCGAGCTCGCCGATGGGGCAGATCGGCTTGAGACGGAAGCGGACCTCGTCCCCCTCGCTCAGGGTCACCTCGCCGCTCTCCAGCAGGAAGAAGTGCTTGGGGTCGCTGCCGGCCTCGAAGAGCACGGAGCCCTCGGGCAAGACGAGGCGCTCGAAGGCCGACATCAGCTCGGTGAGGTGCTCGTCCGTGATGCTCTGGAACAGGGGGATCGCGTGCAGATCGGAAGGGCGGACCGCCATGGGGCCTCCTCGGGGACGGCCGGGCGCTGGCGCGCCTCGGGGCGGACGATGGGAACCGGAAGGGCTCGCCCGGTCAAGAGCGACCGTCGCGGGCACGTGCCCGGGCACGTGCCGGGCACGTGCCGGGCCTGTGCCACTTGTCAGCCCGGCCCTCCAGCCGGTCCCCCACATCCCCGGCCCGTCCATGGGGACGGGCCAATCCCCTTCGAAATGGCCCGTCAAGGACGGGACGATTGCGCCGAGAGCTTGAGAATCGGAGCGAAATATCAGCCCAATCGGGCGGGTATCATTATTGCAAAAAGCTGGGGGGGCCTTGTGTCCGTGCTGCTGATCCAGAAAAAACGCAGTTGGTGCTGTCTTTGCTCCAATCGGCCGCCCGCGCGCGGCACCCGGGGGTAGACGCCGGATTCTTCTGGCTCTCCGCGACGGCCCCCGCTAGGTGCCGGGCCGAGGAGCCCCGATGACCGCCACCCCGCTCTCCACGCGCCGCACATTCTACCCCGAGATCGAGCACCACCGCAGCGGCCGCTTGAAGGTCAGCGATCTGCACGAGATCTACTGGGAAGAGTCGGGCAACCCGCAGGGCAAGCCGGTCGTCTTCGTCCACGGCGGGCCGGGCGGCGGCACCGAGCCCAAGCAGCGCCGCTTCTTCGATCCGGCGGCCTACCGCATCGTGCTCTTCGACCAGCGCGGCTCCGGCAAGAGCACCCCGCACGCCGAGCTCCGCGAGAACACGACGTGGGACCTCGTGGCCGACATGGAGAAGCTGCGCGAGCACCTCGGGATCGAGCGCTGGCAGGTCTTCGGCGGATCGTGGGGGAGCACGCTCGCGCTCGCCTACGCGGAGACCCACCCGGAGCGCGTGACGGAGCTCGTGCTGCGGGGGATCTTCCTCCTCCGCAAGCAGGAGATCGACTGGTTCTACCAGCGCGGCGCGGACGCGATGTTCCCCGACGCCTGGGAGGGCTACCTCGCGCCGATCCCCGAGGCCGAGCGGGGCGACCTGCTGCACGCCTACCACCGCCGGCTCACGAGCGACGACGCGGCGGTGCGCCAGGAGGCGGCCCGGGCCTGGAGCGTCTGGGAGGGCCGCACGAGCTGCCTCTTCACCAACGAGGCCTTGATCTCCCGCACCGCGGGCGACGAGTTCTCCCTCGCGTTCGCGCGCATCGAGTGCCACTACTTCGTCAACCGGGGGTTCTTCCGCACGGACACGCAGCTCCTCGACGACGTGCACAAGATCCGCCACATCCCCACGGTCATCGTGCAGGGCCGCTACGACGTGGTCTGCCCGATGGAGAGCGCGTGGGCGCTGCACAAGGCCTTCCCCGAGGCCGATCTGCGCATCGTCCCCGACGCGGGCCACTCGGCCTTCGAGCCCGGCAACATGCACGAGCTCATCCTCGCGACCGATCGCTTCCGGCCGCGCTGAGCCCGCGCGCGGCGCGCCGTTGACCCTTGTCCGCCGCGGAGATACGCGGGGACGATGCGACGCGTTGCCTCCTTCTGCTCCTTCCCTCGCTTCTCCCGCTCCTTGCTCGCCTGCGCGATCACCCTCCTCGTCCCGGCCGCGGCCGAGGCGCAGGTGCTCCGCTTCTCGACGACCGCGCCGGGTCGGATCATCGGCACCGGCAACACCCTCGGGCTCAGCAAGGAGCAGGGCCTCAACGGCCCCGGCATCAAGGACTCGATCGGCACCTTCCTCTCGCTCGATCCAGCCTCGGCCGATCTCCTCCCCGCGAACGCGGCGAACCCCTGGCCCCTCGGCACCACGAACGACTGGACCAAGAACGGCTCGACCGCGAAGCTCGTGCTCCCGAGCGAGGGCGAGGTGCTCTACGCCGAGCTGACCTGGGGCGGGAGCTACAAGTACGGCGACGAGGACGTGACCGGCTCGCTCGGCCAGGCCGTGACGCTCGCCGTGAACGGGATGACCATGGCGATCGCGCCCGATCCGCTGACGGAGCTGACGATCGCCCAGCAGTCGACCAAGGGCTTCGCGGTCAACTACTACATGCGCTCGGCCAACGTGACCGACTTCGTGAAATCGCAGGGGGCCGGGACGTACAGCGTCTCCGGCGTGCCCGCCACGCAGACCGAGCTCATCAACTCGCTCAACGCCGCGGGCTGGACGCTCACCGTCGCGCTGCGCGACACGAGCGAGCCGGTGCGCAACCTCTCGGTGTTCGTGGGCGGCTCGTTCGTCGACGAGGACAGCCAGCAGGACTACGAGGTGAGCGGCTTCTGCACGCCGCCGGCCGGCGAGGTGAAGGGCAGCGTGGTGATCAGCGCGATCGAGGGCGACGCGAACCTCGTCGGCGATCAGCTCCTCATCGCGCCGACGGTGAACGATTCGTTCGTGCACCTGTCGGGGCCGAACAACCCGGAGAACAATTTCTTCTGCTCGCAGATCAACGACGCGAAGGGCAACCTCGACAGCCAGGGATCGTTCGGCAACCAGAACCAGGACGCGCTCGGCGGGGCGAACATCGCGGGTGGGCGGCAGGGCTGGGACGTGACCACGGTGGGCCTCTCCTCGATGGCGGGGCAGCTCCAGAACGGCGAGAAATCGGCCGTGCTCCGAACGATCACCACGGGTGACTCGTACGTGCCGATCCTCGCGGCCTTCGCGATCGACGTGAACGCGCCCGACTTCACGGGCAGCGGGTCGAGCGTGATGACGAGCGCGAGCAAGGTGACGATCGGCGACAAGCTGACGGTGACGGCGGTGCTCGAGAACACGGGGCAAGTGCCGGCCGAGAAGGTGAGCTTCAAGATGCCGCTCGAGGCGGGGCTCTCGCTCGGGTCGTTCAAGATGGATGGGCAGGAGGGCGACATCAACGGGCAGCCCGTGGTCACGGGGAACCTGGTCTCCGGCGTCGACGCCGGTACGCTCGGCGCGGGCAAGCACCGCACCGTGCAGATTGAGGTCGAGGTGACGGGGCCGCCGGCCGGGCAGAAGTACGTGCTGGAGCCGGACTGGGGCTACGCGTTCACCGTGTGCGTCGGCGGGATGCAGCAGGAGGAGTCCTTCTCGCAGTTCGCCCTCGTGGCGTACGAGGCGCCGCCCGCCACGACCAGCTCGAGCAGCGGATCGACCACGACCACCACGAGCGGTGGCACCGGCGGCGAGGGCGGCGGCACCACGAGCACCGGCACGGGCGATATCGGACAGCCTGCCGCCGATAGCGGCTGCGGGTGCACCGTGCCCGCGGGCGGCGAGGGCTCGTGGGCGATCGGCGCAATGGGCGTCGCCGCGGCTCTCGGCGCGGTCCGGAGCCGGCGCAGGCGGGCGCTGGGCTCGGGAGCCAAGGTGCGGAAGGCCGCGCGATCGAGGTGAGCGCTCGCTCAGAGGAGGGTCCCGTTCGACCGTTGGTGGGCCTTCCTTTGCTCTTCGAGGGTCGGGCTCGACACTTCTGGAGTCTCCTTCGACCGTTGCCGGGCTTTCTCTTATTCTTCGAGGGTTGGGCTCGACACTTCCAGGGTTTGCTTCGACCCTCGCCGGGTGTCCGTATACTCTCCGAGAGTATATGGAGGCCCTCGGCGTGGCGGCACGATCCGTCCGCGGCGTCCTCCATATACTCTCCGAGAGTCTTCGAAGACTCTCGCCGAGTCTCCGCCGACCCTTTCCGAGTCAACGTAAACCCGCCCGACGCCACCCCCCGGCGTGCGGCCGGGTCTCCATATATCCTCGGAGAGTATATGAAGACCCTCCGCGGGTCTCGTTACATCTCGCTGAACTTCCGGCCCTCAGCGGTGCCCTGAGCTGGTTCGAGGTTGCGACCTAGGTGCCGCGTGAGTCAGGAGAAAAAGGCGACCGTTGGCGACCTGATTGATGTGTGTATGGTCGATGGTGCCCAGCAGATGGAGCGCTAGCTGGGTGATGGAGTGATTTATGATAAAGAAGAAGTTGCAACGAACTGTGCTTTGGGGTCTCGCGGTGTTGGTTCTCACTGCGACCAAATCAGTGTGGGTCAGCGAGGGTGTCGTGCTGACGGAGATTGTGTTGCAACGTCTAACGGTGACCCGCCTGTAGGCAGGTGGAACGTGTTTGCGAATTGTGGTGTGCGGGTTGTGACGTTCCGCGGTGCGAGTCGGATGCCGACTGCAAGGATTGGATGCTGTAAGATGTGTTGGACGGGGGCGAAGGAATTGCTGTGTGCCATCTGAGTGAGACTGTGGCGCCAGCTATGCACCACTGCCTGAATTCGGATGTGTGGAAATCATGCCAGGGAACGCCGAGCTGTCCGGTGAATTTTAGCTGTGTCTCGAATGGATGCAGACGTGCGGCATGTGTGCGCGACGAAATTGTGACGGATACTGTGTTGCTGGGCGATGCGTCCGAAGACCTCGGTGTGTGTTTGTCTTTGACGTATGACTCAATGCCTGGCTTTGATAAGCGCCGGCCTTCGGCGCTTATCACCATCATCGCCGACGTAATCAACCCGCTGGCCATCGCGGTCCACGTCGTACGTGTGCTGGCCGAACACGGAGACGGCGACTCAGACCTGGCTGCTCGACGGGACGATCGTGCGCCTCGCGATACGCGTCTCCTCGCGCAAGGGCGAGCATAGTGTCGAGCTCGGCGCGGAGGCCGCTCGCGGGATCATGTCAGCGGAGCACGTCCGAGATGGTCTTCGCGCCGATGACGTTCTCGATCCACCGGTCGAGGGTCGCGATGTCGTTGCACGCTTCGATGCGAGCCCGGTCGCCCTCTCCGAGCGCGAGCCCTGCGCGCGCGAGCAACCGCAGCAACGCTTCGTGGAGCGCCTCGACTTTGCCCTCGATCTTGCCCTTGAGCTCGCCCTTCCGCTCGCCTTGCTCGATGAGCCGCTGCGCGAACGGGGGGAAAGTCGCCTTGCCTTCGATCTGTCCTTCCATGACCAGCTTCTCCAGCGCCTGCCGCATGGGCTCGCGTACCACGTTCCAGATGATCTGAAAGTACACCGCGGCGTGCTCCCGGTCGAGCCGCCCGAGCGCCCCGAACGCCGCCTGGAGCACTGCGAGGCCCTCCGGGCCGTTGCCGTGCGCCATCGCGGACAGGACCGACAGCTCGACCTCCTGGTCGGCCATGGCGGGGTCTGTCAGCGCGGGCAGGGTGGCCGGGCCCAGCACGAAGGGCTCGAGGGTGCCCCGCCCCAGGCCCAGGTCGATAGGCTCGGCGGCCCAAGCGGCGACCTCGGCGTCGGTTGCGATGACGAGGACGACCGCCGGGCACTCGCGCTCGGCCCGTGCGACCGCCACGTACACCGGCCAGGTGAACTTCTTGCGCGGCTTCTTTTCGAGCTGCGACTCGAGGACAATCGCGAGCACGACCTTGTCCGCGGCGTCGCGGAGCTCGAGGACGAGGTCGGCGCGGAACTCGACGGGAATGAGCTGGTCAAGCGTCGTGTCGGCCACGCGAACGGAGGCGTGGGCGGGGACGTCGAGGTGGAAGAGGAGTGCGAGGAGGTGGGGCGCGAGGGCGGGGTTCTCGCGGAACATCTCGATCAAGCCGTGATGCTCGAGGGTCGGCATGGGCGGCACCCTACAGTGTGGTGCTGGAGCAGCAAAATATCGCGCTGAGGTGCGATCACCTCGCCGGGTCGCCATTCATGGAGAGCAGATGCACGCGAGGACGTTCACCTTTTTTCGGCGTCGGAGCGATCCACGATCGCCCGACCATTTCCACCTCCCAAGCGCGTGGAGTTGGTTATTCTTGGGGAGACCTCCAAGGAACCCATGTGAAGCAAAGGCGCGCTCACTACCGTGCTCTGATTCTGTCCGGTCTGCTCGCGGCATGCGGCGCGCCTCCGGCACCGTCCGCGTCGCCGCCTGCGCCTCCTGCCGTTCCTGCTGCGACAGCGCTCGCAGCACCGCCCGCGCCGGCTCCTCTGCCGCCGATAAGCCCCACCGGCCTCACGCTCCCCGCCAAGCTCTCCGGCGACGATCCGATCCTGCCCCCGGCGCTCCGCTCCGCGAGCCCGCCCCCGACGGCCCGCGCCCGCTGCACCATCACCCGCGCGGGCGCCCTCTCCGGCTGCCAGGTGCTCGAAGCGCCCGCGGACACGAGCGCGCTCGTGCTCGCCGCGCTCGCCACCTGGCGCTACCGGCCCGCGCACCTCAACGGCGCGCCCGTCGAGAGCCAGAGCGGGATCAACGTCACCTTCGCCCTCCCGCCGGCCGCAGCGCAGGCGCCTCCCGCTCCGGCGGCGAGCGCCGCCCCTGCGCCGGAGAGCAGCGCGCCCGACGCCGTGATGTCCTTCACCGAGGGCATGAACCGCCCCACGCTCGTCAGCGGCAAGAACCCCGACTACACGCCCGAGGCCCGCGCGGCCGGCGTCGAGGGCACGGTGATCGCGCGCTGCGTGATCATGAAGAGCGGCCGCGTGCGCGACTGCAAGATCGTCAAGGCGCCGCCGATGCTCGGCGAGATCGTCCTCGAAGCGCTCAAGACACAGGAGTACACCCCCATCCTCTTCCAGGGAAAGCCGGCCGACGTGTACTACGTGCTCACCTTCAAGTTCAGGCTCAACTGAGGCCCCTTCCCGCCCGAAGACGGCGCCCCGCGCGCCGCAGGAGAATCCATGTCCACCGGAACGGCTCACTGGTTCAACGACAACGCCCTCTCCATCGGTAAGACGCCGCTCGTCCGGCTCAACCGCGTCGTCGGCGACGCGAAGGCCACGGTGCTCGGCAAGATCGAGGGGAGAAACCCGGCCTACTCGGTGAAGTGCCGCATCGGCGCGGCCCTCGTGTGGGACGCCGAGCAGCGCGGCGTGCTCGGCCCCGGCAAGGAGCTGGTCGAGCCGACGAGCGGCAACACCGGCATCGCGCTCGCCTTCGTGGCCGCGGCCAAGGGCTACCCGGTGACGCTCACCATGCCCGAGACGATGTCCATCGAGCGCCGCAAGCTCCTCGCCGTCTACGGGGCGAAGGTGGTGCTCACCGAGGGCCCGAAGGGGATGAACGGCGCCATCGCCAAGGCTGAGCAGATCGTCGCCTCCGATCCGGATCGCTACGTGATGCTCCAGCAGTTCAAGAACCCGGCGAACCCGGCGATCCACGAGCGCACCACCGGCCCCGAGATCTGGGAGGACACCGCGGGCGGCGTCGACATCCTCGTCTCCGGCGTCGGCACGGGCGGGACGATCACCGGCGTGTCGCGCTACATCAAGAAGACGAAGGGCAAGGCGATCGTCTCGGTCGCCGTGGAGCCGACGCACAGCCCGGTGCTCACGCAGACCCGCAACGGCGAGCCGATCAAGCCTGGTCCCCACAAGATCCAGGGCATCGGCGCCGGCTTCGTGCCCGACATCCTCGACATGTCGCTCGTCGATCAGATCGAGCAGGTGACGAACGACGAGGCGATCGATTTCGCGCGGCGGCTCGCCAAGGAGGAGGGGATCCTTGCCGGGATTTCGTGCGGAGCAGCCGCGGCGGTGGCCGTGCGGATCGCGAAGCGCCCCGAGAACGCCGGCAAGACGATCGTGGCGGTGCTGCCGGATTCGGGGGAGCGGTACCTGTCGAGCGCGCTTTTCGAAGGGTTCTTCGATGCGCAGGGGATCGCCGTGTAGGTGGCGATCCGGTGACGGGTGACCGCGTGGCGTCTGGGGACGGGTGGCTGCGCGGTCCGCTCCCTGCCGGTCGCGGTACTGTTCAGTGGTGTGGGGGGATGAGCTTCACGCCGCGGTCTTTCGGGCTCTCCTTCATCATCTTCATGATCTGCTGCGACAGGCCCGGCTGATCGTCGAGGTCGTCGAAGTCCCAGCGCTCGGCCTCCTTCGCGTAGGCCGAGCTCTCGGCGTTGCACGGCGCCGTCACCGTCCGCGGCAAGTACGTGTACGGCGTGTAGTCGGGCGTGCTCGTGAAGGCGTCGAGGGGGAGGAGCGCGTTCCGCATCATGTCGTTGTGGTAGGGGATGCCGTAGATGTGGGCCACGAGCTTGTACACGCTCGCCATGTCGTAGTGCCCGTGGCTCACGTAGCCGCGCTTGATCCACGGCGAGGCCATGAAGAGCAGCGAGCGGTGCAGGTCGACGTGATCGCCGCCGTCCTGCGGGTCGTCCTCGGTGATGATGAGGAGCGAGTCCTTCCAGTAGGGGCTGTGGGAGAGGGCGTCGAGCAAGAGGCCCGAGGCCTCGTCGTTCACTGCGATCATCACCTCCGGCGCGGGCGAGCCGGCGCTCCCGCCGTAGGTGTGATCGTTCGTCTGGAGCGCGTAGGTGAAGGGCGCGAGGTTGCACTCGAGCCGGAGCCGCCCGCCGAGGTAGCAGCTCTTGTCGATGTCGGGCCGGCTCTGCGCGTAGAGCAGCCCGGGATAGCGCCCGTCGGGCGCCGCGTTGCCGATGATCTCGCCCATGTTCTCGATGCCGATCCCGACCTCGTTGAACCACGAGAAGACGCCGCCTTCCTTCGGCGTATCGAGCGGCAAGGTCGGCGTCGCCAGGGTGCGCGACGCGCGGCCCCAGATGGTGAGCCACGTGCGCTCCATGGTGTCGGTCGTGCGGCCGTACACCGTCCACGTGTGGCCCTGGATCGACTGCTCGGCGTCCGTGTAGAAGTTGTCGAAGTTCGTGAACTGCTGCGCGATCGAGCGCGCGTTCTGCCAGATGGCCGCCTGGTAGCTCGGGTCGCTCGCCATGATGAGCGAGGGGTCGCCGTCGCCGAGGTCCTTCCGGTCGCCGAAGACGGCGTCGAAGGTCTTGTTCTCCCGCACCACCAGGATCACGTGCTTGATCTGGGCCGAGGGACCATTCTCGTTGGTCTCCGGGATCGGGAAGTCCGCCGCGCCTCCCGGGCACACGACGGTCGATCGACCCGGCAGCTTGTCGATCGCGCGCCCGCTCTCGACCGTCGCGCTCAGCGCCGAGAGATCGGCGAGCTCGGCGGCCGGCACGCGCTGGATGCTCCCGTGCATCCGATCGGTGATCGGGCCCTGGCCCCAGGGGTAGGGCTTCTTGTCGGTGCCGCTCCCGTGCCCCTTGCCGTTGAGGATGATCAACGCTCCATCGGGCGCCACCATCACCCCCGTCGGCCACCAGGCGGTGGGGATGCGACCGGCCGGCGCCAGCGCGGGCGGTGAGCCGGGCGTCACGTCGAAGGCCTCGACCGCGTTGACCCCGGCGAGCGCGGCGTAGAGGCGCTTCGTGGCTGGATCGTAGGCGAGGCCCGTCGGCGAGAAGCCGTGCGGCGCGTCCTTCTCGAACACCGGCACCTGGGCCGCCACCATCCCCGCCGCGCGGTCGACGACGGCGATCGCGTCCCCGTCGGCCTGCGTGGCGAGCGCGTACGTCGCGTCGAGGAAGACCACCTGCGCGGGGTTCTTCTCGACCGCGATCGAGCGCGTCACCTTGCCCTGCGCGAGGTCGATCTCCACGAGCGTGCCGCGCGACTGATCGGTCGCGTAGAAGAGCTGCCCGTTCGGATCGAAGGGATCGCGGGCGAGGTCGAAGACGAAGTGGCTCTCGTTGCCCGGGGGCAAGCCGATCGCTGCGACCTTCGTCCCGTAGTCGTCGGGCATGAGCGAGAAGACCTGGATCTCGGACGCGTGATCGGAGGGCGCGACGACGAGGCGGGCGCCGTCCTTGGTGACGGCGATCGGCCCGGCGTAGTAGGTGTCGCCGCCCTTGCCCGGCGCGAGCGTGATGTCGCGATCCTTCGCGCGGGCGATCGTCTTGCCGGCGAGATCGACGTCGAACGCGTACACCATCCCGTCGCCGCCGCCCGAGGCGAGCGCGCGATCGAGCGGGAGGAAGGCCATCCCGAGGAAGAGCGAGCTCGGCCGCGCGAAGGGCACGTAGCTCGCGACGGGCGCGCCGCCGCCCGCGAGCGCGTCGAGGTCGACGAGGCGCAGCGCGTTGTCCTGGATGCCGCCGTCGGACACGAGCGCGAAGGGCGCATCGGCGAGCGGGATCAAGCTCATCGGGAAGCCTCCGGAGAGATCCGGCTCGTCGAAGAGCACCTCGCGTCCCGCCGGATGGAGCCGGTGCCCATCCGGCAAGATCAGCCCGCCGTTCGGGTGCGGCCCCGCCGGCCGCGCCGCCTCGCCCACCGGCTCGGTCGCGTAGCACTTGCCCGCGACCGGGTCGGGGTACTTGCCATCCCACGCGCCGCACGCGTCCGCATGCGGCAGCTTGGACCAGGGCCCGATCGTCGTGCATGCGAAGGCCTGGGCCGGCTCGGTGCAGCTCCCGCCGCACTCGAAGGAGCATGACTGCGGGAGCTCGGCCATGATGTCGTCGACCGTGGCGGGCGGAGGTGGCTCGGTGACCGGCGGGAGGACCGTTTCATCCCCGCAGCCGAGGAGCGGAGCGAAGAGGGCAGGGAGCAACCGAGCGAAGGATCGAGCGCGCATCGCGCGCATGGTAGCAGCACCGCGATCACGATTGCGCCGGGTCGGCGACCGGCTCAACGCCCGAAGATCATCGCGAGCACGGCCCCGATCGCGGCGATCACCAGCGCGAGACCGACCGGCCAGGCGCGCCCCGAAGAAGCAAGGGCGAGCGGCGCGGGCGGGGCGCGCCGCGTGACGCCCGCCGAGGCCTCCTCCCCGGCCCGCACCTCGATCACGAGCTGCACGATCTCCGCCTCCGGCCCGAACGGCCGGCTCAACCGCAGCGCCACGCCCGACGCCGCCACCGCAGGCAAGCTCGCCGAGAGCACCCGCTCGGTCTCCTCGCGCGGCGCGCGCACGGCCCCGCTCCGCCCGCACCCATCGCAACCCCCGCCGTCGCAGCGCGCGCAGGGCAGGCGCGAAGGCACGAGCAGCTCGATCTCGCAGGGCGCTTCGAGCCACCCCGAGGGGACGACGATCCGGCAGAGCCCGCGCGCCCCTGCCTCACCATCGAGGGCCTCGGGGTCGAGGACACGGCCGAGCGCAGGGTGGCTCACGACAGATCCATGCGACGATTCTGCGCAAAATGCCAGCGCATCACGCCGTACGCATCGCCAGGAACTTTGCCACTTCGGCCGAGCTGTGCGCTAGGATGAGCGCATGGGCCGTTCGTACGTCCGCGCCGCCGTCTTGCTCGCTGCAGGGCTCGCCGCCCTCGCAGGGTGCGCGCCGGAGACGCCGGAGCGACCTACGCCCGCGCGATGAGCGCTCCGCGGTACAGCTACCCGGTGGCCTACTCCTGGCCTCGGCTACGCCGCGATGACCTGCGGGGCCGGCGCGCCCATGCCCGTCGCGGGCGCCTACGGGCAGAGCGTCGCGCCCACCTTCTGCCCGGTCGCCGCGCCCGCGTCGTGGCCCTACGCTGCACCGGCTTACCCCGGCTATGCCGCCGCGCCCGCGCCCATCGCGCTCGCCTTCGGCGCCGTCAGTTCGACCTCCGGCTCGGTGACGATCTGGCCTCGTCCGGCTGCGGCCCCTGCAAGAAGCTCCAGCACGAGCTGTCGGGCCGCAACATCCCCTACCTGGCGATCGACGTCGATCAGAACCACGACGCCTACCTGCGCGCGCAGGTCGCCTCGGGCGGCAAGTCGGGCGTGCCCTTGACCGACATCAACCAGGGCGCGCAAGACGTGTGGATCCTCGGCGACGACGCCGACCGGTCGAGCGCGCCTACCGGCAGAACTGAGCGCGCCTCGCGAGGGGTTTCTTGCGAACCTCGAGGGGGGTCGAGCTTTCCCCGATGGGCCTTCGCCTATCCCCGATGCGCGTCCAGCTTTCCCCGATGGGCCTTCGCCTATCCCCGATGCGCGTCCAGCTTTCCCCGATGGGCGTCCAGTCCTCCGCGATGCGCGTTCAGCTTTCCTCGATGGGCGTTCAGCTTTCCTCGATGGGCGTCCAGTCCTCCACGATGGGCGTTCAGCTTTCCCCGATGGGCGTCCAGTCCTCCGCGATGGGCGTTCAACTTTCCGCGATGAGCGTCCAGCTTTCCCTGATGGGCGTTCAGCCTTCCCCGAGAGGCGTCCAGCTATTCGCGATGGGCATCTAGCTTTCCCTGAGGGGCATCCAGCTTTCCGCGATGGGCGTCCAGCTCTCCGCGATGGGCATCCAGCTTTCAGCGATGGGCGTCCAGCTCTCCGCGATGGCATCCAGCTTTCCTCGACAAAATTTCAGTTGGAAGCGCCGCTTCCCCACGATTCTCGGGCGAGCGGCAATCGATCGACTTCTCTGCAAGTGGGCCCTAAGGTTTGGGCGTGCTTGCCGCTGAGGCCACGACTTCCGACGGCGCGGTCCTGTGGGAGACCTTGGAGGAGGGGCACGGCATCCAGGAGGCGCCGCGCGTGATCCTCTTCGATGGGATCGCGCCCGTCGAGCCGAGCGCCGCGCTGGTCACCCACTTTCATCGGGTGCGCCACACGAGGCTGGTGAACGAGCGCGCGCGGGCCCGTCGCTTGGTCGATCCTGTTCTCGTCGAGCTGGAGAACCTTCGACCCGGCCAGATCTCGATGGTGCCGGAGGTGCGGTTCGACGTGAAGGGGATGGAGGGGCTCTGCGGCACCCCGGACTTCATCATCTCGGGCAGCACGACCCATAAGCTGCTCCCCCTCATGGTGATCATCGAGGCGAAGAAGGAGGGACGTCGCGATGCGGCTCTGCCGCAGTGCGTATTGCCGAGCTCTACGCCGCGTACCCTGAACGGGTGGCAAGCCGGCGCAGATCTTACGGGTGCGTGACGACGGGAATCGCGTGGCAGTTCCTGGCCTTCTCCGGCGCGAGCATGGAGGTGCGGGTGGACGCCGATCTGTACCAGCTCGCCGATCTGCTCCCGCCTGCTCGGCGCTCTGCCACATCCTCGACGTGACGCTGCCGGCGGTTCGCGGGTGAGCGCGCGTGCGCCCGTGGATGCGCTAGCGTCCGCGCACACAAGAAACTGGCGTGGCGCTGTTCGGGGAGAACAAGGGAATCGCAGGACAATGTGTTCGCGACTTGTTCGAGGAATGACTCGCCAGGTTGTATGCAGTTTGCGTAGAGCAAAATAAAGTGAATTAAGTCGACAAAATTCGCGTTCGTCGCTGACAGGTGTATGTGGCCCCGTATCCGTTACGAGTCGGGGCATACGCGGGAGTGTGCTCCGGCGCTTCCGGTGATGGGCGGTACGGGTCATCTGTCATCAAGGGCGTGTGCCTCGTCGCACGGGTAAGCCGATGGGACTTCTCCAAGTCACCGCCGTTCGCTTCGGCAGGTTCGCAGAGCCTGTTTTGATCCAACGACAAAACACCTGGGAGGAGCACCATCATGCCGTTGCCGCAGCTCTCGAAACGGCAGTTCGACGTGAACTGAGATCTTTATGCACCGGACGGACGAGACCGCCACCTCGATGTACCGGAAAATCCTCTGGGGGATCAAGGAGTCGCTCGTCGTGACGCTTGGCGGGAGGGTGGAGACGGACAGCCGCTGGACCGCTGCGCGGTCGAGCGGCGGCGCCGGTGACAGCCTGGCCGCGGGGCCCAGGGACCACTCGGACCAGCGAGGCCGCCCTCCGGTGGCCCAGCGGCGAGTCGGGGCGGAGCTGGATTGTCCTGGCGCAACAGGGGGATCACCACCGGCTCCCAGATTTGCATCGATCCGACGCACGGTATCCTCGACGGTGATCATCACCTGGGCGCCGAACGGGTTTGTACCGGGCGGCACGACGACGGCGCGCCCGACAGCCACGGTTGAAGTGCAGCCTCAACGGTCTCCTCGACGGCGGCGACGTCACCGCGGCGCGATGATCGTCCACGCCATGCAATCGACGGATGGGCAGTGCACGCGTGTCATCGGCTACCGCGACACCGCGCCCGTGCTGTTCTGCTCTTCGACCGCGTGCGAAATCTTCGTCGCGGGCTGGAGCACGCCTGCGGCGATGCTCGCCGTCGGCGACGCGACCAGCACCGCCCACTACGCGCGCCTCCAGTCCCCGACGACCTTCTGCGCCTGCGCGGCTATGGCAGCGCGCTCATGCACCTTCATGTCGACCGAGTCCTTCGGCTCCACAGTGGGCGGCGTCGGTCAGCTTCCGAGGCCGGAACGACTTCGACCTCAATCCGCCGCTGACGCCGATCGGGCTCGCGTGCCTCGACGACGGCTACGAAGGACGGCACGGAGAGATCGCTGATCTCTGGTTTGCTCCCGAAGGGCGCCAACGATGGCGATGCCCACCCGTCCGACGGATCGCGGCAGTTCGTGCAGTTCGGGCACCTCGTCTTCCCGTGGACGGCACGGCGGAGGAAGACGGAACGAATCCGCTGATCAGCTAACGCCCAACGCCCGTCGGCGCACGTTCAACTCGAGGAACAAGGTCATGGCGAACCTCGGTGGATCGGTTATCGACTTCAGCGGATCGTACGTAGCGCGGCGCGCCGGCGAAGGCGCGGTCATCGCGAGTTGTGTTGGGCGTTACGCTCGGCGGATCGCAGCGCGACCTCCTCGAAGCGGCGTTCGCCGACACCGGCGCGGCCGGCAGCCCCGGCGGCGCAGCCCGCCGCCCACGGTGGCGCACCGTCTCTCCGCCCAGATCGTCGATCGACGGACGAAGCGCGGGGTCCCCAATCTCCGGGTCGAGGCCTGGGACGCGAATACGACGGCGGATCTTCGCCTCGTCGGCTGCGCATCCCCGATGCAGCCGGGGCTGGCGAGCGACCTCGTCGCGATCGCCTGCACGGACGCCGGCGGCCACTTCACGATGAGCATCACCACGGCGCAGATGCAGGCGCTCTTCCTCGATCGAAGGCCGGTCCTCCGCCTGCGTCTGTTCGCGAGCTCCGGCGCCGCGACGGGTGCGCTGCCGGAGCCGGCGTGGAAGTGGCATCTCGGCCCCTCCACTGGAGCGGGCGCGGATCGAGGTCGACGCGGCCGCGCAGCTCTCCAACCTCGCTCCCGCGCTCTGCTCGGTTCGCGGGCGCGTCCGTTCCCGCACGGGCACGCCGATCGCGGGAGCGACGGTCGACGCCGTCGACATAGGGCTCCCCGAGGAGGCCTCGCTCGGGACCGGGATCACCGACGGCGACGGCTACTACGCGATCGCCTATGCGATCCCCTCCGGGCCCATGGGGTGCGTCGCGCCCGAGCTGGTCGTGCGCGTCCATCAGCCGGGGCGGCGCGGCGTTCCTCGGCTGGTCGCGCGATCGACGATTTATTGCCAGGCGCCGCCGACCCTCCAGGTCGACCTCGTCGTCGGAGGCCGCTACCCCGGCCCATCGCGGTACGAGCGCGTCACGCGGAAAGCCTCGGATCGGCGGGCGAGGGCCTCGTCGATCGGTCGGCCGCGGAGCTCGACCGACTGGCGTGCCGGACCGGCGTCGACCGCGACGAGCTCGATCGCCTCGCGTCTGCGCGGCGCATCGCGGCGGCGAGCGATCTCGGGAGGAGGTGCTCTTCGGCCTCATCAGCGCCGGGCTGCCGAGGACCTACGAGGAGCTTATCAAGACGCACCCCCGCGACGTCCGCGCAGCGCTGCTGCGCGCGCGTCGTGGAAACGACCTCTCGCCGCAGCACGACGCACAGGTGGAAGCGACCCTCGAGCGGTTCCGCTCCACCGTGCTGTCTTCCGCGGCCGCAGCCTTCACGCCGGCCCGCGCTTCGCTCGCTTATGCGCTCTCCTCGTCGACGCGGGCTAAGGCGTTCATCGAGGCGTACCTGGAGCACGAAGAGCACGACGATCGCGCGTTCTGGGCGAAGCTCGGCCGCCGTCCGGCGCCTGCGCGCGGCGAGCTGATCGCGAGGGCGAAGTTCGCGCTGAGGGCGGGGGTGCTCGAACCCGGCGCGAATCTTCATGACGTCGACCGACGAGCCATCCTTCACCGGGCGCGACGCGCACGCCGGCCCGCCGATCGACCTCTTCGAAGCGCACCACGCGCCGCTCGTCGAGCGCCTCGTCACGCGCTGGAACGAGGGCACGATCAAGCACGTCGCCGATCTCGCGGACCTGACCTCGGCCGAGTGGAGACCCTGCTCGACGGCGCAGGAGCTCCTGACGAGGCCCCGGGCCCGGAACGCCACGGAGCGAGCCAGGAACTACGCCGATAGCGTCCGCCGGACCGTGCAGCGCCTCTATCCCATGCGCGCCGTCGTCGCCGGTCTCACGGCGCCGGTGGACACCGAGGAACGAGGCGCTCAGGACCTTCTTCGACGAGCCTGCGAACCGGAGCCTCGCCTTCGACGGGACGCGGGATCGCGAAGCATCTGGCGAGCACGACGACGCGCTCGCCAACGTCCCCGACGCCGACCGGAGCGCGCTCGTGAGCGATCTCAAGACGATCGAGCGCCTCTACAAGCTCACGACCGACTTCGACGAGATCGACAAGCTCCGCACGAGCGGCGTCCACTCGGCAGCGCACGCGCACGCCCTCGGGCCGAAGCAGCTCGCGAAGATGACCGGTCTTTCGCTGGATGCGGCGACGCGGATCGCCGGGAAGGCGTGCGTGGTCGCGGGCGGCGCGATGGCCCTCCAGTTCCGCTATGCGTCCACGTTCGACCTCGCGAAGATCCCCACGGGCGCGCGGAGCGCGCCGCAGGGGAGCGCCCTCTCCAATCATCTCCCCGTCACGGTGTTGCCGAACAAGGCGGCGCTGAACCCGGACCTCGCGCCTCCGCTGCCCGACTGGGACCACCTCTTCGGCAACCCCGACATCTGCGACTGCGAGCACTGCCATTCGGTGCTGAGCCCCGCCGCATATCTGGTCGATCTCCTCTGCTTCCTGGAGTCGATCGAGGCCGGATCGAGCCATACGGCGCGCGACGTCCTCCTCTCCGACGGGAGCGGCGCGTTCCCGCCGCGACGGTCCGACATCGCGAAGATCGATCTGAGCTGCAAAGACACGGACACGCCTCTTCCTTATGTCGATGTCGTGAACGAGATCCTCGCCCACGTCGCCGTCGCGGTGGGCGACCACGAGACGACGTTCTCGTTCGACGACCACATCACGACGAAGGGAGAGCCGCGCGACCTGCTCGCGGCCCCGGAGATCCTCGAGCCCACGACCGAGACCGCGGCGAACGAGCTCCTCGCCGGCGCCCTGTATCCCCTCGAGCTCCCCTTCAACGTCTGGCTGACCGAGGCGCGGGCCTTCCTGCCGCAGCTCGGGATCGAGCTGTACGAGCTGATGCACGCCCTCTCCCCGCAGGGTCCTCCCAATCCGTCGCTGTTCCCCTTCAACGACAAGCGCTACCTGCCGCCGCCCTACGCCTACGATCAGCTCTCGTGGTCGGAGCGCCTGGGCTTCTTCAAGGAGAGCTGGGACTGGTTCAGCGAGGGGTTCACCCACCCTAACCCGCTGCGCTGGGGCTTCGCCGCCGACGACGCCACCTGGGCGACGAAGCTGCTATCCGCCAAGACCTTCCTCGAGCGCTCGGGGCTCACCTACGAGGAGCTCGTCGCTCTGCTCGATTCGGAGTTCATCCGCTCGGCCGTCGAGCCGGACGCGCCGAACCCGCGCCTCGGCCCCGATGCCGCCGTCGATGCGTGTGACATCGACAAGATGTCGATCACCGGCCTCGCGATGAGCCCCGGGATGGTCTGGGGCGTGGCGAGCAAGATCCTCTTTCTCAAGGAGCGCCTGGGGTACACCCTGGACGAGGTCGACCAGTACTTGAGCACGAGCACCGCGAGCTTTGCTCAGGCCGTCGGACAGGTCGCGCTCATCGATCACTTCCACAAAGATCGCGGCATCGCGCTGCCGGTGGTGCTGAGCTGGTTCGGGACCATGGATACCCGGCGCCGGGGTCGTCCCCGGCAGCCGTCGTTCTTCCAGCAGGTGTTCCAGAGCCCCACGCTCGGCGGCCCTGCCAATCCGGCGTTCGACCTTGCGGCGGGCCCGGACTACATCACGCCGAGCGAGCTCGCCGACACGAGCCCGCTCCTCAAGGCTCACGCCGCCGCGATCCGCGGTGCCTTGGGCCTCGGAGCGCGGGACTTCGCGCTCCTCACCGACAGCGACGTGTCGACCGCGCTCGTAGGGGTCGCCGCCGAGCTCCCGGGCGACACGACCCACCTCACGCTGGCGAACCTTTCCCAGATCCATCGCCTCGCGACCCTGGCCCGGGCGCTCGGGCTGTCCGTCGTCGACTTCCTGATCCTGAAGCGCCTCTTCAGCGACCCGAGCGACGCTTCCAACGTCTATCGGCAGCTCTTCGCGCCCGAGAACACCTACCTCTTCGCGCAGGCCGTCGATCGGGTGAAGAGCGGCCCGCTCAAGCCGGCCGACCTGCTCTTCGTCTTCTACGGCCTCGCGACTCCCGCCTGCTCGATCGCCCCGACCACGTCGCGGCTCGATGCGTTCGTCAAGAAGCTCAACAAAGAGCTCGTCGCCGTTCGACAGGCCGCGGACGGAGCGAGCGATCCCGACGGAACGGGCTTGCTCCCGCTCCTGCGGCTGCTCCTCACCGATCCGGGCGACGTCACGAACGCGAATCGAATCTTGCTGGGAACGACCATCAGCAGCGACCCGATCACCGATGCCGCCTTCTTCACGGCCAAGCTCGCGCCGCTGTTCGTGCACAGCGACGCATCGACGCGCTTCCTCGGCGACAGCGCGCTCGCGCCCGACAGCCGGCGCTGGAGCTATGCGCTCGGTCAGCTCCGGGCGTACGTCGACAGCGACCGCCTATCATCCAGGAGATCGCGTCCGACCTGAAGATCGCGCCCGACGTCGCCGCGGTGCTGCTCGGGATCGTGAAGGGCGCGGGGGGAGACTGTTCGTCAAGGCCCTGCGGCTCAGCCAGTACGATTCGAGCGCTCCCGGCGCGACCCCGCTCGCTCCCGAGCTCGGCGACTACGTCCGTCTGCACCGCGCGACCGCGCCCGTCCGCGCGCTCGGCATGAGCGCCGCTGAGGTCGTACGCTTCTTCATCCACGGGGACGGCCTCGCTGCGGGCTGCGGATGCTCGACTCTGAACGAGGTCCTCGACGCCTCGACGAGCGCAGCGGTCAAGCTGGCGGAGTGGTTCCGGCGGTGGCTCCTGCTGACGGACCTCTGGAAGCTCCGCGGCGAGCTGGGCGGGGCGGTCCGGCGGACGCTCCTCGCGCCTCCTTCCGCTCGGGCCCGACGAGGCGAGCTACGACCCTGTCGCCCGCACCGTCGCCGCGACAGGCCGGTCCACGGAGGACGTGGTTGCGCTCACCGCGGATGCTCCCAAGCGCCTTCCAGACCGTGTCGGCGGACCCGCCGCCGGGCTTCTGCCCGACGTCGTGCTCGCGCCTTCGCGCCTGCACTACGCGATCCACGCGCTCCGGCCGTTGCACGTCAGCGCCAAGACGGTGATCGACTCCTGGTTCACGCCAGGCACGGCGCCGGCGTCCACGCTGAGCGCGACGAGTCCGTCGACGTCCGTGGTCGAGGCCGTGCGCGCCCACCCGACGATCAATGGACGGACGTGGCGCGCCCCCTGCGCGATCGGGTCCGCCGGGCGCATCGAACCGCGCTCGTCGATTACCTGCTCGGATCGGGGTACGTCGCGAGCGCCGACGATCTCTACGCCTGGCTCCTCGTGGACGTGGAGATGGAGCCGGTGATGTTGACCTCGCGGATCAAGCAGGCCATCGGCTCGGTGCAGACGTTCGTCCAGCGCGCGCTCATGAACATGGAGCCGCACGTGAAGCTCGACGAAGATCAGGCGAAGCGCTGGGTCTGGATGAAGAACTACCGGGTGTGGGAGGCCGATCGGAAGGTCTTCCTCTACCCCGAGAACTGGATCGAGCCCGCGCTCCGGGACGACAAGACGACGTTCTTCAAGCAGCTCGAGAGCGATCTGCGGCGGCAGGACCTGACGGACGAGAACGTCGAGCAGGCGTACGTCCGGTACCTCGAGAAGCTCGCGGACGTGTCGTCGCTGGAGATCGCGGCGATGCACCACGAGGTGCCTGAGGGCGACGCCGGGTGCGACGCCGTCGACGTGCTCCACCTGGTCGGGCGCACGGTCTCCCAGCCGAAGCGCTACTTCTACTGCGCGGGCCGGCGCCCCGCGGGCAGCACGCGCGCGCGAAGGTGGTCGCCGTGGGATCCGATCGACCTGGAGATCGAGAGCGACCACCTGCTCCTCAGCATGTACCACCGGCGCCTCCACCTGTTCTGGGCGAGCATCGAGGAGAAGCCCGACAGCAAGCAGAACACCCCGAAGAACGGGAAGAACGGCGACCCGCTGAGCGATGGGGACGAGGGCTCCCACACCCACCTCGAGATCCGGCTCCGGTGGTCCGAGCGCGCCCAGGATCGGTGGACCGCACCGCGGTCGTCGTCGGACTCCCTCACGACCGAGCTCTACTATCGGAACACGGTGACGGCGTCCCCCGAGCGTACCAGCCGTCGCGATTTCAACTTGAGGCCCGACGACATAACCCTCGGCATCGCCGTGGAGGACCAGCGGCTCACCATCACTTGTTTCGTACACCTGCTCCGGATCGCGGATCTCTCGCTGCTCACGAAGAACGATTACAGCGCGTTCTCCAAGGCGTTCGGGTACTTCCGCATCGATCCTTGCACCCTCATCATGACGGCTGCCGCGTCCAAGGCGTACGCGATCACCGCAAGGAGCGAGCTCCAGACGGATCTCGAAAAGCAGATCGCCGAAGCGGAGAAGGATCTCGCCGACGCGAACGCCTTCTTGCAATCGATGAAGGATTTCGTGAATACCACCCCCTACTCGGAGGCAGACAAGAAGGCGCTCCTCGATGACTGTCAGCGAAGTGTCGACAACCTGACGGACAAGATCGAGAAGCTGAAGGTCTCCCCTTCGCAGGTCATCCTCGACAGCGCCAACGTGATGTCGGACGTGACGGTCTCCGCGCTCCGCGTCTCGGACTGGACGTGGAGCTGGACGGGGCAACAGCTCCGACCCGTCCCCGTGGGGCCGAACCCACCGGCGCTGGTCGTTCAGGATGGGACGACGCACGTTGCGCTTCTGAAGGCTGGGATCACGTCCGACGCGGCCGTGCTCCGCGAATCGGCGCTGACGCCGCCCCAGGGCGACGTGCAGACGGAGATCGGCTATCCGTCCGCCGAGGATCGACCACTCGTGCTGATGTCGGTATATGGCCCGCTCCGCGGGTCTGCCTTCCTGTTCGAGCGAAAGGGGAAGCCGACCGCCAAGGGGAAGGCGCCGCCCTATCGCGCGACAAACCTCTTCCACCACGGCATCTGTGCATTCCTCACCAACGTCCGACAGGACGGCATCGACGCTCTTCTCGGCAACCGTGCGCTCCAGGTCAGCATCCACGATCCGATCGGGGACGCGCACGCCAAAGGGCAGAACCTGGCCGAGCGCGATACCGCGCTCGTGGACTTCACTGACGGCGGTCTCTACTCCGTCTTCAACTGGGAGCTCTTCTTCCACGCGCCCCTCCTCATCGCGACCCGGCTCTCCGCCAACCGGCGGTACGAGGCGGCGCAGGCGTGGTTCCACCGCATCTTCGATCCCACGCAAGGCCGGGGCGAGCCTGGGACCGCGTGGGCAGAGCCCCCGTCCTCGTTCTGGAAGGTGCGGCCCTTCTTCGAGAACAAGGATCTCGGCTCCATCCAGGAAGAGCTGGCCCAGCTCGACAGCGGCGCCACCAACGAGTCGAAGGCTCTCGGCGGCCTCGACGATGCGCTCGGCACCTCGACGTCGGTCCAGAAGCTGCTCGATCAGATCGAGGCATGGCGCGCGAATCCATTCAAGCCGCACGCCATCGCCCGGCTCCGGCCCGTCGCCTACCAGAAGACCGTCGTGGTGAAGTACATCGAGAACCTCATCGCCTGGGGGGACGACCTCTTCCGGCGCGACACCATCGAGACGATCACCGAGGCGACCCAGCTCTACATCCTCGGCCGCCAGCTCCTCGGCGCCCGCCCGCGCACGCTCGCTGCCCCGCCGCCCGCGACCGCCACCATGGCCGGCGCGCTCCGGCAGAACGACGCGTTCAGCGCGGCGGTCGTCGAGACCGAGAGCCTCATGCCCGCGCCCGCCGGCGGCGGTTGCTGCGGAGAGCCGCTGCCCTCGTTCTTCACCGACTACTTCTGCGTGGTCGGCAACGACAAGACGACGGAGCTGTGGGACACGATCGCTGACCGGCTCTTCAAGATCCGGAACAGCATGGACATCGAGGGCGTCGTCCGGGAGCTCGCGCTCTTCGAGCCGCCGATCGATCCGGCGCTCCTCGTGCTCGCTGCGGCGGCGGGGGTCGATCTCCAGAGCGTGCTCGCCGACGCGAGCGTGGGGACGCTGCCGTATCGCTTCCAGGTGGTTCACGGTCGCGCCATGGAGCTCGCCTCCGGGGTGAGCGCGCTCGGGCAGGCGTTGCTCCAGGCGCTCGAAAAGCGGGACGGGGAGACGATCACCCGCCTGCGGCAGACGCAGGAGATCGAGGTGCTCCGCGCGACGCGGGAGGCGAAGGTGCTGGAGGTGAAGGAGGCAAGCGAGGCGGCCCTGGCGGCGGAGGCCGGGCAGGCGACAATTCAGAAGCGACTGAGCCACTACGAGGCGCTGCTGAGCGCGGGCGTGAGCGAGGAAGAGCAGGCCAGCATCGATCACACCCACAAGGCGGCGATCGCCAGCACCATTGGCGCGGGATTCCTGGCCCTGGCCGGTACGCTCGTACCCATTCCGCAAGTCGAGGTAGGCGTCGCGGGTCTGGGCCCGTATCAGGCTACCCGAGTCGTGGCTGGCACGGTGCTCGCGGCGGAGCTGAATTTCGCGGCATCGGTCGCCAATATCGGTGGGATCTTGGAACGCTCGATGGCCGAGTCCGCCTCGACGGCGGCCTCACACCAGCGCAGGAGCGAGGACTGGAGCTTCCAGATCCAGCTCGCCAAGGCCGAGCTCAAGCAGTCGGCCAAGCAGGTCGCGGCCGCGAAGATCCGGCAGGCCATCGCTGAGTCCGCGCTCGCCACGCTCGACCTCCAGCGCGACAACGCCCGCGCGGTCGACGACTTCCTCCGTGACAAGCTCACGAACGAGGATCTCTACGACTGGATGAGCGACAAGCTCATGGACCTCTATTACGCCGCCTACAAGCTGGCCTACGACATGGCCAAGCGGGCCGAGAAGGCATACCAGACGGAGCTCTCGATCGAGGGAGCCCCGAAGTACATCACCTTCGGCTACTGGGACAGCGCCAAGCGCGGGCTGCTCTCCGGCGAGCAGCTCCTCCACGGGCTCCGCGCGCTCGAGGTCGCCTACCACGAGCAGAACAAGCGGGAGCTGGAGATCACCAAGCACGTGTCGCTCGCGACCTCATTCCCGGTCGAGCTCCTCAAGCTCCGCGAGATGGGCGCGTGCAGCGTGGATATCCCAGAGAAGCTCTTCGACTGGGACTTCCCGTCGCACTACCTGCGCCGCCTGCGGCACGTGAGCCTGAGCGCCCACGGCGTCGCCGGCCCGTACACGAGCGTCAATTGCACGCTCCGCCTCACGGAGAGCCACGTGCGCCGCAAGGCCGCACCGGGTGACCTCAACCCCGTCACGCCCGAGACCCAGGCGATCGTCACGAGCAGTGGGCAGGCCGACGGCGGGCTGTTCGAGACCAACCTTCGCGACGAGCGCTACCTCCCGTTCGAGGGCGCGGGCGCGATCAGCAAATGGTCGGTGAGCCTGCCGCCGAAGACCAACGCGTTCGATCTCCGGACCGTGTCCGATGTGGTGCTGCACCTCCAGTACACGGCGCGCGACGGCGGGGCCGCCTTCGGCGATGCCGTCACCGGGGCCACGGCCTTCACGGACCGCGACGACCTGCGCCGCCTGATCGATGTGCGCGCTGATCTCGCCGAGGTCTGGGCCAGCTTCCAGACCCTCGCCACGGCCGACGTCCCGCTGCGCTATGCGGACTTCCGCTACCTCGCTGGCGATCCGGACATCATCGTGAAGGAGATCGCGGTCTACGCCCGCCGCTCCGGCGCCGACGTCAGCGTCACATTCATTCACCTGACCGTTCCATCGGTTTCCCCCGAGATCGCGGCGACGCCATCCTGGTCGCCCGACGCCGACACCAATCTCCATCTCGCGACGTGGCCAACCTCGGATCCGCCGGAGACCAAGACGATAAAGAAGTCCGGAACGAGCGACATCGAGGCGCTACGGATCGCGATCGCCTCGGTGGAGGACGCCGCGCAAGTGCAAGACCTCTACATCGTCATCACGTACAAGCAGACGATCGCGTAGCCGAGGGAGGCCACCATGGACGAGACGCGTAAGCCCGCTCCGGTCAAGGCGCCTGCGGGCGCGGCCCAGCAACCCGCTCCCCAGGAGACGCGCGACACCGGGATGAAGGCGCCCACGCCGACGCTCCCCAAGGGCGGCGGCGCGATCCGGGGCATCGGCGAGAAGTTCGCGGCCAACCCGGTGACGGGCACCGGATCAATGCGCGTGCCGATCGCGACGAGCCCCAGCCGGGGCGGGGCGGAGCCCGCGCTCGAGCTCCACTACGACTCCGGTTCGGGCTCCAGCGTCTTCGGCCTCGGCTGGCAGCTCTCGGTGCCGCGCATCGCGCGCAAGACCGACAAGGGCCTGCCCACTTACGACGATCGCAAGGACGTCTTCGTCCTCTCGGACGCCGAGGACCTGGTCCCGGTCACCGACGACGCGGGCAACATCGTCACCGCCACAGAGGGGAGCGAAACGGTGGTGACCTATCGCCCGCGCGTCGAGGGGCTCTTCGCGCGCATCGAGCGGCGCGTGCGCGTGGACGGCACCACATACTGGCGGGCAGTGACGCCCGCCAACGTGACGAGCCTGTACGGTACCACGGCGCAAGCGCAGATCGCCGACCCGGATGCGCCGGCCAAGGTCTTCTCCTGGCTGCTGGAGAAGACCTTCGACGACCGGGGCAACGTCCTGCTCTACGAGTATCGCGAGGAAGACCTTGCCAACGTCGTCGGGACGGCGCCCTGCGAAGCTCCGCGCCTCGGCGGCACCGCGAAGATCACCAATCGGTATCTCAAGCGGATCCGATACGGCAACCGGACGCCGGCCACGCCGGACGCGACGACGGAGAGCAACCCCGCCGCGAGCGATTTCCTGTTCGAAGTGGTCTTCGACTTCGGCGAGCACGACCCCGACGTGCCCACTGTCGAGGCGGCGGATCCCGCAACCTGGCCGGTGCGACAAGACCCGTTCTCGACCTTCCGCTCCACCTTCGAGGTCCGCACTTACCGGCTCTGCCGTCGGGTCCTGATGTTCCACCGGATGAGCGAGCTCGGCGCCTCGCCCTGCCTCGTCGCCTCGACGGATTTGTATCCGTTCACGGGGCATATGGTCATGATCCTACGTGACGCTATGTGATCCTATGCGAATGGGTCTGTTCGGTCGGGGAAAAAGGTGATGGGAATGAGGCATGGGCCGCGATTGGCGAGACGACCGGATTGCCGAGCTGGAGGGAAAGCTCGAGGTCGCGCTTGCCCGAATCTCGGTGCTCGAAGCGGCGCTGGCGAAGACGGCCGAGCTCGATGCGAAATTCGAGGCCGCGGTCGCCAAGATCGCCACGTTGGAGGAAAAGCTTCGCGTGTCGTCGCGCAATTCCTCGAAGCCGCCTTCGAGCGACCCTCCTTCCGTGCCGAAGCCCCCGGCCAGGAAGCCGAGCGGACGCAAACCGGGAGGGCAGCCCGGTCACGAAGGGCATCAGCGTGCGCTCGTGCCGGCCCACGAAGTGGACAAGCGCGTCCCATGTTTTCCCGACCGCTGCCGCCGATGTCATGCCGGCCTGATGGGCAGCGACGCGTCGCCCCACCTGCATCAGGTCTTCGAGTTGCCGAGGGTGAAGCCCTTCGTCACCCAGTACGAGCTTCATGCGCTGATATGCCCATGCTGTGGGGCCCGCACCAGGGCCGAGCTGCCGGACGGGGTGCCTGCTGGGGCCTTCGGGCCGAGCGTCACCGCGGTCGTGGCGTTGCTCATGGGCGTCTACCGGCTTGGCAAGCGACCCGTCGAGATGCTGATGGCCGACCTCTTCGGCTTGACGATGAGCGTGGGCAGCGTCGTGGCCTGCCAGGAGCAGGCCGCCCTTGCGCTCGAAGCGCCGCACGCCGAGGTGCACGCCTACGTCCAGGCGCACCCGGTCAAGCACGCCGACGAGACGGGGTGGCGAGAGGCTCGGTCGCGTGCGTGGCTGTGGACCGCGGTGACCTCGTTCGTGACGGTGTTCCTCGTGCAGGCGCGGCGCAGCACCGATGCGGCGCGCGCGCTGCTCGGCGATACCTGCGGTGTCTTGATCACCGATCGATGGGGCGCCTATGGCTTTTGGCCCGACCTCGCGAGACAGCTCTGCTGGGCCCATCTCAAGCGCGACTTCATCAAAATCCAGGAGCGCGGAGGTCCCGACGCGACCCTCGCTGCGGCCCTGCTGGCCGAGCGAGACCAGATGTTTGCGTGGTGGCATCGGGTTCGCGACGGAACGCTCGCCCGGTCGACCTTCCGGCGCTACATGAAGCCCCTTCAGGATCGGGTCTACCATCTGCTGGGAGAGGGGATGGTGCACGGATCCGCCAAGACCATGAAAACATGCCGTCTGCTGCGCAAGCACGCCGACGCACTGTGGACGTTTGTCTATCGCGAGGGCGTAGAGCCGACGAACAACGCCGCAGAGCTGCGCATTCGCCATGCGGTGCTCTGGCGGAAGACCTCGTATGGGACCCACAGCCCGGACGGCAGCCGCTTCGTCGAACGCGTACTCACCGCGCACGCGACGTTGCGGCAGCAGAACCGCAATGTCCTCGACTTCCTCCGCGAGGCTTGCGTTGCTGCGCTCAGCCATGCTCCGTCCCCGTCGCTTCTGCCACAGCCCACCTGAGCCGCTTTGGCTCTGTTCGCTCATGCGGAGTAGGGCGTGAACGGATACACGGATTTCACCTATGACGAGAACCCCTCGCTCACCAAGCTCGTGGCCGTCTCGCACGCAGGATATATCCGCAGCGAAGACGAGCTGAGCTACACGAAGAAGAGCCACCCTCCCGTCGAATTCGGCTACGAGCCCTTCACCCTCCATGCGGAGGTCGAGACGCTCGACACGGCGAGCTTGCAAGGCTTGCCCGGTGGGCTCGCCACGCCGGGCGCGCAGGCGATCGATCTCAACGGCGAAGGCCTGCCCGGCATATTCTTCGAGGCTGCCGGCGCTTGCTACTACAAGCGCAACCTCGGCGGCACGCTCGCGCCGCCGGCGCGCCTATCCACGCTCCCGCTCGCGCTCGCCGGGGGCGGCGCGCACGAGCTGCTCGATGTCGACGGCGACGGACGCAAAGAGCTGGTCGTCTTCCAGCAGCCCCGCGCAGGGTACCAGGAGCGCACGGCGGAGGGCGGCTGGGGGGCCTTTCATGCCTTTGCCTCACAGCCTCTCGCCGACGTCCACGCGGCGAACGCGCGGTTCATCGATCTGACCGGCGACGGCCACGAAGACCTGCTTGTCGTCGAGCCGGCGCACCTCGTCTGGTATCCCTCGCTCGCGAAGGGAGGATTCGGGGCGCCGCGCCGGATTCCCCGGCCTTCGAACGAGGAGCGCGGACCGCTCCTGGTGTTCACCGACGAGGTGCAGTCGATCTTCCTCGCGGACATGACCGGCGACGGGCTGACGGACCTTGTGCGAATCCGCAACGGCAGCGTGTGTTACTGGCCCAACCGGGGCTATGGCCGTTTCGGCGCCAAGGTGACGATGGCCGTGCCGGAGCGTTTCGACAATCCCGCGAGCTTCGATCCGAGGCGAGTCTTGCTCGCGGACGTCGACGGGTCAGGGACGACGGACGTCCTGTATGCGCGCGCGGAAGGCGTGCGCTTCTACGCGAACCAGGCCGGCAATCGCCTCGCACCTGCGGCCCTGCTGCCGAAGCTCCCGTCGGCCGATGCGAGCGCGCGGGTACAGACGATGGACTTGCGCGGGACGGGGACGGCGTGCCTGGTCTGGTCGTCGTCGGCGCCGCGGTTTGCGACGACGCCTCTTCGCTTCGTCGATTTGACGGGCGGCAAGAAGCCGCACCTGCTCATCTCGACGAAGAACAACCTCGGGCTCCAGACGACGCTGCGGTACGCCTCATCGACGACGTTCTATTTGCAGGATCTGTTGAGCGGAAAGCCCTGGGCGACGAAGCTGCCGTTCCCCGTGCACGTGCTCGATCGGGTCGAGGTCTATGACTGGATCACGAAGCACCGGTTCGTGACGGAGTACAGCTACCATCACGGCTACTTCGACGGGGTGGAGCGGGAGTTCCGGGGCTTCGGACGCGTCGAGCAGCGGGACACCGAGTCGTTCTCGGCGGTCACGGGCCAGGGGAGCTTCCCCGCGCCGGACGACCCGCTCGATCCGGAGCTGCACTTGCCACCGGTGGTGACCAAGACCTGGTTCCACACCGGCGCCTGGCTCGACGGGAAGACGCTGTCGCAGGCGTTCCAGGCCGAGTATTACCAGGGCGATCCGGGCGCGACGCTTCTGCCGGATACGATCCTTCCAAGCGGCCTCTCCACCGTCGAGCAGCGCGAAGCGACGCGGTCGCTCAAGGGGAGCCTCTTGCGGCAGGAGGTGTATGCGAGCGACGGTTCGGACTTCGCGATGCACCCCTACACGGTGTCGGAGCGGAGCTATGCCGTGCGGCGCGATCAGAAGGCGACGGGCGAGCGGCACGGGGTCTTCTTCGTCCACGCGCGCGAGGCGATCGAGTACCACTACGAGCGAATCATCCCGCCCGACCCGCGGGTGACGCACGCGTTCACGCTCGAGGTCGGCCCCTTCGGCACCGTGCTCCGCTCGGCGGCGGTGGGGTATCCGCGGCGGAGCGTCGAGGGGCTCCCGGACGAGCAGACCCGAGGCGCGGTGACGCTGACCGAGACGGAGGTGTTCGACGAGGCGGAGGAGAGCGGGTGGTATCGCCTCGGCGTTCCGATCGAAACGCGCACGTACGAGCTGACGGGGCTCACGCTGAGCGGAGCCGAGGTGCTCTCGTTCGACGCGGTCTTCGCCGCGGCGAGCGCGGCCACGGAGATTGCCTATGAAGTCACGCCGACGAGCGGCTTCGAGAAGCGGCTCCTGTCGCAGGAGCGGCACGTCTACACCAAGAATGACCTCAGCGGCGCGCTGGCCTTCGGCACGGTCGAGTCACTCGCGCTCCCGCACACGACCTACGCAAAGGCGTTCACGCCTGCCCGGCTCACGAGCGCGCTCGGCGCGCGGGCGACCGACCCGATCCTCGAGGAGGGCGGCTACGTCCACTTCGACGAGGACGATGACTGGTGGGCGCCCTCGGGCCGGCAAGTGTTCTCGGCGAGCGCATTCTATCTGCCGGTGAGCTTCGTCGACCCGTTCGGGAATGCGACGAGCATCGCGTATGACGAGTATTCGCTGCTCGTGATCGGCGCGACGGATCCGATCGGCAACGTGGTCGCGGCGACGCCGGACTACCGCACGCTCGGGCCGTCGCTGGTCACCGATCCCAACGGCAACCGGACCGCGGTCGAGGTCGATGCGCTCGGGGTCGTTGTGGCGACGGCGGTGATGGGGAAGGTCGGGGGCACCGACGGCGACACGCTCGACGATCCCACCACGACCTTCGAGTACGACCTCGGGCGCTACGTTGCCGAGGGCAAGCCCACGGTGATCCACGGGCGCGCCCGCGAGAAGCACGGCGACCCGGCGACGCGCTGGCAGGAGAGCTACAGCTACTTCGACGGGATGGGGCGAGAGGTGCTGCGCAAGGTGCAGGCCGAGCCGGGCGACGCGCCCGCGCGAGATGAGGATCGGCACCTCGTGCACGATGGCGACGGCGAGATCGTCATGGTCGCGACCGATCCCCGCTGGGTCGGCACGGGCCGGACGGTGCTCGACAACAAGGGCAACCCCGTCAAGCAATACGAGCCGTTCTTCAGCGACACGTTCGAGTATGAAGACGATGCGGAGCTCGTGGAGTGGGGCGTGACGCCGATCCTGCGCTACGACCCGCTCGGCCGTCTGATCCGCACCGACTTGCCCAACGGGACGTTCAGCAAGGTGGTGTTCGACCCGTGGAAGCAGACCACGTTCGACCCGAACGATACGGTGACCGAGAGCCTCTGGTACGCGACCCGGCATGCGCTCGCGGTGGGGAACCCGGAGCGGCGCGCGTCGGACCTCGCGGCAGCGCATGCCGGCACGCCCTCGGTCGCGCACATGGATGCGCTCGGGCGGACGTTCTTGACCGAGGCTGACAACGGGGAAGCTGGCGTCTATGCTACGCGCCTCGCCCTGGATATTGAAGGAAATGCGCTGGTGGTGACGGACGCCCGAAACAACGCAGCAATGCAGCACGTCTTCGGGATGGGCAAGCGGAAGCTGTACCAGACGAGCGTTGACGCCGGAGAGCGGTGGATGCTCCGAGGACGTGGCGGGGCAGCCGCTGCGGGGATGGGACAGGCGGGGAAGCCACCCGGCGAGCGACGTACGATGCGCTTCGGCGAGCAACGCATCGGTACGTGCAGCACGACACGGACGACGAGCTCGCTGGTCGAGCGGGTGGTGTACGGCGAGGCGCGCACCCGGATGCGGCGACGCTCAACCTGCGGGGCAAGGTGTACCGGCAGTACGACGGGGCGGTGCAGTCGCACGCACGGGGAGTACGACTTCAAGGGAATCTGCTGTCGAGCACGCGCCGGGTGGCCGTCGCATACGCGACGCAGGTGGAGTGGTCGGCCCTGGTGGGCCCGGCGGACCTCGGCGACATCGAAGGAATGCGGCGGAGTCGTTAACCAGGAGGAGGTGTTCACGACGACGACGGCGTGATGCGCTGGTCGGCCATTGACCACGACGACGCCGGACGCGAGCGATGTGCGGCCGACGTACAGCAGGCCGGGCTGCTCGAGCAGGTGGATGTGCGCATCCGCGGGGCGAGCATGGACCGATTTCGTCGACGACATCGACTACGACGCGAAGGGGCAACGGGAAGAGATCGTCTACGGGAACGGGACAGGACGACGTACACCCTATGACCCGGTGACATTCCGGCTTTCACGGCTCAAGACGGTGCGCCACAACGAAGACAGCACGGTTAGCGTGCTCCAGAACCTCTCCTACACTGCAAGCCCGGTTGGGAACATCGTGGCGATCGCGGACGGTGCAGCAAACGGTGTTCTTCAACAACGATGTGGTGTCCGCCAGTACCCGCAGTATGTGTATGACGCCATCTATCGGCTCGTGCAGGCGAGCGGGCGGGAGCATGCGGGCGGGGTGGGCGATGTGCAGCGGGATCAGAACGACCTGCCGCTGATGAACCTGCCGCACGAGAACGATTCGGCGGCGCTGCGGAATTACACAGAGCTTTATGGATATGATGAGGTGGGGAACATCTTGTCGATGGTCCACCAAGCCGGGATGGCCGGGAGCTGGACGCGGCGGTATGAGGTGGCCGAGACGAGCAATCGGCTGCTATCGACGAGCCTCCCGGGAGACGGAGAGTCCGCACCCTACTCGGCGACGTATTCATATGACGCGCACGGGAACATGACGGCGATGCCGCACCTGCCGAGCGTCGGGTGGGATTATCGCGATCAGATGCTGTCGTCCGACCTCGGCGGGGGCGGGGTGGTATATTACACGTATGACGCGGGTGGGCAACGGGTGCGGAAGGTGTGGGAGCACAGCGGGCTCGTGGAGGAGCGGATTTATCTCGGAGGATATGAGGTCTACCGGAAGCGCGATGTGAGCGGGCTCTTGCTGGAGCGACAGACGCTGCATGTGATGGATGGGGAGAAGCGCGTCTCGCTGGTGGAGACGACGACGGTGGATGAAGCGGCCGGGGGTAGCTTCGAAGTGAGCACGGTGATCCGGTACCAGATGGGGAACCATCTGGGGTCGGCGGTGCTGGAGGTGGATGGGGAGGGGGCGGTAATTTCATACGAGGAGTACCATCCCTATGGGACGAGCGCGTATCGGTCGGGGACGGGAGCGGCGGAGGTGAGCCTGAGGAGGTTTCGGTACACAGGAAAAGAGAAGGATGAGGGAACAGGGCTCTATTACCATGGAGCACGGTATTATGTGCCATGGATCGGGAGGTGGACGTCAGCAGATCCGTGCGGGATAGTCGATGGGCCGAACTTGCATGAGTATGTGCAGGGAAACCCGGTTCGATTGAGTGATCCAAGCGGATTGCAGAGTGCCCCGCTAACGCATTACAGTGGCCCCCTGCACGAAGTCGGCGAGCATCCTGGCGGAGGAATGTACGCGATTTATGGCGGGAATGTGATGATTAAAGAGTTAGAAATCGCTGGAACGAAAGCGCAGGCTCCGCTGGGTCCTCCATCGTGGCTGGCGAACGAAGTGAATGCCCGCTCCGCAGCCCCAATTTGGCTCATAGATGCCATGGCCGAGTCTGAGGGAGAGGGGGCGCTGGACGGAATCCTTGCAGTAGAGGGCGGACAACGGGACTACGGCACCGCTCTCAACTTCGTACAAGGCGTTGGCGAGGGGCTTGTGCAGTTTGGCACCGGTCTCATGGATTTTTTGGTAGGAAGGGGGCCGATCGAGTCCACCAAAGAACTCGCTGCTCAATTGGCGGACCGAGCAAGTAGTCCCGGCGAGGCGGCTGTTCTAGCGACGCAAGCGGTAAACCCATTCTTCCATCTCGCCGTTGGCGTGGGCCGATTGCTTGAAGCACGAGACGCGCGTGAGGCCGGGCAGGCGGTTGGCAACCTCGCGGGAGCTGCAATTGTGGCGCGGGTTATGGCAGGACGCGCTCGCGCGCGTCCCATCGCAACCGAAGAATTGGTTGGCCCACGGATAGCTGAAATAGAAAACACAACATTTGGTCCGAGAACGGTTGGTGCAGCGGAGAGGCCGCCCGCCGAAAGTGTGCCATTTACTAGGGAAATGCACTCGACGTCCGAGGTCATTGCGCGAGGCTCTTCCATTCGCAAAATTGATGAGCTTGTGGCAAAATTCGGAGGTACGAGGCGCGGTTGGGTGAAGAAAAAGACGTGGGATTCGAGTAGTGGTGCAGAAATTCATTACTACGAGCATCATGGCATAGGTCGTGTCGGAGTCAAATGGGCCGGAGAGTCAGATCCTTTCTGATGAGGTGAGTCATGAAAGTTCGCGCTAAGTTGGTAGTCAACGACCGTGTTCTCGATGAGTTCAAGAACGAGCATCTTTCGCCCGGTGCCATGTATACGGTTATCGGGCTTGACGATGAACATTTTCGAGTTCTCAACGATCGCGACGAGCCCGTCCTTTATCCGAAATTCCTGTTTGATGTTGTGGATTCAAGAGTACCCAAAGACTGGGTTCGGCGTGAGGATGCCGATGGTGCTTACTATGTCGATCCGATCGAGTGCGCAATTCCTGGTTTCTATGAAGACTACTTTGATGGGCGACCGGCGGCTGTTGCCGCATTTCAAGCGGCAATGAAAAAAATGAATTGTTAGCTCAACCGTGTTGATGTTTGCGAGTAAGCGTTCACGCCATCAGGCGACCAGGCTCGCGGTCTCTTCGACGTGCAACTCTGGCAATAGCGACGTGACCGCTCAGCGACGCCGGGATGACGACCCCCACACCCGCGTGCACCGTCGCGCGCCATGCAACGGAAAATTGAAAACGAAACAGATGCACGCGCGTGCCTTCGCGCGGTGAAGGCAGCTCGCCTTAGCGTTGGCGAGTGGGCTCGGAGCAACGTAACCGTACGACGCTGGGCCTCTGGCGTCGTACCCATCCGCCGGGCTGTACCCCCGAGAGCCCCTTGCGCCGCTCGCGCCACCCCTGGTAGGGCCCACCGCGCCCGCCTCGCGCGGGGTCAAACCACAGGCGGCGCGGCCTCCGCAACGACGCTGCGCTCGACGTCCGATGTCTCGCGGGCGCTCTTCGCGCGGGCCTTCTTCCACGCTGCCGGCAGCAGCTCGTCCACCTTGCTCAGTACCACACCGTCACGAGCTAACCGCGGCAGGATGTCGGCCAGGTACTCCTCCGGATCCACATCCACCAGGATGCAGCTCGCGATGATCGAGTAAGCGATCGCCGCGCGCTCACCGCCTGCGTGCGAGCCGGCGAAGAGGAAATTGCGCCGTGTGATCGCCGGAATGCGATGCAACCTCTCGACGATCCCGTTGTCGATGGGCAGTGTGCCGTCGTCCAGAAAACGTGTGAGCGCGAGCTGGTGGTTGAGCACGTACTGGATCGCTTTGCCCAAGAGCGAGCTCGGCGGCTCGTTTGGCTTGTAAGCCTCACACCATGCGAGCAGCTCGTCGTACACCGGCTTCGATCGCTTCTGCCGCTCCTCCGTCCGGCGCTCCGGCGAGGCCTCGTGCACGGAGGCTTCGACATCATAGAGCGCCTTGAATGCGGCGATCGGCGCTGCGGCCCGCATGTCCTTCGCGTCGAGGGCCTTCACGAAGTAGCGGCGCGCGTGCATGTTGCAACCGATCTCGATGCAGTTGCCCGCGGCGAAGCTTGCGTCGAACAAGTTCGAGGCGTCGGCGCAGACGAAGCCCCTCCGGCGCATCAGCATCTCCTCCGGGCCGATCTCGCCGGGCCGCTGCGCCGTCTTCTTCCTGTCGACGCATACCAGATACGCCGCCACCGGCTCGTCGTTGGTCGTCAGCGCGTAGGCCCAGGCGCGCCGAGGCGGATCCCTTTGGGGCTGTCCTTGTCGCACCCACGGCAAGCTTGTGGCGTCGGTGCGGCGACGTGCGCTTCGAGCGCCGACTTGAGGCAAACTCCTTGTGGATGGGTTGCACCAGATCGGTAGCCCGGTAGATCCCCGGTCCGCCATCGACGAGCTCGGGATCTCGAAGCCGAGCTTGGCGAGCTCCTCGCCCTGTCGGTACAGCGGCATCCGCGCCAGTACTTGTCGACGACCAAGTGCGAGACAGAGCGCGATCCATAAACGCCGCCGCTCACCACCTTGTCGCCGATCGGCGCGCGGACCATCTGTAAGTCCTCGCCCGCACCCGTCGTGACGGTGGGGCGCGCTCAGCTATACCGCGCGCGGCCCGCCGCGGCGCGCTTCGGCGCCCGCTCATGTGCCCGGGCGTCGCTCTTCACCGGCGGGCTGGGCACCCGCGTGCGGCAGCGGGATCTGTTCTCCGCGCACGCCGCAGCGCACCGCGGCGAGCAAGGTAGGCCGCTGGGTCTGCGGCTTGGCGCTCTCCAGCGCCAGCGAATACAGGATCGCTGCCACCTCTGTGCTTTCGCACCGAGCGTGATCCGTAATGATTTTGCGCCCGACCACGGGCCGCGCGCAACGCGCTCTGCTCCGTTATTGTCGATGGCGAGCTGCGGTACGCTCAAGAACAGGACGAGGCCCGGCCACGAACCGCCCCGTAACGAATCGCCTTGGCCAGCCCGCTCTCGGGGAGCAGGCGTGGATAGGTTGCCAGGCCCAGGCTTCGATCTCCGGCGAGGATCAGCGCGTGAGCGTGTCGCCCGTAGCTCGCCGCGAAGCGCACAGGAGGGCCACGTGGGCAAAGCCTTTCGACCGCGTACAGCTCACCGATCAGCGCGAGGATCTGCTTCGTCTCTTCCGGGAACGACTGCTGATCTCGATGAATTTCCGCGCACGTGCGCCCAGCAGTGGGCGAGCGTGACCTTCGGAGAGGTCTTCGCGAAAGGCGCGCGTACGCGCCGTATCCGTCGCAGAGCAGGATGCCCTTGTGCCGCCCAGAACAGCTCCTCGGCGGCACGCTTCTTCGCGGTTGTCGTGCAGCTGGTAGATGACGGCGTTGGGCACGGTGGCGATCCAGATCTGCCACCGCTTGCTCTCCCCTTGGCCTATACCGGCCATCAGCGCGCAGGTCTCGTCGGCGCCGGCGGCAACCTCGGTGCGACAGCACGTACTCGCGCAGGCGCCGGTAGGCGAGGGCGACCACAAAGGCCACCTGATCAGAGCACAGTCCCAGAGCGACTGGCTCGTCACGGTAATTGCCGTCCCGCGCGAAGCTGCGGACCATACGTTCGAGCGGGTGATGGTCGAGGTACTTCATCACCGCGACGTGCACCGCGACGTCGATCGATGGCGGGCGCCGGGAACGAGCTTGTCGGGCCCGGGCGCGGTCTTCACGCACCCACCGCAGGCGCAGCGGTACTTCTTCCTGGCGGTGTCGAACGAGCACGAACTCCCGGCGCAACATCGATCATCTCGGATGTCGTCTTGCCCTTCCCCACTCTTGCAGCGCTCCACCGCAGCTCGTGCACACCTGCTCTGCGGGGGCGAGCGCGTGGGACGTCTCCACGAGACGGAGCGCCGGATGACTCGTGCGCCGTGGCCCTTCGGCGGCGAAGGCGGCGGCGCGGAGCCGCCTTCGCTCGGCTCGCCGTCTCGCCGCTCGGAAGAGGTGCCGTAGATCTTTCTGGGTCGCGGCGAGCTGCCGCTCCGGCAGCAGAGGCGAAGTCGGATCTTCTCCATGTCGTCGCTGCCGGCGCCGAGGAGCTGGCGGGTCAGCTCGAGGGCTTCGCGGTCAGCCGCGGGTCGCGCTCGAGGAGGAGGCGCGCTGTCGCAGCACCTCGATGTCCTTCTCTTTGGCGAAGGCTGAGCACGTCCGCATCCGTGCCATCTGCGCGGTCGTCAAGGAAACCAAGCACGATCATGCGGGCGCGGGCACGCCGCCAGGCTGGATCGGCGGCGACAAGCGCATGCGCCCGACGACCTCACTGCCCTCGAAGAAGGGCGAGCTCGCTCATGGTCCAGCAGAGGTGCGCCGCGGTGGGGCACGCCCACGGAGCCACGAAGCGGCCGATCTCCAGGCGCTTCTGGACCGGGCAAACCCATTATGCCGTCCCAGTAAAGCGCCTTGGCTCGCCGGCGCGACTTGCCCACGAAGAGATAGATGTCGCCGGAGAGCACCTCTCTCTTCAGGTCGCGAACGATGAGCGCCGCCAGTGTGTCGTACGACTTGCGCATGTCGACCGGAGAGACGTAGACGTAGACAGCAACCTGCGTGTCGAGCCGATCATGCGAGCCTCGAGGGCAGCGAGGCGATGCCTTCGAGGTCGAGCCCTTCGATCAAGACCGTGCCGGTCCGAAGACGATCAGCTTCGTGCCCGCGGGCGATGCCGACCGCATCGACGATCTCCACGCGCGCGAACGAGGGCGGCGCGCCGCGGTGCCGCGCGACCCGCGAGCACTGTGCGGCGGTGTTTGATGCCGAGGGCACGCGCCGTGATCGTCCCCCTTCGCCCGCCGCTGCTTGCGCACCGGCGTACCGCTGACCTCGGCGCGGAGCGAAGCCGGATACCCTCGACGCGCCCTTCTCGTGCAGCCCTGGCCAGTGCGTCTCTCAGTCGGTCCGCTTCTCGAAGATGCTCATCATGATCCTCCTCGCGCGTGCACTGGGCGGAGGAGATCAGGGGCCGGTCAGCCCGTCATGACGGGTACGGGCGAGGATGTACGACCATCTCCGCGTCGCAGTGGCCGCAAGCGCACACCTCGCGCCGGTCGTTGCGCACGTAGACCTCGCCGGGCTTATACTCGATCACCGGGGTGGTCTCGTACCCGACATGCTTGCGCTCCTTGCCGCAGGTCGGGCAACTCCGTTCGCACGGGGGAACGGGGATCGTGTTGTCTTCCCGCCGGAGGCTGTCCGGGATCGGCCTGCGCACGGGCGGCTGTTTCGTCGGTTTGCTCTTCTCCGGCCGCCCCGCCGTTGTCCTCGACGCCGCTGTCAGCTTCTTGTTCGCCTCGTCGAGCGCGCCCGGAGGCGTCTGCTCTACGAGCTTCTCGAGGAACAGATCAGGCTGACCGGCGCTGACGTGCTCGCTGCTGTTCTTACCCATCCGCATGTGGGCGAGGAGCAGCTCGGGTCGCGGTTGTGGCTGACGAGCTGGGCGGCCGGCTCGATGAACCTCGTCGGTTCAGCTCCTCAGCGAGCAGCACGCGGCCCTCTCTGCCAACATCACTGAGACACCGGCTGCCCGGAAGTTTACTGAGCAGGGCGACGGATGAGATGGTCCATGACGATGACCGACAAGCAGCGCCCAGTGGTTCCGCCCACGGAGGTTCACCCCAAGGCCAAGCGTCGCGCCTTCAGCGCCGAGTACAAGGCCCGCATCCTCCGCGAGGCCGATGCGTGCGCCGAGCCCGGCGAAGTCGGTGCGCTGTTGCGCCGCGAGGGGTTGTACAGCTCGCACTGTCAGCGACAGCAGGAGGGCGCCCAGGTCTGACGAAGTCGATGCGATCGCACCTTCCGCTGCGCCGATGCGCTCTTCGCGTAGGAGGTGTAGGTCGAGGGTGTCGGAGAAAGTGAAGGCCCGGTGAGGACACACCCGAGCCTTCGCAGTGGACGCGCTGCAACGCGTCCGCCGGTGGCAGCGTGTCGAAGTTGGAGGCCGCTGTCCAGCCGCTCGTGAAGGGCGGCGTCGATGTGGATGGACGGTCTGGCCAGGGCGTCGAGATTGTCGGAGCATGCGGATGTGCAGGCGTGCGCGTCGAGTTCGCGCGCGTTGCGCCTGGCTGCGAGGCGGCGGCGGGCGGCGACGCATCAGGAGGCCAACCGGCGGTGATCACGGACGGCGGAGGGCGGGCTTCCGGGCAGGCGGCGGCAGGCGGCCTTCGATGCTCGGCGGCGGGGCGTAACGGACCCGATCTCGACAAGCGGCGCGCTCGCCGACGCCACCCCGTCGCCGCCGAGTCCACCAGGAGGACAGGGCGCGACGAGAGAGCCAAGCCTATGCTCCGAGATCACCGTTCCGTCGTTCTCTGCCCCTTCGATGCGCCTGCTGTCATCGCATCTTGTCGGCCTTCCTGCGCCCGAGCGAGCGGCTCGTGGCTCGCCGGCGCCGGGACGCAGCCGCGCGCCCCTGCGTAGGGAGGGGTGCGCGTGACCGCGCACAAGCCCGTGAGCGCCGAGGAGTCCGCGTCGATCCTCCGGCTGCATCATGTCGAGGGCTGGCCGGTGGGCACCATCGCCGACCAGCTCGACCGCCACCATGACACCATCGAGCGCGTGCTCGCGCACAGCGGTCTGCCGGTCGGCAAGCAGATCGAGCGCACGCGCAAGGTCGACAGCTATCTGCCCTTCATCGAGGAGACGCTCGCCAGAAATATCCGCGCCTGCGGGCGAGCCGGCTGTGGGGCATGGTGAAGGCGCGCGGGTACACCGGCTCCAAGAGCGGCTTCCGCGCCATCATCAGCCGCCTGCGCCCGCGTCCGGCTCGCCGGGGCCTACGTGCGGCGCGCGGTGTTGCCCGAGGCAGGAGGCGCAGGTCGACTGGGCGCACTTTGCTGCAGGATCACCGTGGGCCGGGCGCAGCGCGAGCTGTTGCCTTCGTCATGGTGATGTCCTATTCGCGCCTGCGCTTCGTGACCTTCGCCATGCGCGCCGCGATGCCGAGCTTCTTGCGCGGGCACGTCGAGCATTCCGCTTCTTCTCCGCCGTGCCACGCGTGATCCTCGACAACCCCTCAAGAGCGCCGTGCTCAGGCGCGCGGGGGACGCCGTGCGCTTCCACCCGACCCTGCTCGCCCTCGCCGGCCACTACCGGTTCGAGCCGAGGGCCTGCGCCTTACCGGCCCAACGAGAAGGGTCGCGTCGAGTGACCCGTCGGCTGTCGCGCAGGCTTCTTCTCCGCGCGGACCTTCACCTCGCTCGACGGCCTCAACGCCCAGGCGCGCTCCTTCTGCGACCAGATCGCCAAGGAGCGCCGCGTCCCCGACGCCAAGGACAAGACCCTCGCCGGGCTTACCTCGAAGAGCTGCCGCGGCTCATCGTGCTGCCCGACGATCACTTTCCCGTCGAGGAGCACGTCGCCGTCCGCGCCGGCAAAGACCCCTACGTGCGCTTCGACCGAAACGACTACAGCGTCCCCCACACCCACGTCCAGCGCGCTCTGGTCGTGATCGCGACCGACGATCGCGTGCGCATCCTCGACCCGAGCACCCGCGGTGACGCTCGCCGACCATCGGCGCAGCTACGACCGCGATCAGCGCGTCGAGCAGCCCGAACACCTGCGCGCCCTCGTCGAGGCCAAGCGCCACGCCCATCAGAGCAGCGGATTCGACGCCGGCTCTTCTCTGCGACCCCGACGGCACGCGTGATGATGGAGCCGGCTCGCCGATCGGCAACCTGGGCGCGGCACCTCGGGCCTGCTCCAGCTGCTCGACCGCGTGGGGGCTGATCTGCTCGAGCGGGCGCTCGTCGAGATCGTCGCCCCGAGACCAGCTCACCCTGCGCAGCGCTTCCGGGTCGATCGTCTCCATGCAGGCCGGCCTGCCCGCACTCCACGGTCGCCGACCGCCGACCTCGCCGCCGCACCCGGGTCCGACCGCATGCGCTCTCGACCTACGACCGGCTCCACGCGGGCCGAGGAGACGCCGATGAAGACGGATGAGCTCGCCGCCACGCTCAAGCGACTGCGCCTGTTCGGAACTGGCGGATCGAACAGATCCGCGACAAGCCCTGGCTCGCCGAGGTGCTCGCCATCGAGGTCGAAGAGAAGACGCGCCGCAGCCTGGCGCATCGCGCGCACCTCCACGCCGGCATCGGGCCGCGCCGGCCGGTCACCGACTTCGACCTGGAAGTGGCCGCGCAAGATCGACCGCGTGCTGGTCGAAGATCTCTTCTCCCTCGGCTTCGTCACCGAGGGCGTCAACGTGGTCCTCCTCGGCCCCAACGGCGTCAGCAAGACCATGCTCTTACGCAACCTCGCCCACCGCCCTGCACGCCGGACACGCCGTCGTCGTGCGCAGCGCCAGCGATCTGCTCGCCGACCTCATCAAGCAGGAGTCCTCCGAGGCGCGGGCCCGGCGGCTGCCCGCCTACGTGCGCGCGCACCTGCTCTGCATCGACGAGGTGGGATACCTGTCCTACGACGCTCGCCACGCCGACCTGCTCTTCGAGATCGTCTCACGCCGCTACGAGAAAGGTCGGTCCATTCTGCTCACCACCAACCCGGCCTTCGCCGGTGGCCGTCGACCTTCCCCAACGCCTCGTGCGTGGTGCACCCTGGTCGATCGGCTCATGCACAAGTCGGAGATCATCACCATCGACGGTGACAGTCACCGTCTCCGCGAGGCCGAGGCGCGTCAGCGCGAACGCGCCGCCGCACGCAAGCGCGCAAGCCAGAGAGCCGAGAATAAGGCCACCAGCAACGCTCGCCCCTCCGCCCGAGCGCCGACCTCGTTGACCTCTCACCTCGTCAACGTCCGCGCGCACGGTCTCGTCGTAAGACCTTGGCGCTACGCCTCGTCGGCGGACGGCGCGCCCTCATGATCAGCAACGTCTTCGTCGCTGGATCCGCCCCCGCCCGTGATCGCCCAGATTCGTCACCTGGCCGCGTTTGCTGGTGATCGCCAACGCACCTCACCGAGTGGCGCAAGGTGCGAAAGCGCAGGCCGAGATCGACGCCCTCGCACCCGAAGCTGACCCCGTGCCCGCCGCCGCCCGACGCGTGACCCGCAGATCGAGCTGAAGCGTCAGCTTGCCAAGGCGAACATCCGCGCCGAGCGCGCCGAGGCACTCGTCGAGATCCAAAAAAAAGTGGCCGCGTTGCTGGGGACGCTGCCCGAGGAGCCGAGCGACACATGATGATGCAGCTCATCGACGAGCACGCGCCGCGTCTCGGCGTCGCGCCGCTGTGCGACGCGCTCAACGTCCCGCGCGCCAGCTACTACCGGTGGAAGTTCCCCCTCCTCGGACCGCACCGGCCGCGCTCCTCGCCGCGCGCGCTCAGCGCCGCGGAGCGCGCGGAGATTCTCGACATGCTCCACGAGCCTCGCTTCGTCGATCGCGCGCCCGCCGAGGTCGTCGCCACGCTCCTCGACGACGGCTCTTACCGGTGCTCCGAGCGCACCATGTACCGCATCCTCGCTGCCTCCGACGAGGTGCGAGAGCGCCGCGATCAGCTCCGCCGACCGGCCTACGTGAAGCCTGAGCTGCTCGCCACGCGGCCCAACGAGCTGTGGTCATGGGATATCACCAAGCTCCATGGCCCCGCCAAGTGGACGTACTTCTACCTGTACGTGATCCTCGACGTCTTCAGCCGCTACGTCGTCGGTTGGATGATCGCTTTGCAGGAGAGTGCCGCGCTCGCCCAAGAGCTCCTCCGCACGACCTGCGAGCGGCAGGGCATCAGCCCCGCGCAGCTAACGATCCACGCCGATCGCGGCACCTCGATGACCTCCAAACCAGTCGCGCTGCTCCTCGCCGAGCTCGGTGTCACCAAGACCCACTCACGCCCGCACACCTCCAACGACAACCCCTTCTCCGAGGCGGCCTTCAAGACGCTCAAGTACCGCCCGGACTTCCCCGCGCGCTTCGGCGCCCTCGAGGACGCGCGCCACCACTGCGGCGCCTTCTTCGACTGGTACAATGTCGAGCACCACCACAGCGGTCTCGCCATGCTCACGCCGCACGACGTCCACCACGGCCTCGCCGACGAGCGCACGGCCCACCGCGCCGCCGTGCTCGCCGCCGCTCACCGCGCGCACCCAGAGCGCTTCGTGCGCGGCGCGCCAGTGCCGCGCCCACCGCCGCGCGAGGTGTGGATCAACCCACCGCCTCGGCATGACGACAAGAGCCCGCCCAAAGCCTCGGTGACGCCTCCAGCGCTCGGCGTAGCCGAAGCTGGAGGCGGCGCCGAGGTGCAGGGGCTCGGGGGCGCAGCCCCCGTCGTATGCACAGAGGAGGTGCGTCAATAAATTCGCCAAAGCGGTGTCTCATCCACGTTGACAGGTTCCGCGGAGCACGTCGAGGACCGAGCCTCGGAGCTCCTTCGTCTTGTGCGCGGTCGCCGTCATCGCCGCAGTGCTTGCACGCTTGGCCATGCGCGCGCAACGATGCGTCGGCGCGGTCGCATGTCGAGCGTCACGACGCTTTCGTTTGAGGTCAAAGAGGATCAATCAGCTCGGGAGCGGAGCGAATGCGCGCGGCGCGGGCGTGCAGGACGCCAGCAGGCTGCGCCGCGGTGGAGCGCGAGCTCTGGCTCCCTTCGAGGGCATCAGGCTCGTGTGCATCGATCTCTACGCTCGTTACCGTGACGGACACTCGGTCAGGGAACGTGAAGCGCCCGCTCGACTTCTTGTGAATGATGGTGAACCCGCCCACGCGTCCGAGAACGGCTTCACCTGCGTGCGCTGGCGGTTGAGGAAGAGGAAGACGTGCCCCGAGAGCGGGTCTTTGGCGAGGATGCTCCTCACCTCGTTGGACAGGCCCTCAAATGACTTGCGAAGGCTCGTCGGTGCCGTCGCGACGTAGATCCTCACCGCTTCCGAGAAGAGGATCACGACGACGCCTCCCGGAAGGTGCGCACGAGCTCGACCACCCACGCCGCGCTCACAGCGTCGCGCTCGTTGATCTCGACGCGAGCACCGCCGATCACGACGGTGATCGGCGCTGGCGCACTGGCCGATACGACAGGTCGGATCGTCACCGGAACGAACGACCCAGGCGCCCCATCGAAGGCGCCTGTCGGGCTACGCGATGGTCACCACCGAGACGCCGCTGCCACCAGTAGATCCGGTGCGCCGGTAGCGCCTGCTCTCGCGCGAAGGCGCTGACGGTCATCCCGCTGCCCTCCCGCGCCGCGAGAACCTCCCGCGCTTGCTCCTCCGTCCACGGTCGCGACAAGTCGCCGATCGTGGCGAGTGCGCTGATTCCCATTCGTTTTCCCATGACTCTGGCTCCCTTCGGGCGCTGAAAGGGGCGCCCGCGAGAGAGTCTGCGGGGAGTGCCAGGGCGGCGCAGGGTACGGAGCGGCGGATAGGTACCGCAGGGCTTCTCCTCCAACATTGGCGATCTTGGCGACCGCAGCCTCGAATTTCGCATCGAGCTCGGCCGTCTTCGCGAGCGCCGTTTCGAGCGCCGAGATTCGGGCAAGCGCGACCTCGAGCTTTCCCTCCAGCTCGGCAATCCGGTCGTCTCGCCAATCGCGGCCCATGCCTCATTCCCATCACCTTTTTCCCCGACCGAACAGACCCATTCGCATAGGATCACATAGCGTCACGTAGGATCATGACCATATGCCCCGTGAACGGATACTCGAGCGCTACTATGAAAAGCTCGCGCCCCCGCCCGCGAAAGATCAGGGCGAACCGGCCGAGCCCCCGCCGTGACACCCGGACTCCCGTAGCGTAAACGTGATGCTCTCGAACGCGGACACTTCGCCCGGTATGCAAGCTCGGGGCGCCACGAGCTGGCCGCTCCTTCCCGCGGCAGAGATCATCTGCTTTTGTATAAAAGTAGCTCGTCGCGTCATAAAGATAGCTATTTCTGGTCCAGAGATGGATGTTTCTGGTGCAAGAGCAGCCATTTCTGGTCCAAAGATAGCTATTTCTGGTCCAAAACCAGTTATTTCTGGTCCAGAACCAGCTATCTTTGGCACAAAACTAGCTGTTCCTGGTCCAAAGCTAAAAATTTCTGGTCCAAAACTAGCTGTTCCTGGTCCAAAGCTAGAAATTTCTGGTCCAAAACCAGCTATTCCTGGTCCAAAGCTAGAAATTTCTGGTCCAAAACCAGCTATTCCTGGTCCAAAACTAGAGAGTTTTGTACAAAACTAGCTATTCCTGGTCCAAAACTAGAGAGTTTTGTACAAAACGAGAGAGTTCTGAAGGCGGAGGCCGAATTCCTCCTGCATGGAATTCCGTTCGCACCACCCAACACGGGGCGGACCAGCTTCGGGCGCTCGGGGTGGGTCCCCGATGAGCCTCCGTAACCCCGGCCCATGTGCTACTTTCTCTACGATGACACCCGCGGAGAAGGCCGAGTTCGATCGATGGGCAGCGACTGTCCCGGTCGGTGAGGAAGACATGAGCCCCGAGCAGCAGGCCGAGTTCGCGCGGATCGCCGCTGAGTTCGAGGCCGGGCGCGCTCGGATGGTCGCGCACGCGGACGTCCCGGCCGCACTGGAAGAGATGGCGCGGGCGCGCGCAGCGTGACCCTGCGAGTCGCCTGGGACTACGCAGCGCTCTCCGCGCTGATGGAGCTCCATCCATACGAGGCGATGGCTGTGGATCGCGCGGTCATCCGCTACGCGGAAACGCGGGCGGGCCACGTCGAGTGGTTGCCGCCTTACTTCCGCCTTCACATCGGCGTCTTCCGCGTACGGTTCGGGGTCGACTGCGAGATGGACGCGATGAACGTGCTGTATCTCTACCGCGTGCGATGAGCTGAGAGTCGAGCGCTCTCGCGAGCGCATCGGGCGAGGCGATCGCGGGCGATCGGGCCAGCTCACCCCTTCGGGTGGGCGAGGAAGAACTCCATCGCCTTCTGCCCGAACACGAACGTCCCGAGCTCGGCGCAGCCGAACTGGAAGGGGCTCTGCCCCACGTCCATCCCGCCGGGGAAGCAGTGCCCCCCGAGGATGAAGCTCCCGGCCTGGTAGTCGTGCTCCCAGAACTCGAGCGGTGTCCCGCCGGGGCTCAGGTAGCGCGTCGCCTTGTGGGCGCCGTCTTCTTCCAGCACCATCCCGGGCCCATCGTTCCAGAAGGCGAGCGCCGCGTCCCTTTGCGGCACCGCCACGGCGCCGAAGTTGACGATGTTGTCCTTCCGCCCGTGCACCTGGAGGATCGGCACCTCCCGGCTCGGCTGCTCCACCCCCGTGAACTCGCACCCTTCGAGCCCGCCGATGGGCGCGGCCGAGGCGAAGAAATCGGCGTGATCGCAGACCATCCGCCAGGTCATCCCGCCGCCCTGGGAGAAGCCCATCACGTGGGCCCGGTTGGGATCCGTGAGGAGCGCCTGGGCCACATCGTTGACGAAGGAGAACACCAGGGGCACATGCACGGGCTGCGTCCAGCTCGGGGGCACGCCGGGGGCCGTCGGCTGGATGATCACGTAGCCGTGCTGCGCTCCGAGGGCGCGCATGTTGGTGCCCTTCTCTTCGGCGTCGGCGTTCATCGTGAAGCCGTGCATGTCGAGCACGAGCCCGCACCCGCCCGACGCGCATGCAGCCGGGATGTCGAGGTCGTAGGTGATGCCGCCGGCGCAGGGGAGCACATGGTGCCCCGCGCTCACGTCGGTCACGCACCCGACGGGCATGGGTGATCCGCCTGCGCCGGTGGTCGACGAGGTCGTCGTGGTGGTGGTCGTCGTGCCGCCCCCCGCGCCGCCTCCACCTGCGCTGCTCGTGGTGGAGGTCGAGCTTCCTCCGGCCCCGGTGGTCCCGCCCGCGCCGGTGGTGGTGCCGGCGGTGCTGCCCGCCGTGGTGCTGCTCGATGCGCCGGTGACGACGTCGGTGCCGCCGCATGCGCCGAGCGCGGCGAGCGCGCTCGCGAGGGCTGGCAAGAGGATGCGGATCGCGCGCATGATCGCCTCAGGGCTTCTTGGGCTTGGGCGCGGGGGCCTTGGGAGCGGGCGCGGGTGCCTTGGGCGCAGGGGCCTTGGGAGCGGGCACAGGCGCCTTCGGCGGCGGGCTCTGATCGGGCGCGGCGGCCTTCTCTTCGCCGGTGTCGAGGAGCAGGCCGATGCCCATCTCGGCGGCGCGGGGCGCGCCCTTCACCGTGTCCCAGCCGGCCACGCTCGCGGCCGTCTCGCGCCGGGTCAGGCGGCGGATCGCCTCGACGATCGCCTTGGATTTTGCTTCGGCCTCGGCGTCGGTGCCCTTCGGCGCGGTGCGCGCGCCCACGGCCACGGACCAGCCCGGGTGGGCGAGCAGCTCGCTCGACAGCGCGCGCAGCGTCAGCATCGAGGCCGGGTCGATCTCGGCGCTCGCGGAGAGCTTGAGGGGCTCGCCGACGATCGCCTCCGTCCCGCGGGCCTTGGATGTCTTGATCGTGATCCTCGGCTTCGCGGCCTTGCCCTTCGGTGCCTCGTCGGGGCAGCCGTCGCCGTCGTCGATCCCGTTCCAGGTCTCGGCCTGATCCGGGCACTTGTCCTCGCGCTCGAGGAACGTGTCCTTGTCGGGATCGGGGTCGGGGCAGCCGTTGATCTTCGGGTCGGTCGAGGGGATGCCCTTGGTGATCGGGCAGGCGTCCTGCGCGTCGAGGATGCCGTCGCCGTCGTTGTCCGGGTCGGGGCAGCCGTCGTCGTCCTGGAAGCCGTCGACGTCCTCCGGCTGATCGGGGCACTTGTCGCGCACGTCGTCGAGGCCGTCGCCGTCGTGATCGCGCACGGGGCAGCCGTTCTTGCTCTTGTCGGCCGCGGGCGGGCCGGCCTCGTTCGGACAGGCGTCTTCGACGTCGGGGATGTTGTCGCCGTCGTTGTCCGGGTCGGGACAGCCGTCGTCGTCCTTGTAGCCGTCGATGTCCTCCTTCACGTTCGGGCACTGATCGGTCTTGTCCGGGACGCCGTCGTCGTCGTTGTCGAGATCGGGACAGCCGTCCTCGTCTTGAAACCCGTCCTTGTCCTCGGCGAGCTCCTTGCACTGATCGTCGTCGTCATCGATCCCGTCGTGGTCGAGGTCGTGCGTGCGCGGCGCCCACGCGAGCGAGAGGAGCGCGCGGGCCGGGGCGTCGCCGACGCCTGCGATCAAGGCTGTTTCGACGCCGGCGAGCACCGAGAGATCGCGCGCGGCCACGTAGCGCGCGCCGAGCCCGAGGCGGAAGGAGCTCGCCGCGGTGCTCTGGAAGGGGGAGATCGGCGAGACGGGCAGGTAGCCGTGCGAGTCGAGGTACACCGTCCATTTGCCCTTGGGATCGAGGCCCACGTCCTGCGGGCGGAAGTCGAAGCCGAGGCCGTAGGGCAGCTCGTGGCCGAAGCGGGTGTTGCAGTCGGCGACGAGGGGCACGGCGCCGCATGCGAAGGTCTCGGTCTCGCCGCGGATCTTGATCCCGAGGGCCAGGTGGGCACCGAAGGCCGAGAAGCGGTAGTCGCCGAGCAGCCGCGACTCGCTCGTGATCGAGCCCTCGCCGAGGTACGACGCGGGGTCGCCCGTGGGCACGGTGAAGCGCTCGTGGAAGGCCAGCGCGAAGCCCTTGCCGTCCTCGCCCATGGGCCGCACGAGGGTCACTTTGGCGTTGATGCCGAGGTCGCCGAGCGCCTGGCTCGGGAGCACCGCGTTGCCGAGGGCGCGGACGGAGCTCGTGGTGGGCGTGTCGCCCGTTTGATAGAGCAGGACGGGCAGATCGAGGCCCACGAGGAGGCGGTGGCCGACGCCGATGCCCGCGGTGAGATCGCTCGTCACCTGGTGCTTGATCACGTCGAAGACCACGTCGTTCGTCCGCGCGTCGCGCAGCGTGATCGGCCGGTACGCGTACGACGTCCAGAAGCCCACGCTCCACTCGGCCGTGCCGGGGGAGTCGGCCGGCTCCTGGTAGAGGCCCGCGTTCGGATCGAGCGAGGCGCGGGAGCCCCGGAGATCGAGCGAGGGCACGCTCTGCTGGGCGCGCGCGCGGGCAGACAGGGCGAGGGGAGCGGCGAGGGCGAGGGCAGAAAGCAAGGCGCGGGGGCGCATGGGTGGCCGGAGGGTAGATGAGGAACGGGGAGGGAGGAATGGCGAATCTTCCTCTCGTTCCCGTTCCCGCTCCCGCTCCCGTTCCCGCTCCCGCTCCCGTTCCCGTTCCCGTTCCCGTTCCCGTTCCCGTTCCCGTTCCCGTTCCCGTTCCCGTTCCCGTTCCCGCTCCCCCGCTCCCGTTCCCATCCCCGTCCCCGTCCTCATCCCCATCCCACCCCGAGTCGCAGAAAGGTCGCCTCTTCGGTCGCGCCGTGCCATAGCGGAAAAATCATGGATGCGATCCGAGTTCGCGGCGGCAAGAGGCTCAACGGGGTCATCCCGATCAGCGGCGCCAAGAACGCCGCCTTGCCGATCCTCTGCGCGACCCTGCTCTCCGACGGGGAGAGCCTGCTCCGCAACGTGCCCAAGCTCCGGGACATCGACACCACGGCCGCGCTGCTGCGCTTCCTCGGCCGCGGCGTGCAGGTCGACGCCCCCGAGGTCCGCGTGGCCGCCGGCAGCGATGTGCGTCCCGAGGCGCCGTACGAGCTCGTGCGGCAGATGCGCGCGAGCATCCTCGTGCTCGGCCCGCTCCTCGCCCGCTTCGGGCGCGCCAAGGTCTCGCTCCCCGGCGGCTGCCAGATCGGATCGCGCCCGGTGGATCAGCACCTCAAGGGCCTCGAGGCGATGGGCGCGACCATCAAGCTCTCGCGCGGCTACGTGATCGCCGAGTGCAAGCGCCTCCGCGGGAGCGAGGTGGTCTTCGACCTGCCGACGGTGACGGGCACCGAGAACCTGATGATGGCCGCGGCCCTCGCCAAGGGCCGGAGCACGCTCGTCAACTGCGCGCGCGAGCCCGAAGTGGAAGAGCTCGGGCGCGTGCTCAACAAGATGGGCGCCAAGGTCGACGGCGCGGGCACCGACGTGATCCACATCGAGGGCCGGGACGAGCTCGAGCCCTTCGATCACGCGATCATCTCCGACCGGATCGAGGCCGGCACGTACATGGTCGCCGCCGCGGCCGCGGGGGGCGACGTGCTCCTCGAGAACGCCCCGCTCGAGGCGCTCGAAGTGCTCGTCGCCAAGCTCCGCCAGGCGGGCGTCGAGGTCGGCCGCGAGGGCAACTACGTGCGCGTCCGGCGCGTCGACACACCGCTCAAGGCGGTCGACATCGCGACCGCGCCGCACCCCGGCTTCCCCACCGACATGCAGGCCCAGTTCATGGTGCTGATGTGCCTCGCCCAGGGCACGAGCCGCATCGTCGAGACCATCTTCGAGAACCGCTTCATGCACGTGCCCGAGCTCGGCCGCATGGGCGCCGACATCGACATCGACGGCCACACCGCCCACGTCAACGGCGGCCGCCCGCTCTCGGGCGCCAAGGTGATGGCCACCGATCTGCGCGCGAGCGCCTCGCTCGTGATCGCGGGCCTCGTCACCGACGAGGGCGAGACCGACGTGCTGCGCGTCTACCACCTCGACCGCGGCTACGAGCACATGGAGCGCAAGCTCGCGGCTGTCGGCGCCGACACCCAGCGGATCAAGGGCGAGGCCGAATGAGCGGGTCCCGCCCGCTCACCATCGCCATCCCCAAGGGGCGCATCCTCAAGGTCCTGGGGCCGCTCTTCGAGCGCGCCGGGCTCGATCCCTCGCCCCTCCACGAGACCGACCGCCGCCTCGTCCGCCCCTCGCCCGACGGCGCCGTCGCCTACGTCTTCCTGAAGCCCGACGACGTGCCCACCTACGTGGAGTACGGCGCGGCCGACCTCGGCGTGGCCGGCCGCGACACGCTGCTCGAGAAGCGCTTCGACCTCTACACGCCGGTCGATCTCGGCATCGGCAAGTGCCGCCTGGTGGTGGCCGCGCCGGAGGGAGCCATCGTCCCCGATGTGCCACGCGTGGCCACGAAGTATCCGCGTGTTGCCGCCGACCACTTCGCCCGCCGCGGCGTGCAGGCCGAGATCATCCAGGTGAGCGGCTCGGTGGAGATCGCCCCGATCCTCGGGCTCTCGCACCTGATCGTCGACGTGGTGGAGACGGGCGCGACGCTGCGGGAGAACAAGCTCGCGGTGATCGAGACGGTGTGCGAGGTGAGCACGGTGCTCATCGCCAACCGGGCGGCGTACAAGCTCCGGAGCGGGGAGATCCGGCCGCTCGTGGAGAAGCTCCGCGCCGCGGTCGGCTAGCGGGCCGCTACGGTTTTCCCGGCCGGTTCGGCCCGCGCTCGGTCGTCGTCCAGCCCTTGCCGATCTTCACGCCGGGGAGCTTGTACGGGTGCTGCGGCGGGGGCCGCCAGTAGCTCGGATCTTTCTCCACGCTCGCATCGGGCGCGGCGTCGGCGCAGCAGCGGAACGAGATGAAGTAGTAGGTGAAATCCGGGGGGTGGCTCGTCGTCATCGGCCGGCATGCGTTGCGCACATGGCCCCAGGCGCCGCCCTTCAGGCCGGCCCAGCCGGAGACCTTGTGCTCCTCTTCGGCGTTCACCCACTCGTCGACGTTGCCCGTCAGATCGTGCACGTCGAAGCCGCTCTTGCAGCCCGGCTTCTCGCCGGACAGAACGCTCTGATCGAGGCCGAGGAGCGCGGCGTTCTGCACGCTCGGCACGCTGGAGTACACCTGATCGAGGTGCGGGTTGACGTACTGGTTGTCGATGTTGCACATCGTGGCGTCGCGTCGCAGCCCATAGGGGAACGGAAGCTTCTCCGGCCCCTCGCACGCGCTCACCCACTCGCTCTCCCAGCAGAGCCGCTTGCCCTCCTCGCCGCATGCCGCCGCCGCGTCGTACCAGCTCACCATCACCGGCGGGTGCGCGCCTTCGCGGTTCGGGTACTCGTACCTGTCGATGCAGAAGCGCTGCCTCCGGGGCTTCGTCAGGCACACCTGACCGGGCGCGAACTCGTGGCAGATCGTGATGTGGTTCGGCTTGTTGTACTCGTCCTTCTTGCAGCGCTGGCGGACCTTGGGGCAGTACGTCGTGTCGACGAGCGCCATGCCGAAAGGGCATGCGCTCGGGCTCGCTGCGTCGACCTGATTGACCACGACGGCGCCGCCTTCGCCCGCGTCGTCGCTCGCATCGCCCGCGCCCGCGTCGTCCATGAGCGCGCCTGCGACCGCGCTCGCGATCTGCACGCTCGGCGGCGGAGGAGGCGGCGCGGAAGGCGGCGGCCCCGGGCTGACGGGAGGCGGATCGCCCGCCCCGCATGCGAAGCCGAGGAGCGCGAGCGCAACGGTTGCGCCGAGCGTGGAGGCGAGACGGACGCTTTGTGCGCTTCGGGTGCTCCGTACGCCTCGCAAAATGCGGCCTGGATCGGGGAGGAACGGGGCTCGCATGGGCCTCGGCTTGTGGTAGGGTGCCGACCCTTCTCATGAAAATCCACGAGTATCAAGCCAAGCAAATCTTCGCGCGCTACGGCGTCCCCGTGCCCAAGGGAGCGCCGGCCTTCCAGGTGTCGGAGGTCGGACCGATCGCCGAAAAGCTCATCGCCGAGACGGGCATCCCGGTGGTCGTGGTCAAGGCGCAGATCCACGCCGGCGGCCGCGGCAAGGGCGGCGGCGTCAAGGTCGCGAAGGGCGGCCCCGCCGTCGCGACGGCCATCGCCGAGAAGATCCTCGGGATGCAGCTCGTCACCAAGCAGACAGGCCCCGAGGGGCAGAAGGTGCGGCGCCTCTACATCGAGCAGGGGCTCGACATCGCCCGCGAGCTCTACCTCGCGCTGCTCATCGATCGCGACCGCCGGCGCATCGCCGTGATGGCCTCGACCGAGGGCGGGATGGACATCGAGGAGGTCGCCCACAACACCCCCGAGAAGATCCTCACCGTCCACATCGACCCGGTGATGGGCCTCGCCGGCTACCAGGCGCGCAAGCTCGCCTACGACCTCGGCCTCGGCGACAAGAACCAGCTCCGCCAGTTCGTGAAGCTGCTCGACAGCCTCTACCGCTGCTTCCTCGCCGAGGACTGCTCGATGATCGAGATCAACCCGCTCATCGTCTCGAAGAGCGGCGAGGTGATGGCCCTCGACGCGAAGATGACCTTCGACGACAACGCCGAGATCCGCCACCACGACTGGGACAAGCTGCGCGACACCGACGAAGAAGACGAAGTGGAGCTCCAGGCGAAGAAGGCCGGCCTCTCCTACGTCTCGCTCCACGGCGACATCGGCTGCCTCGTGAACGGCGCGGGCCTCGCGATGGCGACGATGGACATCATCCAGCACTACGGCGGCGCGCCCGCGAACTTCCTCGACGTGGGCGGCGGCGCCTCGCAGGAGCAGGTGAAGACGGCCTTCCAGATCATCCTGAAGAGCCACAAGGTGAAGGGCATCTTCGTCAACATCTTCGGCGGGATCATGCGCTGCGACGTGGTCGCCGCGGGCGTCGTCGCCGCCACGAAAGAGCTCGGCCTCAAGGTGCCGCTCGTCGTTCGTCTCGAAGGCACCAACGTCGAGCTGGGCAAGAAGATCCTCGAAGAGAGCGGGCTCGCCATCCAGGCGGCCGCCTCGATGTCCGAGGGCGCGCAGAAGATCGTGGCCGCGGTCGGCGGTGGAAAGGCCTCGTAAGGAAACGCCATGAGCATCCTCGTCAACAAGGACAGCCGGGTCCTCTTCCAGGGCATTACGGGCGAGTTCGGGTCCCTCCACGCCAAGGCCTGCATGGCCTACGGCACCAAGGTCGTGGCCGGCGTGACGCCGGGCCGCGGCGGCCAGCTCTTCGAGGACAAGGTGCCGATCTTCGACACCGTCGAGCGCGCCGTGAAGGCCGAGGGCGCCGACGTGTCGTGCATCTTCGTCCCCCCGGCCGGCGCCGCCGACGCGATCGTCGAGGCCATCGACGCGGGCTGCAAGCTCGTCGTCTGCATCACCGAGGGCATCCCCGTCCTCGACATGCTCAAGGTGCGCCGCTTCCTCGAAGGCTCGAGCGCGCGCCTGATCGGGCCGAACTGCCCCGGGATCATCACCCCCGGCGAATGCAAGATCGGCATCATGCCCGGCCACATCCACCAGAAGGGCCACATCGGCGTGCTCTCCAAGTCGGGCACGCTGACCTACGAGGCCGTGGGCCAGCTCAGCGCGCTCGGCATCGGCCAGTCGACCTGCGTGGGCATCGGCGGCGACCCGATCGGCGGGCTCGACTTCATCGACGTGCTGAACCTGTTCAACCAGGACCCGGACACGCACGGCGTGATCATGATCGGCGAGATCGGCGGCTCGGCCGAGCAGAAGGCCGCCGAGTGGATCAAGGCGAACATGAAGAAGCCGGTGGCTGCCTTCATCGCCGGCCGCGCCGCGCCGCCCGGGAAGCGGATGGGCCACGCCGGCGCCATCATCTCCGGCGGGAAGGGCACCGCCGCGGAGAAGATCGAGGCCCTGGAAGCGGCTGGGATCAAGGTCGCCCCGACCCCCGGCGACATGGGCAGCACGCTCGCCAGCCTGCTGGGCTAGCGTTTCGAGCATCCGTCACGCGGATCGAGCACGGCGGGGGGAGGTTTCCCCGCCCGCCGTATCGCTATTAGCAGCCCTCGTCATCGCGTCGGTTCTGTCGAGCAACGTGCTCCAGAGACCGCAGATCATGCAGCCAGGCGATCCAGCAATCGCCCACGTCACCAGGAACAGCACCGCGACCGGCAGGGAGCGGACCGCGCAGCCACCGGTTTCAGTGATCGCCGAGGTCACCAGGAACAGCGCCCTGCCGGCTGTCTCTGGGCCTTGAACGTGGTTGCCTCCTCACGCGTAAAGCCTGCTCGGTCCGCTCCCTGCCGGTCGCGGTGCTGTTCCTGGCGGCCGCCTCGAGGGCTGAGACCTCTGGTTGCTCGGGTCGAGCGGTAGGAGTGGTGGCGCTTCCGGAGGGCTGCTAACAGCAATGCCCCGCCCCCGTCCGTGCTCCCTCCTCTGCTGCGGCACGCGATCGCTAATACACCTCGACGCACGCATCTTCGCAGCGAGCGAGCTCGTCGAGAGCAGCTCCGCCCTCCTGAAGCGCGGCGCAGTCGACCTTGAGAGTGCAAAGGGCGAAACATGCGCGTCCGCCGGCACATGCCGGCTCCTGATCGGGAGGAAGGGCAGTTTCAGAACCGCCAAAGCACTCCTTGGTGTGTCGTTCTGCCCTCGTGCAGTAGTCCTCGGGGCTTGGTCCACATGAGCACAATAAACTCAGCATGAAGCCGAGCTTGATGGGCCCGGGAGCGAAACGAAAGCCGCCGCGGCGCGTAGACGCTTTTGCCAGATGTGGCGTGCTGCACATCGTCATAATATAGCGCGACGAGCGCCGAGACGAAGCCCATGGACACGACGGTTCCTCGTACTTCAGGAGCTTGCCGCAGCGGCTCGCCACGCTCCCAACCTTGGGGTGAGCTGCGGATGAGTATCGATCCTGCGGACGGCCAACCTGATGCAGCGTTTCGCAAGCTTGCTCGGGTGATCAGCGCAGCAGGACGGACCCCTCCCTGAGCGGGCGCAGCCCGCGATTTGGGAGGGGCGCCCGCGCGCAGGCGCGCAGCGCCGAGCACCGGGCGGGGGTGGGCACCATCATCCGCTCAGGGAGCGTCTATCGCCCTCCACACCCGCTCGGTGCGGCAACCATTTCACGTCATCCGCTCAGGGCAAGACCGCGCTCCCACTCCCATCATCCGCGCTGCACCCGTGCTCGGTCTCCACCATCTGCGGAGGCGGGTAGGGCTGCGGCTCGTAGCTCCACGTCGTGTCGTCGAGGGCCCGGCTCTCGCCGCCGACGGTGTACTGATCGGCCCCGCCCACGTCGACGAAGATCCCGATGGTGGGAGCGTTCTGCCGGTCCATCCCGAACATCGCCTCGGAGGAGTAGTTGCCGGCGCCCAGGGTCGGGTCGCCCGCGACCTCGTAGGTGTCGTTGCCCCCGCTGTTCACGAGGCAGCCGATGCCATTGATGTTCCCGCTCCCGAGGGAGAGCCCTGGCGCGCGGTAGTAATCGTCGCCGCCCTCGTCGAGGTGCACGCTGGCGGAGAAGTCGTGTCCCAATCCAATCGACGTGGCCGCGGGGACGAAGTCGGGGTTGTAACTGTCGTTGCCTCCTTCTTCGAGGAAGACGGAGAGCGAGAAATGCGCCGTCGAGCCCTGGATGTACCAGAGCGCGTTGTAGGTGTCGTCTCCCGCGCTGTCCACGAGCATGCCTATCCCTTGCCAGTAGCCCACGCCCTGCGCGAACACGCTCCCGGTGTACTTGTCGCTTCCGGCCTTGTCGTGGAGGATGCCAATCCCGCCGGCCATGTAGGCCGCGTCGTCGGCGGCCTGCGGGCGCCGCCCCATCGCGGCGCCCTGGGACATGGAGCTGTTGCCCTTGCCGGGGAGCTGGGGTGTGAAATAGAGCGGGTGACCGCCGAGGGTCGGGCTGCCGGGGTCGCAGAAGTAGATATCGTCGCCGCCCGCGTCGACGAGCGCGCCGGCCCCCTTGGCCCCGCCGAAGCCCTGCGAGTACGAGAAGGATTGATAGGTGTCCTTCCCGCCGCCGTCGATGAGCGCGCCGATCCCGAAGGTCGCCGCGCCCTGGGCGCCCACCTCGGCCTTGTAAGTGTCGTCGCCGCCCTCGTCGTAAAGAATGCCCACGCCCATCGACGCGAAGCCCTGGGAGATGGCCAGGGATTGATAGCTGTCGCTGTCTTTCCCGAGGTCCCAGAGCATGCCAATCCCGGCGAGGCCCGCGCCCTGCCGCGCGATCCGGGAGATCGTGATGGGGCCATAATCCATGTCGGGGGTCTTCGACGAGTGATAACGGCCCTTCCCGTCGCTCGGCAGGAGATCACCGTCCTTGGTGTCGGGGATGATGGCGTATCCGTAGTGATCGGCGCCGCGAACGTCGATGGCCACGGAGACAGGACGCTTGTCGTCGGAGGCGCCGGCGGGCACCTCGTAGGTGTCGTCGCCCCCGAGATCGAAGAGCAGGACGGGCACCTCGGCGGCGTCACCCTTCTTGTAGGTGTCGTTGCTGCTGTCGTGAATGACCACGTTGCCGAGCGGGGTCTTGATCTCGAAGGGAGGGAACGTCGCGTCGGGGACCGCGCCGAGGTCCTGGGACTCGATGGTCCGGGCGAGCAGGGCCGAGGCGAGGGTGATGCGGTCGAGATCGACGGTGTCGAGCTTGGCGATCGAGGCGGCCGTGGTGCTGAAGGCCACGAAGGAGGGCACGTAGAGGGCGTGGCTGCGCGCGAAATAGCGCAGATCCGTGGCGTTCTTGGTGCCGAGGGCCTCCTTCACCTCGCTCGCGGCGTGATCGAGGGCGCCGAGGACGCGGGAGAGCTTCTCCTGGAGGGCGAGGGGGATCGGCGCGGCGGCGGCCCGGGTCGCGGTCTCGTCGCCGAGCATGCCCTGGTGCGAGTCGAGCAGGAGCAGGGCGGTGGCGAGCGGGGTCGCGTCGCCGTCCTTGGGCTCGAAGGCAGAGAGGTCGGCGCAGGTCTCGTCGAAGGCGTGGCCGCGGCGCACCGAGAGCGCGGCGATGGTGTCACTGACCGGGTTCTTGGAGGCGAGCGCGGCGTCGAGCCAGCCGCGCGTCTCGCGAGCGTAGGCGGGCAGGCGGAGCGGGCCGCGCTGGAGCGGCGTGAAATCCGGAAGGCGGCGCTTGTCGACGAGCATCTCCGCGGGCCAGCCGGAGAGGGCGACGTCCTCGGGCAGGAGGCGCACATGGCAGCGATCGAGGCCGCCGGCTTCGAGGGCCGCGTCGAAGGTGTCCTTGGCGGCGGGCATGGGCGCGGGGCAGTCGTCGGTGCCCGCGAAGGGCGCGGCCACGGGGGACTGGGCGCACACCTGCCCGGCGGGGGGCATCATGCCGCCGGCGCCGCCTGTGCCTCCGGTGCCGGTCGATCCGCCGGTGCCCGACGTGGTGTTCGTGCTCGTCGTGCCGGAGGTCGTGCCGCTCGATCCGCCTGTCCCGCCATCGGAGCAGGCGGCGCCGTGGAGGCCGAGGGTGAGGAGACCGGCGAGGGTGAGGGAGGAGGCGGCGAGGGACGGGGGAAGCGAGGTTCGGCGAGGGCGCGGCATGGGCCGATCGTCGGCTGCCTCGGGCGGAAAGACAAGGCGGCGCGACGGGCCTACCCGCGATTCGTCAGGCCGGTTTTCCGGCCCACCAGGCATCGGAGAGCGAGGCGTCTTCGAGCGTGTCGATCTCCATGTAGCCGCCGTCGGTGTCGACCCGGTGCATGGCCTCGCCCTGCTCCAGCATCGCGGCGAGAAGATCGATCAGGTAGGCCTTCTCGAACGATCGGCCCTCGCGGTACGTCTTGCCGGCGAAGGCGGCGCGGGCCTCGTCGAAGGCCGCGATCAGGCGGGATGCGCCGGCCGGGCTGGCCTTCATCACGCCGATGAACTCGCCCGAGGCGCGCTCGGAGGCGATGCGCCGCGACAGCTCGACCACCCGCTCGCCCTCGGCGCGCATCTTCTCGGCGTCCGTCTCCGGGTGCTGCGAGCGGCCGACGTAGCGGCGCCGCCAGGCGGTGTCGCAGGCGAGGGTGAGGTCGTGCGGCGAGCGCACCAGATCGGCCACGATCTCGGGGCGATACACGATGTCGGCGTAGGTCGAGACGAAGCCCTCGGTGAGGTGCTCGCGCGCCGTGAGCAGCGAGGCCAGGATGTTGTTGTTCTCCCAGTCGCGGTTCTCGACGTAGGTGAGGTCGGGGTAGCGCTCCTTGATCACCTCGGCCCGGTAGCCGCAGATGAAGATCACGTCGGAGCGCGCGAAGCCGCCGAACGCGAGCGCGTCGAGGATGCTGTCGAGCATCGGGCGGCCGAGGATCGGCACGAGGGTCTTCGGGATCTCGTCGGTGAGGTGGCGGAGGCGGCTGCCGCGGCCCGCGCCGATGATGATGGCCTTCACGCGCTGGGCTCTAGCACGGCGCACAGCGCGTTTTAAGGCCACAAAGCGCGTGCTTCGGCGCTTCGGCTACTGCGCGCGTTCGTCCGTACAAAATGCCGCGAGCGGCCGTGCAGCCGCTCGCGAGCAAGTCACGCGGGGATCGAGGCCCCGCGCGGCGCGTCGATCAGAGATCGTTGCTGCAGTCGTTGAACTCCATGCCGCAGCCCATGTTGGTGTCCTGCAGGCAGGTGATGCACGCCTGGGAGGCGGACATGCTCATGCAGACGTTGTCGCCGCAGTCGGTGGCGCAGGCGCCCATGCAGGTGCACTGAGCGAGCGCGTCGTAGAGCGTGCCCGAGTCCTGGCAGAGGGTGTTCGGGTCGATCGAGGGATCGGTGATCACCTCGGCGCACTTGTGGCAGGCGCCGCCGCCGCCCTCACCGCCGGTGCCCTGGCCGCCGGCGCCGCCGGTGCCTTCACCGCCCGTGCCCTGACCGCCCTGGCCGCCGCCGCTGCTGCTGCTCGTCGTGCCGCTCGTCGTCGAGGACGAGCCGCCCGAGCCGGAGCTCGTCGTGACCGTACAGGCCGCGAGCGCGAGGGCCGACACCGCGGACAATGCCACCAACAAAGATCGAATGTTCATTCTGCAAATTCCTCCCAGGTAAGCACCTGAGCCACAAGGACGAGTCGAGGCTAGCAGAGCGCGCAGGCCAGGCCAACCTCGCGCACGAACAAGGCGACCACCGACTTGCCCGCGCGACGTTCGACGGAAGGGGAGGGGCCGTGTGGCGGCCATTCCCCGGTTGAGCTCATGCTACCGCATGGCGCGATCCGTCAGGAGGCGGCTCCCGCGGCGCGCGTCTGCCATTCTATCCGAGCCGTTCACGCATTGCAGTATTTTCGTTCGGGGTGAACAGGCGCGTGGGCGCGCGACGTCACCTGTAGAGCGCGGCGAAGGCGCCCGGGAGATCGGCGGGGGCGAGGCGCGCCTTGCGCGCGTGGAACTCGGGCAGCGCCTCTTTGTAGGCCAGATCGAGGTGCAGATCGGACCCGTCCCAGTCGGGCCGGAAGATGGCCATCGAGTCGCGCCCGAGCTCCATCACGTCGCGGTACTGCCCGCGCTCCTTGAGGATCTGCGCGGAGAGGCCGTACATCAAGAGGCCGCCCGGGATCGCGCCGAGCGCGGTGGTGGCCACGGGCGGGTAGCAGATGCGCGCCGTCCGCGCGCCGAAGCGCTCGCGGATCTCGCCCATGGTCTTGCGCTGGAGCTGCTTGGCGCCGGCGAGGGGGCCCATGGCGTAGACCGGATCGTCCGGCGGGTAGTCGTAGTCGCAGAACGCCACGATGCTCTCGCCGCGCGCGAGGAGGCCCGCCTCGGCGAGCGGCGCGGCCCAGAGGAGCGACGAGCTGCCCATGAAGCGGTTGGTGCGCTCGATGTCCACGTCCGTCGCGACCTCGACCTCGACCTGGCCCACCTTGCGGATGTTCTCGGGCTTCGTGAAATCGGGCACCTGGAGGACCGGATCGAAGGCCACGTCGATGTCCTTCACGAGCGTCGGCCCGTGCTCGGCGTAGCGCTTGGTGGCCCCGGCGGCGATGCCGTTGACGAGGTGCACCGCCCGGACCTTGCCCTTGAGCTCGGCGACCACGGCCTCGATCGTCGCGGGCTTGGTGGCGTCGTCGTTCCAGAACTTGGTGCTCAAACCTTCGGCGTGCGCGGCGGCGGTGAGGGCCTGCACGTGGAAGCCGCCGATCTGCATCTTCTCGCTGTCGAAGTGGACGCCGTAGACCTGCGCCCGCTCGCCGAAGAGGAGCTGCACCGCGAGCGCCCGGGTGATCCCGTTCGACCCGCCGAGGATCAGCACCGCGGCGTCGGGGGCGATGGAGGCGCCCATCGGGCGGATGTTGGCGCGCTGGGCGGCGAGCAGCTCGGCGGCGACGCGCGCGCCGTCCTTGGCGAGGGCGCCCACGAGCGCGCGGCGATCGACGCCGCCGAGCGGGAGCTTCTTGAAGGTCTCGAGGTCCATGGGGACCCCTTACCGCGGCCCGAGGATGGACTCCAGGGCCGGGATCAGGCGCGCCGCCCTGAACTCGTAGCCGAGCTCGATCGCGCGGCGCGGCACGACGCGCTGGCCGGTCAGCACGATCGACGCCGCCTCGCCCATCGCGGCCTTGAGGGCGAAGGCCGGCGTCGGCACCATCGGGCAGTTCGTCACGGCGCTGATGGCCTTCGCCATCTCGCGCGAGTCGGCGGGGTTCGGCGACACGGCGTTCATCGGGCCCTTCACCTCGGGGTTGTCGAGGGCGAGCAAGAGGAGGCCCACCACGTCGTCGCGGTGGACCCAGGGGATCACCTGCGTGCCGTCGCCGATCGGGCCGCCGACGAAGAGCGGCATCGAGGGGGAGGGGAGGATCATCTTCTCGAGCGCGCCCCCGCCCTCGCCGAGCACCACGCCGAGGCGCACCTGGGCCGCGCGCACGCCGTGCGCCTCGGCGCCGCGCGCCGCCTCTTCCCAGAGCTTGCAGACGCCCGCGAGGAAGTCCGTACCCGGCTCGCTCTGCTCGTCGACCTCTTCGTCCGGCCGGCGCGGCCCGTAGTAACCGGTCGCCGACGCGCTCACGAGCACGCTCGGCTTGTGCTTGGCCTTGCCGATCGCCTCGACGAGGAGGCGCGTCGACTGGTAGCGGCTCCGCTCGATCGCGGCCTTGGTCTTGTCGTTCCAGCGCTTGGCCACGCTCTCGCCGGCCAGGTGCACGACCGCGTCGACCACCGAGAGCTCGTCGAACCAGGCCCCGTCCTTGTCCGGGTCCCACGCCGCGCACCGCACCGCGGCCGGGAGGTGGGCGCGGGCCTTGCCCGGATTCCGGGTCAGGACCGTCACCTGGTCGCCGCGGAGCAGGAGCTCCGACGAAAGCTTCTTGCCGATGAAACCGCTGCCGCCCGTGATCAGAACGCGCTTCATGCGCCGGTGTCTACCATGGGACCTCTGCGCCGCCCAGACGGCTCCAGGCTTTGGTATCGTGCCGCCGTGGACGCGAAGACGCCCGACGAGAGGCCGCTCCGGATCCGCGGCCCGCTGACCATGCTGGTCGCGGTCATCCTGAGCGGCTCCGTCGCGCTCTACTTGCTCGGGCGCGGGCGGTGGTCGTTCGGCGAGACGGTGTACATGGCGATCAACGCCGTCTCCACCGTCGGCTACCGCGAGCTCGAGGGGATGGCGCAGGTCCGCGGCTCCTACGTGGTGACCGTCGCGATCATCCTTGCCGGCCTGGGCACGGTGGCCTACTTCCAGTCCACGCTCACCGCCCTCCTCGTCCAGGGGGTGATCGGCGAGCGCTTCCGGCTGAGGCGTATGCAGAAGCGGATCGACGAGCTCTCAAACCACGTCATCGTCGCCGGGGTCGGCGCGACCGGGATGCACGTCGTCGAGGAGCTGATCGCCACGCGCACGTCGTTCGTGGCCATCGACAAGCACCGTCACTCCCTGGAGAAGATCTCGAACGAGCTCGCCGGCGGCGACATGCTCTACGTCATCGGCGACGCGACCGACGACAGCGTGCTCATGCGCGCCGGGATCACCCGGGCCATGGGCGTCGTCGCCGCGCTCACCGAGGACAAGGACAACCTCTTCGTCACCCTCTCGGCCCGCAGCCTCAACGCCGGCGCCCGCATCGTCAGCAAGGTCATCGGCCCCGACGCCGGCCCGAAGATGATCCGCGCCGGCGCCAACGCCACCGTGAGCCCCAACATGATCGGCGGCCGGCGAATGGCGAGCGAGCTCGTGCGGCCCACGGTGGTCGAGTTCGTCGACCAGATGCTCCGCGATCACAAGGACGTGCTGAGCCTCGAAGAGGTGGTGATCCCCGAGGGCTCGTGGTTCATCGGCAAGACGCTCCGCGAGGTGCCGATCCGGGCCGAGACGAAGCTTTTGGTGGTCGCGCTGCGGGTGGACAAGAAGTTCATCTACAACCCGGAGCCGAGCACCGAGCTCCAGGTGGGGACGGTGCTCGTGGTGCTCGGGGCCAAGGACAACGTGGCCAAGCTGCGGGCCATGGTGGTGCGCGAGACGGAGCCGGTGCCCTCCGCGCGA
>JAXLYT010000010.1:0-205502 GCA_046351295.1 Byssovorax sp.
GCCCCAGCGCTCGCCGCCGAAGGACCCGGCGACCGCGGGTACGCTCGCTGGCCGAGCCACCGGCGGCGCGGAGGGTGGGCTCTCGGACGCGGGCATGGCGGGCGGCGGGACCTGGACGATGGCGGGTGGCGGCGGGGCCGGCGGCGTCGATGAACAGGCGGTTAGCGCGAGCGCGAGCGAAGTCCAGGCGAGGCGGGCGGGGCGATGGGCCATGGCGATCCTCATATCGACATAAGGGGACTGCTCAAGATTTATGCCGCGGCAGCATGCTTATCTGGGGCTCGATGTCGAGGTCTGCGTCGCGCATCGGGAGTCACGCTGGAGCAGGTGTTCCGAACCGGTGATGGGGATGATATGCGAGTCACTCGGATAGTCTCGGTTCACTTGGAACCGACGGCTACTCGTCCAACTCGGAAAGGTCAAATCCGTCTGGCCAGAGGGTGAGCTTGTTATGGAGAAGATTGTTGAGGTTCGCCCCTTTGAGGTTCGCCCCTTCGAGGTTCGCCCCTTCGAGGTTCGCCCCTTCGAGGTTCGCCTCATACAGGCTCGCCCTTTCGAGGTTTGCCCCTTCGAGGTTCGCCCCTTCGAGGTTCGCCCCTTCGAGGATAGTCATACGGAGATTCGCCCCTTCGAGGTACGCGTTATAGAGGTTCGCCTTGTAGGCAATTGCCCCTTCGATGTTCGCCTTATAGAGGATTGCCCCTTCCAGGTCCGCCTTCAAAAGGTTCGCCATGTGGAGGTTCGCCATATGGAGGTTCGCCATGTGGAGGTTCGCCATGTAGAGGTTCGCTCTAATCGCCACCAACCGTGAAGCAATGACGGACACGCGATGACCAGTGAGCCAGGCCCATCCGAGCAACGAGCGGAGCACGCCGGAACTCTCCGCACGAATTCCTTTAGATCCCTGAACGCTGCTTCCGATCGCGAGCGCTGCCTCGCGCAAACGAGCTCGCAGATCATCCGCCCACCTCGGAGCGGCTGCGTCCGCGAACTCCGGGGTTTCGTTGTTGAAACAGTCGGCCGCCCAGTCGACGACCTTGCCGCGATCTTCCTCCCACTCCGGGCCGTCGAGAATCTGGATCAGAAAATCGAACGTCTCGTCGTCTTCATCCAGCAGCCGCCCACCGAGCAGTCGCTTCTCCATGGCAGCGCGCTTGTCATGCCGGGTATTCACGATGCGGCGGAGCTGCGATGCCCAGTACCGGGCCACGAGGAACTCCCGGAAGCTCTTGTGCCCGAAGAGGATCCGATCGTTGCCCCCGTGGTGGTCGGCCTGAAGCACCAGCAGCGCGCCGATCCGGATCATCTCCTCGGCCTTGGGGTCGCTCCGAACGCCGACCTCCTCGCGGAGGATGCTGGTTACCTCGTGCAACGTCAGCTCGCCTCCGCGGGCGGCGCAGCGCTGCCCCTCCCAGGCGATCCGCGCGATGAGCCACAGCATCGCCAGCACCCGCGCCTCCGGCGCCCTCGCTTCCGTACTGGGCGCGTCGACTTCCTTCAGCTCGACCAGCCGAGCGAGAAGCTGCGTCGATGCGTCGAGCACGGGCCCGTGCCGATCTTGGTCCTGCTGGCACTTGCCAGCAGCGATCTGCCGGAAGAACCGCTCGTAGATGGCCGCTTTGGCGAGAGGTGCCCCGTCGTTCGGCTGTCCATCCCAGGTGAGCGCAGCCATGAACAGAATGATCGGCGTCGTGACGACCTTGAGCAGGCCCTTCTTCTTCAGCTCCTGCATGGAGATCGCCGGCTTGGCGCTCAAGCGAGCCCACTTCTCCAGCCACTCGGTCACCTGGCCGCCCGGAGAATCCCCTTCGACCCGCAGGTGCTGCACGTCCACGATCGGGATACCCCGCAGCTTCTCCGCGGCGGGGATCACTCCCTTGCGCGAGAGCACCACGGCCCTGTGCCGTTCGCCCGTGTGGTCGTCGAGATTCTTGAACAGATCGTCGACTTCCCCGGGAGTAAGGGCAACCTCGTCGAGCCCGTCTACGACATACACCACCCGCTCTTCCCGCGGCGGGAGCGCGATCGCCGGATCGTCGATGGCCAGGTCGAGCTTGAGAGCCCGCCCCTGGTTGCGGAGCGCGCGCGGGACGACCTTGGCGAGCGAAGGCTCGTGGTTGGCGAAGTCGACCCCGCACTTGATGAACACCGGATAGACGAGATCCGGCGAGGGTGTCGTGCGGCTCGTCAGGTATTCCTGCGCCCACTCGCAGGCAAGCGTGCGCGCCGTCAGGGACTTGCCGTGCCCGAAATCGCCGCGAACGATCACGATCTTGTGGTCGCGAAGGAGGTCACGAACAAGCGTCCGGATCGGCTCCCGCCGCTCGATGTTCACATCGCCCTTCTTGTCGACGTAGACCCCGTCGGGCTCCACATAGATCTCCCCGAGCGGCATGTTCGGCACGCCCGGGGTCTCGACTTCGCCGAAAATATGCTTGCTCTTCCAGGTGGAGAGATCCCTGACGAGGAGATCGCGGACCAAGCGCGGCCGGATCGACTCGACGACGGTCAAGCCCTTGGTCACCTCCGAGCCTCCGGGCGACGCGAGCGCCTCGGCGTAGGCGAGCAGGTACGTTCGCTCGAACGCGAGGCGGGCGCCTGGGTCTTCCAGCTCGATCAGCCGCGCCTGGTTCCCCTCGTCGTCAAGGACGGGGTTGGTGAACGCCTCCCAGAACGCCTGGTAAGCCGGCGAGGAGAGCGGATCGCCGACCATGGCCGTGAGAAGGTCGAGCGTCTTCTGGGTGCCGCCCCTCTCGGCGCCGGCGAGCCGATCGAGGGCGCGCTTGAGGCGGGCGTCGATGTCGACCCGCCGCTCTTCTTCGCTTTTGGTAAGAAATTGGCGCTGCAACCACGACGGCTTGCCGAAGCCGGGCGCCATGTCGGTGTTGTCTGCCCACGCACGACTGCACGCGGTGCCGAAGGCGCGAGCAACGAGCGCGGTATGAAGCGCAAGCAGACGGGGGGACGCCGTGATGCTGCCGGTCTTGAACGAGCCCATCAGGTCGGCGCTGCTACCGATGAGGGCTTCGATCGCCGCGATCTCCTCCTCCTTGAGACCCCAGCTCTGCCGAACTTTATAAGCAGCGCGGCCCACCTTGAAGATGGTGCTGACGACCTTCAGGGTGGCGCCGATCGTGGCAGGTTCCATCGCTGTCTCCTCGGGGGCCACGCCCCCTTGCGGCGCTTATAGCAGAGGGAGCCCGACCGGAGACAGCCGCGATGGCTCACCCGGTGGCGAACTCGGTGTGCTTTCGAGCCTGGGGCGGATGAAATGCCAGCACGATGTCGCTCGCCGGGATGCCCGCCTCGAGCAGGTCGTTCGCCACTCCTGGGCTCGTGCCGTCGTGCTCGACCCAAACCTTGCCGTCGTGCACGTCGATGTGGAGCACGGCGCCCTGGATGCGCTGCGACCGGCTCCAGCCGCTGTAGATCAGCTCGTAGTGCCCCTGCGTGTCGTCGAGCACGATCTCCACACGGATATCGCCCACGGACGGCGGGTGCGCCCCATAGGCACGGATGATCTGCTTCACGATCTCCCCGTATTCGCTCACCTGCGCCATCGTTCAATCCTCCGGTTGTCCGTGTCCACGACCATGAGGCGGATCTCGTACGTCTCGACCGCGATCTGGCCGGCGGTGCTCCCGAACGCCTCCTCGTGGGTCGAGAGCGGGACCGCGAGGAACAGCGTCCGATCCGGCTCGTGGCGCGAAAGAAGCGGGCGGTAGAGCAGGTACTGGCCGAGCGCCTGCTCCAGGTCCGCGATGGCCGAGCGCCCGAGGAAGCTCTTGACCTCCACCGCGATCCGCTCCGTGCCCCGCGATGCCGCCAGCAAGCGCTCGGCCCCGAGATCGACGAACACGCGACCGAGACCGACTGGAATGACGTACGGATCGTGCGTGATCGTCCACCCGTCCGCTTCGAGCGCGCTGCGGATCTCGTCGTGGTAGAGGTCGCGGGCCGGCATGGTCGTGAAGGAGTTTACGCGATTTTCGCCCCGGGCGAGGTCGCTCCGGTGAGGGCGCGTGAGCGCACCCTCTGCTCTTCGAGCGACGCGGGGCGTATTCTTCGCGCATGAGCACGTCCCAGGCGCCCGGCGGTCGAGGAATCCTCCCGTTCTTCGCCCTCGCCTTCGCCATCACCTGGGCGCTCGATGTGCCCTGGGCCCTCGCCTGCATCCGCCACGAGACGCCCCCGCCCTACGCGATGGCGCTCACCGGCCTCGGCGCCTTCGGGCCCACGCTGGCCGCCCTCCTCGTCGCCGCGCCCCGCCGCGAGCTACGCGAGGTCTTCGGCCGCTGGCGGATGGGCCCCGGCTGGCCGCTCTTGATCCTCCTCGCCCTCGGCCTCCAGTTCCCCTTGCACATCATCGCGAACCTCATCGAGGTCGCCCTCGGCGGGCACCCGGCGCACTGGTTTTACCCGCCCATCGAGCCCGAGCGCATCACCGCGGCCATCGTGTTCCCGCTCGGCGAAGAGTTTGGCTGGCGAGGGTTCGCCTATCCGCGCCTCGCCGATCGTTACGGCCCTGTCCTCGGCTCGATCTTGCTCGGCCAAGGCTGGGCGCTCTGGCATCTCGGGATGATGTTCCAGCCCGACAAGAGCCCGACGCTCGCCGCCGTCGCGATCATGATGGTCACGCTCGGCGCAGGGAGTGTGCTGTGGGCGTGGTTCCTCGAACGGGGCAACCGCAGCATGGCCATCGCCATCGCCCTGCACATCGGCGCGCACCTCGACAACGACATGCGCGCGCCGGAGGGCGAGGTGCGCCTCCGCGCGCTGCGCGTGCTCGTGCTCGTGATCGCCGCCGCGCTCGCCGCGCGGTCGCTCCGGGCCGATCGACGCGCGGTCGCGCCGACGTGATGGGATGGATCTTTTTTCCTCCACCCCGGGCCGGCGCGCTGCCGCGCTCTCCCGGATCGAGCGCTGAAACGCGCATATTCGACCACCGATGGTGGACAATTCCACCGGGGCGAGCACGCATGTTCTGGGCCGAATCAGGCATGGTCGTTGCTGAAGGCCAGCATCATGGCCATGCCGAAGCGAATCGATGCGAAGCTCCTGCTCCTCGGCGCCGCGCTGGGCCTCGGGGTCACGGCGTGTAACATCGTCAGCGGCGTTGACGATCTGATGGTGCAGGTCGGCGCGGGCGGCGGGGGCGAAGGCGGCGACACCTCCACCACGGGCAGCGGCCAGGGCACGACGACCGGAACGACGACGTCGACGAGCACAACCGGTACAGGGGCCGGGAGCACGAGCAGCAGCTCTTCCTCCAGCAGCACGAGCAGCACGTCGTCCACGAGCAGCACGAGCAGCAGCAGCTCTTCTTCCAGCAGCAGCACGAGCAGCAGCTCTTCCGGCGGCGAGGGGGGCGATCCGCTCGAGGCTGCGGCGCAGGCGTGCGTCGACGCCATCAACATGTATCGCGCCACGATGGGGCTCACGCCCTACGAGCGCTGGAAGCCTGCCGAGGACTGCGCTGGGATCGAGGCCGGCAAGGACGCGCAGACCGGCAAGGCGCACAGCGCCTTCGGCCAGTGCGGCGAGTGGGCGCAGAACGAGTGTCCGGGCTGGCCCGGCCCGCCGGGGCAGATGATCGGGGGCTGTCTCCAGATGATGTGGGACGAGGGCCCGGGCGATTTCTACAGCGGCCACGGGCACTTCATCAACATGTCGAGCACGCAGTACAGCAAGGTGGCCTGCGGCTTCCACGTCCTGCCGGATGGCAGCGTGTGGGCGACCCAAGACTTCCAGTGAGCCCCTCGCCGGCAACCGCTCGCGGCGAGGTCCGTGGTAGTCCTTTCATCGATGGCCAAGCTCACCGGCTTTTCACCTGCGCCCATCCCCGGGCCTCGGGGCCTGCCCCTCGTCGGCTTCCAGGTCAACGCGCTGCGCTTGCTCGCCGATCCGATCCGCGGCCTCACCGCGCTGCGGCGTGAGCACGGCGATGTGGTCGCGGTGCTCGGGCAGAGCCCCGCGCTGGTCTGCGCCTTCGGCGCGGCGCGGAACCGCGAGGTGCTCTCCAACGCGCCTCTCTTCGAGATGGACGATGCCTTCTTCGTCCCGTTCCCCGAAGGGACGAACGCGCACGACATGCTGAGCAGCCTCCCGTTCCAGCGCGGCGAAAAGGCCCGCAAGACGCGCCGGCTGATGATGCCCGCGTTCCAGAAGAGCGCGCTCGATGGATATGCCACCGATATCGTCGCGGAGACGGCGCGCGCGCTCGACACATGGCCAGTCGGGCAGACGGCGGACGTGGCGGTGCTCGTGCGCGAGCTGGTGCGGCAGGTGGCCGTGCGGTGCATCTTCGGGCTCTCGAATGAAGGGGGGAGGCGCGGGCTCGGCGAGGCCATGACGGAGATGGTCGATCTCATCGCGTCGCCGCTCACCCTCGCGCTGCCGTGGCGCGTACCGGGGCTGCCCTATGCCCGCTGTCTCGCCGCGTGCGACGCGGTGATGGCGCAGCTCCGGGTCCTCGTCGACGAGAAGCGCCGCAGCGGGCCCGGCAAGGACGCGCTCGCGCTCATGATCCACGCGCGCGACGAGGACGGCGGGTCGCTCTCCGACCTCGAGCTGCTCGGCGCCGCGGCGACGCTCTACGTGGCCGGGCACGACACCCAGGCCAAGACGCTGACCTGGACTCTCTTTCTGCTGGAGCAGCACCCGGAGGTGCTCGCGGCCCTGATGGACGAGCTCGACGCGGTGCTCGGGGACGAGCCGCCCACGCCCGCGCACCTGCCTCGGTTGCCGCTGCTCGACCGGGTGATCAAGGAGAGCATGCGCGTGCTCATCTCGGTGCCGACCCTCTTCCTGCGCGTCTGCCAGGAGCCCGCCTCGCTCGGGGGCCACGCGCTCCCCCGCCTCGCCAACGTGGTGCTCTCACCCTTCATCACGCACCACGATCCTGCCCTCTTCCCGGAGCCGAATCGCTTCCTGCCCGCGCGCTGGGAGAGCATCCAGCCGTCGATCTACGAGTATTTGCCGTTCGGCGCCGGCGCGCGGCTCTGCGTGGGCGCGAGCTTCGCGACGCAGGCGTTGCGGCTCATGCTGCCGATGATCCTGAAGCGTTATCGCCCGAGCCTCGCGCCCGGCGCCCGGGTGTCGTTCCACGTGCGCGCCAACCTGCTCGGCCCGAAATACGGGCTCCCGATGCAGCTCAACCGCCAGGATCGGGCCTTTGCCCGGCAACCGTCGTTCCGCGGCGATATCCGGGAGATCGTGGATTTGCCCGGCTGATCTCCTCCCGGCGAGCGCGCTCGAACCGAGCGTCCGGCTTCCGATCAAAACATGGCTCAACGGCGCTTGCGCTCGAGGCGCGCTTTCTCTCCGAAGGGGCAAGCGAAGGCGGTGGCCTTGGTGAGCACCCAGAGCACGGGCACCCTGGGTACCTCGGTCGGATAAGGGCCCTCGCCGTCGGTGAAGTACACGACGCCCTCCACCTTCTGTGTGCCCAGGAAATCCGGCGTAAACACGGGGCGGAGGTCGGTCCCCCCGCGGCCTTCCACTTCTTCGATGATGCCCTGAAACGGGTAGACGCGCGTGATCTCGGTGTCGCACTCGGCCACGGTCAGGCGCGCATGCTCGGCCATCTTCGCGAGCTGCCGGGCGATCTCGGCGAGCTCGGCGGCCGTCATGCTCAGGGAGGTGTCGATGGCCACGAGCAGGTGGGGGCGCACGATCGCGCGGGGGGAGTAGCTGCGCCCGGGCACCTCGCCGACGCGCCCTGGGAAGCGGCGGTTCGGGCGAGCATAGGTGTGCACGGGGGCGCGGGCGCGGGCGACGAACATGCGCAGCGCCACCTTCCAGTCGAGCGTGATCTCGACCTCGCGCGAGACGCCGGTGAGCGCCTCGATCAGCCGTCCGGGGGTGGTGCCGTAGAGCAAGGGCGCCGGAGCGCTCTTGTCGCCGCGGAGCTTTTCTTTGACCTCCTCGTTCACCTTCTCGAGGAGCTGCCTCGTCTGCTCGACGGCGCCGGGATCGCGCGCCGGGCTCCGGAGGAAGCGGTGATCGTCGGCCCTGTCCTGGCCGATCCCGGGCACCGGACGGGCCTTGTACGCGCCGCTCTTCAGGGCAAGACTGAGCTTGTGATACCGCTCCATCGTGCTCTGGCCGGCGCGAATGCCCGCCTGCGCGTAGGCTCGCCAGACGATGGGGTTCGGCAAAGGCTCCTCGATATGCTCGTTGGCCGACATCTCCAGGGCGAGATCCATCAACTCCGGCTCGGCGGCGTCGGTAAACTTGGGGTGGGAGAGGTGGCCGAGGACGATGTGGTGCACCTCGTGGAGGAGGACGCCGCGCAGATAATGGGGCTCGGCCACGAAGGAGTCGACGTTGACGTGCAGGTAATAACGGCCATTCTCGAAGGAGACGGCCATGCGCGAGACGGATGGATCGGCCACGGGGGAGAGGCGGGCGAGGATGGCGGTGTAATGCGGGTAGCGCGCGAGGAAGCCTGGATCGTGGGTGAAGCCTTCGAGGAAGGTCGCGAGCTCGCTCTTCTGCGGGCTGCTCACTGGGGTCGCGTGGGCGTGATACCCACCTTCTTCAAGGTGTCGACGAGGCCGAGGGCCATGCGCTCGGGGAGCTGGGTGAGGAGCTGGCCGAGGCATGCGCGCGCGACGTTGGAGCGCTTGAGATCAGGCAGGTTGGCGGGGCGGGTGAGGTGCGCGCGGAGGGCGGTGACGGCGAGGCCGAGGCGGTGTTCGAGGAGCGGATCGGCCTTCCACGCGAGGAGCTTCTTCTCGGTGGCGCTGCCAGGGTAGTTCTGGAGCAGCGAGGTGGGCGCGATGTCGATGAGGCCGATCGCGGTGGCGTTGCCGCCCAGGGCCTCTTGCAGGCGCTCGCGCTGATCGCCCGGGAGATCGGCGAGCAAGGCCTCGAAGGAGGCGAGCGAGAGCTGCTTCTGGGCGATGAGCACGCCGGCCTCGGGCCCGGCGAGCAAGGGGGCGAGGCGGGTGCAGAGCTCGTCGAGGCGATCGGTCTGGCCGCGCTCCTTGAAGAGCGCGATCTCGGCCGCGAGCTTGCTGCCCTTGCCATAGGTGGAGAGCAGCGCGCGCACGTCGAAGGGAAGAGCCTGGCTCCAGCTCTCGCGGCCGAGCACCAGGCTCTCGACCCACGCCGGCGGCAGGTAGCCGCCGAGCGCGTCGCGGAGGAGCACCGCGTCGGCGAGATCGTCCGGGCGGAGCGAGTGGAGCACGATGGATGCGTACGTCCATGTGCGCGGGGGGACGTCGTCGAGGAAGCGCTCGTGCTGCTGCGCGAGGGCGACGATCGCCGGGTGCACGCCGTGGGTCTGTGCCCACGCCAGCCACGCGGCGCGATCGGCGCGCACCGCGAGGTGGAGGAAGCGCGCGCGCAGGGCGCGATCGAGGGGCGTGACCTGGTAGTCCGAGGTCTCGGGGTTGATGGCCGCGAAGCACACCCAGTCGGGCGGCAGCTCGTACTCGTGGAGCTTTCGCGCGGTGAGGAGCTGGAGCGCCGGCTGCTGGATGTAGCGCTCGGCGCGGTTCAGCTCCTCGAGCATCAAGATGCCCGCGCCGCTCTCGGGGAGGATGGAGGGCCTCGCGTAGGTGGTGCGACCGTCGCGCACGACGGGCAGGCCGACGAGATCCGGCGGTTCGAGGAGGCTGAGATCGAGCACGACGGTGGCGATGCCGAGGTCGTCGGCGACGCGGCGCACGAGCTCGCTCTTGCCGATGCCCGTCGGGCCTTCGAGGAGGACGGCGCGGCGCGCGCGGTAGGCGACCGCGAGCACGCGCGCGAGCCGCGGACCGAGGGGGATCGGCGGGTAGCGGTGCTCGGCGGCGGGGGTGATGGGCTTGCTCACGATCGAGCAGCCTTGTAGCGCATCGCGCGGGGCCGCGCCCTCGCCGGCTGCATGCCCGGGGAGAGGCGCGCCGCGCGAGCGGCTCGTGCCCCACGCACCTCGCGTCGAGCTACACCGGGGCTGCGTTGTCCCTGGAGACTGGACAGCTCTGGTTGGTCGCCGGTGGTCGAAGGGAAGGTGCTCCATCGTGGAGCGTCATGGAGCGGCCTCGACGGGCCCGTACGCCTCCCAGCAAGTGCCCGAAGCCACGCGGCGTGCCGCGTAGATCGCCTGGCCGTCGGTGCGAACGTTGATCATCCCGTGTAACCGGCGCTTGTAGAGGATATGGTGGCTCCTCGTGTCCGAGGGGGCGACGAGGTTCGGGTCCGCGTCCTCGGGGACAGGCTCCCCGGATGCCTCTTTCTCGTGGATCTCGACGAAGTTGCCGGCGATCTCCGTCGAGAAGACGAGCGCGTCGTCGCTGCGCGAGCTCCGCCCCACCGCTCCCACGAACACGGCCCGGGGGTGACCGTAATCCGTCTCGTCACCCGAGGAGACGACCGTGATCTGCGGGCGCACGGCGCTCAGGAAGCCCCGATCGAAGTCCTGGCTGCCGTGGTGCATCCCCTTCAGGATCTGCGCCGAGAGCTGGTCGCGGATGACGGCGTCCTCCATCAGGTTGGCGGCGCCCTTGCTGTTGATGTCACCCGGGAGCAGCAACGACACCCTGCCGTGCGTGAGCTTGAGGACGACCGAATGTCCGTTGATGGTCATCGACTCGGAGCCGAGGTAGAGATACCCCTTCTTCGATCCGCCGAGCGCCGCGAGCCGCGGGCCGAGCACGATGAGCTTCACGGAGGGATCGCCGATGTCGAGGAGCCCCGTCTCCGAGTCGACCGCCTGGTAGGGGCAGTCCTCCTCGGCGACGGCGTCGCGGAAGGCGCGGAACTCGGCGGACAGCTTGGCCGCGGGGAGCTGCGCGACGCTGCTGTGGCGGGTGACCAGGTAGGTGTGGCCGTCGATCTTCGCGGTGTCGCCGAGCTTCGTGTCCATCGCCCCCGGAGCGAAGGTGGCGATCCCGCTGTGCACGATGCGGCGCACGTCGATCTGCGGATGCCCGACGATCGGGGCCAGCCCGCGCAGGTGATCCCCGTCGGCGTGGCTGAGGACGAGGAGATCGATGGCGATCCGGTTCTTCGGATCCTCGAGCTGGTATTTCCAGGAGAGGAAGCCGAGCGCGCGCCGGTTGATGCCCCCGTCCACGAGGATCTTCTTGCCGCCCGGCGTGACGATGAACGTCGCGTCCCCCTGCCCCACGTCGATGAAATACATCTCCAGGGGGCGCTGCTCGCCGAGCTGCGCGACATTCAACCACCCCTCGACGCCTCGCGCCTTCGCGCGCACGCGGTCGCCGTGGACCGCGCCTCGGGTCTCGACCTCGTCGCCGAAGATCAAGATGCCTTTGCGCGACTGGCCTTCCTCGGCCTCGTAGAGCAACGCCGTCTTGGTGTTGATGAATCGCGATGCCATCGCGGACCTCCCAGGCTGAGCCGCACCCGAATCGTGTCGCTGCCTCATCCAGGCATACGTCGTACCATGAGCGATCCGGCCGAAATCACCGCCATTGTCTCTCGCTCGAACCTCGATTGCGCAGCGCGTGCCCGCGACGCGCAACGGCTGCGTGGGTACGGCGTCGCTGGAGCGGGCTCGGGCGATCCTGGCTCTCCGTTCACGTGGAGCCGCGTATCTCAAGGTGCGATACAGTACGCCGACATGGCCTTTTCATCGTCCAGCGCACTGATGAGGCTGTAGCGATAGACCGCGAGGAAATGCTGGCCCGGTTTGTCGCTCACCGCCGTCCCGGACCAGAAGGGGTCTTCGTTCCCGAAGACGTTGTGGCCCCCGTCGCCGCACCCCACGCAAGCTTCGTTCAAGCATGCCTCGGTCGTGCAGGTGTCGGTGACGTCGCAGGCGCCGCCTGGTTCGGTGGCGGGGCAGTCGGCGAACAAGGTCCGGAGATCCGAGATGCTCGGGAGCTTTCCGCTCAGCCCCTCGCAATAGGCCTTGGCCTCGGCGAAGGTCACGCCGGTCTTCTCTTCGCCCCAGCGCTTGCCCCCGTGCGGATGGCAAAACGGGTCGGCGTCCGTGCATGCCGCAGACCCCCCTGTTCCGCCGTCTCCGGGAGGCTCGGTGGTGCCGCACCCTGCGCCGGCGAGCGCAAGAGTTGCAGCCATCGCGAGGCCGAGAACGCGTTGATGGGTGTTCATGGCAGCTCCTTTTGCCAAGGCCCGGTGGGGTCGTTCATCGGCTCAGAGAGAAAGCATGAACCGTTCCGGTGCTCGATCTCGTCACCCGTATTTTCCCCGCTCTCGGGGCCATGGGCGCGGCAGAGAGGATGTCGCTGGCGTCGGGTTACCCGCGGCTCACCGCTCCGTTTCGGTCTGGTCGCGCATCGCGATGCGCGGGCGCTTGGCGAGAGGCGACGAAGTCCCGAGCGCGCGCCGGCCGTCACGTCTTCGCCGCGGGGATCAACAGGAAATCTCGCCGCCCCGGCAGGCTCTATCCTCACCGGCGACGGCGTGCCACCCTCCGCGCCCTCATGATCGACCTCAAGCTTCGTACGACGCTCCTCTTCGGTATCGTGGCTCCGCTCGCGCTCACCGGCTGCTCCAACAAGGACAGCGGCGCCCACCCTGCGACCACCGCGCCGGCCGCCCACGGATCTGCGCCGGCGACGACCAGCGGCGCGCCCACGGTCTTCGATCACCTCACCCTCACCGGCCAGGAAGAGGTGCCCAACTTCGACTCGTCCGGCGCCGGCACGGCCAAGGTCACCGTGGCGGGCACCGGCGACACCGCGACCATCACCGTGGTGGTGACGCTGAGCACGATGCCGAACAGCAAGATCACCTCCGCGTCGATCTACCTCGGCGCGCGCGGCGCGATCGGCCCCGAGGCCTTCTCGATCGGGACGGTGCCCACGCCCGCCGGCGGCAAGGTGCTCCACAAGGCCGATCTCCGCTCCACCGCGGGCAAATCGTTCTCGGACGTGATCGCCGAGATCCGCGCGGGCCGCGCCTACCTGAACATCATCACCGAGAACAACTCGTCGGGCGAGCTGCGCGCCCAGATCAAGTAGCCGGGCGCGCGCCGGCCTCACCGCCGGCGCCCGAGCATCGGCGAACGCACGGTTGACAGCGCACCCTCTTCGGCGACGACAATGCGCCGGTCATGCGCCGCCTGGAGCTCGTTCGCGCCTGGTCGATCTCGTCGCTCCTCGCGATCTCCGCCGCGTGCAGCGCCCCTCCGCCGGCTGCGCCTCCGCCGCTGCCCGCCCTCCCCTCGACCAGCGCCTCGCCGCCGGATCCACCGTCACCGCCGCCGGATTCAACCCCGGCGCCTTCCCTCGCTCCAGCGCCCCCGCCCGACCCGCTCGCGCAGGAGCGCCAGGCGTTCGAGGCGCGGCTCGCCTCTCCCCTCCTCTCGTCCGACGGGAAGACCATCCTCCTCGGCCCGCGCGTCATCGACGACGGCGCGAGCATCGCGTACCTCACCTTGCTCGACATCGATCGCGATCGCGAGGCGCGCGCGATCACGGCCGGCGCGGCCGATCCGCCGGACGTGCAGCGCGCTCGCCTTGCCGAGGCCCGCGCGCTCCTCGACACGCTCGGCGGCTCGCCGCTCGTGGCCTACGAGACGAGCGCCGATCCCACCGGGCGCGAGCGCGTCCATGGCCTCGGCTCCTCGCTGCCCATGGCGGCCACCGGCGAGGGACTGCGCGTGCGCTTCCACGAGCCGACCTTGATCGCCGACGAGCCCGCCGGCCGCGCGATCTTCACCCGCGCGTTTCCCGCCTGGTCCCAGCGCGGGCCCGTCGCCGGTGAGCGCTGCCTCGCCTACGCCGACCTGCGGCGGGTCTGGGGCCGGCGCTCCCTCGGTGTGCTGCTCGTGGAGATCGGGTACAGCGCGAGCCCGCACTTCTGCACGTTCGCGCCCGCGCTCCACCCCGTGCGCATCGCGCGCCCGTGAGCCGCGGGCGCGGCGACCTCACTTCAGGAGCCACCCGAAGAGCAGCCGCTTGGTCGTGTCGCGGGCGACGACGGAGATCGAGTCGACGAGCGGGATCTCCTTCGGGCAGACCTCCACGCAGTTCTGCGCCTTGCCGCAGTCGGCCACGCCGCCTTCGCCCATCACGGCTTCGAGCCGCTCGTTCTTGTGCATCGCGCCCGAGGGGTGCAGGTTGAAGAGGCGCACCTGGTTGAGCGCCGCCGCGCCGATGAACTCCGACGAGTCGTTGTACTGCGGGCATGCTTCGAGGCAGCAGCCGCAGGTCATGCAGCGGGAGAGCGGGTAGCGCTCGGCCTGCGACTCCTGCGACTCGCGCGGGCCCGGGCCGAGCTCGTGCGTCCCGTCGAGGTCGATCCACGCCTTCACGTGCTTCAGGCTCTCGAACATGCTGCTGCGATCGACGATGAGGTCGCGCTCGCAGGGGAACTTGCTCATCGGCTCGAGCACGATCGTCTCGCCCTTGGGGGCGACCTGATCGATGAGCGCCGAGCATGCCTGCCGCACCTTGCCGTTGATCAGCATCGTGCAGGAGCCGCACACCTCTTCGAGGCAAGCGGCGTCCCACACCACCGGGGCGACCTCTTTGCCCTCGACGGTGCGCGGGCTCTTCTGGATCTGCTGGAGCGCGCTGTGCACGTTCATCTGAGGGAGGTACGGGACCTCGAACTCCTCCCAGCGCTTCGTGTCGGGCAGATCGCGGCCGTCCTGCCGGCGGATCTTGAGGCGCACCTTGCGATCGCTGGCAGATGCGCTCGCGGTCGGTCGCGGCTCGGAGGCCTTTTGCTTGGGCTCGCTCGTCTCCGGTCGCGGCGCGGAAGCCTTCTGCTTGGACTTGGTCTCGGCCATGGGTCAGGCGTCCTTCGAGGTGGAAGGGGAGAGCTTGCCGGTGGCGGCGGCGCTCGCGGCGCCGGCCTGCTCGTACTTGCGCTCGCGGGGGGTGACGAGGCTCACGTCGACCGCGTCGGTCACGTGGATGGTCTCTCCGCCGATCGCGTAGTCGAAGCCGCGGACGAACTTCACCGCGCCCTTCTTCTCGTGCACGGCGAGCGTCGTGCGCATGAAGTCCTGGTCGTTGCGCTTCGGCAGATCGGGCTTGTAGTGCGCGCCGCGCGACTCGTCGCGGTTGCGCGCGCCTTGGGCGATGACGCGCGCGAGCACGAGCATGTTCTCCAGGTGGCGCACGAACTGGGCGCCCTGGTTCACGCGCGGCGAGGTGTCGGTCGACTTCACGTTCTTCACCCGCTCGTCCATCTCGTCGAGCGTGCCGAGCAGGGCGTCGAGCGTCTTGTTGTCCCGCTCGATCGTGCAGTCGCGCAGCATCAGCTCGCCGAGCTCGGCGTGGAGCACGTACGGGTTCTCGGCGTCCTTCTTGTCCTGGTTCTGCTTGAGGATCCGCTCGTACTCGTCCTGCGCTTTTTTCTCGGCCTTCTCGAAGGTCGAGCGGGGGAAGTCGAAGGCGCTGCGGGCGAGGTTCTTCTGGTAGCTCGCCACGGCGGGGCCGGTGACCATGCCGCCGTAGATGCACGAGAGGAGCGAGTTGGCGCCGAGGCGGTTCGCCCCGTGGTACTGGTAGTCGACCTCGCCCACCGCGTAGAGGCCGGGGATGCTGGTCGCGTGGTTGCGGGGCGAGCCCATCTTCAGCGAGCCGCGGGCGTCGGCCTCGTAGTCGACCCACAGGCCGCCCATCGAGTAGTGCACGGCGGGGAAGACCTTCATCGGGTTCTTGTACGGATCGACCCCGGCGAATTTCTCGTAGATCTCCAGGATGCCGGCGAGCTTGCTCCGGAGGAACGACTCGCTCTTGTGCGTGAGATCGAGGTAGACCTCGTTCTCGTTCTTGCCGGTCTGCGCGTTGAAGATGCCGCGACCCTCGTGGTAGCAAGTCTTGAAGAGGGCCCGCGAGGCGATGTCCCGCGGCACGAGGTTGCCGTAGCCCGGGTAGAGCCGCTCGAGGAAGTAATCGCGCTCTTTCTCGGGGATCTCGATCGGGTTGCGCTTGTCGCCCTTGTCCTTCGGCACCCACACGCGCCCGCCCTCGCCGCGCGCGCTCTCCGAGATCAGCCGCAATTTGTCGGCGCCGGGGATGGCTGTCGGGTGGACCTGGATGAACTCGCCGTTCGCGTAGACCGCGCCTTGCTGGTAGGCGGCCGAGGCCGCGGTGCCGGTGCAGATCACGCTCAGCGTGGAGCGGCCGAAGACGATGCCGCAGCCGCCGGTGGCGAGCACCACCGCGTCGCCGGCGAAGTGCCGGATCTGCATGGTCTTGAGGTCCTGCGCGATGCAGCCGACGCAGGTGCCGCTGTCGTCGAGGACGGCGGAGAGGAAGTCCCAGAACTCGAACTTCCGCACCATCTTCTCGCCGGGGATGGAGACGCCGTGCTCGTCCGTGAGGTCGGTCGTCTCCCAGCGGCGCACCTGCTCGTCGAGGGCGTAGAGGAGCTGCTGGCCCGTCGTCGCGCCGGCGAAGGCCGTGCGGTGGAAGAGCGTGCCGCCGAAGCGGCGGAAGTCGAGCAGGCCCTCGGCCGTGCGGTTGAAGGGCACGCCCATGCGATCGAGCAAAAAGACGATGCCCGGCGCGGCCTCGGCCATGCCCTTGATCGGGGGCTGGTTGGCGAGGAAATCGCCGCCGTAGGCTGTTTCTTCGAGGTGGACCTGGGGGCTGTCGCCCTCGCCCTTGGTGTTCACCGAGGCGTTGATCCCGCCCTGCGCGCACACCGAGTGCGATCGCTTCACCGGGACGAGGGAGATCAAATCGACGGGGACCTTGGCCTCGCAGAGCTTGATGACCGTCATCAAGCCGGCGAGCCCGCCGCCCACGACGATGACCCGCCGCACCTTGCCCCCTTCGCTCCTGATCGTGCTCTTGGCCGCCATGCTCGCGTCGCTTTCTCGAAGGGATTTACCGGGTTTGCCGGACTTACCGGGCCTCGCCGGTCATGGGAGGAAAGTCGGCGCAGGTGCGCGCGCCGTTCTTGGCCGGCGAGGCGCCGACGAGCGCGCCGGGCAGGACGACCTGGGCGCCGGTGGCGAAGTAGATCGCGGTGTTGGCGCCGAGGAGGAAGATCAAGACGCCCGCGAGGCCGAAGACGGTGGCCGCCATCTGCTGCGACCGCTTCGAGATCGTGATGCCCCACGAGAAGCAGAAGCCCCAGAGGCCGTTCGTGAGGTGGAAGGCGCAGGCGGCGATGCCGAGGATGTACACGAGCGCGGTCACCGGCACGGGGCCCACGGGGGTGCTCATCCGCGCGCAGAGCTCGGTGTAGAACTGCTCGGGCGCGAGCTTGCCGAGGACCTTCTGGATCCAGTACTCGTAGAGATGGAAGGCGATGAAGAAGAAGGCGAGCACGCCCGTCGTGCGCTGGAGCGTGTACATCCAGTTGCGCGAGGTCGGGTACTTGCCGACGTTGGCGCGGCTCTCCAGCATCAGCTTGAAGCCGTAGCCGGCGTGGAAGAGCAGCGGGAGGAGGATCACCGCCCACTCGAGCACCGCGACGTACGGCGTGTGCCCGATGCCCGCCACCATCTCGTCGAACTGCTGCTGGCCCTGGAGGGCCTTCGAGTTCTCCCAGAGGTGGAAGATCATGAAGCCGCCCACCGGGATCACGCCGCTCAGCGAGTGGAGCTTGCGGAGGAGGAAGGGGCGGCGGCTCTTGTCGAAGAGCGACTTCGCGGAGGAGGGTTCGGACACGCTGGACCTCGCGGCGGGCAAGGCTCGCGAGGGCGAGGCTCCGCGATCGGGGTCTCTGCTCGCGCACCCGGGCGAGGGCGATGTATGAGAGGGGGGAGAGGACGTCAAGGGTATGCGCTCCTTCGGCCGGCCGTCATCGACGCGAAATGAGCGGCAAATGTCGCAGCATTTCGCTCGCCTCGCCGCGCTCGCCCTCGGGCTTTTCCCGCTCGGCTGCGGGGCCACCGCCACCGAGCCCACGCCCACCGCGGCCCTCGCCGGCACGATCGAGGCGCAGGTGGCGCTCGACGGGCTGATCCGCGACTTCGCCCGGGGCTCGTCCGCCGAGCGGATCGCCATGAAATCGAGGCTCACCGCGTTCCGGACGGACCAGGCCCTCACGCCGCTCGGGCGCACCGCCGACGCCCTGCTCGCCTGGATCGCGCTGGAAGAGGGCGATCTCGACCGGGCGATCCGCGAGGCCGCCTTCGTGCGGACCGTGGCCGCGGCCGGGACGACGAGCGACCTCGCGCGCACGGTGCAAGGCGCGGCCCTGCGCCGGCAGGGTCACCCCGAGCAGGCGCTCTCGACCCTCTCCCCGCTCGTGAGCAAGCTCATCGACGGCTACGCCCGCGCGCTCTTCAACGAGGAGATCGTGCTCGCCGCGGTGGAGGCCGGGATCTACGACCGCGCGCTCACGCTGATCGGCGTGTGGCTCCGCGAGGCCGCGCTGGAAGATCAGCCGCTCGTGCGGAGCAAGATCGACCAGGTGCTCACGCGCATCCCCGCGTCAGCGCTGCTCCGCTCCCTCGGCCGCGCGCGGGGCGCCGAGGTGGCCCGCCTGGCCGAAGAAGAGCAGGAGATCCGCAAGCTCCTGGCCCGGCGCCTCGCCCGCGTCGCCCAGGAGCAGCACGACCCCGATCTCGCCAAGCGCGTGCTCGACAGCGCGCGCGATCTGCTCGGCGACCAGGGCGATGCGGTCGCGCACCTCGCGACCGGCGCCACGCGGGCCCGCGTCGAGCCGCAGACGATCGGCCTCTTGCTCTCGCTCGGCGACGACGTCACGCGCCACCGCGCCGCCGAGGTCGTCGACGGCCTCTCCCACGGCCTCGGTCTGCCCGGGTCGAAGGCGCGCCTCGTGAGCCGCGAGAACCGCGGCGGATCGAGCGGCGTCGAGGACGCGCTCGCCCTGCTCAGCACCGACGGGGCGTCGATCCTCATCGCCGGCCTCGACGACGAGTCGGCCGTGGGCGCCGCGATCTTCGCCGAGAAGAACCACATCCCGGTGATCCTCCTCCGCCCGCCCGTCCACCCCGACGCCTCGCTCTCCGCGGCGCCGGATCGCTTCACCTTCGTGCTCGGCGAGGACCCGGCCGACGTCGAGCGGATCCTCGCCGCCGCGCTCGTCGAGCGGGGCTCCGGCAAGGTCGCGATCGTGGCCGAAGATCCCGCGCGGCACCACGGCGCCTCCGGGCCGGACATCGTCCAGATCCTCGGCTGCGGGAGCCTCGACGCGGCGAGCCACGCCGCCGATCTGCGCGGCGCCGTGCTCGGCGGGAGCTGCGCCAAGGAGGCCCTGCACACCTGGCTCGGCCCCAAGATCCGCTTCGCCATGAGCTTCGAGAGCACCCTCTTCGGCCCCTTCGCCGTGCCCAAGGGCACCCTGTTCGCGAAGGCCGGCCTCTACCCGCTCAGCGCGGCGTCGATTCCCCCCGAGATCAAGCCCTGGATGATCGATCACCCGGCCGAGCCCGGGTGGTGGGCCGGCCTCGGTCACGACGCCGCGGTGCTCGCCTGGGCGGGCGTGAGCGCGCTGCCCGAGACCGGGACCGAGGACCCGGACGAGGTGGGCGCGCGCCGGGCCCGGGCGACGGCGGCCCTCGGCGACGCGCAGGCCACGCTCTGGACGAGCGAGGCGCGCGGCTTCGGCGGAAAGCGCCTGCTGCCGAGGGCGATCCGCGTGGAATGAAGGGGAATGAAACACCGCGCGATCGTCGGGACGGTGCTCCCCTTCGCCTTGGGCTCGCCGCCCCCGCGGCGCCGGGGTAGACGAACACCGATGCTCTCCGCCCGCTCGAAGGCCCCGGCGCTCGCGATCGCCCCGCTGCTCGCCCTGCTCTTCGCCTCGTCCTCGGCCTGGGCAGACCGGGTGGCCCTCCTGCCCGCGCGCGGAGGCATGGACGACAAGGCGCGCGCCGCGCTCGATGGCGAGATCAGCCGCTCCTTGACCGCGCTCGGGCACACGCCCGTGCAGGTGACGCCCGCGATGCTCAAGTCGGCCGGCGTGCTCGACGGCGTGGCCGACACGGCCGAGGAATACCGGGCCGTCGGCGCCGCCGCGAAGGTGGACTGGGTGCTCGTCGGCACCACCGAGCCGGCCGTGACCACCGCGCGCGTCGAGCTCTCCGCCTGCCTGATGAAGCTCGGCCGCGTCGAATCCGTGGCCCGCGAGGTGCACCAGGCGAGCGCCGATCCCGAGGTGAAGCAGATGGTCGAGGTGCTGCTCCGCCCCGAGGGCATCGGCGCCGGCGAGCTGCCCTGGGAAAAGGCCCCTCCACCCCCGCCGCCCCCCGCGACACCGCCCCCGCCCACCACCGTGACCGTGGAGCCGCCCAAGCCCCCTCCCGGTCCGCCGCCCGCGGAAGGGAAGGTGGCGATGGATTACCCCCTCGGGAGACAGGATGTCTGGCCGGCTTATTCCGGTGGCAATCGCCCCTTCGTGGGCGCGCTCGTCGGCGTCGCAGGCCCCGTGGCCCGCCCCTTCGTGCCGGGCGCGAACGTGTCCGTGGGCAGCGGCGCCTCCTTCGTGGGAGGTTTTCGCGGCGGCTATGCGATCACCGATCTCGGCCTGGAGATCTTCGGCGATTTCGGCGGCAACCTGTTCGGCCCCAAGGCCCTCTGGCTCGACGCGGGCGCGCGCTACATGTGGGGCCCGCTCGTGAAGAAGGCGAGCGACGGGATGCGCGGAACCCCCTTGTTCTTCGGCCCCTCGCTGAGCTTCGGGATGTTCGTGCGGCTGCCGAGCGAGGAGATCGCCGGGGTGAGCGGGCAGAGCTACAGCGCCCCCGCCGAGGTCCACCCGGTGCTCGGCGCGTCGATCGACGTGGCCTATGCGCTCTCCCGTTCGCTCCAGCTCGGCGCGGAGCTCGGCAACCTGCGATGGGTGCCCTCGGGGAGCGGGTCGATCCTGCTGATGGGGATGACGGCGGGCGCGGCTTACCGGTTCTGACAGCGAGCTTCCCCGCGCGGCGCTTCACCGATCGTGCGCGGCTGCACGACCTTGGCGCATGCGTCGTGCGATGGTCCATGTTGGCCCGGAGAGAAGCCTGGTAATTCCCGGCGGCGCCGGTGTGGCCCGCGTCGTGCTTGGGGCTCTGCCCGGTACCTCCATGACCGACCTCTGGATCCTCGGCCTCACCCTGGGCCTCTACGCGGCAGGCCTGGGCTTCGTCCGCCTCTGCGAACGGATGTAACCCCATGTCCCTCGACCTTGTGCTGGGCCTCTGCGCGAGCGTGGGCCTCGGCGGCTACCTCTTTTACGTCCTCTTCCGGCCGGAGAGGTTCTAGCCATGTCTGCCCGCGTCTGGGTGCTGAACCTCGTCTTCTTCGCGCTCCTCGCCCTCCTCGCGCTCCCGCTCGGCCGCTACATGACCCGCGTCTTCGCGGGCGAGAACGCCTCCACCGCGCGCCTCCTCGGCCCGGTCGAGCGCCTCTTCTACCGCCTCGCCGGCGTCGACCCTGCGCGCGAGCACACATGGAAAGAGTACGCCCTCTCCATGCTGGCCTTCTCGCTGCTCACCCAGCTCGTCACCTATCTCCTGCTCCGCCTCCAGGCCGCGCTGCCGGCCAATCCGACCCACCTGCCCGCCGTCCCCCCGTGGCTCGCCTTCAACACCGCCACGAGCTTCACGACCAACACCAACTGGCAGAGCTACGCGGGCGAGGCGACGATGAGCTACCTCTCCCAGGCGGTCGCGCTCACCTCGCACAACTTCTTCTCGGCCGGCGCCGGCATCTGCATCGCCATCGCCTTGATTCGCGGCATCGCCCGGGCCGAGACCGACAGAATCGGCAATTTCTGGGTCGATCTCGTCCGCGTGCACCTCTATGTGCTCCTCCCGATCTGCCTCGTTTATGCCCTCTTCCTGGTCTCGCAGGGCGTGATCCAGACCTGGGCCGGGCCGGCTTTCTGGACGACGCTCGACGGCGGCGCGCAATCGATCCTCCGGGGCCCGGTGGCCTCGCAGGAGGCGATCAAGATGCTGGGCACCAACGGCGGCGGCTATTTCAACGCCAACAGCGCCCACCCCTTCGAGAACCCCACGCCGCTCTCGAATTTCGTCGAGATCCTCTCGATCTTCGCCATCCCCGCGGCCCTCTGCGTCACGCTCGGCGAGATGGTGAAGAGCCGCCGCCACGGCTGGGCCGTCTTCGGCGCCATGGCGCTCATCTCCCTCGGCGGCGTCCTCGCCGTCTCGTACTTCGAGCAGCGCGGCAACCCGGTCGTCTGGCGCGAGGGGGTCAATGCCGTCATGAGCGCCGCCGACCCGGCCGGGAACATGGAGGGCAAGGAGGTGCGCTTCGGCGTGCCGGATTCATCGCTCTTCGCCGTGGTCACCACCGACGCCTCCTGCGGCGCGGTGAGCTCCATGCACGACAGCTTCACGCCCCTCGGCGGGCTCGTGCCCCTCCTGAACATCCAGCTCGGCGAGGTGGTCTTCGGCGGCGTCGGCGCGGGCATGTACGGTGTGCTCGTCTACGTGCTGATGGCGGTGTTCCTGGCCGGCCTCATGGTCGGTCGCACGCCGGAGTACGTGGGCAAGAAGCTCGACAGCCGCGATATTCGCCTCGCCTCGCTCTACATCCTGATCGCGGCCTTCTCGATCCTGATCTCCACTGCCATCGGCGTGATGACGGAGGCGGGGCGGGCGGGCATCCTCAACACCGCGGCGGCCGATCTCGCCGGGACGAGCTGGAAGCCGCACCCTCACGGGCTCAGCGAGGTGATGTATGCCTACAGCTCCGCGGCGGGCAACAACGGCAGCGCCTTCGCCGGGCTCACCGCCTACTCGGCCGAGCACCCGGTCTTTTATTCGCTCACCCTGGGGATTGGCATGTTCGTCGGGCGCTTTCCTTTGATCATCGCCGCCCTCGGGATCGCGGGGAACATGGCCAGAAAGAAGAGGGTGCCCGAGGGCGCGGGGAGCTTCCCCGTCACCGGCCCGCTCTTCATCGGCCTGCTCGTCGCGGTGATCCTCATCGTGGGTGCGCTGACCTTCTTCCCCGCCCTCTCGCTCGGCCCCATCGTCGAGCATTTTTTGATGTCCTGAGGGCTCACCGGATCAAGCCATGTCGAAACATGCCCAGTACACCTCCCGTTCGCTCTGGGATCCGACCATCTTGCGACCGGCGATCGCCGATGCGTTCAAGAAGCTCGACCCACGCACCATGGCCAAAAACCCGGTCATGTTCGTGGTCCTCGTCGGCTCGGCCCTGGTCACGGTGCTCTTCGTCAACGACGTGATCCATGGGGACACGGTGGACGTGAAATTCAACATCCAGCTCATCCTCTGGCTCTGGTTCACGGTGCTCTTCGCCAACTTCGCCGAGGCCATGGCCGAGGGGCGCGGCAAGGCCCAGGCCGCCACGCTGCGCAAGATGCGCACGACCACGATGGCGAGGCGCATCCGCCGGGCGGGCGACGAGACCAAGCTCCCGCCCGGCAAGATCGAGGGCACGCGCTTCGACGAGATCCCGGCCACCGATCTGCGGCGCGGCGACGTGGTGCTCGTCGAGGCCGGCCAGGCCATCCCCGCCGACGGGGAGATCCTCGAAGGCATCGCCTCGGTCGACGAGAGCGCGATCACCGGGGAGAGCGCGCCGGTGGTGCGCGAGGCCGGGGGCGATCGCAGCGCAGTCACGGGCGGCACGCGGGTGCTCTCGGACTGGATCAAGGTCGAGATCGCCCAGGATCCGGGCGGCGGCTTCATCGATCGAATGATCGCTTTGGTCGAGGGCGCCGAGCGGCAGAAGACGCCCAACGAGATCGCCCTGACCATCTTGCTCGCCGCGCTCACGCTGATCTTCCTCGTCGCCGTCGCCACGCTGGAGCCGATGGCGCGCTTCTTCGGAGGGTCGCTCGGCATGAGCGCGCTGGTCGCGCTCCTCGTGTGCTTGATCCCGACCACCATCGGCGGCCTGCTCTCCGCCATCGGCATCGCCGGGATGGATCGTTTGGTGCAAAAGAACGTGCTCGCCACGTCAGGACGCGCCGTCGAGGCCGCAGGCGACATCGACGTGCTGATGCTCGACAAGACAGGCACCATCACCTACGGCAACCGGCGCGCGGCGGATTTCCTCCCGGTGCCCGGGATCAAGGTCGAGCGGCTCGCAGCCTCTGCGGTTCTCTCCTCCATCCCCGACGAGACGCCCGAGGGCAAGAGCATCGTCGAGCTCGGCGCGGACCGCGGCGTGAAGCCCGTCCTCCCGGCCGGCGCCTCGTTCGTGCCCTTCACCGCCCGCACGCGGATGAGCGGCGTCGACGCGGGCGAGCGGGTGATCCGCAAGGGCGCGAGCGACGCTGTCCTCGCACATGTCAACGCCCTCGGCGGCAAGGTGCCCGCGGCCCTCAAGCCGATCGTCGACAAGATCGCGGGCGACGGTGGGACGCCGCTCGTGGTGGCCGACGGCGCGGAGATCCTAGGGGTCATCTACCTCAAGGACACGGTGAAGCCCGGGATGCGAGAGCGCTTTTCGCGCCTGCGGGCCATGGGGATCAAGACGGTGATGATCACCGGGGATAACCCCTTGACCGCCAAGACCATCGCCGCGGAAGCAGGCGTGGACGATTTCCTGGCCGAGGCCACGCCCGAGGCCAAGCTCGCGTTCATCCACAAGATGCAGGAGGGCGGGCGCCTGGTGGCCATGACGGGCGACGGGACGAACGACGCGCCGGCCCTCGCCCGCGCCGACGTGGGCGTGGCGATGAACACCGGAACGCAGGCGGCCAAAGAAGCGGGCAACATGGTCGACCTCGACTCGGACCCGACGAAGCTCATCGAGATCGTCGAGATTGGCAAACAGCTCTTGATGACCCGGGGGTCGCTCACCACGTTCTCGATCGCCAACGACGTGGCCAAGTACTTCTCCATCCTCCCGGCGATCTTCACCGGCCTCTTGGCCTTCCAGGGCAAGGCGGGCGACCCGGAGAGCTCGGCCTTCTGGGCGCTCAACCTGATGAAGCTCGGCAGCCCGGCGAGCGCCATCCTCTCGGCGGTGATCTTCAACGCCCTGGTGATCATCGCCTTGATCCCCCTGGCCCTCCGCGGCGTGAAATACCGTCCGCTCGGCGCCGCCGCCCTGCTCCGCCGGAATTTGCTGGTCTACGGCCTCGGCGGCGTGGTCGCCCCCTTCGTCGCCATCAAGGCCATCGACCTCGTGGTGCGCGGCCTGCACCTCGGTTGATCGCTGCTCTCCTGGAGCCTTGTCATGAAGCTCGTCCGCCCCTGCCTCGTCCTCACCGCGCTGCTCCTGCTCGTCTGCTGCGTGCTCTACCCCGCCGCCGTCACCCTGGCCGCCCAGGGGCTCTTTCCTGACAAGGCCCGTGGCAGCTTGATCGAGAAAGATGGCAAAGTGGTCGGCTCGACGCTGATCGGCCAGACGCTCGACAAGCCCGCCGAGCACCCGGAGTACTTCTGGGGCCGGCCCTCCGCGGCGAGCGCCGATGCGGCGACGGGGGTGATCGTCTCCTCGGGGAGCAACTACGGGCCGCTCAACCCCGTATTGAGAGACGAAGTTTCGCAGCGCGTGGCCATGCTGCGGGCCGCCGGCGTGAGCGGGCCCATCCCGGTCGACCTCGTGACCAGGAGCGCGAGCGGGCTCGACCCGCATATCTCCGTGGCCGCGGCCTTGATCCAGGTGCCCCGCGTGGCCAAGGCGCGCGGGCTCGACGAGGCCGAGGTGCAGGCGCTCGTCGATCGGAGCACCGAGGGCAGCACCCTGGGCTTCCTCGGCGAGGCGCGGGTCAACGTGCTCTCGCTGAACCTCGCGCTCGACGCTCGCCGTCGATAACAGCTCTCTTCGATCGCCCTCGCACCGTCGAGGGCTCTCTTGTCGATGAAAGGGTCGGCGTCATGCGTTCGTCCATCGTTCGCTCATGGGGTCTCTCCATCGTGGCTCTCCTCGTATCCGGCGCGGCGTCGAGCCCCGCCCGGGCGCAGGGAGAGCCGCCGGACCCGACGCGCAGCACCGACTCCGCCCGGATCACCCAGCTCGAAAAGCAGGTCGCCGAGCTCCTGGCCCGCGCCGCCGCGGCGGAGAAAAAACCGGAGGAGAAGAAGCCCGCGGCGCCCGAGCCTGTCAAGGCGCCCGAGCCCTTTGCCTTCGCCGATTTCTCCTGGGCGCCCGGCAACTACGGGTCGAGCGATCGCCCGCTCTCCTGGGGCCCGTTCACCGGAGAGCTGCGGCTCGACACCGTGTTTCACTACAGCTTCGCCAATCCCAAAGACAACACCATCTCCGGGTCGAGCGAGGTCTTTCGTCACAACGAGCTCCAGGTGACGCAGATCGGCTTCGGGGGTGATTTCAACTACAAGAACGTGCAGGCCCGGTTGATGACGCAGTTCGGGATGTACTCGGTGACCACCCCGCGCAACGACGCGAGCCCGGCCCGCGGAGAATGGACGCTCGCCGACGCCTACCGGTACATCTCCGAGGCGTACGCGGGCTACCACATCGACTATCTCTCCGGGATCAACATCCAGGCCGGGATCTTCATGTCGTATGTGGGGCTGTGGAGCTATTACAACTTCGACAACTGGACGTATCAGCCCTCGTACGTCTCGTCCAACACGCCCTGGTTCTTCAACGGGGCCCGGGTGCAGTTCTTCCCGACCGACAAGGTGAAGATCGAGCCCTGGTTCGTGAATGGCTGGCAGTCGTACGGCAAGTTCAACCAGGCGCCCGGCGTCGGGGTGCAGATCCTCTACAAGCCGAACGGCCGGTTGACCGTCCTCGGCAATCAATACTTCGGGACGGACACCCTGGGTACGCCGGGCCGCAAGCGCCTGCACACGGATGACAGCGTGATGGTCAAGCTGTATGACAACCCCGGCGGTGCGCTGAGCAAGGTGGCCGCGTCGCTCACGCTCGACGCCGGCTGCGAGTTCGGCTCCGGCGAGCCGGGAGGGCTCGGGCCGGTGCGCTGCGGGGGTGGGAGCAAGGACGCGCCCGATCAGTATTTCCTCGGCTTCATGAGCTATGCCCGGGCCTGGTTCGCCGGTGACAGGCTGGCCGCGACCGTGGGCGGCGGGGCGATCACCAACCCGGGGCGCTACCTGGTCTTGATCCCGCCGATCAACGGGGCCACCGCCCTCTCGGGGACACCGTACTTCACGGCCAACCCCGGTGACACGTACAAGGCCTGGGACATGCAGCTCACGGCGGATTACATGCCACAGCCGTTCGTCACGTTCCGTCTGGAATTCAATCATCGGGTGGCGAACGTGCCCTATTTCACCGGGCCCGGCGGGGTGACGCCGCCCGGGGGCAACCAGGGCTCGCCGGGCTCGCAGGTCGAGGGGTGGTCGCCGGATCTCGTGAAGAGCGAGGACCGGCTCACCGCCGCGATGATGATCAAGCTATGAAGGAGTCGAGGCGGGCGCCCGCGCCGCCCGAGCGACCCAGGTTCCTCCGATGAAGATCGCCTTCTTCCTCACGCCCAAGGCCGACGTGGCCTGGATCAAGACCACCGACACCGTGCGGCAGGCCATCGAGCGCATGGAGCACCATCGCTACACCGCGGTGCCGATGCTCACCCCCGAGGGGTGCTACGCGGGGACGCTGACCGAGGGCGATCTGCTCGCCTTCTGGAAGCAGCACCCGCACATGGCCTTCGAGGCGACGGAGCGCGTGCCGCTCGCCATGGTGACGAGGCGGGTCTTCGTGCGGCCGATCGACATCGACGCCGACATCGAGCAGCTCCTCGCGCTGGCGATGGATCAGAACTTCGTGCCGGTGATCGACGGGCGGGAGGCGTTCATCGGCATCGTGCGGCGGCGGTCGATCCTGAGCTTCTTCCAGGAGAAGATGCGGGGCGCGCTCGGGGCGGAGGGGTAGGAACGCGCTACAGCGCGCCCTCCACCGGCAGGATCAGGGTGAACGTGCTGCCCTCGCCGAGGCGGCTCTCGACGCGGATCTCCCCGCCGTGCTGCAGGGCGATCTCCCGCGCGATGGTGAGGCCGAGGCCGTGGCGCGCATGCCCCTCGTCGCCCGAGGGCAGCGACACCGCGCGGTCGAAGATCCGCGGCAGATCGGCCGGGGCGATGCCCTCGCCGTCGTCGGCCACGGTGAGGCGGAGCATGCGGCCCTCGCGGGCGGCTTCGAGGCGCACATGGCCGCCCTGGGGGGTGTGGCGGACGGCGTTCGAGACCAGGTTGGCGAGGGCGATCGAGAGGCGCTCGGCGTCGACCTCGACTGGATCGCGGGGCGCGTCGGGCTCGACGGTGAGCGAGACGCCCTTGTCGCGCGCGATGGTGCGGTGGGCCTCGGCGACCTCGGCGAGCAGCGCCGCCGGGTGGACCGGGGCGCGGTGGAGGGCGCCGGCTTCGGCCTCGATCCGCACGACGTCGAGCAGGTCTTCGACCATGGCGCGCAGGCGCTCGGCGTCGTCGCGCGCGGTCGTCACGAGCTCGCGCTGGGGCTCGCTGAGCGGGCCGGTGCGCGGCTCGAGCAAGAGGTGCGTGGCCATGCGCAGCGAGGTGAGCGGCGTCTTGAGCTGGTGGCTCACGGTCGCCACCATGTCGCTCTTCAGCTCGTCGATCCGGTAGAAGCGCGTCACGTCCTGGGCCACGACGATCGCGCCCGGCTTGTCGCCGGCGGCGGCCTGGAGCGGCGCGGCGCGCACGAGGTAGTGCTTCTCGCCCTCGGCGCCCCGCCAGGTCATCGACTCGGAGAGGCTGCGCGGGAGCACCGGCTCGGAGGTCGCGAAGACGCGATCGCGGGCGAGGCCGAGGGCCTCGGGGATCTCGATCTTCGCGGTCGCGAGCTCTTCCACGGAGCCTTCCCGCAGGCCGAAGGCGGCCTCGGCGGCCTCGTTGGCGAGGGGGACGTTGCCGTCGCGATCGAACACCACCACGGGGTCGAGCATGCACGCGAGCGTGGCGCGGGCGAGGTCCTTGGCGGCGAGCAGCTCGCCGAGCGAGCTCTCGCGGTAGGCGCGCAGGCGCTCCTGCATGCGGCGGAAGGCCTCGGCCAGGGGCACGAGCTCCTCGACGCCGGGGTCGTCGACCTTGGCGCTGAAATCGCCCTCGCCGATCGAGCGCGCGGCGCGGGTGAACGCGGAGAGGGGGCGGACGATCGCGCGCGGGAGGAAGAAGGCGAGCCAGAGGGCGAGGAGCGCGGCGGCGGCGCCGACGAAGAGGGCCGTGGTCACCGTGCGCGCGGCGAGGGCGCGGGCCTCGCGATCGGCGCGCTCCATGTGCTCGTGGTTGAGCCGGAGCACGCGTTGCACCTTGTCCTTGAGCCGCGTGAAGGCCGGGAGCAGATCGCGGAAGTAGATCGCGTTGCGCTCGCCGGGGACGAGGGCCATCGCCGCGTCGACGCGGCCCCTGTAGTCGCCGTAGAGGCCGCCGATCTCGGCGACCAGCGCGCCCTCCTCGGGCAGGGTGATGTTGGCGGCCTCGCGCGCGAAGGCCAGATCGAAGGCCCGCCGGTTCTCGTCGAGCATCGGGCGGGCGATGTCCTCGCGGCCGCTCGCGGCGAAGAGCAGCGCGGAGTCCTGCCGCTCGAGGGCCTCTTTCATCTGCTCGCACGCGACGACCGAGGCGTAGTTCTCCTGGAGGATGGTGGCGACCGCGCCGCCGAGCCGATCGAGGGCGAGCACCGCGGCGAGCGCGAGCAGGGCCACGGCGAGGGCGATCCCGCCGAGGCCGAGCTGGAGGCGGGCACGGAGCGAGGCGCGCATGGGGGAGGTCACTTGAGGCCGTGGCGCTCGCGCTTGCGGTAGAGCGTGGAGGGGTCGATCCCGAGGGCCTTGGCCGCGGCGTCGAGGGTCGCGTGGCGGGCGAGCACGGCGATCAGGTGCCGTCGCTCGGCCGCCTCCAGCGTCTCGTCGCCGCTGTCCGCGCCGTCGCTGTCCGCGCCGCCGTCGCGCCGCGCGGCCGGCCCGCCGCTCTGGATTTCCTCGGGCAGCAGGTCGGCCGTGATCTCGTCGCCCGAGGCCAGGATCACCGCGCGCTCGAGCACGTTGGCGAGCTCGCGCAGGTTGCCGGGCCAGCGGTAGGCGACGAGGGCGGCCGTGGTCTTCGGGTCGAGGCGGAGCGGGCCGCGCCGGTGCTGCGCGGCGAGGTCGGCCACGATGGACGCGGCGAGGTCGGGGATGTCCTCGCGCCGATCGCGGAGCGGCGGCACCCGGAGCGTGACCACCGCGAGGCGGTAGAAGAGGTCCTCCCGGAAGGTGCCTGCCGCGACGGCGGCCTTGAGATCGCGGTGGGTCGCGGCGATGACCCGCGCGTCGCTCTTCCGGGCCTCGGTGTCGCCGACGCGCACGTACTCGTGCTCTTCGAGCAGGCGCAGCAGCTTGCCCTGCGCGTCGCGGGGAAGGTCGCCCACCTCGTCGAGGAAGAGGGTGCCGTTGCCCGCGGCCTCGACGTGGCCGGCGCGCGCGCTGTCGGCGCCGGTGAAGGCGCCCCGCGCGTGGCCGAAGAGCTCGTTCTCGACGAGCGCCGGGGAGATGACCGCGCAGTTGACGGTGATGAACGGGCAGTCGGCGCGCGGGGAGAGGGCGTGGACATGGCGGGCGAGCACGCCCTTGCCGGTGCCGGTCTCGCCGAGGATGAGGAGCGTGGCGTCCGTCGGGGCGACGCGGGCGGCCACGTTGACCGCCTCGCGCAGCGCGGGGCTCTTGGTGTCGAAGCGGGCCGAGATCCCGCGGGAAGGCGCGCGCTTGAGCTCGGCGAGCTCGGCGCGGAGGCGGGCCGCGGCGATGCTCTTGTCGACCACGTGGAGGACCTGCGCCGGGGTAAAGGGCTTGGGCAGGTAATCGGCGGCGCCGGCCTGCATGGCGTTGACGGCGTTGTCGATCGTCGCGTAAGCGGTCATGATGACGACCGTCGTTGACGGCGCGTCCTGCGCGAGGGCGCGCGTCACGGCGATGCCATCCATGCCGCCGAGGCGGAGGTCGACGAGGGCCAGATCCGGGGGCGATCGCCGGGCCGCGGCGACGCCGGCCTCGCCGCTCGGGGCGAGCGCGACCTGGTAGCCTGCGCCCTCCAGGCACATCCGGAGCATCTTGCGGATGCTCTCCTCGTCGTCGATCACCAGGATCCGCACCTGCGTCTTCTTGCTCATCGCGCGCCTCGCTCGCCGGCTTGCTCGGCCGGTCCACCTTGCCCCCGGAGCTCTGCGAGGGGCAGGACAATCGTGAAGATCGCGCCCCCGCCCTCGCCCTCCCCGAAGGCGATCGCCCCGCCGTGGGCCTCGACGATCTCCTTGGCCAGGAAGAGGCCGCGCCCGGAGCCCCGGTCGAAGAGGCCGGCGGCCACCTCGCGGGGGATGCCCGGGCCGCGATCGCGGATCGTGATCGTGGCCTCGGCGCCGCCGCGGGCGAGGTCGACCTCGATCGGCGCGCCGGCCGGCGAGAAGCGCAGCGCGTTGCCGAGCATGCTGCTCACCACCCAGCCGAGCTTGGCCGGGTCGGCGACGATCGCCGTGTCCTCGGCGAGGCGGAGGGTCAAGGTCACGCCCTTGTCGCGGGCCTGCGTCGCGATGGGGGCGGCGGCCTCGCGGACGAGGGCCGCGAGCGCGACCGGGGTCCGCTCGATCGGCCCGGCGTAGGCGCCCAGCCGATCGGTGCGGAGCGCCCGCTCGACGAGGAGCGTCAGGCGCCCGACCTCGCTCGCCATCACCGCCACGAGGTCGCGCTGCGCGTCGCTGAGCGGGCCGAGCGAGCCGTCGTCGAGCAGGCCCACCGCGAGCGAGAGCGACGTGAGCGGCGTGCGCAGCGCATGCGCCAGCGCCAGCAGGTCCTCGTCGCCGGCGCTCACGGGCGCCTCTCCCGCCGCAGGGACGCGATGCGATCGAGATCCAGGCCCTCGCCTCCCTCGGCGGGGAGCACCGCGCCGAGGCCGAGCGCGTCCATGGCGGCGGCGATCGCCTCGGGGCGGAGCGCCGCGGTGAGCAGGACGAAGGCCGGGCCGCCTGCGCCGTCGCGGAGGAAGAAGGTCGGGCCGGCCGCGCCGGGAGGATCGCCGAGGCCGAGGGCGAGGAGGATCACCGAGGCGACGGGCGCGCCGGGGCGCGCGGCGGAGAGCGCGAGATCGCGCGCTGGATCCAGGGCGATCCGCACCTTCTCCCCCGCGCGCTCCGGGCGGAGCGCGGTCACGGGGACGGCGCGCCCGTAGGCGCCGAGGCGGGCGAGCCCCTCGTGAGGATCCGGCGGGGGGCTGTCCTCGTGCTGCCGGAGGGCGAGCGCGGCGCGGTAGCCGCGATCGGCGTCGTCGTCGCGCCCGCCGAGCTCCGCGCCGAGCGCGAGCAGGGCCATGATCTCCGCGTCGAAGGGGGCGATCGCGAGCGCCCGCCCGAGGGCCGCGCGGGCCTCGCCGAGCTTGCCGGCGGCGAGGGCCGCGCGCCCCGCGCCCACCGTGGCGTCGTACTCCAGCGCCTCGTCGCGCCGGGCGCTGCGCTCGGCGAAGGACCGCGCCACCGCCTCGCGCAGCGCGTCGGGCGTGTAGGGCTTGAGCAGGCTGTCGGCGACGTGGAGGCGGAGCAGCTCCTGCATCACGCGCTGCGAGAGGAGCGCGCCCGAGGCGATCACCGGGAGGCCGGGGTGGTTCCTCCGGAGCCAGCGCAGCTCTTCGAGGACGGCGCCCCGGCCGGCCATCTCGTCCACGATCGCGAGGGAGAAGGCATGCTCGTCGAGGAGCGCCGCGACCTCGTGGACCGAGGCCGCGGGCGTCGGGGCGTACCCCTCGGCGGCGAGCACCCGATCGATCATGGCGCGCCCCGACGCGTCGGGCTCGACGATCAAGATCCTGCGGTTCACGGCGCCTCCTCCTCGCCCGGCGCGGGCGAGCCGACCACGAGCACGTCGACCTCGGGGACGAGGCGCATGAAGCGATCGAGCACCGAGCCGCGCAGGCGCTCGCGCCACGCGGGCAAGCGCGTGCGCCCGAACACCGCGTGGGTGATCCGGTGATCCCGGGCGAAGCCCGCGAGCGCCCGGGTCACGTCGGCGCCTTCGAGGCAGACCACCTCGGCGCCGAGCTCCTTCGCGAGCGCGATGTTCTCGGTGAGCGAGCGGAGCGCGGCCGTCTCGATGCGCTCCGGCGACTCGCCCGCCGTGCGCACGTAGACCACGAACCACCGGCTGTTGATCCCGCCGGAGAGGCGCGCGCCTCGTCGCAAAAGACGCCGCGTCGCGCTCGGCTGCGAGGACATGCACACCATCACCCGCTCGGCGTCGACGACCCCGCGCGGTGAGATCGGATCGGCCGCGGATCCAGCCTCTTCCTCGCGACCGCGCGCGCCCCCGCCCTGGGCCCGGGCGCGCAGCTCGACGGCGCGGGCCACCTCGCGCAGGGCGATCTGGCGGAGCGCGGTCAGCTTGTCGAGGCGGAAGAAGCCGCCGAGCGCCCGCTCGACGCGCTCCGGCGGGTAGATCTTCCCCTGCCGGAGCCGCTCCTGCAGATCCTCGGGCGGCAGATCGATCACGACGATCTCCTCGGCCCGGGCGACGAAGCGATCGGGCACGCGCTCGCGCACGTCGACGCCCGTCTCGCGGAGCACGAGGTCGTGCAAGCTCTCGAGGTGCTGCACGTTGAGCGTGCCGAGGACGCTGATCCCCGCGTCGAGCAGCGCCTCCACGTCCTTGTAGCGCTTGTCGTTCCTGCTGCCGGGGACGTTGGTGTGGGCGAGCTCGTCGACGAGGACGAGATCGGGCTTTCGTTCGAGCAGGGCGTCGAGATCCATCTCGTCGAGCGGCACGCCGCGGTACTGGAGCGTCTTGCGCGAAACGAGGGGCAACCCTTCGAGCTCGCGCCGCGTGTCCTCGCGGCCATGGGTCTCGACGACGCCGACCACCACGTCCACCCCCTCGGCCACGAGCCGCCTCGCCTCGCGCAGCATCGCCACGGTCTTGCCGACCCCCGCGGCCATCCCCAGGAACACCTTGAGGCGCCCCTGCCGCGAGGCCCGAAGCAGCGCCAGGAAGTCGACGGTCACCGGAGGAAGCGAGCGTATACCGCCTGGCCGAGCTGGTGCGCCACGAGCAGCGCCGCCAGGAGCGCCAGCGTGGGCTCGGCCCCGAAGGCCTCGCGCCCGAGGAGCGCCGGAGCCGCGCGCAGGACGGAGGCGACGATGAAGAAGAGGGCCATCCCGGCGAGCGCCGGATCGAAGGGCGCCCGATCGGGCTCGGCCGGGAGATCGTCCACCTCCGCGAGGATTCGATACGGGCTCGCAGGGGGCGGAGCGGCAGGCGGAAGGGCGATCATGAGCGTCTCCACCCGCCGGAGAGCAGGAACGGTGCCGAGCCCCGATCACAGCCGATTTCACGAGAGAGCGGCGTCCCCTCCCGACCCCATCGGGCAAAGCGCCCGACGCGCGCGCCGGCGATCGTGCACCGCTGCACGAGCGCTCCTCCGCGATCCCCTTGACGCCCCGGCAACCCCCTCGTTCCGTTGCCGTTGCCGTTGCCGTCGCCGTCGCCGTTGCCGTTGCCGTTGCCGTTGCCGTTGCCATTGCCGTTGCCGTTGCCGTCGCCGTCGCCGATCCCCATCCCCACGATCCCCCGTGTCCCTCGCGATCCCCCTGCCCACCCGACGCGCCACCCGGCACCTCGGCCGCCGCCTGGCCGCGCTGCTCGCCCCGGGCGATCTCTTGATCCTCGAAGGCACGCTCGGCGCAGGCAAGACCTTCCTCACCCGCGCCCTCTGCCGCGCCCTCGACATCCCCGCGAGCACCCCGATCACCAGCCCCACCTTCACCCTGGTCCACGAGCACGAGGGCCGCTTGCCCATCGTGCACGCCGATCTCTACCGGCTGGGCGACGCCGACGAGCTGATCGAGCTCGGCCTCGGCGAGCGGCGGCGCGACGGAGCCGTCCTGGTCATCGAGTGGGGCCGCCCGTACCTCGACGCGCTCGGAGGCGACGGATTGATCGTCGAGATCCAGGTCGAGCCCCCCGCAGCAGGCCAAGATCCGCGGCGAATCGCGCGCCTGACGCCCACCGGCCCCCGGAGCACGGCCCTGGCAGGCGCCCTCGGCGCATAGCCGTGGTACAAGGCGAGCCCGGTGTCCGAGAGCGGAAAGAGCAGCCTTCGCCAGAGCTTCGACTGGCTCCTCGAGCCCATTCTCTACTGGCTCGACAACATCGGCACCGTCCTCACCCTCACCGGCCGCACGGTGATCTGGCTCTTCCGCCCGCCCTTCCGCGTCGCCCAGATGCTCGCGGCGATGGACTTCATCGGGGTGCAGTCGATCTTCATCGTCGGCCTGACCGGGACCTTCAGCGGCATGGTCGTGGCGTTGCAGACGACCTACGCGCTGCGCGCCTTCAGCGCCGAGGGCCGGGTGGGCGGCATCGTCGCGGTGTCCTTGACCCGCGAGGTGGCGCCGGTGTTCTCGGCGATCATGGTGACCGCCCGCGCCGGGAGCGCGATGGCCGCCGAGCTCGGCAACATGCGGGTGACCGAGCAGATCGACGCGATCTCGACGATGGGCGTGAGCCCGATCCAGTACCTGCTCAGCCCGCGCCTGTTCGCCTCGGTGATCATGGTGCCCGCCCTGTGCGTGCTCTACACGTCGGTGGGGATGGTCGGGGCCTACCTGGTGAGCGTGGCGCTGCTCGGCGGCGACCCGGGCGTGTTCATGCAGAGCGTGCGCGACACGGCGGTGCCGAAGGATCTCTTCATGGGGATCATCAAGGCCTGCGTGTTCGGGTTCATCATCTCGGCGATCTCGTGCCGGCACGGCTTCTTCGCCGGCGGGGGCGCGCGGGGCGTGGGCCTCGCGACGACGCGGGCGGTGGTGGAGAGCTGCGTGTCGCTGCTGATCGTGAACTACATCCTGACGCAGATCCTGCTCGACACGGACATGTGAGGCCGCGCCCGACGCCGCGAGGCGCCGCGCCGAGGGGGACGAGACGGTAACTCCATCGACCATGTTCGGCGCCGGGGAGGCCCCGTATCCTCGCGATCACCCCGAAGCACGAAGGAGGTTCGACATGCGATCTCGGCGATCTCCGTTCTCTGCGGCGTTCCTCGCGCCCTTCTTCGCCGCGGCGTTCGCGGCGATCTTCGCGGCCTGCGGGGACGCGAGCAGCGGCACCGGCGCGAGCACGACCACGTCGTCCACAACGTCAACAGGCCATGGTGGAGGAGGCGGCGGGACAACCACCGGCACCGGAAATGGCGGCGCCGGGGGGTTCGTCGATCTGCTGTCGCTCGCGATCGATCCCCCGAGCGCGACCTTGATCGTCGATCAGAAGGCGCCGAAGACGCTCCAGTACAAGGCCAAGGGGACGTTCGGCGGCGGGGCGATCCAGGATGTGCCGGCCGAGTTCTCGGTGGACGACACCGCGCCCGGGACGATCGACGCAAAGACGGGGCTCTACACCGCGAGCAACGCCGCGGGCGGCAAGGTGAAGGTGACCGCGAGCTACAACGGCAAGACGGCGCAGGCCGATCTGACGGTGATCTTCCAGCCCGTGGTCGACGAGGGCACCGTGCCCATGGGCGCCCCCGGCCTCTTCGATCCGATGACGAGCACGGCGGTGATGGGCGATCCGCTCTCTCCCGAGATCGCCTATCCCTCCGACGGGACGATGTTCCCCCAGAACATCTACCGGACGCTCTTCCAGTGGCGATCCAAGGGGATGCCGCTCTTCCACGTCCACTTCACCGCCGACTTCCTCGACCTCTCGATCTACACCGACGGCGCACACCCGACCTGCGCCGGCGCGAAGACGGGCGCGGGCTGCTGGGAGGCCTCGCAGCAGACCTGGTCGTGGCTCGTGGCGTCGGCGGCGGGCAAGGCCGTCAAGCTCACCGTCGAGGCCGCCGACCCGGCGAAGCCCGGCAAGTTCTACGTGGGCAAGAGCATCGACGTGCTCTTCTCGCAGAACGCCGTGCCCGGCGCGATCTACTACTGGTCGACCACGCAGGCCGGCGTGATGCGCGCGACCGTGAGCGACGCGGCGCCGTCGTCGTTCATGACCCCGAACGAGGTCGACGAGTGCGTCGCCTGCCACACGCTCTCGCGCAACGGCAAGCGGCTCGCGGCCGACGTGGGCGGCGAGAACCTGTGGGTCGTCGACGTGAACGGCGTGACGCCGCCGCCCGTGGTGTTCAACAAGGACAACGGCAAGAACATCGCGAGCGCGTGGGCGACGTTCAACCCCGACGCGACGCGGGTGGTGCACGCCAAGGGCGGCGTGCTGCGGCTCCGCGATGGCCAGACGGGCGCGACGATCGGCGCGAACAACGGGGCCATCAGCCTCGGCAACAAGTTCGGGACGCAGCCCGACTGGTCGCCCGACGGGGCGCACCTCACCTTCGCCTACGGGACGAACAACAAGGATCGCGGCGTGCAAGGCTCGTCGCTCGCGATGCTCGATCAGGCGAACGATGTGTTCTCGAACCTCGTCCTCGTCCGCACCTCGACCGGCGGGTCCGACACCTACGCCTACCCGATGTTCGATCCGACCGGGCAGTGGATCGCCTACATGCACGCGACCGGCGCCTCCGACAAGAACGCCGCCGCCCAGCTCTTCGTCGCGTCCGCGAAGGCGAGCGCCGACGAGACGAAGCTCGATCGCGCCGACACGATCGTCGCCGACGGGGTCGTGCCGGTGGGCATCGCCAACAACATGCCGACCTGGGCGCCGACCAAGGACGCCGCCGAGACGCGCTGGATCGCCTTCGCGTCGAAGCGCGACTACGGGCTCGTCCTCGCCCAGGGCTCGGCCTACGGGAGCGGCAAGCAGCAGCTCTGGGTGGCCGCGATCGACCCGGCGAAGCTCGGCCAGTCCGACCCGAGCTTCCCCGCCTTCCGGCTGCCCTTCCAGCTCCTGAACGAGAACAACCACCGGCCGTTCTGGGCCGAGGACGCGCTCGAGGTCCCCGACGGCGGCGTGCCCGACGCCTCGACCGACGGGCCGTGCCTCGGGATCGACGACGACTGCTCGAAGGGGGTGTGCTGCGAGGGGCTCGTGTGCCAGCCGAACGCGAACGGGTCGGCGTACACGTGCCAGCTCGATATTCCGAATTGAGGGGATGCCTCTCTCGCGCCGCGATGTCGTCGCGCGCAGGCCCCGCTGATCGCGGAGGCCTGCGCGCAACGGCCGCTCACTTCGGCAGCCCGTCGAAGATCCAGCTCGACATCTGCGCCCGCTCGAAATCCGTCGGCTGATCGCAGGTCTGCCCGTCGTCGGGGTTCCACCAGCAGTGCACTGGATCGCCGTTGTGGTCCACGCTCGTCACGCCGGAGGGCGGGAAGCGCTTTGCGTTCTTGAACTTGCCAGGGAACTTCGTCGCGCACTCGCTGGGAAGCTCGATCGACACGCCGCACCAGATCTTCTCGGCGTTGGCCTTCACCACGTCGTAGTTGCCGAACGTCTTCCAGTCGGGGTTGCCGAGGGGCAAGGGGCCCCAGATCGGGTCGTCCCAGGTGCCGTCGGTGCTGAAGTCGTCGGTGTTGATGAAGCCGAGGTGGCCGGACTCGCCGTAGCCGGGGAAGTGGCAACCGTTGCAGTATTTCTCCAGGAACTCGCTCGCGAAGTTGTCGTAGGTGACCGTCGGCTGCGTCCCGCAGGTCGTGTCGGTCGAGCACTTGCTCGTCACGCAGTCGATGAGCGCGGAGGCCTTGCCGGTGTCGGCGGAGGCGGCGGATTTGCAGTAGCCCGAGGTGTAGCCGGACCAGTTGGCGCCGTCCGGGTAGAGGCAGGTGAAGTAGTCGCCGTAGAGCTTGTCGCATGCGGCGTCGCCGAGGCAGGCCTCGAGCTCCACGCAGCAGGAGGCCTTGTTGCAGGCGGTGCAGGAGTCGTCCTGCGGATCGGCGTCGCAGCTCGACGGCAGGCCGGAGCTCGTCGAGGCGGTCGTGGTCGAGGTCGTGTAGGTCCCGGTCGACGCGGTCGTCCCCGCGCCGGCGCCGCTCGTGCTCCCCGAGGTGGTGTCGCCGCCTCCAGCGCCGGAGTTGGCCACGTTGATCACGCAGCCCGAGGCTGCCCCCGACGCCGCCGCCGCGCCCACCACCGTGTAGAGTGCCCACCTGAGTGCTCTCGCCATGATCTCGCCTCTCGCTGAAGGTTGTGTCGAACGTACTCGATCCCGGCCCCGCCGGTCGCGATCTGCCACGCCCGCGTGGCCCAACGCTCGGTGGACGAGCGAGCGTCCAGAATCTTCGAATGCGAGGATCCTTACCGGGACGCTGGGTCCTTTTGCCCGAGCGCGTCCGTCCCGCCTGCGGGTACGGCGAGGCTCTGCTCGAAGGGTGTGCCGCGGATCACGAGCTTGAGGTGATAGGTCGCGGCGGCCTTGGGCACGGGGCCGGCGATGGCCAGGGAGCCGGAAGGCTCGGCGATCAAGGGCAAGGTCGTCTTGCCGGCCGGGCCCTCGATGAGCACGGATCCGCTCCCCTCGGCCGGGGGGATGGGCGTGCGCGATGCGTCGCTCGGGTAGGCGTAGATGCCGCCGCTCGCGGTCACGAGCAGCTCGATGTGCAGATCGCCTTGCATCATCACCACGCCGTTGTGGCGCGGCCTGTGATCGACGTGCGGCGCGTCGATCGGCGGCCAGCTCGACGCGGGTGGGACGGGGGCCGGCCTCGGCTCGCGGGCGGGGACGGCCGTGCCGGCGAGCGCGGGGACGACCTCGGTGATGAGCACGAGCGGGGTGAGCATCAGCCCGAGGGCGGCGCCCAGGCCCACGGTGGTGACGGCGCTCGTGTAGAGCAGGCGCGCCGATCGGCCGCGCAGGACCGACCAGAAGCCGAGGTTTATGCGGAAGACGAGGCCGTCGAGCGAGCCGCCGAGCGAGTCGCGGAAGAAGAGGAGGAGGAAGCCCGCGATCGGGTAGACGTGGACGATCTCGGCGAGGCCGAAGACGAGGATGAAGTTGCCGAAGACGAAGCTCAACAGGAGCGTGGTGATGCGGTTGAAGACGCCGAAGAGCAGCAGGAGGCCGAAGACCATCTCGCCGAGGGCGGTGGTGAAGGACCAGGCCTCGCGCGTCAGGCCGGGGAACATGGCCTGTGGGCCGATGAGCAGCGCGGGGTGCTGGTCACCGACGCCGATGAACAGCTCGGCGAGGTAGATCTTGTTGATCAGGCCGAGGAGGAAGAAGCCGACGCCGAGGCTCAGGCGGACGCCGATGAGCTGCTTCTCGGTGACCTCGCCGCCCTTCTTGTAGAAGAGGTAGTAGAAGGCGCTCGCGAGCACGGGGATCGCGTCGATGCCGGCGATGCCGTAGGCCGCGCAGAGGTAGACGTAGACGACGAGCATCACGCCGCCGAGCACGGGGTAGAAGAGGCCGCTCGCGGTCCACACGGCGAGGAGGACCTCGACGACCCGGAGCGCGGTGCCGAGGTCGTTCTGCGGGAGCGGGTAGCTCGGCATCACGAGCCAGCCTTGCAGCGCGCCGAGGCCGAGGACGAAGACGGGGACGCGCGAGAAGAAGAACGTCGAGACCTTGCGGCCGTGCTTCATGAACGCGCTCTCGGAGGGGCCGTCGAGCAGGAAGCGCAGGCCGAGGCGCAGGAGGCGCACGGGCAAGGGGCGGCGCGCCTCGGCGGCGCGGGCGGCCGGGGTGAGCGGCGTGAGCGCGTCGACGAGGGCGGGCGCGAAGAGGTACCAGAGGACGACGACGCCGAAGATCGCGAGGCTCGCGCCGATCGAGTACGCGAGCACCTCCCCGCGCATGGCCTGGAAGTAGCGGCGATCGATCGGGAAGCGCGGGTCGTTGGGCACCCAGCGCTCGTGGGCGAAGGCGATCGCCGGGGCGAGGAGGATCGCCGCGACGATCATGCGGAAGGGCACGGCGCCGGAGCGCTCGCGCGGGATGGGAGCGCTAGCGCGCATGGTCCCTCGCTGTCCCGCGCAGCACCTCACCCTCGACGGCGCGCACCACGTTCGGATCGAGCCCGAAGCGGTCGAGCACCTCCAGCAAGAAGCCGTGCTCGGCGCCGTGCATGGCCCCGTCGCGCATCGCCATCGCGTAGAGGAAGCGGTAGAGCGAGAGGCGGGCCGGCTCGGGGAGGTGGCGGCGGAGGAAGCGCGGATCGACCGAGAGATCGCGCTTGAGCTCGACGGCGATGCGGGCATCGGCGGTCTCGGGGTCGCGGATGCCGAAGGTGGCCGAGAGCACCTCGTGGAGGAGCTGGCGCTCGGCGGGGACGACGGTGCCGTCGGCGCCGGCGACGCGCACCATCCAGTTGAAGACGAGATCGCTGTGCATCGCCTGGCAGGTCTCGACGAGGAGCTGGTCCATGTAGCCGCGGTCGTCCTTGAGGGCCTTGCCCTCGGGCACGTGGACGGGGATGGACGCGCGGGCGAGCACGGCCTTCGGGCGCTCGGCGAGGGCGACCTCGAAGTCGACCGACCAGGAGACGAGCAGGCGGTGCGCGTCCGGCGAGAAGAGGCGCGAGAGCTCGCCGCCGACGGCGCCGGTGCGCAGGGCGTAGGCGGGCATGAGCACGAAGGCGGCGAACTCGTTCGGGCGATCGTGCACGGGCGCGAGCTCGTGGGTGTTCTCGTAGAGCACGCGCGGCGCGTGATCGAGCAGGGTGCAGGTGAGGCGGGCGCGCACCGTGACGGGCCGCTGGCCGATCGGGAGCACGCGGGCGAAGACGCGCATCCCCTCGCCCGGGCGCAGCTCCTCGGGGCTGATCTGGAGCTCGACCTTCCGCAGCAGGAAGGCGCTGCGCAGGGCGCGCGCGAGGCTCACGGCGAGGGCGAGGGCCAGCGCGACCAGGATCACGAGCAGGCTGAGGGGGAGGACGAAGAGGACCACGGGAGCCACGAGGAGGCGCGGGGACGCAGGGCCCGGCCGCGCGAGGGACGCGAGCCCGGCCACGCGGAGATGCCGCGGCGCCGGCGCCCACGATACCTGGAGTACGATACCCGGCGCCGCCCGCGCCGGAGAGCCCCATGCGCGCGCCATGAGCGAGGGCCCTTTTTACCGCGCCGATCCCGGCGTACCCTCCCGGGACCCCCGACCGCAAGGCAGCCCATGACGATGAAGCGATCTCTCGCGCACAGCCGGCCCCTGCTCACCGCGACCCTGCTCCTCGCCGGAGCCTCCCTGGCATGCAAGCTCGGCGGCTCCGGCTCGAACGAGTCCGGCGAGAACGCCGCGGTCGACCCCAACGCGCCGACCAACAACGTGACGCGCTACGGGACCGCGGAGGCCGCCGACACCGGCCAGTCGACCATCCGCCAGTCCGTCACCGTGCGCACCTCCGCCGACTACAGCTCGTCGGTCATCGCGACGGTCTACCCGGGCACGGTGGTCACGCGCATGGCCCGCTACGGGGCCTTCTCGCTCATCCGCTGGTCGGCCCTCGCCGGGCTCCAGCAGCAGGGATGGGTCGAGGCCGCCAGCGCGTTCGGCACTGTCCCGCCCCGGGTGGTCATCATCCCCGACGCCGGGGCCGACCCGACCGGCTTCGGCGTGACCACGCCCACGCCCACGGTCGGCACACCTCCGCCCACGGTGGCTCAACCGCAGCCGACGGTCGCGACTCCGCCAAAGACGGTGACGCCTCCGCCTCCACCTCCTCCACCGCCGCCGCCTCCACCGCCGAAGACGTCGACGCCGCCGCCTCCACCGCCGCCGGGCAAGTCGTTCAAGCCCCCGAAGCTCCACTGAGCGCCGGCGACGCGAGCTTCACCGGTATTTCAATTGTGCAACACGAGCGACCGGAACTGTCCGTAACCAACAAAACAGGTTCCTTCGGAGGCGTTCTTGCGTAGGCTAGGCCCCGTACCCGTACTGGGAGGGAGCAGGAGAGCCCCTAGACATGAACGACAAGGACGCGCTCAAGAACAGCGAAGCTTCGAAGACCGACAAGCGGAAGCAAAGCCTGTACTTCCCCGAGTCGATGCTTCAGGAAATCAAAGAAGAAGCCGCACGTCTCGACCGGTCCCTATCCTGGGTGGTGCAGCGGGCGTGGAAGCTAGCGCGTCTGGAGATCAAGAAGCTACCGAGCGTGAACGACGTGGGCGACGACGACGATCCGGGCGATTGAGCCGTTTCGCCGCCGCTCTACCCCCTGAACAAGGCCGATCCGTCTTGCTGCCGTTGCTTGCTTTTCCGGCACAAAGCCCGCGTTTCTATCCACGACCGCCGCCCGTTACCCGGCGCGCGAGAGCGAAGAGGAGCTGATGCCGCGCGCGCTCTTCGCCGCAGGACGAGATGGTACGCGCCTGTACGTGCGCACGCGCGAAGGTCCGGAAGGTGGGGCCGATGTCACCGCTCTGCTCACCGACGGCATCGCGTGCGATGGGTTCATCTGGAAGTACCTGTGGGATGACCTCGCACGGCTGATGCCGGTGGCTCACTGGCACTACCGTGGCCACGGGCGGAGCGCGCCGCCGGCCGACGCGGCCGCGGTGGAGCTCGTCGAGCATGCGCGCGATCTCGACGCGGTCCGCCGCGCGATCGGCGATGGGCCCGTGGTGCTCTTCGGGCACTCGATGGGCTGCCAGGTGGCGCTCGAAGCCTTCCGCCTGCGTCGGGAGAAGGTGAAGGCCCTCGTGCTGGTGTGCGGCGCGTCGGGGCGGATCACCCACACGTTCAAGGGCACGAACGTGCTGGCGCAGGTGCTGCCACGGATCATCGCGCGGGTGGAGGCGCGGCCGGAGATCGCGCGGGCGCTGTGGAGCCGGGTGCCGCCCGAGGTGGCGCTGCGCATCGCCTTCCTCGCCGGCGAGGTCGACAAGATCGCGCTCGCGCCGGAGGACCTGCTCCCCTACATGACCCACATGGTCGACATCGACCTGTCGATGTTCCTGCGCATGCTCCGCTCGGCGGGCGAGCACTCGGCGCTCGATCTGCTGCCAACGGTGGACGTGCCGGCGCTGGTGATCGCGGGCGATCGCGACTCGTTCACGCCGCCGCGCTACGCCGAGGAGATGGCCGCGGCGATGCCGCAGGGCGAGCTGCTCATGGTCACCGGCGGGACCCACGTGGTGCCGCTCGAGCGCAAGGAGATGGTGATCCAGCGGGTGGAGCGCTTCCTGCGCGAGCGCGTCGGGGTGTGAGCGCCGCCGCGCGGGTGACGGCGCTGCTCGGCCTGCTCGCGGCGGGGCCGTGCACGGCGCAAGGGAGCGGGGCCAAAGGCCAGCCTGCGGAGAGCGCGACGGTGAACCGCGCGCAAGCCAGCAGCGCGCAGGCCGCGTTGTCCGCCGCCATGAGCGCGCATGTCGCGTCGTCCGCGAGCGCGCCCGCGGTCACGCCGCCTTCGCCCGCCGATCCCACGGCGGCGTGGCTCTCGTCGGCGTGCGTGGTCGCGCTCGCGCCGCGCCGGATCGAGGCGGGCCGCATGGAGGGGCCGGGGCTGTTCCGCGCGACGCTCGAAGGGCCCGGCGGCCAGGGAGGCCCGCCCGTGCGCCGCGCCGCGCTGCTCTCGATCGATCTCGACGCGGCGCCCGCGGCGCACCGGCGCCCGCTGGCGTTCGCGCGGATGGCCGAGGCCCTCGGGGTGGACATCGTCCCGCGGATGGTGGAGCGGCACCTCGGCGCGGGCGACCTGGCAGCGCTCCTCGGGGGGCTACCCCTCGTCAAGCCGAAGGTCCTGCCGCACCTCTCGATCCAGAACGACGGCACGCTGACGGCGCTGCTCGCGGCGCCTTTTCCAGGCGCGGCGGGCGATCCCTGGGCGGAGCCGGCCCTGACCGCGCTCCACCCGAAGAGCGCGGCGCTCGTGGCGCGCTGGGAGAGCTGGGCCGCGTCGCCGGCGCCGGCCCAGGGAGAGCGACCGCGCCTCGCCCGGGCCGTGGTGGAGATGCTGGTGCTCGACTACCTCGCGGCGAACGGGACGCGGCGAGCGCTGCTCTTCTCGCCCGAGCTCGACGCGGTGGTGCTGGAGGACAACCGGGACGCCTTCCCGCCCAACGTCGAGCGCCCGCTCCTCGATCCGCTCCTGCGCAAGCTGCGCGCCGTGGCCCGCTTCCCCTGCGGCCTGCGCGAGGCGCTCGCCCGCTTCGATCGCGCGCGCGCCGAGGCGGTGCTCAACCCGGGCAGCTTCGAGGGCTGGCTGCTCAGCCCGCGCAGCCTGATCGAGCTCGACGAGCGGCGCGCGGGGCTGCTCTCGCTGATCGAGGCGCAGATCGCGCTGCGCGGCGAGGAGGCCGTGCTCAGCTTGTGAGCGGGCCCCCAAGCCCGGTCCGAGGGAGTATGCTCGAAGCGTGATCGACGCCGCGACGCTCCAGCGCTGGTTCGAGGACCTCGGCTACGACCTCTCCCCGCACGGGAAGAAGAAGAACACGTTCCACCTCCGCCGGAAGGGCGCAGCGCGGGCCGCCTCCCGCCCGGCAGGCAGCGCAGAACAGCCTGGATCTACGCCGCCGTCGTCGCGCCCGTCCTCCGCGTCGCCTCCGTCTGCGTCGCCGCCTTCCACGTCGCCGCCTTCCGCGTCACCGCCTTCGAGCCGCGCCCATCGGCCGTTCTACCTCCAGCACAGCGAGCACTGGGTGCTGCTCTCCATGCTCCCGATGCTCGGCCCGAACGACCTCCGCCCGGACGATCTCAGCCGCCGCCTGCTCGCCCAGAACCGCGAGATGCGCGTCGCCAAGTACGCGCTCGACAAGAACGGCGAGGTGGTGCTCTGCGCCGAGCTGCCCACGGAGTCGCTCGACTTCGCCGAGCTGGCCGACGCGGTCGAGAAGATGCGCCAGTACGCCGCGGACTTCGATCACGAGATCCGCGGCTGAGCAGGCCCCGAGAACCGAAGATCAGGGCGGAGAAGGCTTCTCGGCGCCGAGCCCGACGAGGGCCTTCTTGGCGTCGACGACGTAGGGGTGCTCGGGCGGGACGAGCTCCAGGAAGGCGCGGTAGTGGGCGATGGCCTTCTCCTTGTTGGAGCCGCGGAGCGCCTCGCCGAGGAGGAAGTGCGCGTCGGCGAGCCAGGCCGGCTTGCTCCGCTCGGCCTCGCCGAGGGTGACGGCCTGCTCCAGCTCCGGGCCCGCGCCCGCGGCGTTGCCGTGGCTGGAGAGGATCTTGGCGAGCCGGTAGTGCCACTCGGCGACCGAGCCGTTGGCGGCGATGGCCTTGCGCCACGCGCCTTCGGCCTCGGGCCACTTGAGCAGGTCCTGGAAGCAGAGGGCCATGGTGGCGTAGGCCTCGAAGCGCGAGGGGCGCTTCTCGATCGCCGTCTGGAGATCGTTGAGCGCGCTGATGCTCTCGCCCTTCTTCTGGAGGAGCACGCCGCGCTGCCAGTAGGCGTCGCCGAGGCTGTGGTCGAGCTCCAGCGCCTTCTTCAGCTCGACCTCGGCCCGGCCGGAGTTGCCGGCGTCGTTCGCCGCCCAGCCCACGTAGAGGTGGTACTCGGCGCGGTTCGGGTCGATGTTCACCGCGGCCTCCAGGAAGCGCATGGCCTCGGAGAGGTTCGTCCCGCGGGCGAGCAGGGCGCGGCCGAGGAAGTGGTTGGCCTCGGCCGAGTTGGGCCGCTCCTTCACCACCTCGCGCAGGATGGGCTCGGCCGGCTCGGGGTGGCCGGCGATCACCTGCGTGGAGCCGACGCGCAGCTTGAGGTCGACGTTGTTCGGCGCCTTGCTCAGGGCCTCGGAGTAGGCTTCGAGCGCGCGATCGCTCTGCCCCGTCTCCTCGAAGAGCAGGCCGCGCTCGAGCGCGAGGCCAGGGAAGTCCTTGTCGATCGCCGCGACCTTGTCGAGCACCGCGGCGGCCTCCTCGAAGGCGCGCATCCGGCGGAGGGCGCCGCCGAGCTTGAAGCGGGTGCTGAGGTCGTCTTCCTTCTCGAGCGCGGCGGAGAACTCGTTCTTCGCCTCCTCGTAGCGGCCCATCTGGAGCGCCACCTCGCCGCGGGCCTTGTGCAGCGCCGGCAGGTCGGGGAACTTCTTCGAGGCCTCGGCGAGCTGCGCGGCCGCGTCGTCGTTGCGGCCGGCCCCGCTCAGCAGGTGGGCGAGGGCCACGTACGCGTCGACGACGGCCGCCTGGTTGCCGCCGGTGGAGATGGCGTCGCTGTACGCCGTCTCGGCCTCTTTCTTGTTGCCGAGCGCCTCCTCGGCGCGGCCGAGCCAGTAGATGACGAGCGGCTCCTTCGGCGATTTCTCGCGGAGCTTCTTGAGCGCGTCCTTGGCCTCCTTCTGGCGTTCGAGGGCGATCCAGGTCTTCGCGGTGCCGACGCGCGCGGGGATGTTGTCGCCGTCCGAGCGGTTGGCGGCCTCGAAGCGGGCGAGGGCCTCGGAGTAGCGGCCGGAGCGGTAGAAGAGCTCGCCGTTGCCGATCAGCGCCTGCACGGCCTGTGGATCGAGCTTGAGCGCCGCGGCGAAAGACTGCTCGGCCGCGGAGATCCGCGAGCGCGCGAGGTGGATGCGGCCGAGGAGGGTGTAGGCCTCGACCGCCTCGGCGTCGCTGGCCGAGGGGCGCACCGCAGGGTCCTCGGTCACCTTCTTCAAAGCCTCGATGGCCTCGGCCTCGCGATCGACGTTCTGCCAGAGGGCCGTGGCGAGCAGGATGCGCGCGCCGATGTGCTGGGGCGAGGCCGCCACGGCCTCTTTGCTCGCGGCGACCGCGGCGGCGTTGTCGCCCGCGGCCAGGGAGGCGCGGGCCAGCCCGAAGGCGACGCGCGCGCTCTTCCTGCCGCCGAGGGCTGCGCTCGCGGCCTTCCAGGCGGCGACGGCCTTGTCGGGCGCCTTGGCGGCGAGCTCGATCTCGCCCGCGAGGCTCCCGGCGTCGATGTCGGCGGGGTTCTGCTGCACGAGCGCGGCGACCTCGCTCCGCGCCTTGTCGAGCTGGCCGTTGTAGGCGTCCTGCGCCGCGATGGCGAGCTTGAGCGTGTCGCTCGGGTCACCCGTGGACGCGGCGGCGAGGAGCTGCTTGGCGAGGGTCTCGTTGTCGGTGCGGTGACCGAAGCGGATGCCGCTCTGGAGCGCGACGTAGGCCACGTAGGCCGCCGTGGGGCGGAAGCGCGGCACCGTGGCGTGGACGCTGCGCGCCTTGGCGAGCGCCCGCGCGGCCGCGGCGGAGGTGTCCTCGTCGAGGTCGGCCTGCACCTGGGTGCGGAGCTGATCGAGCCCGGCGGCGTAGGTCTTGGCGTTGATCTGGTCGAGGAAGAAATTGATGCCGAAGGGCCCGATGCTCGGCTCGAGCACGAGCGCGCCGCCGCCGAGCACGAGCGCCGCCGCCGCGGCGAGCGCGATCTTGCGGGCGTTGCCCTTCTTGACGGGCGCCTCCTCGGCCGAGGCGCGCCTCGGCCGCTCGCCTTGTCCGGGCGCGGCCGCGAGGTCGCCGACCTGCGGCTCGGGGACGCTCCCGATGTCGGCCTCGCCGCCCACCGGCCCGCGATCGAGCTCCATCGCCGAGGTGTCGAGCCCGATCCCGCTCGCCTCGATGCCCACCGACTGCATGGGCACAGCGCGATCCGAGTCGTCGAAGGCGTTGCTGCGGCCAACCTCGCCGCCGAGCGGGATCTCGTCGCCCACATCCATGCCGCGCGATCGCCCGTGGGCGACCGGCGGAGCGTCCGACTCGCCGAAGAGATCGGCCTCATGGCTGAAGGCGTCTCCGCCCTGGGTCATCGGGAAGCCCGTGGCCGTCGCGGCGACGGGCAGGCCGCTCCCCGAGGTCATGGGCAGCCCCGTGGCCATCGCGGGGGACGGCAAGCCGCTGCCGGACGGGACGGGGAGCCCCACCGGCGCGGGCATCGGCAAGCCCGTCGGCGCGGGCGCGGGGAGACCGACCGCCGACGGCGCGGGCAAGCCGACGCCGACGGCCGGGACCGGGAGGCCATAGCCGCCGACGACGGGGAGCCCCTCGCCCGAGACGGGCGTCGGCAGCGCGCTGTCCCCGGAGACGAGGGGCAGATCGATCTCGCCGAACGAGGGCTCGCGGCCTCGCATGCCGGGCTTGCTGATCGGCAGGCCGATCTCGTCGCCGACCGCGGGCAGATCGATCTCGCCGAAGGTCGCGCCGCCGCGCCCCGGGTGCGGATCCGAGACCGGGCTCGGGAGCGCGGGCTCGTCGAACGAGGGCAGATCGACCTCGCCGAAGCCGGCGGAGAGCTGCGTGCGCGCCACCTGCGGCGTCGCCTGCGCGGAGCGGACCGCGGGCAGGTCGGATCGCCCCGGGGTGATCGCGGGGAGGTCGACCACCCCGAAGCCGTCGACGGTGGTGGCGTTGCGCGAGCGGATGGGGCGCTTCGGGGCCACGGGCGGAGGCGCGACGGCCGAGGGCTGCACGGCCGCGGTGGCCGGCAGATCGGTCGTGCCCTCTTCCTCGGCGACCGGCGCCGGCAGATCGACCATCAGATCGATCTCGCCGAAGCCGCCGGCGGCAGCGCTCGGCGCGGGAGCCGGCCGCGGGCGAGCCCCGCCCGGGCCGGGCTGCACCTTCGCGGCGCTCGGCAGATCGGCGCCTCCGTCGTCCTCGACGATGTCGTCGCCCCAGGAGGACTCGAGATCGGAAGCGGAGAGCTCGTCCTCGACCGCGGAGGGCTTGGGCGCTGCCTTGGGCGGGGGCGGCGGCTTGGGCGCTGCCTTGGGCGGAGGCGGTGGCCCGCCGGCAGGGCGCGGCGGAGGAGCGGCCGGCGCCTTGGGCGGAGGGGGCTTGGGCGGCGCGCCCTTGGGGGGCGCCTTCGCGGCCGGCGCGGGGAGGTCCGCGTCGGCCGCCGCAGCGGGCTCCGCCGGCTTCATCACGAGGAGGTTGGTGCCGCACTTGGGGCACCGCATCTTCAGCCCGGTGGGCGGGATGCGCTTCTCGTCGATCTGGTAGGGCGCTTTACATCCGTCGCACTCGACCTTGACCATGCTCAGGCTACCCGTCTCGCTCGGTCGGGGCGCCCGATCGGCGCATCGGTGCCCGACAATCCATCTCGTTCGCCGCGGCGGAATGCCGCTGCCCCCGAGAGTGCTTCTCTTCAGACACTTCTAGCAGGGTTACCGTGCGCTGAGATCCTTTCTGTCGGTCCCGCCGGCGGCCGGCCCCGAGGCGCGCGCTCGGGGAGCGCGTCGCGAGGGCATCGGCCGCGCACAAACGACGGCGCGCGGGCGACATTCATCGCCCGGGCGCGTCAAGCTGTGCTAACGCCCACCCGCCCCATGCAAAGGTGGACGGCTTTTCTGTTCGCAGCGCTCACGGTCGGCTGCCTCGCCGCGGTCGTGCTGCTCCGAGGGGGCCCGAAGCCGGCTCCCGTTCCACCGGCCGACGCAGGGGCCGACGCCGCGCTCGACGCCTCCAGGGACGGAATGGCCCCGGCCGCGGTCGACGGCGGCGAGCCGGCGGACGCCGAGGCGCCCGACGATCCGAGCGCCCTCGGGCCCGGCGGCGAGCCGCTCGTCCCCACCACCGACGCGGGGGCCACGCTGCTCTCGGGCGAGGCGCCCCCCGCGCTCGGGGCCGACGCGCCCAAGTCCGTGGTCTTCGGCGTGATCCTCGTGCAGTACAAGGGCGCGCAGGGAGCGCCGCCCTCGGCGCGGAGCCGCGACGCCGCCCTGGAGCTCGCCAAGCAGATCGCCGCCGAGGCCAAGGACGACTTCAAGGCGGCGGTCGCCAAGGTGCGATCGAACGGCGCCAAGGGCGATCGCGAGGGGTCGATGGAGAACGCCGGCCGGATGCCCCGCGGCATGCTGGAGCCGGCCCCGGAGTACGTGCTCTTCAGCCTCCCGAAGGACGGCGTGAGCGAGCCCGTCGACACGCCGCGCGGCTTCTGGATCGTTCACCGGATCGAGTAGCGCCGACCTCTTCGGCCTCCCCCGATCGCCCGTTCATCCCCGCATCCCCGGCATCAGGAGCATTCGACAATGGCGACCATCGACATCAAGCGCTCGCACACCCTCGACAAGGAAGAGGCCAAGAAGCGGGCCGAAGCGCTGGCCAAGGGCATGGAAGAGAAGCTCGGCATCCGCTGGCGCTGGGAGGGCGACAACATCAGCTTCGACGCGCCGAGCGGCGCGGCCAAGGGCGCCACGGGCAAGGTCACCGTCGGGACGAGCGAGGTGCGGGTCGAGGTGGACCTCCCCTTCCTCCTCCGGGCCGTCAAGGGCATGGTCGAGGGCAAGATCAACGACAAGCTCGACAGCTTGATCGGCAAGAAGTAGCTCACCGCGCGCCCGGCTCGGCCTCGGGACGGTCCGGGGCGACCAGGGCTGAACGCCGGAGAGGTACCGCAGCGGGACGAGCGAAGGAGAGCAGAAGGTGGGCGGGGGCCGGCATATGCTGGACTCCGCGCGCTCCCGTTCGTTACTCTGCCGTCCGCATGACGCGGAAATCGGCTTCGGAGGCCCGTCGATCGACATGACAGTCCAGACTTCGGCAGGGCAGGCCGACGGCGCGGGTGCCCTCATCGCAAGGCTCCGGGCGGAGCACGCCGCGCAGCACGACAAGGGTAACCAGGCGCTCCTGCTCCACGAGTGCGGCGTGCTCGAAGAGACGGGCGGCGAAGAGCCGAGCGCCGCCCGCGACTACCTCGCGGCCTTCAACGCGGACCCGCAGTTCCGCGAGCCGCTCGAGGCGCTGGTGCGCATCCTCTCCCGGCGCAAGTCGGTGAAGAACCTCGGCAAGCTGCTCGACGCGCTCACCCGCGCCGCGGCGACGCCGGAGGAGAGAGCGCGCGCGTTCTGGGAGCGGGCGTCGTACCTCCAGACCTACGAGCAGAACGTCGCGGGCGCGAAGGACCTCTTCGAGGAGGCGATCGGCGGTAGCCCCGAGGAGCCGGTGCTCTGGCTGGAGCTCGAGCTCGCGGCGGGCAAGCTGGGCGACAGCGCGGCGCGGCTGCGGGCGCTGGAGGCGCGGGCCGAGCTCGCGACCGATCCGACGTGGAAGGCGCTGCTCTTCATCGACCTCGCCGAGCTGTCGGCGGCCTCCGGCGAGACCGCGCGCGCCTACGAGCTGCTCGGCGCGGCGGCCGCGCTCGAGGGTCGCGCGCGCTTCCGCACCCAGGTGGTGATGGAGCAGGTCGCCGCGAAGGAAGACAACCTGGAGGCGCTCTCGCGCGCGCTCGAAGGGCAGGCCGATCTCATCGAGGAGGCCCTCGAGGACGACAGGGCGGGCGACGCGACCGGCGTGCCGCGCTACATGCGCAAGCCCGCCTACGCGGCCGACGCCTGGCTGCGCGCCGCGGTGCTCCACCGCCGGATGGACGACGCGAGCGGCGGCGCTGCGATGCTGGAGCGCGCGGCCGAGCGGCTGCCCGCGTCGAGCGTGATCGCGCGGACGCGGCTCATGGCGCTCGAGGCCGACGGGGACGCCGAGGGCGCCGCGGCGCTCGCGCAGGCCGAGCTCGGGCGCGGCGTGGCCGGCCCCGGCGCGGCGGCGCTCTGGCTGCGGGTGGCCGAGGCGGCCATCCGCAAGAAGGATCGCGACGGGGCGCTCGATGCCCTGCGCAACGCCTTGCAGGTCGATCCGGGGTCGATCCCGGCGCGCACGCTGGAGATCGATCAGCTCTCCGAGGGCAACGACACGACGGGCCTCGCCGTCGCGCTCGAGGCGGTGGCCGAGGGGTATTCGGCCGCGGCCACCAAGGGGCGCGCCTACCTGCTCGCGGCCTGGGTGTGGGGCGCGCAGGCCGGCAGCGCGGACGCCGCGCGCGCGGCCCTCGCGAAGGCGCGCGAGTGCGGCGTCGCCGCGACGACCACCGCGCGGGTGGCGCGCACGCTGGCCTCGCTGCGGAGCGACGCCACCTGGTACGAGGACGCGACGCGCGCGCTGCTGACGGCCTTCGCCAAGCGCGCGGAAGAGGGTGGCGAGGAGCTCACCGCCGCCGAGATCGCCGAGCAACCGGGCCTCTGGTTCGAGCTCGGCCGCAGCCACCTGCTCCGGGGCGACGAGGCCGGCGCCGCCGAGGCGTTCGGCCACCTCGCCGCGACGGACGGCGGCGCGGGCCCCGCGGCCTGGCTCGGCCGGGCGCTCGGCGCCTACGCGCTCGGGCTGAACGAGGCCGAGGACGAGGGCGACGAGGAGCGGCTGCGGGAGCACAAACCCCGCTCACCCGCCGCGATCGAGGAGCTGGCGAAGGTCGAGACCGATCCGGAGATGGCGCGGGCCCTCTGGGTGGTGACGGCGCTCCGCAGCGCCCGCTCGGGCGACGCCGAGGGCGCCCGCAAGGGCCTGCGCGATCTTCACCCGGCCGTGCCCGGCGACGTGGTCGTCGCCGTCTTCCGCGCCGAGATGGAGCGGCGGGCCGGCGACGCGCTCGCCGCGGCCGACACCCTCTCCGCATGCGCCAAGGAGACCGCCGACGGCGAGCTCGGCGCGGCGCTCTACCTGGAGGCAGCGTTGCTCCTCTGGGGCAAGGGCGAGCGGGCGCGGGCCATCGAGCAGATCGAGGCCGCGCGCGCCGTCGCGCCCCGCGCCGGGGCCACGACCCTGAGCTGGGCGCTCCGGGGCGCCGATCCCGACACGATCGAGGGGCGCCGCCGCGCGCTCGACGCCGCGGCCGAGGCCGGCGCCGACGCGAGCGCCGTGGCCCTGGAGCGCTTCGGCCTGGAGAGCGCCGCGGGCGAGCCGGCCGACGCGCTCGCCGCGCTCGAGGCGCTCGAGGGCGCGGCCAGCGAGGACCTCGCGGTGGCCGCGGCCCTCGCCCGGCTGCTCTGGCCCTCGGCGATGGAGCAGCGCGACGCCCTGGAGCGCGCGCTCGATCTGCTCGAAGAGCGCGGCGGCGAGGCGATGGCCCTGAGCCGCGCCGAGCGCTTCCGCCTGGCGCGCACGATCGATCAGGATCGCGCGCAGACGGTGATCCGCGCGGCGGACTGGTCCCACGCGGATCCATCCCTTCCGGCCGCCCTCGAATGGCTGGGCGCCGCGCTCGCCGCCGACGATCGCGAGGCCGAGATCTCGGCCCGCCGGGCCCTCGCGTCGCACTTCACCGGCAGCGCCGGCGCGGCGCTCGAGGCCTCGGCCGCGACGGTGGCCCTGCTCGATCAGCCCCTCGTGGCGCAGGGCTTCATCCAGGGCGACGACGCGCCGGCCCAGCTCATGAACCTGGAGCTCGCGCTGCCCGGGAGCGATCCCCGCCGCCGCTCGGCCGCGCTGCACGGCCTCGGCGACGCCCTCGGGACCGACGCGCAGATCGACGCCCTCGCCCTCGCCGGCTGGTCCGATCTCGCCGCGGGCAACCCGGAGGACGCGCGCACCTCGTTCCAGACCGTGGTCGAGCGCCGCCCCGCCGACGTGGCCGCCTGGGAGGGCGTGCGCGCCGCCTCGGAGGCCCTCGGCGATCACGTGCAGATGGCCCTCGCCGCTGCGCAGCTCGGCTCGCTCTGCCGCGACGACGTCCGGGGCGCGGCCTTCTGGGAGCAGGCGGGCCTGACCTTGCTCGCCCACACCGACGCGGCCGAGGACGCCGAGATCGCGTTCGAGCGAGCCTTCCACCGCGATCCGCGGCGCTCGGTGGCCTTCGACAAGCTCTTCCGCGCCGTGCGCTCGCGCAACGAGGACGACCGGCTGCTCGGGATCATCGAGAAGCGCCTGGAGGTCTCCGAGGACGACCAGGAGATCGGCAAGATGTACTGGGAGCGCGCCCGCGTGCTCCGCAAGAAGGGTGACACCGACGGCGCGCTCGCCGCGCTCGAGAACGTCACGATGCTGGAGCCCGATCACGTGGGCGCCCTCGCCCTGCTCGGCGAGGTGTGCATCACGAAGAAGATGTTCGCCGAGGCGGCGCCGTACCTCGCCCGCCTGGCGACCATCGACCAGGCCCCCAAGCAGCAGCGGCTGATGTCCGGCATCGCGGCCGTCGACCTCTTCGAGAACAAGCTCGGCCAGCCCGATCAGGCGCTCGCCGTGCTCACCTCGCTCCACCGCGCGGGGCTCTCCACCCCGCAGGTGCGCGAGCGCCTCGCCCGCGTGGCGGCCCGCGCCGGCGCGTGGGCCGACGCCACGGCGATCCTCGAGCAGCTCATGACCGAGCGCGACAAGCGCGAGGGGCGCATGGAGGCCGCGCGCCTGGCGATGAACGTCTGGCGCGACAAGCTGAGCGCCCCGACCCGCGCGCTCGCCGCGGTGACCAAGCTCCTCGACGAGTCGCCGGACGACGGCGAGGCCCTCGACTTCGTGCTCGCGACGTCGTTCGACGCGCCCGCCAAGGCGCGCCTGCTCGGGCGCGCCAAGCAGACCTTGCTCGCCTCGCTCAAGGCGAACCCGGTCGACGGCGCGCGGGTCGAGCTGCTCTCGAAGATCGCCGCCTTCGAGCAAGATCCGGGGCTGCGCCAGGCCACGCTCGGCGCCCTCGTCGCGCTCGGCCGCGGCGCGGGCCCGGTCTCGGACGAGCTCACCAAGCTCGACGGCCGCGTGGCCGCCCGGCCCCAGGTGGTGCTCGACGAGGGCACGCTCCGCGAGATCGCCGATCCCGAGGACAGCGGGGCGATCCCCGAGCTCTTCGTGCAGATGGCGGAGACCATCGCGCTCGCGCTCGGGCCGAGCCTCGCCACGCTCGGGGTGACGAAGAAAGATCGCGTCGACGCCCGGGGCGCGCCGCCCTTGCGGGTGGTGATCGCCGAGTGGATGGGCGCCCTCGGGATGAGCGGTGACTGGGACCTCTACGTGGGCGGCACCGACCCGCGCGGGGTCCACGCGATCGCGGGCGAGCAGCCGGCGATCGTGCTCGGCAGCGCGATCACCCTGCCCTTCGACGCGGCGGCCCGCTCGGCCGTGGCCCGGGAGATCTTCGCCCTCAAGCGCGGCATCACCGCGGTCCGCCTGCGCGACGAGAACACCATCGCCTCGCTCGTGGTCGCCGCGTGCATCGAGGCGGGCTTCAACGTCCCCCAGCCCCCCTACGCGGTGTTCGGCGAGGTGGCGCGGGCCGTGAAGAAAGAGATCTCGCGCAAGGTGCGCAAGACCATCCCCGACGTGTGCCAGCGCATCCTCGGGAGCGGGCAAGATCCGCGGGCCTGGGCCGCGGCCGCGCAGAGGAGCATCGACCGGATGGCGGTCATCGCCGCAGGAGACGTTTCCATCGTGCTCAGCGACACGCTCAGGGCGCCGCGCGCCGAGCTCGGCAGCCTGATTTCCGATCACGAGCGGGCCCGCCGCCTGCTCGCCTTCGTCCTTTCTCCCAGCTACCTCGAGCTCCGCAAGAAGCTCGGCATGGGGGTCCGGTGAGCAGCGACACGCGTTCCAAGAGCCCCGACGGCGATCCCAACGATCCCGCGGCCCGCCCCGGCGAGCTGCCGGACATCGCCCCCCTCGACCTCGAGGACGATCCCGATCCCGAGGGTACCGAGGCCACGGTGATGGCGAAGATCCCCGACGAGATCCTCGCCAGCATGCTGCAAAAAGGGCCGCCTCCCGCGCCGCCTGCGCCGCCTCCCGCGTTCGGCCGTGACCCGGGCGTGGCCAAGCATGCCATCCCCACGGACGCCGAGGGCGACGCGCTCCTCGACATGATCTTCGACGACGCGCAGGCCGCCACGCCTTCGCCTGGGCCGGCGGCTGCGTCACCCAAGGCTGCTCCGCCTGCGGCTCCACCGCCCGCTCCGCCCGCGCGCCCTGCGCCCCCGGCTCGCCCGGCTCCGCCTCCCCGCGTCACGCCTGCGCCCGCCGTGAAGGCCGCGCCCGTGACGCCCCCGCCGGCGGCCATCGTCGAGGACGACAGCGTGGACGCCGCGCTCGCAGGGCTCGACGACGATCTCGACGAGTCGGCCTTGATCGACGATCAGGGCGCTGCTCCCGAGGCACGTCAGATGCCGGCGGCGGTCGAGGACGCGAGCGACGTCGACAAGGAAGCGCCGACCATGGACATGGACCCGGCCGAGCTCGGGCTGTCCGTCGGCGCCGGTGGTGTGTCCGACGCGGAGGCCCACGCGGACGCCTCCGCGGAGGGCGAGATCGCCGACGAGGCGCCTGCCGAGACGGACGCCCAGGCGCTCCAAACGCATGAGCCGCCCCGGCCGCCGCCGCTCCCGTCGCGCGCTCCGCCGCCGGCCGCGTTCGAGCGCGAGGAGGACGCGAGCGTGCTCCTGCTCCGCGCCCAGCAGCGCGACGCGTGGATGGCCCGCGCGGAGTGGCTGCGCGAGGAGGCCAACGCGCTCGACGACAAGGTCGATCGTGCCCGCGGCCTGCTCGTGGTCTCGGAGCTGCTCGCCATGAGCGGCGAGGACGCGGCGGCCAAGGGCACGGCCGAGGAGGCGCGCGCGCTCGCGCCGAGCCTCCCGCTCGCCCACCGGCAGGTGCGCGGGCTGCAGAGCCGCGAGTCGGCGTGGAGCGAGGTGCTGGAGGTGCTCGACGCCGAGGCCCGCTCGGCCCCGACGCCCGAGGCGCGCTGCCACGACGCGCTCTTCGGCGCCGAGATCGCGCGGCTCTGCCTCAACGACGACGAGGGCGCGAAGAAGCGCCTCGAGCAGGCCACGCGCTACGTGGCCGCGGACCCGCGGGCCCATGTGCAGCGCTTCGGCGAGGCGCTCGCCGCGCCCGATCCCGAGTCGCCCGGGCCCTCGGCCGCGAGCAAGATTCGCTTCCCCGAGGTGCCCGAGCTCGGGCCGCTCACCGAGGCCGCGGCGCAGGTCCTCGCCCACCGCGGACAAGGCAAGCCGAGCCGGCCGATCGGGTCGAGCTACGAGGCCCTGCTCCGCGTGCGCGCGTCCATCGCCGGCGGCGATCACGGCGCGATCGTCAACGGCCTCGAAGGGCTGATGCGCTCCGAGCGGATCGCCGGCGGCGCGGGATGGCTCGCCTCCGTGCTCGCGGCCCCGCGCAAGGAGACGCGGCCCCGCGCGGTCGAGGCGCTCCGCGGCGTGCTCGACGGCTCGCACCCGGCCGCGGCGCGGCGCGCGCTCGCGGCCTACGCGATCGAGCTCGGCGACGCGGCGGCGGCGCGCTCCGCGACCGGTTCGGCCGGCTCCGCCGCCTTCAGCGAGGCCGATCGCGTGGTGCTCGCGGCGCTGACCGGCGGCGAGCGCGCCGAGGTCGAGCGCTCCCTCGACGCGCTCTTCGGCGACGAGGAGCTCGCGCCCATCGCCGCCGCGGCGAGCGCGGCCCTCGGCGATCCGGCCTCGCCCGATCGCATCGTGTACCCGGTCGGCACGGCGCAGAGCCGCACCGCCGCGACCCTCGGGCGGACGCTCGCGGCGAGCGAGACCACCGAGGCCCTCTCGGGCGCCGTCTCGGCCTTCTCCGAGGCCACGTCGGACAGCGGTCTCGGCCGCGCCCTCTCGCTGGAGATCGACCTCGATCTCGGCAACGGCGGGCGCGTCGCGCGGGCCCTCGGCACCTGGCGCGAAGATGGAGAAGGGGCGCGCGAGCGGGGCCTCGCCGGCGCCCTCGTGGCCGAGATCGCCGGGGAGATCGACCGCGCCAAGGCCGAGTACGAGCGGATCCGCTCGCTCGATCTCACGAGCGAGGCCGCGACGCGGGCCGCCGCGGCCCACGCCGACGAGGACGGCGCGGCCCGGATCATCGCCGAGCATGCCGAGGCCCTCGCGGGCGGGACGGCGGCGTCCGTGCTGCTCAGCGAGGCCGCGACGCGCGAGGCGCGCACCGGCGACGAGAGCGAGGCCGAGGTGCTCCAGAAGCGCGCGATCGAGGCCGATCCGCGACTGCCCTTCGCGCGCCACCTCGGCGAGCGCGCGGCCCGCATGCGGGGCGACACCGCGGCGCTGATCGAGTGGATCCGCGCCCGCCGCGAGGCCTCGGAGGATCCGGCCGAGCAGGCCCACGACCTGGTGCGCGAGGGCCTGCTCGCGACCGAGCCAGGCGTCGCCGCGCCGCTCTTCGAGGAGGCGCTCAAGGCCCGCCCGGCCGACATCGGCCTGCGCGAGCTGTTCGAGCGCGCCGCCGCGGAGCCGCCGCCCGATCGAGCCGCCTGGCGCGCCGAGCGGGCGGCCGAGCTGCCCCCCGCCGAGGCCGCGCGCCTCGCCCTGGAGGCCGCGCTGGAGCTGGAGCGCGCCGGCGACCTGGAGAGCGCGGCCCGCTGCGCACAGCAGGCGATCGCCGCCGGCGAGTCCGACCTCGCGCCGATCCTCGCCCACCGCGCCGCGCTCGCCGGGCACGGGACGGGCGATCTCGTCGAGGCCCTCCTGCCCCGCGCCCGCGAGAGCGCCGATCGCGCCGAGAAGCTCGAGCTCTACGAGCAGATGGCCGATCTCGACGAGCGCGGCCGCGGCGACGTGGCGAGCGCGCTGCTCTGGCGGCGCGCGTTGCTCGAAGAGACGCCCGGCCACCTGCCCACCCTGCGGCGCGTCGCCTCCTCGCTCGTGAGCGCCGGCCGCGACGAGGAGCTCGAACCGATCGCCATCGAGATCGCCCGCGTCCTCGACGGCCCCGAGGCCGTGGCGCACGCCATGCTCTCCGCACGCCTGCGCCTCCACGCCGGCACCTGGGACGACACGCGCGAGCCGGTCGAGATCGCCTACAGGACCGAGCCGAAGGGCATCTGGGCCCTCCGGCAGATGGCCGCGCATGCCCGCGCCAAGGGCGAGCACGGCCTCGCCCTCGAGGTCGATCGCCAGATCATCGAGCGCACGCAGCGCCCCGCGGAGGCGGCGACGCTCTCGCTGCGCGCCGCGCAGAGCGCCCTCAAGGCGAACCGCCCCGACGACGGTCTGGCCTTCCTCGGCCAGGCGATCGAGCTCGTGCCCCACCACATCGTGGCCCAGCTCGAGCTCGCCGCGGTGCTGGAGCAGACGAGCAACTTCGCCGGCGCCGCGGCGGCCTTCGAGGCCGCAGCGCACGCGAGCGCGTCACCCAGCGAGCGGGCCTTCTACCTCTACCGCTCCGCCGTCCTCTGGCAGGACAAGGCGAACGACCTCGCCCGCGCCCGCGCCGCGCTCGAAGAGGTGTCCGCCGTCGACACGACGTACGCCGACGTCTTCACGCGCCTCCAGGCCATCTACGTGGCCGAGGGCGCGCGCGCCGAGCTCGCCGCGCTGCTCGAGCGCCGCCTCGACGCGGTGACCGACCCGGCCGAGCGCGTCGAGATGGAAGTGCTCCGCGGCCGCGCCCTCGCCGACGTGGGCGACGCCGCCTCCGCCAAGCGGGCCCTCGCCGCCGCGCTGGAGCAGAACCCGGATCACGTCGAGGCCCTCGCGGCCTTCGGCGAGGTGAGCGCGCAGGAAGAAGACTGGGCCGGCGCCGAGCAAGCCTGGATCCGCCTCGCCCGCCTCGCCACCGAGCCCGACAAGCAGGCGGAGATCTACTTCCGCCTCGGCGAGGTCTACGACGAGCGCCTGCCCAATGCGGAGCGCGCGGAGCTCGCCTACCAGGAGATCTTGAAGCGCCTGCCCGGCAACACCAAGGCGCGCGAGCGCCTGGTCGCGCTCTACCTCAAGGGCAACGACGGCCCGCACGCGGTCGAGCAGCAGACCTTGCTCATCAACGAGGTCGAGGCGCCCGAGCAGAAGTGCGTGCGCACCACCGAGCTCGCCAAGATCTACGAGACCCTCGGCGACAACAAGAAGGCCGAGGCGACGCTCCTCCAGGCCCGCAAGACCTGGCCGAAGGACGACGCCGCGCTCGCCGCGCTCGCCCGCTTCTACCAGCGCACCGGGCAGGCCCCCGCCGCCAACGTGCTGCTCGATCGCGCCGTGGCCGACGCGCGCCGCGCCCTCGGCACCGGCCGCTTCGAGCCCTACCTCTTCGCCAGCATCGCCGCCGTCGCCGAGCTGCGCAACCGCCCCGACGCGGCGCGCGTGGCCCACGCCGCCGTCGCCGCGCTCGAAGGCGGGACCGCCGAGCTCGACGGCGCCGGCGCCGCCGCCTCCGATCCCGACCTCGACGCGCTCCTCGCCCCCGAGGTGATGACGCCCGCCTTCCGCGAGCTGCTCAGGCTCACCGGGCCGGTGCTCGACGCGGCCATCCCCTACGACATCGGCGCCGTGCGCGGCGCGCCCCTCGCGCTGCACATGGCCGAGCTCGGCGACACCATCCGCGCCATCGCGGCGAGCTACGGCCTGCACAACATCCAGATCTTCACCTCCACGGTGCTCGGCTCGGTGTGCATCCCCGTGAGCGCCCACCCGCCCACGCTCGTGCTCGGCCACGCGCTCGTCGCCTCGCCGCGCGAGGACGTGCGCGCCTTCCTCATCCACCGCGCGCTGAAGATCCTCCAGGCCAACGCCGCGCCGATCGCCCGCACCGCGCCGATCGATCTCTGGCCCATGCTCGCCGGCTACCTCAAGGCCTTCAGCCCGACCTGGGCGCCGCAGGGCGTCGACGCCGGCAAGCTCACCGACTTCTACGGGAAGATCTCGCGCGTGCTCCCGAAGAACGTCGACAACCAGGTGCCGCTGCTCGCCGCCGAGGTCATCGGCTCGATCGGCAACCGCGCCTCCACGCTGAACACCGTGATCAACGGCTGGGGCAACCGCTGCGGCCTGCTCGCCGTGGGCGATCTCAACGTCGCCCTCAGCGGCATCGCCTGGTCCGGCGGTCACGCCAACGCTCCGCCCGCCTCCGGCAAGGACCGGATGACCTGGATCGCCCGCAACGCCGAGGCCCGCGAGCTCGTCACCTTCTCGGTGAGCGACGCCTACGCCGACGCCCGCGCCAAGCTCAACCTCGGCGGCGAGTAAGCCCTGCGCATCCAACAGCAGAACGCCCGCGTGACCCCTGCGAACCAGGGCCGCGCGGGCGCTCTCTTGTGCGGGACGAGAGCGGCGGCCGGATCAGATCTCGGATCTCAGATCAGAGATCGCCGCCGATGACCCGGCCCGTCTTCGCGGGCGGCGAGGTGGGCGCCGTCGCGGCCACGGTGGCCTTGGAGCTCGGCGTCGTGCTCGGCGTGGGCGGCGTCTTGCCCTTCGGCAACGTCCCGGTGAGCTTGGCCGGCGGATCGTTCGCGGCGACGGTCGCGGGCGGCTCCACGGTCGCGGTCGCCGTCACCGGGGGCGGTGGCGCGGCCACCGTGGCCGAGGGCTTCTCCGTGGGCACCGCGCTCGGTGCGGGCGTGTTGGTGGCCGCCACCGCGGTCGGCACCACCGGCGCGGGCGTCTTCTTGCCGAAGATCGTGTACGCGCCGAACGCGCCGCCGGCGAGGAGCAGCACCCCCGCGAAGCCGATCGCGATCATCGCTCCGCTGCCGCGCGGCTGCGGCCCGGTCACGGCCATCCCCGCCTGCGAGCCGCCGAGCTGGCCGCCGGACTGCGAGAGGTTCGAGCCCGAGGCGGCGAGCGGCGCGCTGCCCGACAGCGACGGGTTCGATCCGAAGCTCAGCCCGCTCGCCGCGTTCGGCGTGCTCGCGCTCATCCCGGGCACGCTCAGGCGCAGCCCCGGCTGCACCGGGATCGTCCCGCCCGGACCATCGGGCGCGGCCGTCATCATCCACTGGGCGGTGGCGCTCTGGAACTCCTGCGCCGTCTGGAAGCGGCCCGCCGGATCGCGCACCATCGCCCGCACGATGATCGCCGCGAACGCGGGATCGAGCCCCGGCACCACGAGCTCGGCCGGCTCGGGCGACTCGAGCGCGATCTTGAACACCAGCTCGTTGAACGTCTCCGCGTGGAAGGGCACGCGGCCCGTCACCGCCTGGTAGACCACCACGCCCACCGAGTAGAGGTCGCTGCGGAGATCGACCTTCCCGCCGCGGGCCTGCTCCGGCGACATGTAGAACGGCGTGCCCATCACCGCGCCGGTGCGGGTCATGCTCATCTCGGTGTCGAGCGCGTTGAACTTCGACACGCCGAAGTCGAGCAGCTTGACGAAGTCCTTCTGGCCGGCCTTGTTGCTGAGCAGGAAGACGTTGTCGGGCTTGAGATCACGATGGACGATGCCCGCGGCATGCGCGGCGGCGAGGCCCTCGAGGAGCTGGTGGAGGATGCCCGCCATCTCGTGCGGCGAGAGGCGCTTCTTGCGCTTGATCCGATCGCCCAGGCTCTCCCCTTCGAGGTACTCCATCACCATGAAGCGCTCGCCGTCGGGCAGGTTGCCGAGATCGAGCACCTCGACGATGTGCTCCGAGCCGATGCGCCCCGCGGCCTGCGCCTCGCGCTCGAAGCGCTGCACCACGTCGGCCTTCGCCGCCACCGCGGCGTGCAGCACCTTGATCGCCACCTTGCGGTGGATGCGGATGTTCTCTCCCTCGTACACGGCGCCCATGCCGCCCTCGCCGAGCAGGCGGACGATGCGGTATTTGCCCTCGATGGTGTCGCCGATTTGAAGGGTCATGGGGGAGGTCTCGATCGATGGCGGAAAGGTTGCGCCGGGCACGCGCGAGCCGGGCGCCGGGGCAGGGCTCACCCCTCCCGGGGGAGGGGCCCAGCTCCGGAGGTCATCATCATACGAGGGCTGGGTTTTGCGTCCAGCTTCAAGACGAACGAAAGCGCCGGTCGATCCGCTTCACGAAGCGGATGCCGTGACGCCATGTTCTGCGACGAACGGAAAACCCGCGCGATCTCGGAGATCAGAGCTCGGTGGAGATCGTGCGCTTGCCCGGGGTCTTGCCCGGCCCGCCCGGCCCGGGGGTCTTGGTGGGGCTCGTCGTGTGCGTCGTCGGGGTCGTGCTCGGCCCGGTCGGCTTGGAGACCGGCGTGGAGGGCGGCTTGACCACGGCCACGGGCTCCGGCGTCGACGGGGCCGCGGTCGCCGGCGGCGCTGCGGCGGTGGACGAAGGCTCTGCCGCGGTGGAAGGCGGCGCCCCGGAGGCCGGCGGCGCCTCGGTGGCCACGCTCGTCGTCGCCGGCTGCCCGGCGCTCGCGTTCTTGTCGCCGCTCCACTTCATCGCCGCGACGGCCACGCCGCCCAGCACCAGCACCCCGAGCAGCCCCAGCCCGAAGGCCAGCGCGCCGCTGCTTCGCTTGGGGATCTGGTACGGCTCCTCGGGATACACGGGCGCCGCTTGCGGCCCTGCCTGCATCGGCTGGCCCGGCATCATCGGCTGGCCGGGCATCATCTGCGGCCCAGCCTGGCCCATCCCGGCCGGAGCCCCCATCGCTCCCGGCATGATCTGCGTCCCCTGGCCCAGCCCAGGCGCACCCTGGGCAGGAGGGGCGCCGCTCGGGTCGAGGAAGGCCGGGAGCGCGGCGGTCGGCGCCTGGGGCCGCGCCTGGAAGCCCGGCGGGGCCGGCACGAGCGGCGGTGGCACAGGTTGCCACGGCGCAGGCCCGCGCGCGTCGGGGTTCATCGCGACCGTTTGCCCGTTGCTCGCGCCGATGGCGGGCGCGCCGGCTTGACCGGGTGTCGGGTCCATCAGCATCGTCCCGCCCACGCCGATCGCCGGGCCTCCCGGCTTCGGCCCGAGCCCGATCGCCGCCGGGAGCACCGGCCCGGCCGCCGAGGCCTCGGCCCACTTGAGGATCGCCATCCGGAACTCGGCCGCGGTCTGGAACCGATCGTTCGCCTCGCGCGCCATCGCCTTGTGGATGAGCGCGGTGAAGGCCGGATCGAGGTTCGGCACGAACGACTCCACCGGCGGCGGCGACTCGAGCACGATGCGGAAGATCAGCTCGTTGAACGTCTCCGCCGAGAACGGCACCTGCCCCGTGATGCACTCGTAGAGGATCACGCCCACCGCGTAGAGATCGCTCCGCGGATCGACCTGCCGCGAGCCCTTCGCCTGCTCGGGCGACATGTAATACGGCGTGCCCAGCACCGCGCCCGTGCTGGTCATGCTCATCTCGTCGTTGAGCACGTTGAACTTCGACACCCCGAAGTCGAGGATCTTCACGAAGTCCTTCGCGCCGCGCGCGGAGGTGAGGAAGATGTTCGCGGGCTTGAGATCACGGTGGATGATGCCCGCGTCGTGCGCCGCGCCGAGCCCCTCGAGGAGCTGCGCGATGATCGGCGTCGCGTCCTCCGGCGAGAGCCGCCCGCGCGATCGGATGCGCTGATCGAGCGTCGTCCCTTCGAGGAACTCCATCACCATGAAGCGCGATCCGTCGGCGAGCTCGCCGAGGTCGAGCACCTCGATGATGTGCTTCGAGCCGATGCGCCCGGCCGCCTGCGCCTCGCGCTCGAAGCGGCGCAGCGTGTCGGCCTTCTGGGCGATCTGCGGGTGGAGGATCTTGATCGCGACGCGGCGGTGGATCCGGACGTTCTCCGCCTCGTAGACGGCGCCCATCGCGCCCTCGCCGAGGACGCGCACGATCCGGTACTTGTCGGCGTACGTTGCACCGATTTGGAGCTGCATGGGGACGCTCGGCTCACGCTACCACGGAGGAGGCGAGCCGACCTCCCAAACGGGCAACATGCCCGCTGGTCGTGCGCGCGGCACCCTGCCATGGCCCCTGCCCACGGCCTCCCGCCCCGCGACCGGCCGCGAAGTGGACCGGCCCGGCCAAACCGGATACGAGCACCCAGATCCCATGGAAATCGGCCTCGATCGCCTGCCCCACCTCCCCTCCCTCCTCGCCCGCCTCCGCGGCGCGCGCCTCGGCGTGCTGGCCCACCCCGCCAGCGTGGATCACCGGCTCTCCCACATCTCCGCCGTCCTCGCCGAGCAGGCGATCGCGCCCGCCGTCTTCTTCGGCCCCGAGCACGGCTACGGCGGCGAGGCCCAGGACATGATCGGCGTCGGATCGGCCACCGATCCGCGCACCGGCGCCCCGATCATCAGCCTCTACGGCGACCGCTTCGACGACCTCTCCCCCACCGCCGAGCACCTCGCCGCCATCGACCTGCTCCTCGTCGACCTCGCCGACGTGGGCTCCCGCTACTACACCTTCGTCTGGACCGCGCTCCTCGCCCTGCGCGCCGCCCACCGCGCGAAGGTGCCGGTCCTCCTCCTCGACCGCCCGAACCCCATCGGCGGCACCTTCTCGCAAATCGAAGGCCGCACGCAGGAGCCCGGCTTCCTCTCCTTCGTCGGCCTCGAGCCCTTGCCCATCCGCCACGCCCTCACCCCCGGCGAGCTCGTCGCCTTCTTCGCCGCACGCGACGGCCTCCCCCTCGGCCCCGACGGCGCCCTCTCCATCGTCCCCGTCGAGGGCTGGGATCGCGCCTCCCTCGCCTCCTCGTGGGATCGCGCCTTCATCCTCCCCTCGCCCAACATGCCCACACCCGACACGGCCCTCGTCTACCCGGGCGGCTGCCTCCTCGAAGGCACGAACCTCTCCGACGGCCGCGGCACCACGCGCCCCTTCGAGATCACCGGCGCCCCCTGGATCGACGGCCGCGCCCTCGCCGAAGGCCTCGCCGCCACCGGCCTTCAAGGCTTCCTCGCGCGCCCGCTCACCTTCCGCCCCACCTTCCACAAACACGCCGCGCAGATCTGCGGCGGCGTGCAGATCCACGTGACCGACGCGCGCACCTTCCGCCCCGTCGCCACCTACGCCGCGCTGATCGCCCTCGCGCGTAAACAGGACCCGGAGCGCTTCCGCTTCCGCACCGAGCGCTACGAGTACGTGGACACGATCCCCGCGCTCGATCTGCTCGCCGGATCGAGCGCGACGCGCCTCGCGATGGAGCGCGACGAAGACCCGCGCGCGATCGCCGACGCGCTCTCCACAACCGACCCCGCGTGGCCCGACGCGATGACCGAAGCGCAGCGGGCCGCCGCGCGCGCCGGATGGTGAAGAGCGGTGAGCGGGGGCCCCGGGCGCGCCCTCAGTCGTCCTTCGCGCCGGCGCAGATCCAGTCCGAAAACGCCTGGATCTGCGCATCCGGGAGAGGCACGAAGGGGCCCATGATCGCCTTCTTCGGCATGGGCGAGGAGTCCATGCAGAGGTCCTGGTCCTTCAGCTTGTCGATGAGGTAGCTCTTCTCGGGGTGCCCGGGATCGACGATCGAGCGCCCATCCGGACAGTCGGCCGGCTGACCCACGAGCCACCCGTACGCGTTCGCGGGCGTCTTCACGAGGAGCTGATGGCACCCTTCGACGCCCGAGCAGCTCTGCTGGAGGATCGGGTAAACATCGCCGCTGAAGGTGGCCGCCTTCTGCGGGACGCAGGCGCCGCTGCCGCCGGTCCCGCTGCCTCCGGATCCGCCGCCGGATCCGCCCGATCCGGTCGTGGTTGCGCCGCCGCCTGCGCCGGTCGTCCCGGTGGTGCCGGAAGTCGTGGAGGTGCTGGACGATCCGGATCCGCCGCAGCCGAGGGCGATCACCGCGGCGAGCGACAGAGGGACGAAGAAGCGCGCGAAGGTCGAGGAAGCGAAGGTCATGCGGGTCTATGTCCGATGCGCGGGGCTGCTTCAAGCCGGAGCCCGCAATGGTAAGGTCGCACATGGTCCTCTCCACCTCCGTCGGCGCCGGCGAGCGCGATCGCTTCGCGCGCGACGGCTTCCTCGTGCTGCCCGGCGTCCTCCCGCCATCGACCTGCGAGGCGCTGATACGTCGCGCGAACGCGCTCGTCGACGCCTTCGAGCCATCGAGCGTGTCGATCTTCTCGACGAAGGATCAGGCGCGCACGACGGACGACTACTTCCTCGAATCCGGCGATGAAATCCGCTTCTTCTTCGAGGAAGAGGCGTTCCTGTCCGACGGGACGCTGCGGCAAGACAAGGCGGTGTCGATCAACAAGATCGGCCACGCGCTGCACGATCGCGATCCCGTCTTCGAAGAGGTGTCGCGCGACCCCGCGCTCGGGGCGATCGCCCGCGCCCTCGGCGTCACCGAGCCCCGCTTGATCCAGTCGATGTACATCTTCAAGAACCCCTTGATCGGCGGCGACGTCGTCTGCCACCAGGACGCGACCTTCCTCTACACCGAGCCCATGAGCGTACTCGGCCTCTGGTTCGCCCTCGAGCGCGCGACGATCGACAACGGCTGCCTGTGGGCTTTGCCGGGCGGTCACAAGGGCCCCCTTCGCAAGCGTTTTGTGCGCGCGCCCGGGGGCGGGACGAAGATGCTCACGGTGGACGAAGCGCCGCTGCCTTCGCCCTTTCTGGCGGCGCCCTACGTGCCGGTCGAGGTGGAGCAGGGGACGCTGGTGGTGCTGCACGGCCTCTTGCCCCACGGGAGCGGGGCGAACCGCTCGCCGCGCTCGCGCCACGCGTACGCGATCCACGTGATCGACGAGAGCTGCCGCTACCTGGAGGACAACTGGCTCCAGCGTGATCCAGGCCGGCCGGCCCCGCGCTTCCGCGACGAGGGCTGACAGAGACGAAGCCGCCTCAGAAGCCGAAATCTCCCTCGCACTTGCCCTGGGTGCAGAGGATCTCCTTCAGCGCCGCGCAGTCGTACGCGCAGTTCGACTGCCAGTCGGCGAGCAAGCTCTGGATATGCGCGACCTCGGCCTTGTTGACGAGGATGAAGCACCCGAAGGGGCAAGCGCCCCCGGCGCTCGCACAGTCGGAGGCGACGGTGCAATGGTTGGCGGCGTCGATCTCGTCACGGATGCTCTGCTCGGTGGGGCCGCAGGCGAGAGCGAAGGCGGCAAGAGCGAAGAGAGAAGCGAGGGCGAGGCGGGCGGTGCGAAGATAAGAGGTGCGCATGGGCCGATCGTAGCGCCGTGAGAGGCCGGCGCGCATGGTTCCGCAACGGAAGTGTGAGCCATGGTAAGCGCGCACCAGACGACGATGCTCACGCCGCGTGATGGATTCCCGAGCGCGCGAAGAATGAGGGGATACCCCGGGGCGAGGGGGTGTTCCCGTGTCTCATCACCTGGTTTCGTAGGCAGCCAGCGCGTCGTGCATGGCGAGCGCGTCCGGGGCTGCCCTCATCTGGGTGCGGAACCGCGGGTCCTTCAAGATGCGGCTCATCCGGGCTAGCGTCTTGAGGTGGTTTCCGGAGGCCACGGGGCCGAGGCTGACGAAGAAGAGGTGCGTCGGCTTCCCGTCCGTCGACGCGAAGTCGACACCGGCGACAGAGCGACCGAAGCAGGCCACCTCCCTGGTCAGCGACGCCAGGTTGCCGCCCAGGATCACCACCTCCTCGCTGTGCACCGCCGGACCCGCCGCCATCTGGTCGAGCGGTGGTAACGGCGAGCACGGCGGCGCGGTGGGCCGTGCCTTCGTCAGCGAGGCCGTGGTGGACGTCGTGCGGCGTAGGCATGGCGAGACCACTGTAGTGGTGCTCGACGTTGTACCAGTCGAAGAAGGCGCACCGCAGTGGTGGCGCGCGTCCTCGAGGGCGCCGAAGCGCGCAGGAAGTCGGGCGGTACTTGAAGCATCTTGAAGGCCGCCTCGGAGAAGGGGTTGTCGTTGGAGGTGTGCAGGCGTAGTGGGTCTTGGTGGCCACCGAGGCTCGGCGAGGAGCAGCGCGACTGGATTTGAGTCATCGGTGCCGCGATCAGCGTGGATGTTCGCTGCGCGGGGCTGATGCCCTGCCCTGCCAGGTCGTGCGGAGGGTTTTCTTGGGCGAGCGCGGCACTCTCCTGCAGGGCGATCATCGGCCGACGACGTAGCGGCTGAAGACGTCGAGGATCACGTACAGGTAGAAGTACGTCCACTTGGCGGGGGCCATGGGCTTGGTGATATCCATGACCACAGCTCGTTGGGCCGCGTGGCGAGCAGCTCGGCTTCACGTAGGCGGTCGGCGGAGCTGATCGGCGCTCTCGCACCTCGTCGGAGGCGGCGAGGATGCGGTACATGGTGCGCTCGGAGCACCGGTAAACAAATCGTCGAGGAGCGTGGCGACGACCTCGACGGGCGCGCGATCAACGAAGCGAGGCTCGTGGAGCATGTCAATACTCCGCGCGCTCCGCGGCGCTGAGCACCGCACCCGCGGCGAAAAACGCAGCCGGTGCGGTCGAGGGCTTCCACCGGTAGTAGCTGGCGCGCGGGACGTTGAGCGTCGCACGGCGGCGCGACGCCGAACGCCGCAACGTGCTCGTCGATGAGCTGCATCATCATGTGTCGCTCGGCTCCTCGGGCAGCGTCCCCAGCAACGCGGCCACTTTTTTTTGGATCTCGACGAGTGCCTCGGCGCGCTCGGCGCGGATGTTCGCCTTGGCAAGCTGACGCTTCAGCTCCTCGATCTCGCGGTCACGCGCGTCGGGCGGCGGCGCGGGCACGGGGCCGCGCTTCTTGGGTGCGAGGGCGTCGATCTCGGCCTGCTTTCGCACCTTGCGCCACTCGGTGAGGTGCGAGCTGTACAACCCCTCGCGGCGCAACAGCGCACCGACTTCGCCGGGCTCGGCGCACGCATCGGCCTCGCGGAGGATGCGGGCCTTGTACTCGGCGCTGAAGGCGCGACGCTTGGCCTTGGGGTGAACCTCCGTGGGCGGAACCACTGGGCGCTGCTTGTCGGTCATCGTCATGGACCATCTCATCCGTCGCCCTGCTCAGTAAACTTCCGGGCAGCCGGTGTCTCAGTGATGTTGGCAGAGAGGGCAGCGCGTCGTGCATGGCGAGCGCGTCCGGGGCTCCCTTCATCTGGGTGCGGAACCGCGGGTCCTTCAAGATGCGGCTCATCCGGGCTAGCGTCTTGAGGTGGTTTCCCGAGGCCACGGGGCCGAGGCTGACGAAGAAGAGGTGCGTCGGCTTCCCGTCCGTCGACGCGAAGTCGACACCGGCAGCAGAGCGACCGAAGCAGGCCACCTCCCTGGTCAGCGACGCCAGCTTGCCGCCCAGGATCACCACCTCCTCGCTGCGCACCGCCGGACCCGCCGCCATCTGGTCGAGCAGCAGCTTGTCGACCTGGCCCTTGTCGAGACCGGGGACCTGCGCCGCCAGATGGGCCGCGAGCTCGTCGAGCACCGCGCGCTCGTCGCGCCCCGCGAGGCTGGGGAGGAACTGCTCGGGTCCGAGAAAATCGACGTTCTTCATCCTTCATCCTTTCGCGCGAGGCCCCACGGCTGAAGCCGTGGGCTAACTTCCGCGGCCCCTCCGGGGCCAAGATCTCGGGTCAACTGTACGATAGGAATGAAGGGTGGCGCGCCGGGGATTTCTCACGCGCATCTCGGGCGGGGAACGGTTCCGACCCGTGAACGGATACGTCTGGTCAAGGTGAGCCGAGAGGGCGTCGTCGTCTGGTCCAAGGATATCGACGGTGAGTACACAGGCACCTTCGTCCCGAGCTCGGTCTCGGTGCGCGAGGACGGGACCGTGCTCCTCGCGCACTTCGAGGCGCGGATCCTGGCGTTTTCCCCCGAGGGAGAGGGCCTCTTCGACACAAAGCTGTTGGGCAACATCGAGGCCCCGGCGGCCTTCTCGGGGAGCGGCGAACTCTATGTCGGCCACGCCTGGGGGGTGTCGCGGCTCACGCCCGGCGGGAAGGAGCTCTGGCGGGTGGGGCCGCAGGTCGCCCCGGAGGATGACCTCTCCATCTGGGCCAACATCGCTTTGGTGTCGGGCAAACGGGTGGTCGCCGCCTCGCGCGACGGCCAGGTCTCGGGAATCGGAGACAACGAGCGATTGTGGAGCGTCGCGCGCGGGTCGCTGGGATCGCACGACAACCGGCCGCAGCCGGACCTGATCGTCGGCGCCGACGGGACGATCTACACCGGCTCGTGGACGGCACAGCTCTTTGCCATCCGGTGAAAGCCAGCGAGCCCCTGCTGCGCCACGAGGGTCTCCCCGCCCGTCGGGTCACGGGGGCCGTCGTTGTGCAGGCTGCGCACGGATTGCCAGAGGTCCCTATCCATCGCGGGGACGAGCCGAGCAGGTCCAGAGGCTCGTGCCCGCGCTGCGCCCGCTGCGCGCATCCGTGGTAGGCTCCGGGCGTGCCCGACGATAACCCCATCCTCCGCATGCGGCGGGGGCATCAGGCGGCGGCCGAGCGACAGCGAGAGCTGATGCGCGCCGAGGGCCCGCGGCCGGAGCAGGCCGTGGCCGAGGCGCTCGCGGCCGTGGCGGCGCTGGCCGCGGAGGGCAAGTGGCCCGGTCCCCGTGATCCCGTGAGCGAGCGCGGGGTCGAGGAGGTGCGCCGGCGCTGGGCGCACATCGAGCGTCGTGCGCAGGCCGCCCGCGCCCGGTGAGCGTCTCCTCGAGGACGCCCTGGCAGCTCTCGCCGGCGCGCTCGACGAGGCCGGCGCTCCGTGGATGATCATCGGCGGCATCGCCGTCATCGCGCACGGAGTGCGCCGCCAGCACGAAGACCCGCTTCGGGTCCGTGAAGGCTCCGATGTCCACGCCGGAGGATCTGGTCGTATTCAAGGCGATCGCCGGCCGCCCCAAGGACATCGAAGACGCCGAGGCGCTGCTCGTCCTTCACCCGAGCATCGACATCGCTCGCGCGCGGCGGCGGGTGATCGATCTCGCCGAGCTCGCCGAAGCCCCCGAGATGGTGGCAAGCTTCGACGGAATTACAGCGCGAGCCCGTGGGGCGCCCGCCGATTCGGCTCCTGGGACGCGGTCGAAGACGAGGGCGTCGCCCGAGGTGGGGACCCGCGGAAAGGGCCGTCCTCGCAAGGGATAGATCGACCTGTAGGGCGGTAAGCCCACCCTGCGCGACGGTAAGCTCACCCTGCGGGACGGTAGGGTCACTGGTGAGCTGCGCGACGGCCGCGGTCGGTGCGACGACGGGGATCGCGCCGCTCGAGCCATCGGTGTAGAGCGGTGGTTCGCCGTTGCCCTCGGCGAAGGTCGAGGCTGCGGTCCCAGGGACGATCCTCGAGCCCACGTGGATCACCGTCCTGTGCTGGGGCCGCTTGCAGGACGGCGAGCTGCTCGCGAAGTCGCGGACCATAGACTGGGCCACCATGATGGAGAGGACGTGGGTGCTCGACGCGAAGAAGTGCGCGCGATGCGGGGGGCGTCTGCGGGTGCTCGCAACGATCACCGATCCCGAGGTGATCAAGAAGATCCAGGACCACCTTCACGTTCGGTCGTCTCCGCTCGTGCGCGCGCCGCCGCAGGGCCCCGGGTGGGCAGAGCAGTCCTTCCGGTACGAGCACGACGCGGAGTATGCCCGCATCGTCGTGACCGAGCACGGCGCGCGAAGGCGCGGCGCGAAGGCGGATGTGTGCTCGCGCCGCCGGGCGAAAGCCGTGGAGAAGGGGGCCGGCGCAGCGGGTGGGCGCCCCGCCGGCCGGCGCCCGAGCTGGGTGGGGACGGGCGACACCCTTCGCGCTTCTTATACGCTCGACGACCTCTTCCCCGTCCAGAAGGATCACGGGCGCGATCTCACCGCGATCGACGCGAGCTCCGTGCTCGTGCCCGTGCTGCCCGTCTTGGAGGGAGGCGGGCGGGACGAAGGGGTGCTCCCCGCGGCGTAAGCGCGTGCTACTCTCCTCCGCATGACCGCTGCACGTCCCCTACCGCCGTCCGACGACGACTTGGACGTCGTCCCGCTCGACGATGCATGCCTCGAGCTTCTCTCCCCCGAGGAGCGGGCCCTCGCCACCGCAGCGCTCGACCGGATCGCCAACGGGACGGTTCGGGCCGTTCCGCAGGCCGAGATCGATCGACACCTCGAAGGTCAGCGTCTGAAGCGCGCCGGATGAGCTTCACGATCGAGTGGGACTACCCGGCCCGCGCGCTCTTCGAGGACGTCCCTTGGCCCACGAGCGAGACGGTCGACGCCGCGGTGCTCCGTTTCGCTCGAGACCACGCTCCGTCGCTGCCCTCCGGGCCCTACCGCTTCTGCTCTGCCGGATACGCGATCGCCGTACGTAGCGATCGAAGCGCCGGCACCGTGCTCGTGCTCTACGTCCACCGGCTGCGCTGAGCCGAGCTACCCCAACACCCGACTGCGCATTTGGGTCCCAAACGCCTCGCCCGGCGAAGAACGCGCGAGCTGCACAATGCCCTCTGCTCGATCGCATCGAGGTGCTGCGCAATGGGTGTATCGCGTACCTGCTCCAGGTCCCGCGCCGAGGTCGCACGCATCGCGTGATGACGCCTCGGCGAATTGATGGCCCGAATCGCGGCGCAAATGCTGAGGAGGCCGAGGCAATCCGCTGTGTCGATCTGCTGGCGCTGACGCTGGACGAAGCGGCTGCGGCGCTTGGCAACCTCGCTCCAGCGTGGCCGCGCTGCGCGCCCGCGCCGAGGCGAAGCTTCGAGAGCCCGCGCGGGACTCCGCCCTCGACGAGGTGGAGCACGCGCGGCTGGTCTACGGGATCGCCTCGCGCTTCGCCGATCGCGAGCTCGGCCCCGGCTTGCTCCCGGCGGCGATCTTGCCGATGGCCACCGAGCTGCCGGTGATCGTCGAGGCACTGGTCACCGAGGGCTGCGTGGGCGAGACCCTGGGCGCCGCCGGGCCCAGGAGATGGCGCTGCGAGCGGGGCCTCCGGCGCTGCGCTCGATCTTCGTGACGATCGCCGAGGACGAGGCGCGCCACGCGGTGCTGGCCTGGCGCTCGCTCGCGTGGATGCTCACGGCCCTCGGCGAGCCGGCGCGCGCCGCGGCAGCGCGGGCCTTTGCGCGGGCGCTCGCGGCACCGCCTGCCGTTCCCGAGGAGAGGCGTCCGGTGAACGAAGGCCTGGGGGCGCTCTCGGCGCGCACGCGCGCGGCGCTCCATTGCGAGATCTTGGCCGAGGTGGTGGCGCCTTGCTGGGTGGCGGCCCGCGCCTGACGCTGCACGGCGCTCGTTCTCTACCTGAAACCTGTCTGACCCTGCGCAGGGGTCCCTTTCCAAGTTCGCCGCGAAGCGATACCCTCGGAAGCGCTCGCCATGAGCGTCGGCGGGAGGAGCGGTTTGAGCGAACAGGTGTCTAACAGCGAAGTACCTCGTCCAGGCGACGTTCTGGCGGGGAAGTACGAGGTCGAAGGACTGCTCGGCGCCGGCGGCATGGGGGTCGTGGTTGCCGCTCGGCACATCGACCTCGCCCAGCGCGTCGCGATCAAGGTGCTGAACCCGCAATTTGCCAGGCACACGGAGGCAGCGACCCGCTTCTTTCGCGAAGCGCGGGCGGCCGCCCGAATCCAGAGCGAGCACGTCGCGCGGGTGCACGACGTCGCCAAGCTGGAGAACGGTGCCCCCTACATGGTGATGGAGCACCTCACCGGGACGGATCTCGACCAGCTGGTGCGCTCGCGCGGTCCGCTGCCCGTCGAGGAAGCGGTCGACTACGTGCTCCAGGCCTGCGAGGCCATCGCGGAGGCCCACGCGCTCGGCATCATCCACCGCGATCTCAAGCCCGCGAACATGTTCCTGACCCGCCGGGCCGACGGCTCTCCGCTCGTGAAGGTGCTCGACTTCGGGATGTCGAAGGCGACCGTCGGTAGCGAAGGCGGCGTGCCGGAGCAGAGCCTCACGGCCACGGCGAGCCTCCTCGGCTCGCCGCTCTACATGTCGCCCGAGCAGGTGCGCAGCTCCAAGACGATCGACGTCCGCTCGGACGTGTGGTCGCTCGGCGTCATCTTGCACAAGCTGGTCACAGGCGCTCAGCCGTTCCAGGCCGAGACGCTGTCGAGCTGCCTCGCGAAGATCATCGCGGATCCGCCTTCGACGCTGCGGCAGAGCCGGGGCGACGCACCGGCGGAGCTCGAGGCTGTCATCCTTCGCTGCCTCGAGAAGGATCTGAGCCGGCGGCTCCAGAACGTCGCGGAGTTCGCGTGGGCGCTCCAGCCTTTCGCGCCGGAGCGCTCGCGGATCTCGATTGAGCGGATCGTCAAGGTGTTGATGGGTTCGGACGTGCTCACCGAGAAGACGCTGCCTCTGTCTGCCGCTGCAGCGGCGCCGTTTCTGGTGCAACCTGCGGGCGCTCCACCCTCCCCCGGAGGGGCGAGCGTCGATCGAGCGGCAGAGCCGGCCGCAAGTCGCCAGGCGGGAGAGGTGTCGGCCCCCGTGATGGCTGGATCGGCCCCTCTCGTCGCGCCCATCGAGAGCTCGACCTCCGGCGCCTGGAAGCCCGCTCCGGCGAAGGACGCGAAGGGGGCCGGAAAGGCTCTCTTGCTCGTCGGAGGGATCGCCGTGCTCGTGGCGATCGCCTTGGTGATCTGGCGGGTTGGATTGACCGGACGATCCGACGGAACGACGGCGGCGGCGCTCACGCCGTCCGTTGTACCTGAGGCTTCGTTGCCAAACGGCGACGGGTCTGCCACCGCCGCTCCTTCGGTGCAGGTCACCCCTCTCGTGTCCGCCGCGGCGGTGCCGACCCCTTCGGTTTCGGCGATCGCCGCCCCTATGCCCCGTCAGGGGCACGCTCCTGCGGATCATGCATCGAAACCTCCGGCTAAGCCGAAGAAGACCATCACCGGGCCCATCGAGACGTCTCTATGAAAAAGCCACGTCTATTGATCGCGCTGGCTGTCGCTGCATTGTGGAGCGCCCCGGCGTTCGCCGACGAAGCGGCCGAGAAAGAGGGGCGCGCCCTCTTTGCGCAGGGAACTCAACAGCTCGCCGCCGATGACCTCGTGGGCGCCCTCGATCTGTTCCAGCGCGCTTACGCACGTTTTCCCAATCCCAAAATCTTGCTGAACATCGGGACGACGCAGCGGAACCTCGGTCGCAACGCCGAGGCGGCCAACACGTACGTGGCCTACCTGAAAGATCCAGGGGCGGATCCAGCCAGGAAAGCCGAGGTGGAAAGGCTGCTCGCCGACCTCGATGCGCGGCTCGGGAAGCTGAAGATTGCGTTGAGCGATCCTGCGATGCGGGCGCGGGTGGATGGCAAGGTCGTGGGTGAGCCGGGGCAAGCGATCACGATCCGGGTGGAGCCCGGTTCCCATACGATCCTCGGTGAGCAACAGGGAGTTGCGCCGGCTGTGGCGACGGTGACGGTCGCTGCGCGTGAGGAGCAGAGCGTTACGCTCGGGGCCGCTCCGGCGGTTGCGAACGTGGCTCCGCCGCGGGCAAAAGCGGTGGTGCCAGTGACACCGGCGAGAGGACAGGTGCCACCAGCGAAGCCGCCCGAGCCGAGCCGGGTGGTACCGCCGGCGGCGTCCGATAAGAGCAAGGATAAGGTGGTCCCGCTTCCTGCGACGTTGTCGCACCGATGGCAGCTCGGTGCCATCGCCCGTGCTGACATCCAGGGGCTGGGGCGCGGTGTCGTTCCGGCGCTCGGGCTTTCCTATGGCATCGGTGATCATCTGGAGGTCCAGGCGTGCGCCCTGGTTGGCCGGGATAAGGGGTTCGAGCCCAGCATGGAGCTCTTTTTCCTACGTGGGGCGTGGAAGCCGCTGGTCTCGGTGGGTGTACCCATCTTCTTCGTCGACGGGGCGCGGCCCGGGATCCACGGGGATGCTGGGGTGCAGTGGGATCCGCTTCATCATTTCGGTGTGTTTGCCCAGGTGGGGGGAGCGTTCTTTCCAAGCGTGCCGGTGGGGTACAACAAGCTGGTGTTCGTGCCTTCGGTTGGAGTCCAGGCGCGGTTGTAGGGGCGGCGAGCGCGGAGGAGACAAAATGAGCCTGAAACGACCGTGGATGTGGGTGGGGGCTTGGGCGCTGGCGACGGCTGCCTCGGGGTGCTCGGGGGATGAGGGGCCAGGCTTGGGAGGCAGTGTTGAGAAGGGCGTAGGGAAGGGGGCGGCTCGCGGTGTCGTGGATTCGGAGAAGGCACGCGCGCGGTTGGCTGAGATAAGAGAGCGATTTCAGTGGGCGGTGCATGTACCGTCGGGGAACGATCCTCTTCCGCTTACGATTGGACGGTCAAGCCTTGCTCGGGTACCGATCATCGGGGAGGGGGTGGTCGAGTCGTTTGGGCCGGAAGAAGGGGGACGCGTTCGAGCTTGGGTGAAGGATGCGGCGCGGCGCGGCGTGGCGAAGCCGGCGCGGGTGGAGTTGCCGGTGCGGGCTTCGGGGGCGGTTCACCTTGAGGATGAGACGTCGCATATGGCGATCGATTTCGTACTCGAAGGGGCGCGCGACGTGGAGCTGACCACGGCTGAAGGGATCGCTCTCTATGTGGGCGCGCTTCCAAGCGGCGCGGATGTCGTACACCACGTCAGCGCGGAGGGGACCGAGGACTATGTGGTTTTCGAAAGGAAGCCAGAGTGCGAGGAGCTCGTCTACGCTGTGAATGTGTCTCAAGTGGCTGGGCTCCGACTGGTGAGCAATGTGTTGGAGTTCCTCGATGAGCAGGGAACGCCTCGGCTACGGGTGACGCCTCCTTATATGGTCGACGCGGCGGGGGCGCCGCACGAGGCGAGGATCGGTGTGGACGGCTGCGCAATGGATAAAGATCCGAGGGGACCTTGGGGGAGGGTGGCGACGGCTCCCGGAGCGAAGACTTGCCAGATAAAGGTGGAGTGGGGCGGCGCGATCTATCCGTTGCTGGTGGATCCTAAGTGGATGGCTACGGGGGCCATGGCCATGGCACGGGAAACTCACACTGCAACCCTACTTGGCAACGGCAAAGTTCTCGTTGCGGGCGGATACAACGGCAATTTCGTCTATCATGCAGAATCAGAACTCTACGATCCAACGAGTGGCACCTGGAGCTCTACGTCAAATATGATAACAGGGCGGCGCTATGCCACGGCGGACCTCCTTGCTAACGGGAAGGTTTTCGTTGTCGGTGGAAGTAACGGCGGTGCCCTCAAAAACGCAGAACTATACAATCCTGCGAGCGGCACGTGGGGCGCGGCGGCCAGTATGGCTACCGCGCGACAGTATCACGCCGAAAGCCTACTCGCGGATGGGAGGGTTCTCGTCGTTGGTGGTCAAAACAATGGAGTGATCTTAGCTAGTGCGGAGATTTACGATCCGTCAACCAACACATGGATTTCTGCCGGGAGCATGGGTATTCCGCGCAAGCAGATTCAGGCGGAATTACTCAAGACCGGAAAGATTCTGGTCGCAGGGGGAAGCAACGACCCCGCCACTTATGAAACCGCGGAAATTTACGATCCCAACGCCAATGCCTGGAGTAACACGGGAAGTATGTCCGCTGCGCGGTGTGCTTACAGCGCGACGGTACTGAACGACGGTAAAGTTCTGGTTGCTGGTGGTTCTGTCCAAAATGGCAATATTTACCTCGCCGACACTGAGCTTTATGACCCAACAGCGAGTACGTGGAGCACGACGGGAACTATGACCACGGCGCGCGACGGACATGCGGCGATCAAGCTACAGACTGGAACGGTTCTCGTCGCAAGTGGGTTTAACGGGGGGTACCCGATTACTGCAGAATTATATGATATCAAAAATGGCTCATGGATCGCAGCCGGAAATTTGACCGCTGCGAGGGGAAGCCCCTCGGGCACGCTCCTTAACGACGGAAGGGTTTTGGTCGCTGGTGGATATTCAGGAAGCTGGCTCGCGACCGCAGATTTATTTGCGCTGGACGCTCTTGGTGCAACCTGTACGGATGATATCAAATGTGCAAGTGGCTTTTGTGTGGATGGCGTTTGTTGTAACAATATCTGCGGCGCGGGGCCCTGTGATGCTTGCGCCATCGTCGCGGGCGCACCTTCGGATGGTACATGCGCACTTCTTACGGGCCCCGCATGCAACGACAGTAACGCCTGCACTCAGAACGACACATGTCAGGCGGGCATCTGCACCGGCTCGAATCCAATTGCTTGTCCAGCACCGGATCAATGTCATGACCCCGGCACCTGCGACTCGGTCGCCGGCACTTGTTCCAACCCGCCCAAACCTAACAACACTCCCTGCAACGACGCCAACGCCTGCACGCAGACCGACACCTGCCAGGCAGGCACCTGCACCGGAGCAAATCCCGTCACCTGCCCCTCCCCCGACCAATGCCACGACCCGGGCACTTGCGACCCCGCCACCGGCACCTGCTCCAACCCGCCCAAACCCGACAGCACCCCCTGCAATGACGGCGACGCCTGCACCCAGACCGACACCTGCCAGGCAGGCGCCTGCACCGGGGCAAACCCCATCGCCTGTCCCTCCCCTGACCAATGCCACGACCCGGGCACCTGCGACCCACAGACTGGCCTCTGCTCCAACCCAGCCAAGCAGGACAGCGCCCCCTGCGACGACGGAGACAAGTGCACGCTCTCCGACACCTGCCAAGCCGGCACCTGCACGCCCGGCTCTCCCAAGCCCTGCCTCGCAATGGATGACTGTCACGACCCCGGCACCTGCGCCAAGGCCACCGGAGCTTGCTCGAACCCAGCCAAGCCAGACGGCGCGTCGTGCGCGGGCGGCACCTGCGCTGGAGGCGAATGCACACCAAAGCCGGACGCCGGCGGTAGCGGAGGAGGCACGACGAGCACGAGTACAAGCACCAGTGCCGGCACGGGCGGTGGCGCCTCCCCCGGGGGAAGCTCCCCCAGCGGAGGCTCCACGGAACCGACGAGGGACTTCTACACGTGCGCTACCCGGCCTGGCCCCAGTGCCGGCTGGTCGCTGGACCTCGCGTTCCTCGGCGGCCTCTCTCTTCTCGCGGATCTGCGTCGGAGACGGCGCCGCTCCCAGCGCCCCTGCGGACGTAGTCACCAGCCGCACCGTCAACGGGAAAGATCGTGAATGGAGCGCGAGCCGCCCGAGCGGGGTACGATCCGTTGCTCGCCCCTCGCGCCGCCGGTAAGCTGACGGGCATGGAAGCTCCGGTGAGCGTAACGATCCAGCTCGATTTCCCAGCGCACCTGGCCGATCTCATGTTCCCTGAAGCCCTCGACCGGCGCCTGCACGCGCTCCTCGCAAGGGATAGATCGACCTGTAGGGCGGTAAGCCCAACCTGCGCGACGGTAGAGTCACTGGTGAGCTGCGCGACGGCCGCGGTCGGTGCGACGACGGGGATCGCGCCGCTCAGGCCATGAGTGTAGAGCGGTGGTTCGCCGTCGCCGTCGGCGAAGGTCGAGGCTGCGGTCCCAGTGACGATCGTCGAGCCCACGCGGGCCACCGTCCCGTGCTGGGGTCGCTTGGAGCGCTCCAAGATGGGATACGGCCCCCGGCCCGCGCTCGCCGTGCTAGCAGCCATTCATGCCCGAGCTGCCCGAGGTCGAGCACGCCGCGCGCTGCCTGCGCGCCTGGCTCGACGGTCGCACCGTCATCAAGGCCGAGGCGCCCGACAGCCGAGTGTTCCGGGGCGGCGATCGCCGCGCCTTTGGCCGCCTCCTCGCAGGCCGGACCCTCCAGCGCCTCGATCGTCGCGGCAAGAACCTCCTGATCGCCTTCGACGGGGGCGTGGGTGTCTTCTCCCACCTCGGCATGACCGGCAAGTGGCTGCGCCGCGCCGCGCCCGCGCCGGGCGTGCCCCGCGAGCCCGCGCCCTCCCACAGCCGCGCCCGCCTCCGCCTCGACGACGAAAGCGTCCTCCACTACTGCGACCCGCGCATGTTCGGCCGGATCGCCGTGCACCGCGATCGCCCGCTGACCGAGCTGCCGGAGATCCGCGCCCTCGGCCCCGACCCGCTCCTCGACGGCCTCGACGCCGCCGCCCTGCACCGGGCCCTCGCCCCGAGCGCTCGGCCGATCAAGGTCGCCCTCCTCGATCAGGCGCTCATCGCCGGCCTCGGCAACATCCACGCGACCGAGGCCCTCTTCCGCGCCGGCATCGACCCGCGCACCCCGGGCCGCCGCCTCCCGCTCGCCGCGATCGAGCGCCTCATCCAGGCCATCCACGCCTCGCTCGATCACGCCTTCGCCGTCAACGGCAGCGGCACCATCGCCTACCTCTCCGAGGGCGATCACGTGCCCAACGATTTCCTGATCTACGATCGCGCCGGACAGCCCTGCCCCCGCTGCGGATCGCCGCTCACCTCGATGTCCCTCGGCGGCAGAACCACCGCCTTCTGCGCGCGATGTCAGACCTGATCCCTCACCTGAGCATTCATCAGATCTCCAAATCCCCGAGGTTTTGGAGATCTGATGAATGCTCAAGGGGTGACGGGAGAGGCCCAGCGCCGGGGCGACCGTGATACCGTCGCGGAATGGAGTTCCCCGTCCCCCCTTCCCTCCCCACGATCGCCCTCCTCGCCGCGCTCCTCCCCGCCTGCGGCGCCGCGCCCTCCGCGGTGAAGACGGCAACCCCCGCACCCCAGGCTCCGGTGCACGTCACGCTCATCGGGTTGAACGACCTCCACGGCGCGATCGACGCCGAGAACGTCACCCTCGACAATGGCACCACCAAGGCCGAGATCGCCGTCGGCGGCCTCGAGGTGATGGCCGGCTATTTCGACGCCATCCGCGAGGACAACGGCATCAACACCCTCTTCCTCGACGCAGGGGACGCCTATCAAGGCACGCTCCTCTCCAACAGCCATGTCGGCAAGCCGGTCGTCCTCGCGTACAACGCCCTCGGCGTCCACGCCTCCACCTTCGGTAACCACGAGTTCGATTTCGGCGCCCTCCCGGGCGATCCAGACAAGCACCCTCAGGGCACCACGCGGCAGATCGTCCAGCTCGCGAAGTTTGCCTATCTCTCGGCCAACGTGGTCAGCAAGGGCCGTGACGGGCTCTTTGGCTTTTACAAGGACCCTGCCCTGCCCATCGCGCGCTCGGCGGTCTTCTGCCTGCCCGGCGCCCGGCGCGCCACCCTGGCTTCTCCCTGCGAGCCGGGGGCGGTTCGCGTCGGCGTCGTCGGCGCCACTACCGAGGCGGCGGCCGCCGAGGCCGCGCCGGTCGTGATGCAAGGGCTCGACTTCCTGCCCATCGCCTCCACGGTGATGGCCGAGTCGCAGCGCCTGCGGGAGAGCGAGAAGGTCAACCTGGTCGTCCTCCTCGTCCATGAAGGGGGCAAATGCGACATGAAGCGCCCGGCAAGCGAAGGGGACGCGGCCTGTGGGGGCGGCTCGCCGCCCAAGATCAACGGCGTCCTCGACGCCATGGCCTCCGGCCCTCTGCTCCAGCAATATCCCCACGGTGGGGTCGACACCGTCCTCGCAGGTCATGTGCATGCCCCGCAGGCGCACTTCATCCACGGTGTTCCGGTGGTGCAGACCTTCGGCTTCGGCAAGGCCTTTTCGCGCGTCGATCTCGTCGTCGACCCCGCCGCCGCGCCCACCGATCCTCGCGAAAAGCGCGTGCTCACCACGGAGATCGACAGGCCAACCTACTTTTGCTACCAGCACCTCGCCCACTATGCCTCCTGCGCGCCCACCGCGGAGCAAGAGGCCTATGGCGGATATCCGGCCGGCGATCTCGGCGCACCCGTGCGGCCCACCTACAAGGGCATCCCCATCACCCTGCGGAGTGACCTCTCTCCTGTCCTCGCCGCGATGAAGGCCGAGATCGCAGCCCTGCGCGAGAAGGTGGTCGGCTCGATCCCCAAAGCCCCTCTCCGCAACGACAGGATGGCCGAGTCGCCCATGAGCGATTGCCTCGCCGACGCCCTCCGCGAGCAGGCGCGCGCCGAGCTCGGCGCGGAGAGCGACGCCTTCGTGAGCCACTCCGGGGGTATCCGCACCTCGCTCCCGGGCACCACGGTGCGCTTCGGCGATGTGTTCGCGGTGCTGCCCTTCGACGGCTCCGTGGCCCTGGCCGAGCTGACGGGCGAGGAGCTCGCCTCCTTCGGCAAGGCGCTCCACGTCAAGGCCAAGAGCGTGGGTGTGATCTCGTCGGGGTGGACCATCCGCGTGCTGGAAGAGGAGAAGTTCCCCCGGTTCCGGGGCTTCGTCGACGACAAGGGGCGGCTCCTCTACCTCCCGGGCGAGCCCGGCGATCCCGGCGTGAAGCCCGAGGATCTCGGCCGCAAATACAAGATCCTCACCGACGCGTTCAACACGCTGCCGCGGGAGGGCGTGGAAGGCGAGAATGTCTATCTGGGTCAGGCCTTCAACCGCGCTCGCAAGGAGGGGCGGATCACCATCTTCTCCGTGCAGATGCGCGACCTGCTCGTGCACCGCTTCGAGCGCGCCAAGGCCGATCCGAAGGGCGCGGCGCTCCCGGCTTCTTGCCTGACCGGGCCGGATCTCGGGACGCCTTTGCGGGTGCAGAAGGTCAAGGGGCCTTGAGCGCCGGCCGGCGCGGAGCCTTCAAGGCACGAAGCTGCCCGGCCCGGCGTCGTAGATCCGGCCGGCCGCCGTCGGCGCGGCACCGTTCATCACGCCGTAGAACAGCTTGATGGTGCCGCCCCAGGTGAGCGAGCCGTCACCTCCGCGCGCGCTCACGCTGGCGCCGCTCGCCTGCACGACCAGCGTCTTCGCCTCGAGGAGCATGCCGCCGCCCGCGACACGACCTGGCACGAGGGCTGCTGAAAGGGTCGACGAGCCGCGCATCCGGCCCAGAAAAGGAACAAGCCATGTCACGTCGACCAACGAAGACCTCCTCCCCGAGATCCAGACCCAGGTTCCGGTGAACCTCGCCGCCCAGGCGCTCGCGCTCGACTGCGGGCCCGCGGGCAGCGCCGAGGCGATCGAGCGCGACCTCTCCGCGTGCTTCTCGCTCATCGGCCCCGTCGCCGTCTGCTTCAGCGTCAACACCAGCATCCCGAGCGCCAGCATCTCCTCAAGGTCGGCCCGGTCGTCGCGTCTCCGGCGAGATCAGCCCGGAGCGCCCCTGCCTCACCCTGGGCAACTACGGTGGGGGGACTCAACATCTGCCTCCGGATCCCCAAGAAGGCCATCACCCTCGAGGGCAAGGCCTGCGTCACCGGCCTCGGGTGCAAGTCGTTCGATATCACCCTCTTCCAGTGGGGCGCCGCCGGCGACCTCGACGCGGGCGAAGCGCTCGGCGCGGGCGACGCGGGTGGCTATCCCGCCCACCAGTGCTTCAAGACCCAGGACCGGCAAGTCTACGCGAGCAGCTTCAAGGTCAAGAACCACGCCGAGGGCAACAACTGGATCAAGGCCGCCACCACCCATTTCAACGTCCGCGTGTTCGGCAAGCCCTTCACCTCCGACAAGATCCCGAACGGCGCCATCACCCACCCGAAGCCGGCGGAGAGCGACGATCCGGCGGCGGGCGGCGAGGCGGCGCTCGCGCTCGGCCCCACGCGCATCTCGAAGAACGAGTCGGACGATGATCTGCGCGCGGATCCAGGCGCCCCCCACGGCGCGATCGCGCTCGTGCTGGGGGAAGAGGGGCAGATGCCCTGCGAGTGGGTCTGGTACACGACCGACTGCTTCCAGCACGGCGTCGCATGCTCGCCCAGCTCACCGGCGTCTACGGCGGCAAGAACCTGGTGTTCAGCGGCAAGGCGGGGGTGAGCAAGCTGCCGGGGCTCGAGCGAGCCCTCGCGGGGCGAGGCCCATCTCCTTCAATCGTCGCTCGAGGCCCGCGCCGACGCGCAGGCGTCGACCATCTGCTCGACGTCCCATCGCACGCGCGGTCGCACCGCGTGCTCTCGTCTGCCCCGATGTCCCCGGCCGTCCGCAGGTCGGGTGACCGGGCGATCAGATCGTAGATCGACGACCGCGGGATCCCCGGCCGATCGGCCGCCGGTTTCACGTCCCACCCCGACGCCCGCAGCGCCTCCAAGAGCTTTGCCTCCGTCACCTGCCTCGCCCAGGGCTTCGAGCTCGGCCTTGGCGGTGAGCGCGGGCACCGGGCGCGGGGCCTTCAGGGCACGAAGCTGCCCGGCCCTGCGTCGTAGATCCGGCCGGCCGCCGTCGGCGCAGCGCCGTTCATCACGCCGTAGAACAGCTTGATAGTGCCGCCCCAGGTGAGCGACCGTCGCCCCCGCGGGCGCTCACGCTGCTGCCGATCGCCTGCACGACCAGCGTCTTCGCCTCGAGGAGCATACCGCCGCCCGCGCCTGGGCCGCCTGCGCCGCCGACGCGGTTCGAGTTGTCGTCGCCGCCTCCGCCGCCGCCGCCCGCGCCGTTGGCGAGGAGACGCGCAGTCGCGTCGATCGTGAGCGCGCTCTTCGCGATGAGCTTGAGGTATCCGCCGCCCGCGGCGCCGCCTCCGCCGCCTGCCTGCGACTCGCTCCCGCCGCCTCCTCCACCGCCGGATCCGAGGCGGAGCGAGCGATCGATCGTCGCGTCGCCGTTCGCGCCGAACGCCGCGTAGCCGCCCGGAGCGCCGCTCGGCGCGGGCAACCCGTTGTTGACGCCCGCCGCGCCCACGCCGCCGAAGGGGCCGGCGCCGCCGAGCCCGTTGCTGCTATTGCCACCGCCCTGTCCACCCGAGCCACCGGTCGCGCCGCCCGCCCAGCTCTCGTTGCCGCCGCCTGCACCTGCGCCGTAACCTCCACCGCCTGCGCCGCCGCCGGAGCATCCTGCGAGGCAGCCCGAGCCGCCTGCGCCGCCGCCCGCCAGGAACTCGCCGAGACCGCCGTTCGCCGATTGATCGGGGAAGCGGCTGCCACCCGTGAAGCCGATATCGCCGATCCCGCCCGCGACGCCGCCGCCCGAGGCGAGCCTGCTGTCGTCGCCGGCGTATGCGCCGCCCACAGCCCCATTGCCCGGTCCCACCGCCGCCCGCGCCGAAGAGCGTGCCTTTGCCCCCCGCATCCGCCGCCGCCGAGCCGAAAGGAGACGCCGCCGCCTGCGCTGCCGCCCGCGCAACCGTCGGACGATCGCGCTGCCCTTCCCGCCGAGCCTGCCGATGCTCCATGCCCGCGCTCGGCGAGGGTGTTGCAGGTGGCGCCTCCGCCGCCGCCACCGCCGTATCCGCGGCCTGAAGCAGTGATGGTGCCGGCGATATGGATCACGTTCGCCTGGAGCTCCAGCCATCCATCGCGCGGGGCAATCACCTTCGGATCGTCCGGCGCGATGTTCTCGCCCACGGCGTCGGCCTTGCCGAACCCTTGCACCGACACGCTGGTCGCCGCGGCGATATCGACCGTCTCGAAGTAGTGCTTGCCGTAGATCGAGCTCATCCCGATCGCGGGCCAGTCGTTCGTGTGCCCGCCGAAGGCGTCGGGCGAGCGCAGGTCACCGTCGATCCGTCGTAGCTCACCGCCTCGGCGACGCGGACGCCGTTCGAGCTGGCGGGCGCGCCCTTGCCCGCTGCGCACACCGCGCGCACGGTCACGTAGTACGTCGCGAGCCCCGCCCACGCGCCCTGGAGCGAGAGCCCCGTGACGCTCTTCGACGTGACGTTGCCAGCGTCGGCGAAGGCCGCGACATCCTCTGCGCCCGCCGTGGTCCCCACCGCGACCTCGTAGCTCTGCGCGTTCACGACCGCTGTCCAGTTGGCCTTGATCACGCTGCTCCCGGCGGCGATGGAGCTGTACTGATAGAAGAGATCGGTCCCCGCCGCGAGCGATCCATCGCCCACCACCGGCGGCGCCGCGCAGACCCCACCGCAGCTCTCCCCGGGGCCACAGGCATGCCCGCAGGCGCCGCACTGGGCCGGATCGCCGTCGATCTGCGCCTCGCGCCGCTGCCGGGGTCGCCGTCGCAATCGGCAAAGCCGGGGTCGCAGCTCCCACGCCGCATTCACCGCCGGCGCACCCGGGCGCGCCGTTGGGCACCATGGGGCAGGCCATGCCGCAGGCCCCGCACGCCGCGAGATCCGACGCGAGGTCGATCTCGCAGCCGTCGGCGAAGGCACCGTTGCAGTCGGCGAAGGTGCCGTCACACACCACGGCGCAGACAGAGCTCGAGCACACCGTCGTCCAGTGTGCGGCCGAGCTGCACACGACATCGCACGCGCCGCAGTGGTTGGCATCGACCGCGGTGTTCACCTCGCAGCCGTTGGCCACGATCGCGTCGCAGGCCGTCGCGCCGACGCAGCTCCCGAGGGTGCAGCCCATCACGCCGCACGAAGAGACGGCGTTCGGCAGGTCGCACGCGAAGCCGCAGCCATGACAGTTCTGGAGATCGTTTGCGGTGTCGATCTCGCAGCCGTCCGCGGCGAGCATGTTGCAATCGGCGTAGCCGGCGTCGCAGCTGCTGACGGCGCATGCGCCGGCCACGCACCCGACCTTGCCATGCGCGCCGGACGGGCAAGCCACGTCGCATGTGCCGCAGTGGGCAGCGTCGCTCATCGTTCGGCGCACTGGCCTGCGCAGCAGCTCTGCCACCTGCGCATGCGTGGCTCGGCGTGCACCCGGGCACGCAGGTCCCCGCGGCGCACACCGTCCCCGGCGCGCAGCTCGCGTCGTCCTTGCACCCCTTGCACTGGTGCGTGCCCGGGTCGCAGGTCGTGGGCGCGGCGCAATCGGGGTCACCCTTGCAGCCTGCGGTGCACGAGAGCGTCTTGGGGTAGCAGACCTCGCCGGATCCGCAGAGATCTCTGCGGGGAGGCACCGACGCAGGCGCCGCTCGCGGGTCGCAGGTGGGCTTCGACGGGTCCTTGGTGCAGTCGCCGTCGTCTGCGCAGCCGCCTGCGTGGCCGCCGGTGCCGGTCGACGAGGTGCCGCCGCCCGAGCCCCCTTCGCCGGCTCCACACGCAGGGACGAAGGCGAAGAGCGCCGCGATCAAGAGGTAGGCGAGGACGACGCGACGCGGGAGGAGGATGCCCATCGAAGACCGCTCCGGGGCGAGCGCCCAGGCGCCCAGCCGCTGCCTCGGATGGCAACCTGCCCCGCCTGCAAGCTGATTCCGTACGAAGTACGATCCGGCCCCCCAATACCCGGAGTAGCCAGGCCTCGAGCTGGACTCTCTCGAAAGGAGATCCATGAAGCTCTTCACGATCGCGAAACGACGCGGCCCCGGGCGCTCGCACCCCTGCGAAAGAAGCTCCTCGGCCTCGCCCTCCTCCTCGTCGTGGCCATGCTGCTGCCCTCGTGCGGCGCGCCGGAGGAGCCCTCCGCGCTGCTCGAGAGCGCTTCCCGCCCAGGTGGGCAGGGTCCTCGGCAGTGGCAGGCGCTGATCGCCGGGAGCGATGGCTTCCGGATCGAGGACCGGGCCGCCGGAGCGAGCGCCGGCCTCGATCTGCTGTTCCCGATCCAGGGCAAGATGCTTTGACGTTGCGCACAAGCGATTCACGGTGCGCGTTCGTGAGCCCGGTCTCCGGGGAGCGGCCGAGCCCGAGCAACGCGCGCTCCGCTACGAGCGCGAGGGCGGGCGCTCTTCTGGAGCGCGCGATCGGGCGAAGGCGAAGAGGGTCACCCAGGCGGGGCCTCGACGAAGGACCGGCCCGCCGCGATCTGAACGTGGAAGGGGCCGAGATCCGCCGCGCCCCCGGGTGCGTCGAGCTGCTCGACGAGCAGGGGACACCGAAGGTGCGCGTGAGCGCGCCCGAGGCGTACCTGGCGAGCGGCGAAGCCGTGGAGGCGCGGCTCGACGTGCGGGGGTCGAGCATCGAGCTGTGGATCGACACGAAGGGCCAGGAGGCGCTGATCGATCCGGTGTGGAGGCTCGCTTCACCGATGCCGTCGGGCACCGTCTTCCAGCCCGCGATCTTGCTCAAGAACGGCAAGGTGTTCATTCCGACGCCCGGCGCTTTGTACGATCCGCCGAGCAACACCTGGTCGCCGACGGCGCCCACGCTCTTCGCGCACGACATGCCGAGCGCCGCGCTGCTCGCCGATGGACGGGTGCTGCTGAGCGGCGGTTACGATCTGGCGAGCGCCGAGATCTATAACCCCGCTTCGAACACATGGATCATGCCCGCCGATGGCGTCCGTGCGCTACCAGCACTGCTCGACGCGGCTCGCGAGCGGCAAGGTGCTTGTCGTCGGCGGCACACTGCCCGTCTACGATCCGAGCCCCAGGGCCGCCCAGCTCTACGATCCGGCGACCAACACCTGTCGCCCGCGGAGAGACCGCGGAGGAGAAGGTCCTTGTCAGTCCGTGCTGCTCGACGACGGACGCGTGATGGTGACGGGCGGCGTGCCAGGCGGTGATGATCCCGGCCGGAGGCAGCTCTCCGCATCCCGAGATCTACAACCCCGCGACGAACACCTGGTCCCTCGCGGCGGCCCTGCGACCCCGGCGCGGTCGCTCACCAAGCCGTCGAACGGCAAGGTGCTCCTCACCGGCGGCTACAGCCTCGCTCCCTCGCCCCCGGGCGAGCCGGGACCCACGCTCGCCGATGCAGAGCTTTATGATCCGGCGACCAACACCTGGTCACCCGCAGGCTCGATGTCGGCGCCGACGGCCGCCCACACGGCGACCCTGCTCAACAACGGGCGAGTCATCGTGGCCGGCGGCTTCGCCGAGGCCGTGCAGCACACCGAGCTCTACGATCCGGTGACGAACACCTGGTCTTCCGTGAGCCCGCTCCTTCACCCGAGGTACGAGTTCACCGGGTGGGGCGGGTTCGGGCCCGCGCACACCGCGACGCGCCTCCCGAACGGCGCCGTGCTGCTCGCCGGCGGCTTCGACGGCACGCAGCTCCTCGCCGACGCAGAGCTCCTCGACGCGCCTTGCGCCGTCAACATCGGTATCAGCCTGTCACACGAGCCGGGACTCTGCGCGCAGCCCGGCGCGCCCTTCTGTCAGGCCTTCTGCGCGAACCTCGGTTGCGGGGTCAAATACGACCTCCCGTTCTGCGCCGACCTCCCTCCATGGGGCAACCCGCCGGTGACGCAGCACAGCTTCAGCGAATCCTGCGGTTGTATGCCGATCCCCGTCGCGCCGCCTCCGCCGTCGGGCCCTTGCCCACCGCCCACGCAGACGATCGGGCCGGAGCGGGCGGGCGCGATCTGCGGCGCCGCGGCGAGCGATCCCGACGCGGCCTCCTTCGCCGCCGATTGCGCGGCCCATTGCGCATCCATGGGCGCCTGCGCGCCGCACGACCAGGTGGCGTGCAGCACGAACGCCGCCGCGGGGAGCCACCGCTGGACAGACCTCTGCGTCTGCACGCCCTGATCCTCTGCGCCTCTACAAAATATCGAACGGATAGGCCCTGTCGCTGTACGCCCGGCTCGCCACCGCCTTGCGCAGCTCGTCGTCGTTCCGGCTGAACTCGAACACGTTCTGCCGGAGCCGCTTCTGCGCCGCCGTCGCGAAGATCGAGGTCAAATCGATCTCGCGCCGCGCGCCCTCTTCCCCGCGCCGCTCGATGGCCCGCGTCGTCCGCGACAGGCATGCCGCGAGCGCGTAGAGGTCGATCGACATCTCGGCGATGCGCTTCTGGGTGAACTGCATCTCGGCGATGTCGCGCCCGTGCTTGCGGAGCACGTTGTCGGTCTGGCTCGCCAGCTCGCCGGTGAACTCCTCGAAGATCACCGCCTCGCGGCTCAGCAAGGGGTGCGATCGGGTCATCCGCTCGCGGCCGAGCACGCTCCGCGCCTTGCGCACGGCGAAATCGCTCAAGAGGCCGAAGCCCTTGATCGGCTCGCGCATGGCCTTGACCACCTCGGCGAGGGCGCGGCCCGGCCCCTGCATCCCCGAGAGGGCCACGAAGCAGCGGAGGATCTCGTTCGTCCCCTCGAAGATCATGTTGATCCGCGCGTCGCGCAGGATCCGCTCGTAGGGGTAGTCCTGCATGTACCCGATGCCGGCGGCGATCTGGAGCGTCTCGTTGACGACGTTCCACAGCGTCTCCGAGCCCATGATCTTGCAGATCGCGCTCTCGAGCGAGTAGTCCGCGTCCTTGCCGTCGATGATGCCCGAGGTCAGGTACGTCGCCGACTCGAGCGCGTAAACCTGGGCGAGCATGCTCGCGATTTTATCCTTGATCAGGCCGAAATCGCCGATGTTCCGGCCGAAGGCGCGGCGCTCCTGCACCCGCTCGATGGCCATCCGGATGAGCGTCGAGGCGCTCCCCACGCAGCCGGAGGCGAGGCCGAGGCGGCCGCTGTTCAGGACCTCCATCGCCACCTTGAAGCCCCGGCCCACCTCGCCGATCACGTTCTCCTTCGGCACGACGACGTCGTCGAGGAAGATCTCGGTCGTCGACGACCCGCGGATGCCGAGCTTGTGCTCGTTCGGCCCGCTCTTCACGCCCATCCCCCGCTCGACGAGGAAGGCGGTGATCTTCGGCTTGTGGCCCTCTTCGAGGGCCGAGGTGCGGGCGAAGACGGTGAAGAGGTCGGCGAAGCCGCCGTTGGTGATCCAGATCTTCGACCCGTTGAGCACGTAGCCCGAGCCGTCCGGCGTGGGCTCGGCGCGTGTCTTGATGGCGGCTGCGTCGGAGCCGGCGGAGGGCTCGGTGAGCGCGAAGGCCGCGACCATCTCGCCGGTGGCGAGCCTCGGCAGGTAGCGCCGCTTCTGCTCGGGCGTGCCGAAGAGGAGCAAGCCCTTCAGGCCGATCGACTGGTGCGCGCCGAGCGTCACCGCGATCGACGCGTCGCGCCCGGCGATCTCCTGCATCACGCGCGCGTACGAGGTCGCGGAGAGGCCGATGCCGTCGTACTCCGTCGGGATCTGGAGGCCGAAGAGGCCGAGCGATTTCAGCCCCTCCATCACCGAGGCCGGGATCTCGTGCTCCCGATCGATCCGCGCGGAGTCGACGTTCTCGGCGAAGTAGCGCCGCACGCTGTCGAGGATGAGCGAGGTGTTGTCCCGGTCGTCCCCCGGCATCTCCGGGAAGGGGAAGATCATGTCCTCGGCGATCACGCCGTGGAAGAGCGCCTTCATGAAGCTTTGTTCGAGCAGCGGCATCGATCGTTCCTTTCCGTCCGATGTAGCCCGGGGTTAAAACCCCGGGCTACACGAGGGAAGCCCGCCTTCGCGGGCTTGGGGAGTGCTGATCCAGCGAGGGTTTTGCACAGTCCCTGGGAGGGGGCCACGCGAGGTGGTTCGGTCGTCGAGCGGCGCGAGCTCCATGGGACGCCGCTCAGCTCGCCTCTTCCTTGGTCTCGGTGGGCGGGCTGGCATCGCCTTGCGCAGGCTCGGCGAGCGCGGGCGCCTTCACCACCGACACGGGGGCGGGCGTCTTGTCGGCCTTCTCGGCGTCGCGCTGCCACGGGTACTTCACGCGCCCGTGGTACATGTTCACGAGCGTCGCGGCCATGCGGCTCGTCATCGTCCTGAGGTCCTCGATCGTGAGCCCGGACTCGTCGAGCTGGCCGTTCTGGAGCTTGGTGAAGATGACGCGCTGGATCATCTCCTCGAACTTCTTCTGCTCGGGGGGCCAGATCGTCCGCGACGCGGCCTCGATCGAGTCGACGAGCATCAGGATGGCCGTCTCCTTGGTCTGCGGCTTCATCCCCGGGTAGCGGAAGTACTCGGCGGTCAGGTGCTTCGGGTTCCCCTGCTCCTGGCACTTGTGCCAGAAGAACTCGACCACCTGCGTGCCGTGGTGCGTGTACGCGAACTCGACCACGGGCTCGGGGATGCCGCCGGCGCGGAGGATCTTCGTGCCCATGACCACGTGGGCCATGATCGCGTCGGCCGACACCTCGGGGTCGAGCGACTCGTGCGGCGAGCGCTCGCCCGGCGGGAGGTTCTCCACGAAGTAGGTGGGCTGCACCGTCTTGCCGAGGTCGTGGTAGTAGGCGCCGACGCGGGTGAGGAGCGCGTCGGCGTGGATCGCCGCGGCCGAGGCCTCGGCGAGGTTCGCCATCGCCCGCGCATGCTCCCAGCTCCCCGGCGCCTCGGCGGCCATCTTCTTGAGCAGCGGCTGCTCCAGGTCGGTCAGGTCGAGCAGCTTGTCGCGGGAGACATGGCCCATCGCCCGCTCGGCCGGATCGCGCAGCCCGCGGGCGAGCATGCCGGCGAGCATGCCCCCGCCGATGCACGCGAGGATGTTCGAGCTCGCGCCGAGGGTCAGGTCCGAGAGCAGGTGGACATGGCCCTCGAAGATCGCGGCGAGGCACACGTACGCGATCGCCCCGGAGAGCCCGGAGAACGTGCCCGCGACGAGCATCTGCCGCGGGTGGCGCCGCTTGAAGAAGAACAGGGTCGCCGAGATCCCCCGGCTCATCAGCACGGAGAAGAGGATGAGATCGAAGCGGAGGAGCGAGGCGGCCATGAAGGCCACGCAGAGGTCGACGATGAAGGCGGTGCGCCGATCGAAGGCCAGGGCGACCCAGAGGGGCAGGGCGGCCATCGGCATCCAGAACTCGGGCAAGGCGGTGAAGAGCAACAGGCCCTTGGCCAGGATGATCGAGGCCAGCATCAAGAGGAGCAGGCCGACCTGCGGGCGGAGGAGCTGGACCCGGCTCTGCCCGAAGCGGCGCAGGTAGGCCATCAGCATCTGGCAGGTGATGAAGTAGACGACCGCGTAGCCCCCGAGGCGGCCGCGCCCGATCGGCCGGCGGATCGACTCGTAGGCGAACGCCGCGCTGTGGTCGTCGTCCGTCTCCTTGAGCACCGTCCCCCGGGGGATGATGATCCGCGCATGCTCGTAGGCCAGGTGCGTCCCGAGCACCTTGGTGCCCTGGATGATGCGCGGGCCGTAGGGGACCCGGAGGGTGACCGGCGCCGGCTCGCCCATCTGCGGGGCGAAATAGGGCACGTAGAGGTCGACCAGGCTCACGGCGGTGAAGAGCGCCGCGAAGACGAGGCTCAGTACGAGGCCAGCGGCCGTCCCTGCTCGAACACGGGTGCGCAGCATCGAAGTGCTCGGTCGAACCGCTGAGGAGAGGCCAAACCGCTCGGGGTGCCTGGGCAGAGGAGAGCGAGGAGGGGGACCGGGGGAGCCCGGCGAACCCGACGAGCCTGGCGGGAACCCTACCAGAAGAGGGATTGGCGGAGGGCTGAAAAACAAGCGACGCAGGGCCGGATCGCCGATTGCCCGGCGGCGTCAAACTTGCTACCCACATTCAGTGACCCCGCTGCGCGCACGCCTGGAAGAACGAAAAAGCGCGCTGCTCATGGGGATCCTCAACCGCACGCCCGACTCGTTCTCGGACGGAGGTCGCTACCTCGACGACGACGACGCGCTCGCGCGGATCGATCGGATGATCGCCGAGGGCGCGAGCGTGATCGACATCGGGGCCGAGTCGACGCGCCCGGGCGCCGCGGCGGTGCCGGCGGGCGAGCAGAAAGCGAGGCTCGGCGACCTCGTGCGGAAGGCCGCGCAGAGGGGCGCGCTCGTCTCGATCGACACTACGTTGCCCGAGGTGGCGGAGCACGCGCTCGACCAGGGTGCAACGGTGGTCAACAGCGTTGACCTCGCGCCCGCGGCCGAGCTCGGGGCGCTCGCGGCGAGGCGAGGCGCGGCGCTCGTGCTCATGCACAGCCGCGGGCCGATGAGCGCGATGGCCGGCTTCTCGGTCTACGCGGACGACGCCTACGGCGACGTGGTGGCGGACGTGGCGCGCGAGTGGTCGGCCGCGGCTGCGAAGGCCATGGCCGCGGGCCTGCCGCGCGAGAGCTTGATCCTCGATCCAGGCCTCGGCTTCGCGAAGAATGCCCGGCAGTCGATCGCGCTGTGCGCGCGCCTCGACGAGCTGTGCGCCCTCGGCTACCCGGTGCTCGTCGGCCCGAGCCGCAAGTCCTTCGTCGCGCGCGCGGCGATGGAAGGGCGAGAGGGCCCGCTGCCCCCGCCGGAAGAGCGCCTCGGCGGGACGATCGCCGCGACGATCGCCTGCGTCGAGCGCGGCGCGCGCATCGTGCGGGCGCACGACATCGCCCCCGCCGCGCAGGCGCTCGCGGTGGCCGCGGCCCTGCGCACGGCGTCCGTGCGACCCGCGCGATCCACGCCCGTCTTTGCGGAGGGAGCGCGCCATGCCTGAGGGCTTGCTCCGCCTCTTCGCCGCCCGCCCCCTGTCGCAGATCGCCCGCGATCTCGTGGACATCCTGATCGTGGCCTGGGTCATCTACCGCGCGCTGCTCGTGCTGCGCGGGACGCGCGCGATCCAGATGGCCGTGGGCCTCGGCATCGCCCTGCTCGTCTACCTCGGCGCGCGCACCTTCCACTTCGTCACGCTCCAGAACCTGCTCTCCTGGCTGCTCTCGTCGATCGTCCTCATCGTGGTGGTGGTCTTCCAGAACGACATCCGCCGCGCGCTCATCCGCATGGGCGGCACGGCCTGGTTCACCGGCGGGCGCGAGCAGCAGTCGCGCGTGATCGACGAGGTGGTGGCGGCCGCGACCGAGCTCGCCCGTCACCGCATGGGCGCGCTCATCGCCTTCGAGCAGGACGCGAACGTGCTCGAGTTCGTCAAGAGCGAGGGCATCCAGCTCGACTGCGTGGTCACGCGCGAGCTGCTCGTCTCGCTCTTCGTCCCCGAGTCGGTGAACAAGCTGCACGACGGCGCGGTCCTGATCCGCGACCTCAAGATCGCCCGGGCCGGCGTGTTCTTCCCGATGCCCGACACCAAGATCCTCGACGCGCAGCTCGGGTCGCGGCACCGCGCGGCGCTCGGGATCACCGAGGAGACGGACGCGGTGGTGGTCGTGGTGAGCGAGGAGCGCGGGACGATCAGCTTCTGCTTCAGCGGCAACATCGTCTCGAACCTCGACGGCCAGTCGCTGCGCCACGCGCTGCTCGGGCTCTTCGGTCGCTCGGCCAAGAAGAAGCGCGGCGCGTCGAAGAAGGCCGCAGCGCCGGTGTCCGCGGGGACGCCCGCGCCGGTGTCGGTGGCGCAGACGCGGGGCTCGACGCCGGACGCGCTCGCCAAGTCCGGCGCGATCACGGTCAAGACCCCGCCGCCCTCGGTGGCGCGGCCCAGCACCGCGACCCCACCGGCCACGACGACGCTGATGCGCGCCTCGCCCGCATCGGCCGAGTCTCTGGCCGCGCGCCAGGCCTCGGGGCCGATGCCCGCAGGCAAGCCCGCCGCGCCGGCCCAGCCCACGTCGACGCCGATGCGCCCGTCGATGCCACCGGAGCCGCCGCGCGGGGCCGACGCGGCGCCCACGTCGATCCGCGCCTCGTCCTTCGTGCCCATGACCACGAAGCGCGCGGACGACGAGGAGAGCCCGTCGAGCCGAAGGCCGCCGCGCCTCACGGGCGCCTCCGCCACGGCGAGCCCGATCCCGGCGGCGCTGCCGGCGATCCCGCTGCCGCCCGCGGCGCTGCCCCTGGCGGCGCTGCCGCCCGCGATCGTCGAGAAGGAGATCCCCTCCGATCCTCCGCCGAGCGGCCCGATCCAGGCCGAGAGCGACGGCGACGATCAAGACGCGCCGATCGTCTCGCCGCGCTCGTCGAACGCGTCGTCCCCCCCTCCGTCGCTCCCCCCTGCCGCGCTCCCGGCCGAGCCCTCGGGTGATCACCGATGACCGCCGCCGAAGGGATCCGCGAGCAAGTCCGCTCGGCCCTCTTCGACAACCTGGGCATCAAGCTCCTGTCCCTGCTCTGCGCGTTCGGGATCTACGCCTTCATCCACGGCCCGGAGAACGCGCAGCGCACCTTCTCGGTGAGCGTGCTCTCGCTGATGCCCCCCGACGCCGCGAGCCGGCAGCTCGTGACGCAGCTCCCCACCTCGGTGGGCGTGACGCTCCGCGGATCGCGCGCGCAGATCGACGGCCTGCACGCCGCCGACGTGGGCACGCTGCTGCTCGACCTCCGCGACGGGCAGAAGACGGAGATCGAGCTGGAGTCGAAGATGTTCGACATCCCGACCGGTCTCTCGGTGGAGCAGATCATCCCGCCCGTCATCAAGATGCGATGGGACGACGTGATCTCCCGCCCCGTGCCGGTGCTGGTGCCGCACACCGGCGAGCCCGCCGCCGGCCTGAGCCTGAAGGGCATCAAGGCCGAGCCCTCCGAGGTCGAGGCCCGCGGGCCGCGGCAGCTCATCGAGGTGCTCCAGTTCGCCCGCACCGAGCCCTTCGATCTGACCGGCCTCGGCGAAGGGACGACCCGCCGCCCGATCCCGCTCGACCACCCGGCGAACCTGATCACCTACAAGCTCGAAGGGGTGAGCGCCGTGGCCGAGGTGACGCGCAAACAGCTCCGTAAGCCGATCGGCAAGCTGAAGGTGGAGGTGATCGGCGCGCCGAGGGCGACCACGACGCCGGCGACGGTGACGATCGTGGCGACGGGCAACCCCGACGACGTGAACGCGCTCACCCCCGACTCGGTGGTGCCGCGGGTGGAGCCGAAGGGCGCGAACCTCGACCTGACCAAGCCGGGCAGCGCGAACCTGCCCGTGCTGGTGGACATCGCGCGGGTGAAGGTGGAGATCGAGCCGCCGAGCGTGGTGGTGAAGTGGTGAGCCCGCGCTGATCAAGCGCTCAAGGCAGGCTCTTCGCGCACCGGAACCCGATTCCTGCGTTCCGGCTCGGCAGCTCGTGAAACCCCCGCGCTGCGGCCCGCACCCCGTTCGGGCTGTTGATCGTCCAGCTCCCGCCGCGGAGAATCCTCGCCTCCGCGCCTGAAGGTGGTTTCGGGTCCTGCGGTGTCGGCGGGCTCGCCGTCCACTCCCACAGGTTACCGGCCATATCGAGCAGCCCGAAGGGGCTCGCCCCGGCCGGGTAGCTCCCCACAGGCGCTGTCCCCTCCCATCCGTCGTCCTCCTCGTAGAGCGGCCCGCGTGATTTGCCGGCGCGCTCCCACAGCTCCACGCACTCTGTCCCGCATGCGTTCAGCAAGAAGGCCGCGGGGGGCACATCGCCCCAGGGATAGGGCCGCCCGTCGGTCCCGCGCGCCGCGTACTCCCACTCTTCTTCCGTTGGCAGACGCCCGCCCATGGCCTTGCAGTAGGCCTCGGCCTGCGCGTATTCCACGCAGTTGATCGGGTGCTTTTGCCGATCGGGCTTGTTCGCGTTGCAATGCTCGGCGCCGTGCTGCTTGTCCCAGGGGGTCGTCCCGGGCCCGCCCACGTCGCTCGCGGCGGCGGTGCATGCGCCCTTCTGCGCGCAGGCCGCGTAGGCGGCGACGGTCACCTCGGTCCCATCCATGCAGAAGGCCGCGACGCTCACCTCGTGGAGCGGCTGCTCCGTCCCGCCGAGCGTCGAGCCCATCTGGAAGCTCGCGGCCGGGATCTCGGCCATGCCGGCGGGGCAGCGACCGGTCACGAGCGCGGGCGGCGGCCGCGACGCGAGGGCGCGGCGGGCCATGAAGCGGCGCACGCGCGGGTAGATCCAGGGCGATCCGGCGGCGCCCAGCGCCACGACGGCGAGCAGCGCGTACACGATCGGCTTGCCCTCGCTGCGCACAGGCTTCGCCGGTCCTTGCTCCTTTGCCTCGCTCGCAGGCTCGCTCATCTCGACCTCTCTATTTCGAGGGCACGGCGATCTCCCCGGCGGCGACCTTCTTGCCGAGGGCAGCGACCCGCTGCTTCACGTCGTCCGGGATCCCCTGCGCATGCGGGCCCTCGCTCACGTAGCCCACGCCGTCGTCGACGAGGCCGAAGGAGCGGAGGCCGGGCTTGAACGTCCCTTCGCCGACATCGCGGATCGTGTCGAAGACGGCCACGTCGCCGCGCTTGATCATGCTGGTGAGCACCGTGCCGGGCATCTCCTCGTGCTGATCGGAGTCGACGCCGATCGCCTTGACGCCCATGTCGCGCGCGGCCTCGAAGACCCCGTGCCCCGTGGTCCCCGACGCGTGGTAGAGCACGTCGGCGCCCGCGGAGATCTCGCTCACCGCGAGGGCCTTGCCCTTCACCGGATCGCGGAAGGCGTCGGGCGTCGACCCGGCGTAGGCGGCGTGCACCACGCAGCGCGGGCAGACCTCGGCCACGCCGGCGCGGTAGCCCGCCTCGAACTTGTGGATGAGCGGGATGTCCATCCCGCCCACGAAGCCGACATGCCCCGTCTTGCTCGTGAGGCCCGCGACGGCGCCCACGAGGAACGAGCCCTCTTCCTCGCGGAAGACGAGGCCGGAGACGTTGGGCGGGATCACCCCGTCGGGGCGGGGCGCGTAGTCGATGCAGGCGAAGCGCGTCTTCGGGAACGCTTGTGCAACGACGTTGACATCGGTGGAGAAGATGAAGCCCACGCCGATCACCAGGTCGAAGCCGCGCGCGGCGAAGAGGCGCATCGCGGCCTCGCGATCCTCCGCGCCGCTCGGCTCCAGGATCTCGGTGTGGACGCCGAGCTCACGCCCGGCCCGCGAGATGCCCTCCCACGCGGCGTCGTTGAAGCTCTTGTCGCCGCGCCCGCCTACATCGAACACGAGGCCGACCTTGACGTGCGTGAGCGGCCCCCTGCGCGGCGGCTCCTCGCCGCGGGCGGGGAGGACCGACGTGCCGAGCGCCAGCGCCGAGGCGGCGAGGAGCGCGCGGGCGAGGGGCGCGCGCTCCTTCACCCGGAGGCGCTCCCGAGCTCGACGACGCCGCGCATGTCGCCCTGCGAGTCGGGCTCGATGAAGATCTTCTTCATCGAGGGCTGTCGCGCGCGGATCCGCCGCTCGGCCTCGTTGATCACCTCCTCGACCTTCTCGACCGGCATGCCCTTCTCGAAGGCCACCTTCATGGCGATGACGATGAAGTCGGGGCCGAGGTGCATGGTGAGGAGCTGCGTCACGCGCAGCACGCCCTCGGTCGACTCGGTGAGCGCCTGCGCCTCCCGCTCCATCTCGGGCGTGGCCCGCTCGCCGATGAGCAGGCTGTGCGTGTCGCGCGCGATCAGCGTCGCCACGACGGCGAGCAAGACGCCGATGGCGATCGAGCCCACGGCGTCCCAGATGCCGCTCCCGGTGAGCGCGGAGAGGCCGACGGCGGCGAAGGCCAGGGTGAGCCCGACGAGCGCGGAGATGTCCTCCATGAGCACGAGCGGGATGGTCGGATCCTTCCCCTCGAAGAGGGCGCTCTTGATCGGTTTGTCCTTGTTTTCGAGGCGGAACTCGCGCAGAGCCACCGAGCACGAGTAGCCTTCGAGGACCATGGAGATGCCGAGCACGATGAGGCTGGTGAGCGGCCCGTGGGTCAGGCTCCAGAAGTGGGAGAGGTCGGGCGGCTCGGGGTGCAAAGCCTTGTGGATGCCCTCGTAGAGCGCGAAGGCGCCGCCGAGGCTGAAGAGGAGCAGCGCCACGATGAAGGGCCAGAAGTACCGCTCCATCGCGCGGCCGAAGGAGTAGATCTCCTTCTCCTTGGTGGCGAGCCGTACGCCCACGAAGAGCAGCGCCTGGTTGCCCGTGTCCGCGAGGGAGTGGACGGCCTCGGCCAGGGTGGCCGTGCTCTTCGAGAAGTAGGCCGCGGCGAACTTGCACGCGGCGATCGCGAGGTTGGCGTAGAGCGCCGCCCGGATGACCTTGACGGGATCACCGCCACCGTGGCCAGACATAGGTCGGCGAGGCTAACCCGACCGCCGCGTTCTGGGTAGAATGAAGCCGATGCCCGCCCCCGAGCGCGCCGTGATCGTGGCCTCGATGGCCTTCTGCGCGATGTCGTTCGCGCCTCCGACCTCCGCCGACGAGCCGCCGGCCTCGGGGAGCGCGGCCCGCCCCATCCTGCTCGACCGGGTGGTGGTGCGCTGGTACGCGCCGGAGACGGGCGGCCCGGCCAAACCGCAGTTCGTCTTCCAGCGGGAGCTCGCCTTCGAGGCGCGCCTGGAGTCGCTCATCGACCCCGACCCGGAGCCGGGCCCCTACCGCGATCGCCATGTGCGCGCCGCCCTCGACCGCCGCATCGCCGAGACCTTGCTCGCCAGCCTGCCGATCACCCCCGAGCCCTCGCCGAAGGAGATCGCCCTGCGCGCCGAGGCCGCGCGGGCCATCCTCGAGCAGCAGGTGCACGGGCGCGATCGGCTGATCGACGCCGCGAGCAAGGAGGGGCAGAGTTCGGACGAGCTCGACACGCTGCTGCGGCGCAAGGCGCGGGCGAGCCTCTACCTCGATCGGATGGTCGCCCCGCTCCTCGAGCCGAGCTCGGCCGAGCTGCGCGATCTGCTCCGCACGGGGACGACCCCGTTCAAGGATCAACCCTTCGAGCAGGTGAGCGCCGCCCTCGGCCGCTGGTACGTCGGCCAGCGGCTCGGGCAAGCCGTCGAGGCGTACTACCTCAGCGCGCGCTCGCGCGTGGTGATCGCCATCGTGAAGAAGCCGCGTTGAGGGAGCGCGCCGCGCCCCTTCCCTCGCTCGGGGACTGATCATTCATCAGATCTCCAAAACCTCGGGGATTTGTGGAGGCGCGCTGCTTAGACCCCACCCCCGGGCCCCTCCCCGCATGCGGGGAGGGGAGGGGATCAGAGCACGAGGGCATTCTTCCCTCTGATCGAAGTAGATCTTCTCCCCTCCCCGCACGCGGGGAGGGGCTGGGGGTGGGGTTTCAGGCAGAGCGATTCGGATCTTCCACGACCTCGCCCGCGGAAATGTGACGAATGCTCAGGATCGGGGAAGGGGCCGGCAGCAGGGAGCTCAGGCCGAGTTGGCGAGCTCGCGCGACGAGGGAGACTCTTCTTCCTCGGTGTGGTTGTGGTGCTCGGCCGTGTGGTTGCCGAGCGAGCGCGTCGCGCGCTTGGTCTTGAGGAACTCGGCGAAGGCCGTCAGCGTGTCGAGGTCGCGCGGCCCGAGGGCCTCGGCGATCTCGCGCAGGTTGCGGCGCAGGCTCTCCACGCTCTTGCCGCGGCGCAGCTCGCGCGGCTCCTCGCGCGGCGGCTCGGTCGGCGCGGCGGTGACGGGCACGGGCGGCGTCTCGGGGCGTGCGGGCGTGGCCTCGGGCACCCAGATCGGGCGGGGCACCGGGCTCAGCGCATGCGCGCTCAGCCAGGCCTCCATGAAGATCCGGAGCCGCTCGCTCCGGAACGCGAACCAGCGCTCGCGCTCCGCCGCGAAGGACATCAGCACGTCCTTGAAGCGCCGGAAGGCGCCCTTGCCGTCGATGGCCTGGCTGAGCTTCCCTTGAAGCTCCGGGTCCTCCACCATCGGGATGTAGCGCTCCATCCATCGGTACTGCTCGCGCGAGCTGACCGGATCGATGCGCAGGTAATTGGGGTCCGCCGCGATGCGCGCGTGCATCTGCGGGTCCGCGACGCCGTCGACGACGCGCAGCACGTCGCCGGTGGTGAGGTGCAGGTACGAGTGCACCTCGGGGGCGTTGTTTTCGAAGGCGTCCTCCAGCGCCTCCCAGTCGATCGGGATGTCGCGGATCGCCGCCCCGACGGCTGTGTTTGCTTCGTTGCTCATGTCCTCCTCACGTTCGAACGTTCGGGCGAGGTGGGGGGCTGGCCCGCCGCGCCTGAAAGGCAAAAGATTGGAACGCGAATGATCGTTCGCTTGCATGGGACTCTACGACGGTTAGAGGACCTTTGCGCGCAGCTTTACCTGCCTGCCTGTCGATTCCAGGCAGGGCACATCGCCCACCGACCGTCGAATCTCCGACGGATCGCGGGCTCAGGACGCCGTGCGAGGCGTGCTGCGGGTACGGCGGATGGCGTCGGCCCATCGCGCGAGGTGCGCGCCGCGATCGGCTTCGGCCATCTGGACCTCGAACCGGCGCTCGACGCGGGACATTCCCGCCGCCTCGGCCGTGCTCGTGAACAGCCCCGCGCCCACGCCGGCCAGCATGGCCGCGCCGCGCGCCGTCGACTCCAGCTCCGCCGGCCGCTCGATCTCGATCGGCCCCACGTCCGCCTGGAACTGCATCAGGAGCCCGTTCGCGGCGGCGCCCCCGTCGACCCGCATCTTGCGGAGCGGAGCGCCCAGGTCGGCGGCCATCGCCCCGAGCAGATCGTTCACCGAGAGGGCCACGCCTTCGAGCGTCGCGCGGGCCAGGTGCGCGGCGGTCGTCCCGCGCGTGAGCCCGCAGATCAGGCCCTTCGCCTCCGGATCCCAGGCCGGCGCGCCGAGCCCCGAGAGGGCCGGCACGAAGCACACCCCGTCGCTCGACGGCACCGTGCGCGCGAGCGCCTCGATCTCCCCCGCGCTCTTGATGATCCCGAGCCCGTCGCGCAGCCACTGGACCGCCGCGCCGGCGATGAACGCGCTCCCTTCGAGGGCGAAGCTCGTCTCGCCGTTCACCTGCCAGGCCACCGTGGTGAGCAGGCCGAAGCGGCTCCGGATCGGCTTCTGCCCGATGTTGGTGAGCACGAAGGCGCCCGTCCCGTACGTGCACTTCGTCTCGCCGACGCCGAAGCATGCCTGCCCGAAGAGCGCCGCCTGCTGATCGCCCGCGATGCCCGCGATCGGGACGCCGTCGGGCAGGTGGGGGAAGCCGCGCGTCGCCGCGATGCGCCCCGCGGAGCCCACGATCTTCGGCAAGATCGACCGCGGCACGCCGAGCATCGCGAGCATCGCGTCGTCCCAGTCGAGCGTGTGCAGGCTCATCAGCAGCGTGCGCGAGGCGTTGGTCACGTCGGTCGCATGCACGGGCGCGCCGCCCGCTGCGTCCCCCGAGAGCCGCCACACGAGGAAGCTGTCGATCGTGCCGAAGCACAGCTCGCCGCGCTCCGCCCGCGCCCGCGCGCCCGCGACGTTCTCCAGGATCCAGGCCACCTTCGTGCCGCTGAAGTACGGGTCGAGCACGAGCCCCGTCACCTCCTCGACCTTGTCCTCGTACCCCGCCGCCCGCAGCTCCGCGCACCGAGGCGCCGTCCGCCGGTCCTGCCAGACGATCGCGCGGTGGATGGGCTTGCCCGTCGCGCGCTCCCAGATCAGCGTCGTCTCGCGCTGGTTGGTGATCCCGATCGCCGCGATCCTCTCACCGCCCACCCCGGCCGCCGCGAGCGCCCCCTGCACGGCCTCGAGCACGCTCTGCCAGATCTCCTCGGCGTCGTGCTCCACGAGGCCCGGCGCCGGGAAATGCTGGCGAAATTCGCGCGTGGCGCGGCCCAGCGTGGCGCCCGAGGTGTCCATGACGAGCGAGGTCGTCCCCGTCGTCCCCTGATCGATCGCGAGGATGAGGTCAGCAGCCATGCGGCATGGCTACCGCGACCTGCCCTCGAAGAAAACAAAACCCTTCACCTCGGCTCTACCCCCGTCGCCGTCGCCGTCGCCGTCGCCGTCGCCGCGGGTGGGCACCGCGGTCGCCGTCGCCGTAGATGAGCTCGTATCGGCGTGGGTGCTGCGCGGTCCGCTCCCTTCCGGTCGCGGTACTGTTGTCCTGTTGGGGTGGTTGGTATGAATTGTTACGTTTTGGGGGGACTGGGAGGGGGCGTTCCTTTCTTGCCCGTGGCCCTGCGAACGATTGTCCCCCGGCGCTGCCCTCTGTAATCTCCGTCCGACGATGGCTCGCCTGATACTGCAGACCGCCGAGGGCCAGCAGGCGATCGACCTGCGCCCGGTGAACTCCCTCGGGCGCCATCCGAACAACTCGATCCAGCTCCTCGACAAGATCGTCTCGAAGGAGCACTGCATCATCGAGCTGCGCGGCGATCACTGGGTCCTGCGCGATCTCGGCAGCCTGAACGGCACGTTCGTCAACAACGAGCGGGTCCGCGGCGAGGCGCCGCTCAAGCACGGCGACGAGATCTCCCTCGGCGCGACCAAGGGCCGCTTCGACGATCCCACGGTGCCGGGCTACCAGGCGCCCCCGCCGGTCGCGGTCAGCCCCGGCGCCGCGTGGCCTCAGGCCCCGGGGCCGATGCCACCGCAGGTCGGTCTCTCGGCGATGGCGCAGTCGGCGCACGTGCCGCCGCCCCAGCCCTACGGCAAGCCGCCGGGGCCGGCGATGCCGCCGCCCGTGCCGCCTGGGCCCGTCTCGGCCGCGCCGCCCACGACCGCGTCGCCGGCCTATCCGCAGCAGCCGCCCTACGCCAGGCCTCCCATGGGCGCGCCCGGGCAGCCGCCCATGGTGCCGCAGCAGCAGCACCCGGGCTACCCGCAGGCGCCGCATCCGTATGGCCAGGGGCCGATGGGCACCGCGCCCATCCCGGGCCGCACCGGCAACACCGGGCCGCTCCCGCCGCTCCGCCAGGCCTCGCCCGCGCACTACGTCGCGCAGGGCACGCGCATCGACCTCAACGATCAGGCGCGGCACATCGGCACGCAGATCGCCGCGGTCGACAAGGGATTTTTACCCTTCGAGCGCATCGCGCCCGACCCGAACCAGCTCCGCGCCGACTACGAGCGCCTGCGCCTGTCGCACGAGCTCTCGCGCGAGATCGCGGCCGAGCGCGACACCGACAAGCTGCTCGAGAAGATCCTCACGAGCGTCTTCAAGTTCATCCGCGCCGACCGCGGGGTGATCTTCCTCCGCGACGAGACGGGCGAGCTGCGCCCGCGCGCGATGCAGCGCCGCGACGGCAACACCGCGGCGATCAGCGTCTCGTCGACGATCCTGAACCACGTCGTCAAGGAGCGCGCCGCCGTGCTCACCCACGATGCGGCGATGGACTTCGCGAACTCGAAGGGCAAGAGCATGATCCTGAACCGGATCAGCTCCGCCATGGTCGCGCCGCTCCTGCACGACAACGAGGTCCTCGGCGTGCTCTGGCTCGACTCGGAGACGCTCGCCCAGTTCCAGCCGAAGGACCTGGAGCTCGTCACGGCCATCGCCAACCAGGCCGCGATGTTCATCGAGATCAACATCCTCGGCAAGCAGGTCGAGAACGAGATCGTCAACCGCGAGCGCTTCAGCCGGATGGTGGCGCCCAACATCGCCGAGCGCGTCTTGAGCGGCCAGCTCGAGGTCAAGCTCGGCGGCCAGCGCGTCGAGCAGTGCACCGTGTTCAACAGCGACATCCGCGGCTTCACCGCGATGAGCGAGAACACGAGCCCCGAAGTGTTGATCGAGATGCTCAACGACTACTTCGAGGTCATGGTCGACACGATCTTCAAGTACGAGGGCACCCTCGACAAGTTCATGGGCGACGGGATCATGGCCCTCTGGGGCGCGCCGGTGGTGCACCCCGACGACGCCATCCGATCCGTGTCCTGCGCCCTGGAGATGGGCGAGGTCCTCGGCGAGTTCAACCGGAAGCGCCTGGAGAAAGACCTCGCCCCCCTCGCCGTCGGCATCGGCATCCACTCCGGCCCGCTCGTCGCCGGCTACGTCGGGAGCTCCAAGGCCCTGAGCTACACCGTCATCGGCGACGTCGCGAACACCTCGGCCCGCCTCTGCTCCATCGCCCTCGCCGGGCAGATCGTGATCAGCGAAAATACGCAGGAGAAGCTGAACAACAAGTTCGAGCTCGAGGAGCTGCCCCCCGCCAAGGTCAAGGGCATCGCCAAGCCGCTCCGCGTCTTCAACGTGATCCGCCCGCGCCCGTCGATCCCCGTGCCCGCGCAGATCTTCTCCTCCGAGCCGACCACCTCGTCCTGAGCGCGTCGCGCGTCGATCACGCAAGCGCCGCGGGCCTCGACGCAGCCGCTGCGTACGTCGAAAATACTCCTGATTCCCCGGGACAAACTTGTATTTACGCGGGCGGCGACCCAGCTTGATGGCGCCGAGGCTCCTGCTTCGAGGTGACCCATGCTCAACGTCCGACCGGCTGCCGTGGCGGGCTCCTTCTACCCCGCCGATCCTGTCGAGCTGCGCGCCGAGGTGGACGACCTGCTCGCCAACGCGGCGCCGGCGATCCGCGCCCGCGCCACGCCTCCGCCCAACGTCCCCAAGGCGCTGATCGTCCCCCACGCGGGCTACGTCTACTCCGGCCCGATCGCCGCCACCGCCTACGCGCGGCTCGGCCCGGCCCGCGGGCGCGTCCGCCGCGTCGTCCTCCTCGGGCCCGCCCACCGCGTCCACATCCGCGGCCTGGCCCTGCCCGAGGCCGACCTCTTCCGGACGCCGCTCGGCGACGTGCCCCTCGACGCCGAGGCATGCGCCCTGCTCTCCGATCTGCCGCGCAACGCCGCCGCCCACCTGCGCGAGCATTCGTTGGAGGTCCAACTACCTTTCCTCATCCAGGTGCTCGGCGACTTCCACCTCGTCCCCCTCGCCGTGGGCGACGCCGAGCCCGAGGAGGTCGCCGCGGTGCTCGACGCCCTCTGGGGCGGCCCCGAGACGCTGATCGTCATCAGCTCCGACCTCTCCCACTACCTGCCCTACGCCCTCGGCCGGCGCGTCGACACCGAGACGGCCGACGCCATCCTCCGCCTCGATCTCGGCCCGATCGACCACGAGCATGCCTGCGGGGCCACGCCCCTCGCCGGGCTGCTCCTCGTGGCCCGGCAGCGGGGCCTCCGGCCGGAGATGGTCGACCTCGAGAGCTCGGGCGACACCGCGGGCGACAGGTCGCAGGTCGTCGGCTACGGCGCCTTCGCCTTCTACGAAGGAGACCGCGATGCTCGGGCATGAGCAGGGCGAGGCCCTCGTCACCCTCGCGCGCGACGCCATCGCCGAGGCGCTCGGCGGCGCGCGCCACGCCGATCCTGCGGGCGCCTGGCTCCGCGAGCCCGCCGCCACCTTCGTGACCCTGCGCTGGCACGGCCACCTCCAGGGCTGCATCGGCAGCATCGAGCCCCGCCGCAGCCTGCTCGACGACATCAAGCACAACGCCGTGGCCGCCGCCCTCCACGACCCGCGCGCCGCCCACCTCGACCTCGATCAGGTGGGCGAGCTCGATGTCGAGGTCTCGCTCCTCTCCCCGCTCCAGCCGATCCACTTCACGAGCGAAGAAGACGCGCTCGCCCAGCTCCGGCCCGGCGTCGACGGGGTCGTCATCGCCTACGGCGGCGATCGCGCCACGTTCCTCCCGCAGGTGTGGTCCTCGCTCCCCGACAAGGTCGAGTTCATGCGCCAGCTCAAGCGCAAGGCCGGCCTGCCAGGCCATTTCTGGCACCCGAGCCTGAAGGTCTACCGCTTCACCGTGAGCAAGTGGGGCGCCGAGATCGAAGGCTAGAACGACGTCCTCCGAGCCCAGGAGACACGGGCATGTCCATCGCCGAGTCCCACCACCCCGCCCGCTACTACCACCGCGACGACGAGGGCCGCCTCGTCTGCGAGGTGTGCCCCCGCGACTGCACCCTGCGCGACGGCCAGCGCGGCCTCTGCTTCGTCCGCCAGCGCCAGGGCGACGCGATGGTCCTCACCACCTATGGGCGCTCGTCCGGCTTCTGCGTCGATCCGATCGAGAAGAAGCCGCTCTTCCACTTCTACCCGGGATCGAGCGTTCTTTCCTTCGGCACCGCGGGCTGCAACCTCGCCTGCAAGTTCTGCCAGAACTGGGACATCTCCAAGTCGCGCGAGATGGACAGCCTGGCCGAGCAGGCGACCCCGGAGGCCATCGCCCGCACCGCCCAGCGGCTCGGCTGCAAGAGCGTCGCCTTCACCTACAACGACCCGGTGATCTTCCTCGAGTACGCGATGGACACGGCGGAGGCCTGCCGCGCGCTCGGGATCAAGACGGTGGCCGTCACGGCCGGCTACATGCACGACCAAGCCCGCCGCGACTTCTACGCGACCATGGACGCCGCCAACGTCGATCTCAAGGCCTTCACCGAGGATTTCTACTTTCACCTGACCGGCGGCCACCTCGAGCCCGTGAAGGAGACGCTCCGCTACCTGGTGCACGAGACGCGCGTGTGGACGGAGATCACCACCTTGCTGATCCCCGGCCACAACGACTCCGACGAGGAAATCCACGCCCTCTCGGCCTGGGTGAAGAGCGACCTCGGCGCCGAGGTGCCGCTGCACTTTACCGCCTTCCACCCCGACTACAAGATGCTCGACGTGCCCCGCACGCCGCCCGCCACGCTCCGCCGCGCCCGCGCGATCGCGAGAGAGCACGGGCTCGCCCATGTCTACACCGGCAACGTCCACGACGCCGAGGCCGAGACGACCTTCTGCGCGGGGTGCGGCGCCACGCTGATCGCCCGCGACTGGTACCAGATGCTCGCCTACGAGCTCGACGCCGAGGGGCGCTGCCCGCGCTGCAAGAATGCGCTCGCGGGGTTCTTCGACTCCGCGCCCGGCGACTTCGGGCCGCGGAGATTGCCTGTGCACATCGAGGCGTGAGCGAGGCGTGACGGATCGCGCCCGCCGCCCGGCTCGGCCTTGATACGCTGGCCCGGTGAGCGACGCCGCCGCGCCCTCCGTTCGTCGCGCCGATCCGGCATCCGCCGATCCGGCGCCCGCCGACTCCTCGCCGGGGAGCGCGCAGAACGAGCTCTACATCGCGCGCGTCCTCCACGGCGAGGAGGTGGCCCGCGGGCGCGCCTTCTTCCGCATGTTCATGGTGATCGCCGTCTTCACGGGCAGCGGTCTCGCGCTCCTCCCGGGCAGCTCGACCATCCGGAGCGCCGTGGTGCTCGTCACCGCCCTCGGCTTCGTCCTCTGCGCCGTCGCGCTCTGGCTGCTGCGCGACGAGGACCGCTACACGGCGCGGCGAGCGGCCGTGCTCGGCGTGGTGGCCGCGATCGTGGCCTCGCTCGCCATCCACTACATCAGCCCCTTCTCCGCCGCGGCCGTGGCGCTGGCGATCGGGATCTACTTCTTCGCGGGCAGCCAGAGCCGCACCACCGCGCGCATCTGCGCCGGCGCTGCGGCCCTGCTCCATTTCGTCTCCAGCGCGAGCCTCGCCTCCGGGCTCTGCCCCGACATCTGCCTCTTCCCCGTCTCCGGCACGGCCCGCTCGACGCTCTGGTTCCAGGTGATGATGTCGCAGATCCTCATCGGCGTGACCTTCTCCCTGGCGCGCTGGCACCGGCGCACCACCGAGGCCGCGATCGAGCAGATCCGCCGCGTCGACATGGAGATCCGGCAGCGCGACGCCCAGCTCGCCGAGGCGCGCCGCGAGCTCGATCGCGCGCTCCGCCCGGGCGAGGGCCGCCGCTCCGGCGAGACGCTCGGCGGCTATCGCCTCGGCGATCTGCTCGGCCGCGGGGGCGTGGGCGAGGTGTACCGCGCCGTGCACGAGCCCACCGGCAAGCATGCGGCCGTGAAGGTCTTGCACCCCCATGTGCTCGACAACCCCGAGCATGTGCAGCGCTTCCTGCGCGAGGCCGAGGTGGCGCGCGCCATCGAGAGCCCGCACACGGCCGCGCTCCTCGAGCTCGGCCGGACGGCCGACGCGTCGCCCTTCCTGGTGATGGAGCTGCTCGAAGGCCACGATCTCGGCTGGCACCTGCGCAAGAGCGGTAAACTGTCCCTCTCCTCCGTCGCCGACCTCGTGAGCGAGCTCTCATCGGCCCTGGTGGTGCTGCGCGAGCACGGCATCGTGCACCGCGACCTCAAGCCGGGGAACCTGTTCCTGACCGACTCCATCCCTCCCCGCTGGAAGCTGCTCGATTTCGGCCTCTCCAAGGTGATGGGGACGAACAGCTCGCTCACGAAGGATCAGGCGCTCGGGACACCCTCGTACATGGCGCCCGAGCAGGTGGGCGGCGAGGCCGATCACCGGACCGACCTCTACGCCGTGGCCGCGATCGCCTACCGCGCGCTCACGGGGAGCCCGCCCTTCGCCGGCGAAGACGTGGCGGAGGTGCTGTTCAACGTGGTCTATCACCAGCCCTCCTCCCCCGCGCGCTTCGTGAGCTTGCCGAGCGACGTCGAGCTGGTGCTCGCGATCGGCCTCGCGAAGCAGCCGAGCGATCGATTCCAGCAGATCGAGGAGCTGTCGAGCGCGCTCAGGCTCGCGGCGCAGGGAGAGCTCGACGACGGGACGCGGCGCCGGGGCTGGACGCTCTTGAAGCGATCGCCGTGGGGGTCGTCGCGGCGGGGCGAGGCGAAGAGCGCGCGCTGAAACGGCGCCGGGCGGCGCTCCTCGCGGCGCGCCCGATTGCGTCTACAATGGCGCCCATGCTCTCCGCCTCCGCGCGCACCGCGGCCCGCTTCATCGCGATCCTCGGCCTGTCCTGCGCGGGCCTGTCGAACGCGTCCACCTGCGGGCCCACCCCGTCGAGCGGCGGCTCCCCCTTCCCCACGGCGACGGGCACGGGCGTCCCCACCTCGCCCACGTCCACCGCGCCTCCTCCCTGCGGCAGCGCCGGGGCGAGCTGCGAGCCTCCGCCCGCGCCGGGGCACCCGCGCCTCTGGGTCAAGGCGAGCGACTTGCCCCGCCTGCGCGCGTGGGCCACGCCGAAGAACCCGATTTACGTCGAGATCGCCAAGATCGCCGAAGAGCGTTTTCTCAAGCAAGACCTCGACAACCCCGCCACCGACAACCCCGGTCCGGCGGTCAAGACGGTGAAGAAGGACGAGGGCGCGGACACCTACCAGAGCGACCCGACCTCCGAGGAGTATGCCCGCCTCTTCGCCTTCATGGCCCTCGTGAGCCCCGATCCGCAGAAGCGCCATGTCTTCGCGACCAGGGCCCATGACCTCCTGATGAAGGTGATCTCGGCCGCGGAGCAATGCCCGAAGCCCAAGCAGAAGGGCAACGCGAAGCCCTATTGCTCCACGGACTTCCTCCTCCGCGATCGAGCCAATTTCCAGGGCGACGCGTACGCCACCGTCCTCGACTGGATCTACCCTTATTTCAGCAAGAGCGAGAAGGCCAGGATTCAAAAGGTCTACCTCGGCTGGGCCGACGAGCTGACGCATGCCATGACCACCACGGGCAACCACCCCGAGCCGGTGGGCGTCTTCAACGACCCTTCGCTCCTCGCGCCGGAGGGCAAGCTGCGGTGGGCGGGCAACAACTACTTTGCCGGGCACATGAAGAACCTCGGCCTCCTCGCCCTCGCCCTCGACGCGGAGGACGACCCGCCCTCGGGCGACAAGCCGGAAGGCGTGTTGGGGAGCACGGCGCGGAGCTACCTCGATGTCGCGGTGAAGGCCTATCTCTACATGACCGACGCCTTCTACCGGCACGGCGGGAGAAAGCCCGATCCCTCGGGCGCGGCCCAGGATTTCCGCGGCGCCGCCCCCGAGGGCTCCCTCTACGGGCAAAACTCCCTCGGCTTCGCGGCCCAGCTCTACCTCGCGCTCCACACCGCCGGCAAGGACGACGCGGCCGCCCTCGGGCCGCAGGTGCGATGGGACAATCACCCGCACTGGGACAGGGCGGGCGCCGCCTACCTGTCCATGCTGGAGCCCTGGCCGAGCCTCGGTGACGGATACGTCGGCAAGGGCTCGTATTACCAGGTCGCCGCGTTCGGCGAGGTCAACTACGAGACGGTGGTCGTCGACCCCATGCTCCTCTTCGGCCCGCGGGGCGTGTGGGCTTACGACACGGGCCATGCGGACGAGCTCAACCTGATTCGCTTCCTGGAGAAGAACGTCCCCCCCGGCGGGGCCGATCTCCACATGACCCGGGTGCAGAAGACCCCGAACATCCACTCCACGCTGGACGCCATCTTCGCCTTCCTCCTCTTCGACCCCACCCCGGCCGCGCCCCCGATCACCGATCCTCGCCCCTCGCTCCCGCTCGATTACCACTCTCCGGCCCTCGGGCGCATCCTCTCCCGGACGAGCTGGGGCACGGAGGCCTCGTTCTTCACCTACAAGCTCGGCTGGCTCTCGATCGATCACCAGAACCCGGACGGCAACCAGATCGAGCTCTACCGCAAGGGCCAGTGGCTCACCAAGGGGCTCGTGGGCTATGGCCCCAATGTGGCCCTCTCCCACCATCACAACACGATGGCCGTGCAGAACAGCCTCCCGCACGACACGTACAAGGGCGACCTGCAACCGAGCAACACGGTGCTCTACCCGAGCTACCGGCGAGGCTCGCAGTGGCTCCACGGCGCCGCCGGCGAGCCGGCCGTGACCGGCCCGAGCCTCGATCACCCCGAATTCATCGCCGTGACCGGGGACGCGACGCCGCTCTACAACCTGAGCCTCGGCAACACGACCGCCTCCGACATCACCCACGTGAGCCGCTCCGTGGTGTGGATCAAGCCCGATCACGTGATCGTCTACGACCGGGCCACCTCCAAGTCGGACGGCCGGTTCAAGCGCTTCTTCCTCAACACCCAGACGCTGCCGAGCGTGCCCGGCGGCAAGAGCCAACCCTCCTCCGGGAGCGACGCCGACCTCGGCCCGGCCGGGACACCGATGATCACCTTCACCGGCGCCGTGCCGCAAAAGGGCCTCGTGACCACGGCCCTCGTCCACCCGGTCGCGAACAAGCAAAAGGGCGGTCCCTCGCCCGAGCAACAGCTCTTCGTGACCACCCTGCTCCCGGAGAAGATCGTCCTCCGCGCCTCGTCCCCCGAGGAGCTCGGCAAGGAGCCGCTCACCGTCGATCCGATGAAATTCGTCCTCTCGATCGAGGCCGACGGCGGCCCCACCGACGCGCGCTTCCTCCATGTGCTCGAGGGCGCGGACGCCGGGAAGAGCGCCGATCCGGCCATGCGGATGACCGTCAACCAGACGAGCGCCCCGCTCTCCCCCTACGACGGCGCGCTCGTGAAGGGCACGGTGGTGCTCTTTGCCCGCCGGCTCGGCGAGGGCTTCAACGGGATGAGCTACACGGCTCCGGCGGGCACGAAGCACATCATCACGGGCTTGCCGGCGAACGCGGCGTTCTCTGTGAACAAGGACGGCGCGGGGAAGGTGACCTTGACCCCGGGTGGGGCCTTGCAGTCAGATGGTGGCGGCGTGCTCGTGTTTTGAACGGCTCACGGGATCTTGAACGAGACCTCGTTCGAGGTGAGCGTGCCGAGCCAGACGGCGCCGAGCTTCTTCGTGGATCTGCTCGGTTTGTCGAAATAGGTGTTTTGCGCGCTCTTCCAGACGGCCTTGGCGCGGTAGGTGCCCACGCGGAGCTTCGAGAATCGGAAGGAGCAGAAGGTGAGCTCGCTCCCGGGGTCGTCGGGGCTCGGGAAGGCCTGGACGAGCTCTACCTCTCCTCCAGGGGCGATATCGCTGAAGGATCTTCGATACACCGTGTTGTCGAATTTCATGGTCGTCCGGCCGTCGAAGGCCGTGAGCGCCGCTCCGCTCGGGCTCCGAAGCGTCAAGGTGGACGGCTGGAGCAGACAATCATGAAGATAGCGCTGCACTCTCGGGGAGACGTTGCGCAGGGTCAAGACCAGCATCGGGGCGTCATCACTTTTATCGACGCGCAGACGAAGCTCGAACGGAGTCTTGGTGTCGGGAGGCGCGTCCGGATCGGGATCGGAAACGGCTGGAGCTGCGGGCGGCGCGGACGGCGAGGCCGCGGCCGTGGGCGCGCTCTCGGCGGGCGGCGGCGCGCTGCTGACGGTCACGGCGCTCGCGGGGGGGGCGCTCGGGGCGTCGTGTGGCAAGGCAGGAGGCGACGCGCAACCGGCGAGGCCGATCAGCGCGAAGACGGAGAGGAGAGCTCGTGTCATGACCAGGGCCCCTGGGTGAGATCGATGATCTTCCCGCCTTGGCGGCGGTGGGAATACAGCAAGAATCGATAGCCGACCGCGCGCCGGTAAAGGCCGAGATAAACCAGGCCGGGCGCCGCCACCTCGGGGAAGAAGCGCGCCTCGCCGGAGGCGATCAGGGCGGGTCCCTGATCGTCGCGGATGTAATAGAGCTTCTCCTCCGAGGTCGAGCAGAGCAGGTGAATCGTCCCCTTCGGGCTCACGTCGAAGGCGAGCTCTTCGATCCGTCCGCGGAGAGGGATCGTGCCCTCGCGCAGGAGCGCTTCCCCGGTGCGCAGATCGGCTGTCCCGAGCTGCACGAGGCGGCCGAGCGGGCCGTCGCGGAAGATGGCTTTGATGCGCTGGTTTGGCGGGTCGAAGGAGAGCGAGACCGGGAGGAGGCGCGTGGAAAAGAGCTGCTTTTGCCCGAGCGGGCGCCCGTCGTGGGAGAGCTCGAGATGGAGCAAGCCCCGGTGGGGGACGAGCAGGTGAGTCTTCTCGTCGTCGGCGGAGACCTCGACTTTGCCGGCCCTGGGCGGCAGCGAACGCGCGAACGCAGGGGCGAGCGCGCCCGGGGTCAGGTAATAAGCGCGGAGCTGGCCCGGGATCTGGGAGAACACGAGGACTTCGCCGGTCTCGGTGTGGATGGCCGAGGAGAGCAAGGCCTCGCCCGCCGGCAGGGGCGCGCGCAGGACGGGTGTCGCCGGCTCGCCCTGATCGAAGCGTCGCGCGCAGATCGCCCCCTGGCTCGTCCAGAGGACCCAGCGCTGGAAGAAGGGCTCGAAGGAGGCTGTCTGAAAGAACGAGGGCACGGAGAGGAAGGCGCCGGGGCCCGGTCCGTCGAGCTCCTTCGAGAGCCAGGCGGCGATCGGGCGGCCTGCGCCGTGCTGGCGGAGGAAGACCGCGCCCTCGGCGGTCTCGAAGAGCAACGTGAGCCCTTCGAGCACGCAGTTGTCGCGGCGATCGAGGATCCGGTGGAGCGCCGGGCCCTCGATCTCCACGGGGATCGGCCCTGCCGAGGCGCGGAGAGCCCCGTGCTCGTAGACGGCTTCGAGGGTGAGCCGGCCGGGGGGAGGCGCGTATTGATACGACGCCAGATCGATCGTCCACGACCAGCGCTCGCCCGGGCCGAGGGGGGCAAGCGTTGGGCGCGAATCGACCCGGGCGCCGCTCATCGTCGCCTGGCTGGAGAGGCCGTTCATCCGGAGCACCGACCGGCCGTCGCCGTCGCGGAGCGTGAACGTCAAGGCCCCGCCCCGGTCTTCGGGCCCCGGGAGGTGGAGCCTTGTATGCCCCAGGTTTTCGAGCCGGCAAACCACCACGATCGACCCGAAGGTAGATCGGGAGGAGGGCGCGAGCGCGATGTCGAGGGAGAGGGTCATGGCGACGTTTGCTCAAGACTTGGCGGGCATGCCCGTCTTGTTGATGTCCCACCCGCGGAGCTTGAGGTTGCATTTCCCGCAGAAGCGCGGAGTGAACGTCACCGGCTCCTGGTGCGGGAATTTCACGTTGAACGTCGAGTAGCTCATGATGCAATTGTGGTCGTTCTGGTCGTGATCGGCGGGGGTGCTCCCGCCGGCGTTCTCAAAGTGATGGAGCCAGAACGTGTGACCCATCTCATGGGCGAGCACATAATAGACCTGATCCCGATCCGTCAGGTCGATGAAGATGAACCCGTCGGACATCCCGAGCGAGGTCGAGCCGCCGATGTATCCCGCGTTGTCCCCGACCACCGAGGTGTCCCCGGGCGGCGCTGTCTGGATGTCCACCGGCTTGTGGGTGAAGAAGGTGCAAGCGACGATCCCCGTGGGGTTGTCCTTGCGCACGTTCTTGGCGACCTGATCCCGGAGCTTGCCCGAGATCTTGTCCCAGAAATTGTCGTAGGTGAACTGCCGGAGCGCCGTCTGGTACTTCGCCGCGGTCATGTTTCCCTGGGCAGGGAGCGGCACCCCGCAGAGGAAGTTGTCGTCGAGGGCGATGTTCTTCTTGTGGATCGTGGTGGCCTTGACCACGGTCACGTACTCGTCGTTGGTGATCACCTCGGACATCTTCTTGCGGGCGAAGGATGACGTGTCGAGATCCATCTTGGCCGGAGAGAACTGATCGGCGATGAGCGCCCAGTCCTCACTCCGGGTGGTGCGCTTCGGCCAGTCGATCACCATCGCTACGTGGGTCTTGCGTCGCACCCGGAAGGTGCCCGTCTCGGCGCGGATCCGGGTCGCCTCGCCGGTGATGCCATGGGCCTTCTCCAGGTCGTCTTTGTTCGGCAACCCGGTGAAATCGAGCTCGGCGCGGAGCTTGTAATCGTCGCCGGCCACGAACGAGGGGCGGACGAAGATCCCCGCCTTTCCGAGGCGTTTTTCGTCCTTGCTCGGGTCGGCATAGGCCTTGACGAAGACGACCTTGTTGCCCTTGTCCTCCTCGGCCTTGTAGGGCGCATAGTGCTCTCCGAGGAAGAACGGCGTCACGTGATCCTTGGCATCGTCACGAATACCGGCGAAGTCTTTGTGACAGTTGTCCCCCTGGCCTTTGCGGCCGCCCTTGAGCTCCAGCGCCTTCTTCACGTAGGCGCCCGTCTTGCTCGGAGAGGCGGCCGTGTCGGGGGGCAGCGGGGTCAGGTCCTCGTCCGTGTCGGTCGAGCGGAAGCTCACCCGCACCGGCCCGACCCCGCCGAAGGCCTCCACCGGCTTCTTCTCCTTCGATTTGAGCAGGATCTTGGCCTCGACGGGGAAGAGCGGCCGGTTGAGCCGCTCCTTCTCTTTGTCCGGCTTGCGCGTGTCGAACTCCCCCGGCTGGTAGTTGAGCGCCTCGACCCGGATCACCGACTCCTTGGCCGGGTCGGTGAAGGCCTCGGGATCCACGTCGACCTTCTTGTTGTCCCCGGCCTTGAGCGCGGCCTTCAGGTCGTCGGTGATTTTATCGTTGTAATCCGACACCTTGAATTGCCACATCTTCTTGTGGTTCGCCTTGTACCGGATGATCGCCCGCTTTCGGTACCCCTCGGCGTCCTTCTTCACCGGCCCACCGTAATAGCCGAGCTCGTTCAGCTTGTAAGCGACCCAGTCGCTCTCCTGGCTCTCGGGCGGCTCCTTCTCGTCCGGCGTCCATGGGCCCTTCGCGAGCTTGATCGAGTCGTACAGCACCTGGAAGCTCCCCTCCTCCACGTGCTTGTCGCCGGCGGAGAGCTTCAGGGTGTACGGTGAATAGAGCGGGTTCAAGAAGCGATCGACGAGATCGCCGCTGCCCGCCGAGGCCTTCCCGTCCCAGTGCAGGGTGTGCTGCCCGTCCTTCCGGGCGTTCGGCCCGAGCGCGATCAGCGCGATGGTCCCGTCCTTGTAATGGGGGCTCGTCACCTCGATCTTCACGTCGTGCTCGGCGAGCTGCGCGATCTCGTAGGTGATGTCTAGCTTCTCGGCGCTCGGGGCGAACAGCTCGTCGAGCTTGACGAGGTTCAGCATCACCGGCACGACGAGGCGATAAGGCTTCTTGTCGTCGGTGGGCTTGAGCGGCAATCGCAGCGCGTACGACCTCGGCACGATCATCTCGTCGCCCGCGGCGACCTGGCTCATCCTGGGCCGCTTCTGCCGGAGGTCCTTGTTCCTGGGATAATAATAGATCGTCCGCCCGTCCTCGAGCCCGTGCTTCTTGGCGATGCCGGTCAGCGTGTCACCGGCCTTGAACGTCACGTTCGTCTCCAGCGTCTTGACCAGCGTGCCGGCATTGTCCTTCTCGCTGAAGAACAGCTCGTTGCCGATCGAGACCTGGCAGCCGTCCCGCGGCAGGTCGTCGACAAAAGCCCGCCCGTCCTTGCCGGTGGTGACGCCCCGCTTGAGGCCGCTGTCGAAATCGAACTTCACGAACACACCGGAGACGGGCGCGCCGAGGTCGTCCTCGACCACCACGTTGATCCAGAAGCGCGAGCCCATCAGCACGTTGGCGTGGGTCTGCCCGGCCGTGGTCGGCGCGACCGTCGCGGGCTTGTCACCGTCGGCCATGGGCCCTCCTGTCTGCGTCACGCGTGGAGCTCAACTGTCATGCTCCTTTTGCAGGCGATCCCGGGTGGGGTCGTCCACGGCCGAGTCGTCGGCGGGCGCGGGGATGCTCATCGCCTCGCGGAACGCGGCGAGCGCCTTGCGCAACGGGTCGTCGAAGGTGCCATTCACTTGGCCGCAGTCGAAGCCGAGGTTGTTGAGGCGGCCCTTGACCCCGGAGATCTCGGTGATCGGGTCGAGGTCGCCGATCAGGAGCTTCCAGGCCGGGCCCCGGTCCGGGTCGCTGTCGTCGAGGAAGACCTTGAGCCGCGCCTGGGTGATCGAAGGATCGATGTCGTGCTCGATCAAGCCGTCTTTCCCCGTCCGCGCCTTGCCGTCCTCGCCGATCGTCTCGCGGCCGAGGGTCAAGGTATATCGCTTGTCCGCGAGGGGCGTGAAGTCATGTCCCTTGACGATCAGCCGGAGCTTCACCGGCGTCCGCGGCCGGGCGAAGAAGGTGTGCTTCTTGCCGGTGTCGGCGGCCTCGTCGTGATCTTGCTTGTCCGGGATGATGAGCGTCTCCCCGGGAAAGAGCACGTCCGGGTTCGGCCGCTTGCTCCGGAAATCGGCGTTGGCCGGGTCGTCGTAAATGGTCTGGTAGCTGCGAAAGCCGTGCAAGAAGGCGATCTTTGCCACGTAGTCGCCGGGCTTGATGGTGTAGGTGGCCATGGCGTCTTCGTGGCTCCTCCTACTTCGGCACCGGCTTGCGCGTGGTGCCCCACTCTCGCCCATCGATCTTGGGGAAGCGCACGTCGCACACGCCGGGGTCGAGGTTGTCCTCCCGGGCAAAGCCCTTTTGATCGAGCGATCCCTTCCGGATCGACCCGTCGGGCAGCGTGATCTCGTAGGGCTCGCCCGCCACCGGCTTGTTGTTGTCGTCGAGCAGCACGATCTCGATGAACGTCTTCTGCGCCGGCGGCTGGCTCGGCGGCTTGCTCGGCGGAGGAAGGTCCGGCCCGGGCGGCGAGGCGTTCGCGCGCCGCGGGGTGAGCACGATCAGGTCGTAGCGCTCGAAGGCCTGGCGGAGCGCGGGCTCGATGCGGATCAGGACCTCGTCGTCGGCGGAGGGGAAGACGTCGAGCGAGCCGTACAGCGTGGTGAAGATCGCGAGCAGCGTGCGCCGGGCGTCGGGCTCCTGGAGCCACCGCCGCAGGTAGCCCACCGGGAACATGGCCGGAAGAAGCTGGTAGCGCGCAGGGCGGGGCGCGTCGAAGGGCAGCACGACGAGCTCCTCGTCGCCGAGGCCGCGGAGGATCCAGCGGGAATGGGCGCGCGAGATGGTCATACGCGGCTCCCGATCGTCTTGACCCTGCGGCCCGCGCGCGCCCATAGTGTATCGCCATGGGATTGCCGGCCGCGCGCGTGACCGACATGCACACCTGCCCGAAGGTGGAGCCGGGGCCCGTCCCCCACGTGGGCGGCCCCATCCTCCCGGCCGGCGCGCCCACGGTGCTCATCGAGAAGATGCCCGCGGCGCGCAAGGGCGACATGGCCGTGTGCGTGGGCCCGCCCGACACCATCGCGGTCGGTTCGGGCACGGTGAAGATCGAGGGCAAGGAGGCGGCCCGCCTGGGCGACGCGACGGAGCACGGGGGCGTCATCGTCCTCGGCGCGCCGACCGTGCTGGTCGGCGGCTGAGCCGTCCACCTTCGAGCCGCGCCGCACAGCCCTCATCACTTGCCCTTCGGCCCGAGGCGCACCACCTCGTGCGGCGCGGCGGTGCGGAGGATCTCCAGCGAGCCGGTCGCGAGGAAGAGCTGGTTATTCTGCCCGAGGCGCCCGAGCGCGCGCACGAACCCGAGCTGCGCGTCGGCATGCTGGTGCAGCTCGGGCTCGTCGAGGAGCACGAGCGAGCGGTTGAGGCCGAGGCGTGTGAACGTCGCGGCGATGAGGAACGCCTGCTGCTCGCTCTCCGAGAGATCGTCGAGCGTGCCGTGCCCGCCCGCGGCGCGATCGAAGCGCAGCCGGTGCGCCTCGCCAAAGGCCTCCACGCCGGTGAGCCGCGCGCTCGCGCAGAGCTCCGCCATCGCGCGCCGGCAAGGGCCGAGCGAGTCGCGCCCCTCGCTCCGCAGCACGATCCCGCGCGACCGCGCCTCGTCCGCCGTCTTGAGCCCGTCGTCGAGGGCGAGGGCGATCAGCGCTTGCTCGATGAACGCATACTTGTCCGGATCGCGCGCCGGGCGGAGGTGCCCTTCGACCTCGATCGGCGGAGGCTTGCGCCCGCCGCGACGCGCGACGCGCCGGCTCGAGGGGAAGTACTCGAGCTTGCCCTGCGCCGGATCATGGCTGTACGCGGCGAAGAGCTCGCGAAGAAGCGGCTCGCTCTGCGCCGGCGGGGCCTCGGGATCGAGCGAGAGCGTGACCGTGAGCTCGGCCTCCTTGCGCTCGGCCCGCGCCATCTCCTCGGGATCGAGCAGGAAGGTGCCCTCGATCTTGCCGCGCTTCGCGCCGGCGCGAAGCAGCTTCTCCGCGACAGGCGCCGCGCCGAGCGCGCCCACGCTCTCGCGCAGGGCGATGATCGCTTCGAGGAACGTGGTCTTCCCCGAGGCGGCGGGCCCCGTCACGTACACCGTGGCGAGCGGCGCGCCCCCGCTCGGGTTGGCGAACGACCACGCGCCGTCCTCGACGCCGCGGTGGCCTTCGAGCGCGAGCCGGACGAGCTTCATCGTGCCCTCTCGATCTCAGTTGAGCGTGATCAAGGCACCGTCGATGTCCACATCGCCGTCCGCCTTGATGGTGATCTTCGGGCCCTTGATCGTGATGCCCGACTCCTCGATCGTGATCGAGCTCGACCCCGAGAAGAGCACGATCGAGTCGCCGTTGATCGTCACCTCGGGCGCCTGCAAGGTGATGAAGTCTCCCGCCGTCTCGAAGATGTTCTCCTTGGCCTTCACCCGGACCTTGCTCGCCGAGAGCTCGTACGGCCCGCACGAGATCGACATGCTCCCCGCCGAGATCGAGTAGCTGCGCTTCACCTGGTCGGTCTTGTTGTGGTCGACGGTGAGCGCGTCGTCGTGCTTCACGTGGATCGCCGAGTCGTGCTCGACCACGCGCTTGTAGTCGCGCTCGGCATGCAGCTCCAGGCGCTCCGCGTCGGTCGCGTCGTCCATCAGCACCTCGTTGAAGCCGCTCGGCTTCTTGAGGCTCTGCGACTTCCACGTGGAGATGGTGCGCGTCGCCCCCGTCGGGTTGATGGGCGGCTGCTTGAGGTTGTCGTGGACGCGCCCCACCACGAGCGGTTGATCCGGGTCGCCGTCGAGGTACGAGATGACGACCTCGTCACCCACCCGCGGCAGCGCGAAGAAGCCGAGCCGGCTGCCCGCCCACGCCTGCGAGACGCGCACCCAGCGTGATGCCATCTCCTTGCGATCCCAGGGGAATTGCACCTGCACCCGGCCGCGCGAGTCGCTGACGATCTCGCCCTCTTCACCGCCGACGACGAAGGCCGTCTGCGTGGCGTGGACGCGCGGCTTGGGGAAGGGCAGCGGGCGGAACGGGATGCTCACCGGAACGCACTCGAGCAGGTGATGGTTCGTGACCGGATCGCCCGTCGGCGAGGCCCCGTCGTCCTCGATGATCCGGGTGCGCACGACGAGGAACTTGCCGTTGCAGTCGCCGCGCGGGTGATCTTTCAGCGAGATCTGCGTGCCCGGGCCGAGCGTGAAATTGGCCTCCATCGTGTAGGTGCGGCCCTTGGCGCGCATGCCTTCGAGCAGGCGCGTCGCGCGCCGCTTGCCGTCGGCGCCGGTCGTGTACTTTCCGACCTCGAAGACATACGCCTCGAGGTCTCCCTCGCTCGCGTACACGTCGTCCGTGTCCTTGCGATCGCCCTGGGGCTTGTGCAGATCGCCCTTCTCCCCGAGGGGCGCCTTGACGTTCTCGTAGTTGAAATCGCGCGTCTCGGTCGCGCTCGTCTCGATGCGCCCGGCCACCGTGACGTTGAAGACATGCGGCGGCGGGGTGATGAGGTCCGTCTGCGGGAGGAAGCGCGTGTCCGACGAGGCCGCGACGCTCTGCGCGGTAGAGTCGTCGATCAAGGTGAAGGCGCTCTGGCTCCCGTGATCGAAGAACCACGCGATGCCCTCGTCGGCGAGGACGCGGCTCACGAAATCGAAGTCGGTCTCGCCGTACTGGACGACGTACTCGCGCTTCGGGGGCGAGGCGTGCTCCGTCGCCGCGGGGATGCGCCCGCCGTAGCCGGAGAGCACCTGGGCGACGATCTCGACGGCGGTCTTGTCCTCGAAGATGCGGTGGTCGCGGCGCCGCGTGGTGAGCCACAGCGGCGGGACGATGTCGATCTCGTACTCCGTCGCGCTCTGCTTGGCGCCCGTCGCCGCGCCCGAGGAGAGCTGGCGCACGCCGCGGACGAGGCCCGTCACGTCCTTCTGCGTGGGCTCGACGCCGAAGTGGACGGTGACCGTTTCGCCGATGACCGCGTGGAGGTCGAGCGAGGGGTCGGTGGAGGCGAGCTGGATCGTCAGCTCGAAGAGCTCGGAGAGGGCGTCGCGGAGCTGGTAGCGGTGGACGGTGACCCCCGCGATCGGCCCGGCGCCCGAGGAACTCTGGAAGCTCAGCGTGACATCGAGAGCCATGACACCTCGTCCGGAAAACGGCTGACGTGGTTGAGGTTTTCTGCGCCCGGGCGCCCTGTCAAGCTAGGATCGGCGCAGGAAGACAAGGAGGGCACCCGCCATGGCCGAGAGCCCGCACACCCACATCGAGGCCTTCGCCGAGCTGACCGCCCGGCTCGACGATCCCTTCGCCGACCGCGACCATGTGCTGCGCCGCGCCGGCCTCGACGAAGGCACCTACGCGCGCCTGTTCTCGCAATGGCGCACCGACCTGACCGCCCGGCCCACGGGGCCCGACAAGCTCGCGCAACGTTACGGCGACGCCTACGAGCAAGCCGTCCTGTCGATCGGAAAAGAGCGACGGGGCGAGGTCGAGGCCGCCGATCCGCGCTTCTTGAACGCCGACGCGCAATCCTTCCGCAGCGAGGCCGCCGCCGTCCCGCTGCACGGCGAGGGTGAGGCACCGCCGGCGAGCGCTGCTGCGATGCCGGCCGCACCGATCGCGATGGCGCCGGCGCCCGTGAGCCCAGCGCCCGTTACGCCTGCACCGATTGCGCTGATGCCTGTCGCACCACCCCCCGTGGTGGCGGCACCTGTCGCACCGCCGCCCGTTGCGCCGCCGCCCATCATGGCAACGCCGCCTGCTTCGTGGGTGCCGGAGGGCATGCGCGGCTTCTCCGTGCACGGCGGCACGCAGCTCGCGAGCGATGTTCCCAAAGGCCCCGCGTTACCCTTTGATCCAAGCGCCAAGCCCACCTTGCCCAAGGCCGATCCATCGGTCGTCCCCGAGGGGATGCGCGGGTTCTCGGTGCACGGCGGCACACAGCTTTCGAGCGAGGTGCCGAAGGGGCCAGCGACGCCGTTCGAGGCTGGAAAAAAGCCGCTGGCTGCGCCTCCACCCCCGGTGCCCGCGATGCCGGTGGCCCCTGCGCGGGCCGCGCAGGCTGCTGCTCCCACGGCTGCGCCGGTGCTGTCGCTGGAGCAATATGCGTCGTTCTTCGTCGAGCTGTCGCTCGCGCCGGAGCGGCGCGCGGAGCTGCTCGATCGATACCGGATCACCGAGGAGCAGCGGCGCTCGGTGGACGCGTACTGGCAGGAGCGGCGCGCGGCCGATCTCGATGTGTGGTCGGCCTGGTCGAAGGCATGCGCGTCGTACAAGGCGTGGCTCGCGCAGGCGCGCGGGGGGCGGTGAGGAGCGATCGCCGAGCGGCGGCGACGCGCGGGGCCAATTGCGCGACGAGCGCGGCCGCCCCTCGCCGCCCGGGGTTCGGCCGTGGTATCTTGGTCTCGATGAGCCGAACGAGCACCCCCCCCATCCTCGACGCCCTCGCCCATATTCCCGTGGGCGAGGAAGATCTGACCCCTGAGGAGCTGGCCGAGCTCGATCGGCGGGCCGCAGAGCTTCGATCGGGACGGGTTTCCGGTGTTCCGCACGCCGAGGTTTCACGACGGCTGGAAGGACTGCGGCGGGAAGCCGGATGAAGCTCGCCATCGTCTGGCATCCAGCAGCGGAGAACCAGCTCGGGGCGCTCGGCTGGCACCCCGCAGAGAGCATCGATGCGGCCGTCATTCGCTTCGCCGAGACCCAGCGCGGAGACGTGGAGTGGGTGGCCCCGTATTATCGTCTCCGTATCGGCCGCTATCTGGTTCGGTTCACCATCGAAGCCGAGACAGGCACAATGAATGTGCTGTTTGTCTACCGGGCGCGCTGATGCGGCGCACGTCCGCTCTTGCTTGAGCTGGATTTATGCCACGGTGACCCATCGCAGGCGGGAGCTCTGGGTCGGGTCGGGGGCGCGTTCATCGCGCGCCATGCTCTTCGAGGGCCTGGACGTGGATTCCGCCTTCGCGACCGCAGCGTACCCCGATCGCCGCTCCCGGGAGGCCGCCGCGCGGTGATCGGGGGCACGAAGGCCGCGCTCTGCCCTTGCATTCTCGCGCGCGCGCCTCCATGGTCCCGCCCCTCCCGGAGGCATCCCTTGCGTCACTTCCTCAGCACGATGGACTACACCCGCGGCGAGCTCGAGCGCCTGCTCGAAAAGGCGGCGCGCTTCAAGAAGCAGCCCATCGACCCGCGCCTCCCGAACCGCACGATCGCCCTCGTCTTCTTCAACCCCTCGCTCCGCACCCGCGCCTCGTTCGACATCGGCATCCGCCAGCTCGGCGGCAGCGCCGTCACCCTCGAGCCGGGCAAGGGCTCGTGGCCCATCGAGTTCGACGAGGGCGTCGTCATGGATGGCGAGGCCGAGGAGCATGTCCACGAGGTCGCGCGCGTCCTCTCCCGCTACGTCGACCTCATCGGCGTCCGGGCCTTCCCCAAGTTCAAGCGCTGGGAGGACGACCGAGAGGACAAGGTGATCCAGGGGTTTGCGCGGTACGCCACCGTGCCGGTCATCAACCTGGAGACCATCACCCACCCCTGCCAGGAGCTCGCCCTCGCCCTCGCGATGAAGGAGCGCCTCGGCGCCCTCGACGGCAAGAAATTCCTCCTCACGTGGACGTACCACCCGAAGCCCCTCAACACCGCCGTCGCCAACTCCGCCGCCCTCATCGCCTCCAAGCTGGGGATGGATGTGACCTTGCTCTGCCCGAACGAGCAATACCACCTCGACAGCCGCTACCTCGACGCGGCGAGGCAGTACACCGCGGAGAACGGCCGTAAGTTCTCGATCAGCTACGACATCGCCGAGGCCTACAAGGGCGCGGACGTGGTGTACGCGAAGAGCTGGGGCGCGATTCCCTACTTCGGCAACTGGGAGGCCGAAAAGCCCATGCGCGAGACGCTCAAGCACTTCATCGTCGACGAGGCGAAGATGGCGAGCACGCCGAACGGGCTCTTCTCCCACTGCCTCCCGGTGCGGCGCAACGTGAAGGTCACCGACGGTGTGCTCGACTCGCCGCGGTCGTTCGCCATCGATGAAGCGGAGAACCGCCTGCATGTGCAGAAGGCGGTCATGGATTCACTCATTCACGGGCTGTAGAGGTTCGGTCGAGGTTCGAAAGAGCGATGGGCAACAAGCAAGTCATCCTGGCATTCTCCGGCGGGCTCGACACGAGCTTCTGCGTCCCCTACCTCATCGAGAAGGGGTACGAGGTCATCACCCTGCTCGTCGACACCGGCGGCTTCGACGAGGCCGAGGTGCGCTACATCGAGGACCGGGCGAAGAAGCTCGGCGCGAAGGAGCACCTCACCGTCCCCGGGGGCGGGCCGATCTGGCGCGATGTCGTCGTCCCCCTCGTCCAGGGCGGGGCGCTCTACCAGAACCAGTATCCCCTCCTCTGCTCCGACCGCTACATCATCGTCGAGGAGAGCCTGCGCCTCTGCAAGGAGCGCGGGATCCACGCCTTCGCCCATGGCTGCACGGGCATGGGCAACGACCAGGTGCGCTTCGATCTCGCCATCCGCGCGCTCTCGGACGTGGAGATCGTCGCCCCCATCCGCGACATCCAGAAGGAGCACGGCAACGTCCGGGCCTACGAGCAAAAGTACCTCGAGGAGCGGGGCTTCGAGGTCCGGGCCAAGACGTCGAAGTACAGCATCAACACCAACGTGCTCGGCGTCACCACCTCCGGCTCGGAGATCGACGGCTTCCACGCCCCCGGCCCGGAGACGTACACGCTCTCCGCGCCTCCCTCGGCGTGGCCGAAAGACAAGCTCTCGATGCGCCTCCGCTTCGAGAAGGGCGTGCTCACCCACCTCGACGGAGAGGCCCTGTCGGGCGAGGCGATGCTCAAGCGCCTCAACAAGGCCTTCGGCGCCTACGGCGTCGGCCGGGGCATCTACACGGGCGACACCACCATCGGCCTCAAGGGGCGCATCGTCTTCGAGTGCCCGGGCATCACCGCGCTGCTCGTCGCGCACCGCGCGCTCGAAGAGGCCGTGCTGAGCGCCCACCAGAACACCTTCAAGCCGATCGTCGCGCAGAAGTGGGTCGAGCTCGTCTACAAGGGCTTCTTCTTCGAGCCCTTGAAGCACGACCTCGAGGCCTTCCTCACGAGCACGCAGGCCTTCGTGACCGGCGAGGTCACCCTGCAAACCGAGGGTGGATTGTGCCACGCCGTGGCCGTCACCTCGGACCATGTGCTGCTCAACAAGAAGGCCGTCTATGCCCAGTCCGCCGACTGGACGGCCACCGAGGCCGAGGGCTTCATCAAGCTCTTCGGGCAGAGCTCCACCCTGTCCTCCCGGATCAACCCGATCCCCCGGCCGTGAGCGCGGATGTCTTATCGGCGATCTTGCCGCTCCTCGAGCGGCTCGTCGCCTTCGACTCTCGAAACCCGCCGCGCGCCATCGGCAAGGAGGGCCTCTATGCCTTCCTCGCCGAGTCGCTCGGTCAGGGGTTTCGTTGCACGCTGACCGACCTCGGCGATGGGTGCTTGAGCCTGCTCGCCGTGCGGGGAAACCCGCGCTTCGTCTTCAACGTGCACGTCGACACGGTGCCCGCCGACCCGGGCTGGAAAGACGACCCGCTCCGGCTGCGTGTCGAGGGCGATCGGGCCATCGGCCTCGGCGCAGCCGACATCAAGGGCGCGGCCGCGTGCATGCTCGTGGCCGCCTCGCGCACGCAAAAGGACGCGGCCCTGCTCTTCACCTCCGACGAAGAGGCCGGCACCTCCCGCTGCATCAAGGCCTTCCTCGCCGAAAAGCACCCTTTTGCCGCGGCCATCGTGGCCGAGCCCACGCGCTGCGAGGCCATCGTCGAGCACCGGGGCATCGCGTCGTGCCTCGGCCATTTCCACGGCCGGGGCGGCCATGCCTCCGCGCCGCGCGCCCTGGAAGACAGCGCGGTGCACGAGGCCGTGCGCTGGGCCTCCCGCGCCCTCTCCTTCGCCGAAGAGAGCCAGTCGGCCGGGTACAAGAACCTGAGTGGCATTCGCTACAACCTCGGTATCCTGCAGGGTGGCCAGAAGTCCAACATGATCGCCGCCGAGTGCATGCTGCGTTATGGCGTGCGCCCCCTGCCGAGCCAGGATCCGAGGGCATTGCTCGCCGCGCTGAACGGCCTCGCCCCACGGCCCGAGCGGGTGACCTGGGAGCCGACGTTCATCGCCACGCCGCTCCCCGCGGCGCTCTCCGATCACCCCGGCGGCGTCGAGGCGCGGGTGCGCGAGGCGACCTCGCTCGCCGGGGAGCTCGGCCTCAGGGTGGGCGCGCCGGTGGATTTCTGGACGGAGGCGGCGCTCTTCTCGGAGAGCGGAAAGCCTGCGATCGTCTACGGGCCGGGCGACATCGCCGAGGCGCACACGGCGGGAGAGTGGGTCAGACTTGTAGAGCTGGTGGAAGCAGAGGCGACGTATGAGCGAATCTTCGGATAAACGGTTGACCATCCCTCCCCCCGAGGGCCTCGAGCGGCAGACGACCAAGGACATCATCGTCCGGCTGCTCCGCAACCTCGGCAGCCGGAAAGAGGTCGAGCAGTACGTCAAGCAGTACTCCACGGTCGACGCGCAGAAGTTCGCCCTCATCAAGGTCGGCGGCGGCATGCTCGCGAAGGACCTCGACGGCCTCGCCTCGTCGCTCACCTTCCTCCGCTCGGTGGGCCTCTATCCCATCGTCATCCACGGCGCCGGCCCCCAGCTCACCGACGCGCTGAACGAGGCCCATATCCCCTCCACCCTCGCCGAGGACGGGACGCGCATCATCACCCCGCAGGTGCTGGAGGTGGCCCGCAAGGTGCTCGCGCGCGAGAACCTCCGCCTCGTCGAGGCCCTCGAACAGATGGGCACGCGGGCGCGCCCCGTCTCCGCCTCGGTCTTCGAGGGCGAGCTGATCGACCCCGACCGCTTCGGCTTCGCGGGGAAGGTCACGTCGGTGAGCCTCGACGGCATCCGGTCGAGCATCCGCGCAGGCCACCTGCCGATCTTGACCAGCCTCGGCGTCACGCCGGGCGGGCAGATCGTGAGCATCAACGCCGACGCCGCGGCGCGGGAGCTGGCCATCGCGATCCAGCCCTTCAAGATGATCTTCCTCACCGAGACCGGCGGCCTGCTCGACGAGCACGGGCGGGTGATCTCCGCCGTCAACCTCGCCGAGGACTACACCCACCTGATGAGCCAACCCTGGCTCCACTCGGGGATGCGCCACAAGATGCAGGAGATCAAGACGATCCTCGACGCCTTGCCGCCGAGCTCGTCCATCTCCATCACCTCGCCGGACCACCTCGCCAAGGAGCTCTTCACCCACACCGGCTCGGGCACGCTGGTGCGGCGGGGCGACCGGGTGCGCCTCTACGAGTCGCTCGAAGGCATCGACAAGGAGCGTTTGCGCGATCTGCTCGAAGCATGCTTTCAGCGCAAGCTCGACGAGAAGTACTTCGACAAGAAGGCGATTTACCGGCTCTACCTCGCCGACTCGTACCGGGCGACGGCCATCATCACGAGCGACCTGCCGATTCCTTATCTCGACAAGTTCGCGGTGACGGCCCAGGCCCAGGGCGCGGGCGTGGGTGGCTCGCTCTGGTCGCGGATGAAGAACGAGAACCCCAAGCTGTTCTGGCGGTCCCGGGTGGAGAACGAGATCAACCCCTGGTATTTCCAGCAGTCGCAGGGCAGCTACAAGTCCGATCGATGGACGGTGTTCTGGTATGGGCTGTCGAGCTTCGAGGAGATCAAGGAGTGTATCGATCATGCCTTGAGCTTGCCCGCGACGCTCCGCGAGCACGGAACGACGGAGTCGTGAGGCCATGACCATGTTTTCCAGGAAGACCATCGGGCTCATCGGCGCCCGCGGGTATGTCGGGCAAGAGCTGATGAGCCTCCTCGCCCGCCACCCCGGCTTCGAGGTCGCCTTCGTCTCCTCCCGCACCACCGCGGGCGAGCCCGTGCCCGGCGTCCCCGGGCTCGTGTTCGAGGACCTCGACGCCGCGGCCATCGCCGCCCGGCGCCCGGACGCCCTCGTCCTCGCCCTGCCCAACGACCTCTCCCACCCCATCGTCGAGGCCATCGACGCGGCCCACCCGGAGACGGTGATCGTCGACGTGAGCGCCGATCACCGCTTCGACGCGGCGTGGGTCTATGGCCTCCCCGAGCACCACCGCGCGCAGATCCGCGGCCACCGGCGCATCGCCAACCCCGGCTGCTACGCCACGGCCACGGCGCTCGCCGTCCGCCCGCTCGCGGGGCTCCTCGCCGGGCCGGCGCATGCGTTCGGCGTCTCCGGCTACAGCGGCGCGGGCACCACGCCCTCGCCGCGCAACGATGTCGAGGCCTTGCGCGACAACCTCATGCCCTACGCGCTCACGGGCCACCTCCACGAGCGCGAGGTCACGCGCCACGCCGCGCCCGTGTGCTTCGTGCCGCACGTGGCGCCGTTCTTCCGCGGGATCACCGTCACCGTGTCGATGATGTTCGATCGGCCGGTGTCGAAGGACGAGCTCGCGATGCGGCTCACCGAGGCCTACGCGGGCGAGCCGCTCGTCTCGGTGGTCGAGGGCATCCCCCTCGTGCGGGCGATCGCGGGCAAGCCCGGCGCGGCGCTCGGCGGCGTGTCGGCCGACGAAGCGCGGCGCCACGGCGTCGTCGTCTCCACGCTCGACAACCTCCTGAAGGGCGCGGCCGGCCAGGCCGTGCAGAATCTCAACCTCGCCTTCGGCTTCCCGGAGATGGAAGGAATCCTCCCTTGGCCAAGCCCGTAGCGCCCCTCTGGGACAAGGCCGGCATCGCCGTCGACGAGCGCCTCCACCGCTTCCTCGCCGGCGAAGACCTGCGCCTCGATCGCACGCTGTTCCCCTTCGATCTGTGGGCCTCCGTGGCCCATGTCCGCGGGCTCGCGCGCGTCGGCGTGCTCGGCGCGGACGAGGCCGAGGGGCTCGTCCGCGAGCTCGACGCGCTCGGGGCGCTCTTCGCCGAGGGGAAGGTCGACTTCGACGAGCGCTTCGAGGACGGGCACTCGGTGATCGAGGCCCACCTCGTGGAGAGGCTCGGCGAGACCGGGAAGAAGGTCCACACCGGGCGGAGCCGCAACGATCAGGTGCTCGTCGCGATGCGCCTCTACGTGCGCGACGCGCTCGTGCGCCTCGCCGATCTCTGCGTCGAGATCGCCGGCGCGCTGCTCGATCGAGCCGACGCGGACGCGCTCACGCCCATGCCCGGCTACACGCACCTGCAGCGGGCGGTGCCCTCGTCGATCGGGCTCTGGCTCGCGGGCTTCGCCGAGGCCTTCCTGGATGACGCCGCGCTGGCCTGGCAGACGGACGCCTGGATCGACTGCTGCCCCCTCGGCACGGCCGCCGGCTACGGGGTGAACCTCCCGCTCGATCGCGAGGGCGTGGCGAAGGAGCTCCGCTTTGCGCGCGTGCAGCAGAGCCCCGTCTACGCCCAGAACAGCCGGGGAAAGTTGGAGCTCCAAGTACTTTCGGTGGTGCTCCAGCCCCTGCTCGATCTGCGCCGCCTCGCGTGGGACCTCTCGCTCTACACGACGGCCGAGTACGGCTTCGTCCGCCTGCCGGCGAAGTACACGACGGGCTCCTCGATCATGCCCAACAAGCGGAACCCGGACGTGGTCGAGCTGCTCCGCGCCTCGCCCGCCGTCGTCGAGGGCGCGATGGTCGAGCTACAGTCGATCCTCTCGCTCCCCACGGGCTACCAGCGCGATCTGCAGGCCACGAAGCCGCCCATCCTCCGGGGGATCGGGCAGGGCTTGGCGGCGCTCGCCATCTTGCCCGACCTGGTGCGCGCGCTCGACTTCGACCGGGCGCGGATGCGCGCGGCGATCAGCCCGGACATGTACGCGACCGATCGCGCCGTCGAGCTCGCCGCGAGCGGCGTGCCCTTCCGCACGGCGTACCGCAAGGTGGCCGAGGAGCCGGCCGAGCTCGAAGGGCGGACGCCCGAGCAGAGCCTCGCGGCGCGCACCTCGCCGGGGGCGCCGGGCAACCTGGGGCTCGATGCGCTCCGCGCGCGCCTCACGGGGATGCGAGAGGCCTCGCGCGATCGGGCGGACGCCCGCGCGCGCCGCACGTGACGAGCGCAAGCGACGGCTCGACCGGAGGCTCCAGCAACGGCTCCGGCGAAGGCTCGCTCGCTTTTTCTTGACATCCCCGCCAGGGAGATTACTTAGTCCGGCCTCGAACGCAGCGGGCCAGGGCCCGCTCGACCGAGGAGCAGTCGATCGCACGCGAAGATGGCGGAACTGGCAGACGCACTAGCTTGAGGTGCTAGCGGGTAACACCGTGGGGGTTCAAGTCCCCCTCTTCGCACTAATCATCACCATCGAGGCAGAGTAGAAGGGGACATGCCGGTCCCCGACCTCGCTCGCCTTTCTCACGCATCCCACGCCGATCTCCACGCCGTCCGCGCGACGCTCCAGCGCCTGGGGCTCTCGCCGGAGCGGGCAGAGCCCATCGTGGCCGCCGCGGCCGTGGTGCCGCCGCCCCTGCGCCGGCCGATCCGCGCCTACCACCTGCGCGCGCTGAAGGACCCGGCGGCCGTCGCCATGCGCGCGCTGCTCTTCAGCGACCCGGTGCGCGAGGACGACGCGCGCGCGGCCTTCGGGGACGCGCTCGACCTCTTCCTCCGGCTCGGCCTGCTCGACGCGCGGCCCGAGGGCCTGGTCTCGCCCTTCGTGCTCAGCCTCTTCAACGGCCTGTTCATCGTCTCCGACGACCTGGTGCACGGGGCCGACGCGGTGATGGGCTTCGGCGAGACGACCATCGAGCTCTGCCGCGCCTCGTACCCCACCCGCCCGCTCGGGCGCGCGCTCGATCTCGGGTGCGGCGCGGGCACCGCGGCGCTCGTGCTCGCGTCGGCATGCGAGAAGGTCGTGGGCACCGACATCAACCCGCGGGCCATCGCGCTCTCCCGGGTGAACGCGGTGCTCAACGGGATCGAGAACGCCGAGTTCCGCGCAGGCGATCTGTTCGCGCCCGTGGCCGGCGAGCGCTTCGACCTCGTGGTGTCGCAGCCGCCCTTCATCCCCCGGCCGGAGGGCGCGGGCGAGGCCACGTTCCTCTACGGCGGCGCGCGCGGCGACGAGCTCTGCAAGGCGCTGCTCGGGCAGATCGACGCGCACCTCGGGCCGCGAGGCCGCGCCGTGCTGCTCATCGAATGGCCTGAGATCCAAGGCGATCCGGTGCCTCCCCGGGTGCGCAAGGCCCTCGGCTCGGACGCGCTCGAGGCCGTGGTGCTCGAGGCGCCGCTCGTGAGCGCGGACGAGCATGCGGCCTCGTACGCGGCGGGCATGTTCCCGGTGCTCGATCGCGCCTTCGACGACGAGGCGCTCGCCCGCCGCGCCCACCTCGAAAAGCTCGGCATCGCTGGGTTGCGCCCGACCGCGACGCTGCTCCAGCGGCTCGGCCGGCCGGGCAAGACCTGGTCGCTCGGCGTGGACAAGCTGCCGAAGATCGCGCTCACCAGCGAGCGGATCGACAAGCTGTTCGCGGCGCGCGCGCTCGCCGGGCAGAAGGATCGCCTGCTCGGCGCGACGCTCCGCGTGCCGGACGGGACGGTGTTCGCCGAGGAGCAGACGGGCCCGGGCGAGGACGCCGTCTCGACGATCTGGGCGCGCTTCACCCCGGAGGCGCTGGCGCAGAAGGTGGAGATCGGCGCGGAGCTCTTGTTCTTGCTGACCTTCGTGCACGAGGCGAGCGACGTGCGCGCCGGGATCGCGCGCTTCGCCGAGCTCCACGAGGTCACCTTCGACCAGGTGGCGGAGACCGCGCTCGCCTCGGTGGAGCAGGCCTTGCTCGGTGGGATGCTCGAGGTGCGCTGAGCGTCGGGGACTGGCTCGGGAGAGGTGGTCCTCTCTTGGTCCACGATGGGGGGCGGGTTGCCGACCATTTTTTCAACGCAAAGGCGCCAAGGCGCAAAGGCGCAAGAAGAGAGAACCCGCTGGGTTCTTCTTTCTTTTTTGCGTCTTTGCGCCTTTGCGCCTTTGCGTTTTTTCTGGGCTGAACAGGCTGATCAGACCGGCGCGCGGCCCGTGCCGAGCAGGAGGCTCCGGCGGGTGCGCGCCATCGTCCTGCGCGCGATCGCGGCGAGCAGGCCCGCGAAGGCCGTGATCAAGGCGAGGCGGCCCGGGGCCGAGGGCGGGCGCGGCGCCTTGCCCGCTTCGAGGAAGGCCGCGGCGGCCGTGCCGCAGGGATCACCGTTGCTCTCCCCGGCGACGATCAGGTTGCTCACGGCCACCTGCGTCGAGATCGGCGAGAGCGTGAGGTCTTGCTTGAGCGCCGCCACGGGCAGGTTGGCCTCGAAGCGCGTGAGCCAGGTCGAGGCAGGGTGCAGGCCGGTCATCGCCACCGACAGATCGTCGAGCTCGCTGCACCCGAACGCGCGCGAATCGATCTCGCCGGCGCCGGGCGTGCCGCAGGGGCTCCCGTCGTCCGGGCAGACATCGACCACCTTGCCATCGGCCATCCCGGCCTCGATCACGGTGCTCGCCCCGCAGACATCGCTCGTGTCGCCGTAGAGCCGCCCCTGCTCGAAGTACGCGGCGACCAGCGAGTCCTTCGCCGACTTGTCGCTGAGGATGATCGCGCCCGCGGCCGGCGGGATGAACAGGCCCTCGTTCGCCGCGTACGCGGTCAGGAAATTGGCCCCGTCGCCCGCGGAGAGCGCCTTGTCCCGCTGCGCGGCGTAGTCCGACGTGTGCTTGACGAAATCCCAGGTCACCCGGCTCGCGTCCACCTTGGCCTCGCCGAAGCCGTCGACCTTCATCCGGCCCTCGGTGATCACGAAGAGCTGGAGGCCCACCTTGTCGTCCGCGTTGGCGCCCAGCATGCGCATGGGGAAGGTGCTCTCCATGCCCGGCATGACGACCCGGATCGGCTTGATCTGCTCGACCCCCGCGTCCGGCTTGAGCCGCGCGGCGAGGAACTGGAACCCCTCGGCGGTGTAGTCGTCGAGGAGCGGCGCGAAGTCGGCCGGGATGTTGTACCCGTTGTCGGTCAGCCACTTGCTGATCGCGCCCGGCATGCCCGAGGCGATCGTCACCGTGTCGTACGGGCCCACCGTGGCGCTGTTCACGACCGTGACCCCCGGGTCTTGCTCGCGGTTACCGTCGCCGCCGAGCGATCCGTCGCCGCCGCCCCTGAGCGCGGTGCCGCAGCAGCCGCCGGAGGACTCGCTCCCGCCGCCGCTGTCGCAGTAGACCTCGGGCGAGCTCACCACCGTCGCGGTGTGCGCGTCGAGCGTGTCGATGAACGCGGCCGATCCGATCTCCATCTTCGCGCCCGCGTGCACCGGCATCACCCACGCAAAATCCTTGGGTTTGCCGGTGTAATGCACCTGATCCCAGAGCACGGTCTGGGTCGTCGAGATCGAGATGGCCACCCGGTGGCCGGTGACGAGGGTGGTCTCGGTCTCGTCGGGCGCGGGGAACATGCCTCCGCCGCAGGCCTTTGCCTCGCGGGGTGGCGAGAGCAGGGCGATCGCGGCGAGCGGTCCGAGGAGCAAAGCAGGGGTCAAGCGAAGTCGTGCGCGCATACGAACCTCCATGGTCGGGCAAGATGCTACGAGCCTTCGCCGCCCCGGGCCACCGGGGTCGCGCCCGGATCTTGCCGAGATCCTGCCGGGATCCTGTCTCACGGCACAGGCGTGACCTGGGTCCCCACCGGGGCGCGGCGTGGAGTAAGCTGCGCCGCCCATGAGCGCCTCTCCTCACGTAACGCTTCCTTCGCTGATCGGCGTGATCCACCTGCCGCCCTTGCCGGGCAGCCCCCGCTTCGGCGGCGATCTCGCGGCCGCGCTCGCGTCGACCGCGCGCGACGCCCGCGCCCTCGCCGAGGCCGGCTTCGAGGGCATCATCGCCGAGAACTTCGGGGACGCGCCCTTCGTGCCCGGCCGCGTCGCGCCGGTCACCGTGGCCTCGATGACGGCCGCCGCGCTCGCCGTGCGGGCCGCCGCGCCCGCGGTCGCGCTCGGCATCAACGTGCTGCGCAACGACGCCGAGGCGGCCCTCAGCATCGCCGTCGCCTCGGGCGCGCGCTTCATCCGCGTCAACGTCCACACGGGCGCGCGCGTCACGGATCAAGGGCTGATCGAGGGCCGCGCGCACGAGACGCTCCGCATGCGCCGCGCGCTCGGCGCCGAGTCGATCGCGCTCTACTGCGACGTCGACGTGAAGCACTCCGCCCCGCTCGCCGCCCGCCCGATCGGCGAAGAAGCGCACGACCTCGCCCTGCGCGGGCTCGCCGACGCGGTGCTCGTCACCGGGAGCGGCACCGGCCGCGGGGTGAACAAGGCCGACCTCGACGAGGTGACCCGGGCCCTCCACGGGGCCGTCCCGGTGCTCTGCGCGAGCGGCGTGACCATCGAGACGCTCGGCGAGATCGGCCGAGCGCAAGCTGGGGTGATCGTCGGCACCTGCCTGCGCGCGAGCGGACGCGCCGGCGACCCGGTCGATCTCGACCTCTCGAAGCGCTTCGTCGAGGCCTTCCGGGCCTCGCGACGCGCCTGATCACGGCTCCTCGTCCGCCTTCGACCCATGCGCCTCTTCGCCCGTTTCGAGCGCGGCCTCGCCAGGCACCTCCGCCTCTTCATGGTGACGGTGGCCGCCCTCTCCGTCCGGCTCAACTGGAACCTCCGGATCCACCCGCCGGCCGAGTTCGCCTACTCGGACATGGGCGGCTACATCGAGCGCGCCACGGCGATGCTCACCCAGCCTTGGGTGCCGCGGCCATGGTTCGCCCTCTTCCCGTATGGCACCCATGTCTTCATCGCCCTCGTCAAGCTGATCGCCGGCAAGGACAACAAGACCGCGCTCGGCGTGGCCTTCGCCCTCCTCGGCGCGATCGCGGTGGCCTACACCTACGCGACCGTCGAGCGCTTCACCCAGCGCGGCTTCGCGCGCCTCTTCGCGGGCCTCGTCCTCATCTTCTACTACCCGTGGATCTCCCTCGGCGGCTACGCGCTGAGCGAGACGCCCTTCGCCGCATGCGTCGCCGCGACGGCCTTCTACGGCCTGCGCCTCGCCGACCGCGGCCGGCCGCGCGACGCGTGGCTGCTCGGCATCTCCCTCGCGCTCGGCACCATCATGCGCCCGCAACACCTGGTCTCCGCGGCGTTCCTCCTCGGCCACTGGCTCTGGCGCAAGCAGGCCTGGAAGAACATGCACCGGACGCTCTGGATCCGCGTCTTCGTCCCCCTCGGCGTGATCCTCGCGTTCTCCTCGGTGCGCCTCTACTGGCACACGTCGAACCACTGGAAGGGCGGGATCATCGGCCTCGTCTCCACCAATGGCCCGCTCAACTACGCCTTCGGGCGCTGCCACGCCACGGGCATCGAGGCCAACGCCAAGGACGGTAAAGGCTTCTTCGGTCCGCCGCCCTTCGGCTCGCTGCTCTATTTCGGCAAGGACAAGGCCCATCCACCCATCCTCCCGCTCGACCCCGCGATGGGCGAGACGGTGCGCTTCTCCGGCCATATGTGGGACGCGCCGGTGATCTACGACGTGGCGCGCCAGTGCGTGCAGAAGACGGGATACTACCGGCAATTCAAGTACGCGCTGACGCACGTGGTCCTGCTCTGGGGCTACAACATCCCCTGGCCCGATCAGGGGCAAAAACCGCAGTTCCGCGACCCGATGCTCCTCTGGTCGGGCCTGCACAACATCTTCATCCTCCCCCCGGCGGCCCTGCTCCTCTTCCTCTCCTTCCGGAAGAAGCGCGCCCGGATGATGCTCGTCTCTCTCCATGTCTGGGCCGAGGTGCTGGTGGCGATCCTCTACTTCGGCGACACCCGCTATCGTGTCCCGTACGACGGCCTCTTGATCCTCCTCGCCGCCGCCGGTTACGCCGCGATCCCGAGCCTCTGGCGGGCGCTCCGCCGCGTGATCGAGCTCTCTTCGACGAAGAAGCTCGCGCCTCAGAGCGTCGTGCCACGATGACCGAGCCGCTCTCCAGACCCCCGCCGAGCTTGCCTGAGGTGGCCGAGACGCCGCTCGATCGGCTGCTCTTCGTCCCGGCGAAGAGGCTCGTGGCCCAGGTCTGCCTGGCCACGCCGGTGGGCCCGGACGCGCTCGTCGTCACGGGGGCGCTGCTCGGCGTCGCGGGGGCGTCGCTCTATCGCTTCACGAGCAGCGCCAACCTGCTCATGGGGTCGCTCCTGCTCCTCGTCGCCACGGTGCTCGTGGGCGCCGCGGGCCTGCTCGGGCGCGCCCGGGGCCTCGCGGCGCGCCACGATCGCGCCGCCGCCGGGGCCGCGCACCTCTTGATCGGCGTGGTCTTGCTCGCCGCGCTCCTCGTGCATTTGCACGCCCAGGGACAGGCGATGTGGCTCGCCGCGGCCGGGCTCGGCAGCCTGCTGCTCCAGGGCTTCTTCCTCGACCTCTGCGAGGCTCGCTTCCTCGTGCGCGCCGGCTGGGTGGTCGAGGGCGGCGGCGCGCCGGAGATCGCCCCGGGCGGGCTCACCGCCCTGTTCCAGAAGCTCGACCTCGGCCGGCGCGCGGCCGAGCGCCCGGTGCTCTCGCTCTTCCCGCCGCCGCTCGACCCCACGGATCACCCGGACGCGTCCTCGCGCTATGCCCTGGATCTCGCGCCCGTGCTGCGCGCGTGGGGCTACCTCGGCCTGACGACGCATGCCGCGCTCCTCGCGGTCTTCGCGGTCGGGCATGCGCTGCCGGCGTACCTCTGGCTGCGCCTGACGGCGGGCAACGCGCTGCTCGCGGTCCTGCTCGTGGTCACGATCCGGCGGGAGCGGGCGATCGACGCGGCGCTGCGCCCGCCGGCCGGCACCTCCGGCCTGCGCTGACGCGGGGCCCGCGGGCCCTGTACGATGGGGAACCATGAGCAGCTGGATCGTGATCATCCTCTTCTCGATCGTGGCCATGGCCGTCAGCCGGCAGCAGATGGCCAAGCGCGCCGTGGTGTGGCAGCGCGTCGCGGAGGAGATCGGCGGGAGGTTCGAGCCCTCGTCGGGCGGCTTCTGGAAGCCGGATCCGATGAAGATCGTGGCCCAGCTCGACGACATCACGGTCGTGGTGGACCACTACACGGTGAGCCACGGGCGCTCGTCGACGACCTACACGCGCATCTACGCCGAGGCGAGCGGGCCGAACGCGCTCACCCTCAAGGTCTACGAGGAGGGCGTGCTGTCGTCGCTCGGCAAGGCCTTCGGGACGCAGGACATCGACACCGGCGACCGGGCGTTCGACGACGTGTTCATCGTCAAGTCGAACGACGAGGGGCTCGCGCGCCTCTGGCTCGACGACAGGAAGCTGCGCGAGACCTTGACCGAGGCGCGCCCCTACTCGCTCACGCTGGAGAACCGGGCGGTGACCTCGACCAAGGTCGGCATCGACGACGACCCACGGCGCCTGATCACCGCCATACGCGCCGTCGCCCAGTGCGCGGCGCGCGGCGCGAAGCTCGGCAAGCGCTGGCGGAAGCTCGCGGCGAAGCTCGGCGGCGAGGTGTCCCGCGGCGAGCTCTCGTGGCCCGGCGATCAGGACGCGGCGATCGCGCTCGAGCTCCGCGGGATGCGCGTGACGGTGGCGATCGATCGGAGGTCGCTGCCCGGCAAGACCGCGAGGATCGGGACCCGCGTGAGCGCGGAGCGCGGCGTGTCGCTCGGCGACAGGTTCATGCTGGAGCGGACCTGTGACCTCGCGCGCAAGGACAAGGGCGGTCCGGCACAGCCCGCCGATCCCTTCGGCGATCCGGCCTTCGCCAGCGCCTACACGCTGACGCTCGGCGACGCGCGCGCGGCGCGCCGGCTGGGCGAGGAGCAGCGTCGCACCCTGCTCGCCGTGAAGCCGGCGCTGGTGAGCGCGGGCGAGCAGGATGTCTCGGTGATCTTCGAGGGCGCGCTGTTCAACGACAAGACCCTCACCGCGGCCATGGAGCTCGCGGCGGACCTCTCCGCCAACGCCTCCGAGGGGCCCTACCGCTGACCGCCCGGGCCGCCGGGCGGGCACGCCGTCTTCGCCTTGGCCTTCGCCTTCTCCGCGGTGATCGAGCGGGGCTTGGCCTTGCCCCAGCGCTCGACGATCTTCGTGTAGATCGGACACGATGCCGCGTGGTCGCCCGTCCCGTCGAGCGCGTCCGCGAGGAGGAGGTCGAGCTCGGGCTCCGGGCGGCGGCAGGGCTGGGTCGCCGCGCGCAGGTGGGGGAGCGCCTTGTCGGGCATCCCGGCCACGAGGTAGCTCTTGCCGATCTTCGAGAGCAGATCGTTCGGCGGCGGGCCGGCCGCGAGCGGCAGATCGGCGACGGCCTGCGCCATCTCGCGGGCGTCGCCGTCGTGGAAGTGCTGCAGGTTCCACTCGTCCCAGGGCGAGAGCCGAGAGCCGCGTGATCTGCGTTTTTCGAGCCACGCGTCGCGCCGCTTGCCGAGCTCTTCGTCCGACAGCAGACCGCCGCGGTTCATCGTGCGGAGCATGCCGAGCGAGCGGTCGAGCTCGGGGAGGCCCTGCCACGCGTCGCGGCGCTTGAGGTAATCCGCCGCGACCGCCGCAGCCCGATCGAGCTTGCCCATCTCCCGGTAGATGCCGATGAGGTGCGAGGTGAGGCTCGAGTGCATCAGCTCGCCGGGCTCGCCGTGGAGCGTCTGCAGGCCCGCGAGGAGCTTCGCCTCGGCGTCGAGGAAGCGCCCTTCGACGATATCGATCTCGGCGCGATCGATGGCCTCGACCGCGGCGCGGGTCGACTCCGGCACGAGCGGCCATTTCTGCCGCTGCGTCTCGAGGATCACCTCCGGCGGCCGATCGAGGGCGAAGAGCGCGGTGACCCACCCCTCGTACGTCCAGGTGAGGGGCGTCGCGCCGGTCCTGAGCGAGCGGGCGAGGTCGCTCTCCATCTCGGCGCACCGGCCGCGCCGCGCATGCACGTCCGCGCGCAACGTGAGACAGTCCGACGAGGTGGGCGACACCGCGAGGCAGCGGTTGGCGGCCTCGGTCGCCTCGTCGAGGCGGTTCAGGCTGGTGAGCCGGATCGCCAGCACCGACCAGGCGTCCGCGTACTGCGGATCGAGCGCGACGGCGCGGAAGAGCGGCTCGAGGTCGTCCTCGGCGGAGCCGCCGGCGGCGCAGAGGTTGCCCGCGAGCATCGACAGCTCGGCGTCGAGCGGGCTCTCCTCGGCGAGCGCCTGGAGCCGCTCCCGGCATGCGGCGTTGTTCGGCGGGTCCTCGACGCAGAGCGGCTCGATGGCGCGCAGGAGCGCCTGCTCGCGCGCGTCGAGGCCGGCGCGGCCTTGCACCGCGAGCGCGTACTGCGATCGCAGCTCCGGCAGGTCGTAGAAATCGGTCGTCATGGCCAGCCGCAGGTGCGCGGCGGCGAGCGAAGGATCGTGGCGGAGGGCCTCTTGCAAGCCGGCCCGGGCCTGGCCCCAGTTGGCGTCGCGCAGCGACTGGAGGGCCAGCTTGTAGGCCGCGCGCGCCTCCGGGCTCGCCGATCGGGGCGGCGGCAGATCGGTGATCACGATGGGCGCGGGCGGCGCCGGCGCGCTCGGCGCAGGCACGGCGATCGGCGCCACGGGCTCGCCCGCCGTCCCGAAGCGGACGAGCGCGCCGATCCCCAGGACCCCGAGGGCCAGGGCCCCGATCCAGCGCGGAGCGCGGCGCTCCGGGGGGCGCGCGCTCGCCGTCCGCGTCTCCGCCGCGAGGATCGCCGCGGCCGGCGCGGTGCGGGTGAGCGAGATGTCGCGCGCGGGCGGCGCCGCCCCCGGGGTCGATCGCGGCGGGGTGATCTGGCGCCGATCGCCGCTCGACGGCGCCGGCCGGGGGACGATCGGCGAGAGCGGTGCCGTGTGTTGCTCCGGCGCGCTCGCGAGCGCCTCGTCGAGGATCGGACCGAGCGCCGCGCATGCGTCACCGCCATCCTCGAAGCGCGCCGCCGGGTCGCGCGCCACGCAGAGCGCGAACCATTCGTCGAACGAGGGGACGAGCTTCCCCGGCACGCCGAGCGCCTCGGCCCGCGCCGACGCGCCCGCGAGCGGCTCGATCAACAGCTCGCGCACGAGCCGCGCCGCCGAGGGCCCCGCGCCCTCGTTCATCGCGCGCCAGTACGACTTGCCCGTGAGCATCCAGAAGGCGAGGAGGCCGAGCGACCAGACATCCGCCGCGGGGGTGATGGCCGCGCCGACCTCGGTCTGCTCCGGCGCCATCCACGCGAGCGTGCCCATGGGCGCCGTGGCGTTGGGGTTGGCCTCGGCCGCGACCTTGGCGATGCCGAAGTCGAGGACCTTCACGAGGAGCTTCGATCCGCTGCGCCGCCCCGCCGAGATGAAGATGTTCTCGGGCTTGAGATCGCGGTGGACGACCGAGGCCTCGTGCGCCGCCCCGAGGGCGTGGCCGAGCTGGCGGACGATCTCCGCGACCTCGGCGACCGGCAGCGCACCGCACCGCGCGCCGTGCGCCGCGAGGCTCTCCCCTTCGAGCAGCTCCATCGCGATCCACGGGATGCCCGCGTCGCCGTCCACCCCCGCCGCGATGACCTGCACCACGTGATCGCTCTCGATGCGCGCGCCGACCCTGGCCTCGCGCTCGAAGCGCCCGCGGAGCTGCGCGTCCTGGACGAGGTGCGGGTGCATGAGCTTGAGCGCGCGCCGCTGCCCTGTGCTCAGCTGTTCAACGACGTAGACGCTGCCCATCCCGCCCCCGGCGAGGGACGAGAGGACGCGAAAGTCGGTGGCGAAGACGCTGCCGACCTGGAGGCCGACCGGATCGGGCACGGAGGGAGGCTATCACGGTGGCCTCGGGTCTCGAAGGTCGGTGATGTCCCGGGGCGGGCATGGATTTCCCGCAGTGGGTGGGCTACGGTTCCGTTCATCATGAACCCCGGCTCGGTGGCCTTGGTGCTCATCCAACCCGATGCGCCGCTGGCGGTTTGGTCAGGGGCAAGCCTCGTCGATCGCCTGCGAACCGCTTTGTTTCATCGGTACGAGGACGCCTACTTCCGCCCGATCGTGCAGGCAGAGACGATCGCGGGGCTGAGGTGGCAGGTCGCCAAGCTACGCTGGCTCTTTGCTGCCGAGACCAGCACCTTCGGCTTGGGGATGTTCGCCCTCGAACAGCTCGGATGGACACGACGATTGCCGCGCAGAGATCGAGAGGAGGGATACGCCTACTTCCAGCAGCGCCTCGCGACGAGCGGCTTTTCCGAGGAGACGAGCGCCAGCATGGATTATGTCTTGTACACGGCGCTACGCCTCGTGAGCGAGCATGATGTGGGGGCGGTGAGCGTTTCGCCCAAGGGCACATGGCGGCAGCTCTCGGATCTCTTGAGAGCATCGAGCACGTTCTATCTTTACTTCGGCGCCATCGTGCTCGCCGTTTTGGAGCCGGGGATCGTCAAAAATCCGCTGGTGCTCCGCGAAATTGCCCGCGACGCCGTGAAAGTAGCCGATGCTTTCATCATGGCCGCGACATCGCTCGGGTTGATCTCGGAGTGAGCCCATGCCCGCCGCTGGACAGGTTTATGATCTTCAAGTCCCAGCGCTCATCGGCCCCTGGAAGAACAAGGAGACCCGCCATCCCGGCCTCATCGTCTCTCGCATGGCCCCCGGCCGCGATCTGCCCTGGGTCGTGGTGCCCATGACCGGGTCGCGCCCGTTCGCAGAGCGCATCACCCATGTAGAGCTCGATCGAAAAGCAGGAAGCCTGGACCCTCCCCTCTGGATCCTTTGCGAGTATCCGACCACGGTGCCCCAAGACATCTTCGACGGGTTGACGCCCCGCGGCTTTCTTCCGAAGGAGATCATGGCGCTGGTGCGACACAAGCTCGGCTGGCTGCTCGGGACAGGCTTTGGAGCGCCCCCGTAGCCCGCTCGAAGCGGTCTTCCCACGACGCGGATCGTCGTCCACGGCGCCGGGCTCCGGTGCAGCGAGGGCGCCGGCCTCGTGATAAGGTGCCCCGATGAGCAGGCGCTGGCCATTCGAGAGTACCTCCGAGGCGGGTGGGGCCGCGGGCCCGGGTGACGAGGTGACGCAAAAGCTCGATCCGCAGGCGAACGGCGCCAAGGACCCGGTCGTGCCCTTTGCACGAGCGGCGCTCCCCGGGTCGGGCCCCGCGAGCTTGCCGAAGAGCGATACGCCCTGGGGCCCGCCCTCGTTCCAGGCGCCGCGCGATCTGCCCGCGGTCGTGCCCGGCGGGGATGAGACCACGGTGCCGCTGCCCGATCACCGGAGCAACCGCGCCTTCGATCTTCGGCCCGATCCGCGTCCGCCCGAGGCCCGCGCCGATCACCGCCGGGCCAACGAGCCTGCGCAGCCTGCTCCTCCGCCGACAGCCGACCTGGGCGCCCTGCGGAAGAAGGCCGGCCGCGGCAAGCTCTCCCCCGACGAGGTCGCGGCCTTCGCGCGCGCCTTTGCCTTGCCCCCGGCCCGCAAGCCCTCCTGATCCGCGCGATTGCGCCGCCTTCGCCCTCGACGCCCATGCCCGATCCCTCGCTCGATCCTGTCACGACTCTCTTCGAGCTCCGCGCCGGTCCGCTCGGCGCGGGCGAGCTCACCGTCCTCTCCTTCGACGGCCGCGAGGCGATGTCGCGCCCCTTCCGCTTCGACATCACCTTCGCGAGCGCCCTCGATCTCGCGACGATCACCGCGTCGCTGCTCGATCAGCCGGCGGAGCTCGCGCTCGCCGTTCCAGGTGCGCCACCGCGCCGGGTGCGCGGCGTCGTCGCGCGGGTGGGCTCGACCGGCGAGCGGGACGAGCAGGGGCTGCGGCGCTACCGGCTCCGGCTCGTCCCTTCGCTCTCTCGCCTGCGCAGGCGGAAGAACAGCCGCATCTATCAAGATCTCTCGGTGATCGCGGTGGTGGCGAGGGTGCTCGACGAGCACCGTGTCGTCCATCGCGTCGAGCTCGTCCGCCGCTACAAGCCGCGCGCCTACTGCGTCCAGTACCAGGAGACCGACCTCGCGTTCGTGACCCGCCTGCTCGCGGAGGACGGGCTCTTCTTCTTCTTCGAGGCCGACGGCGCGGCCGAGCGGCTCGTCATCGGCGACAGCCCGAGCGCGTATGCGCCGATCGCATCGCTCGACGGCGAGGGCCGGCCGGGCGCGCCGCCTGTCGTCCCGTTCCACGCGGTCGAGGGCGTGGGCGTGGCCGCCGAGCAGATCACGCGCTTCTCGATCCGCGCCGGCGTTCAACCGTCCGCGGTGCGCCACCACGACTACGACTTCGAGCGCCCGCTGCTCGATCTCACCGTCTCGACCGCCGATCCCCGGCCCGGAGGCGACGCGCCCGAGGCCGCGCGCGAGGCGCTCGATGGGTCGCGCCTCGCGGAGTTCTACGAGCACCACGGCGACCACAGCAACGTCGACGACGCCCTCGATCGCGCGGATCTACGCCTCTCCCAGCTCCGCCGCCGCGCGCGCACGAGCGCGGGCGAAGGCACGAGCAGGCGCCTCGCCGCGGGCCATGTCTTCCGCCTCGACGGGCACGGCGAGCCCGGGGCCGACGGCGACTGGGCGCTCACCCGCGTCGAGCACCGGGGCGTGGCGCCGGCCCAGGCGCGGAGCGGCGGCGCAGGCGAGCCGGTCTACACGTGCCGCTTCGAGGCCGTCCCCGCGTCCGTCCCGTACCGGCCCGCGCTGCCGCGGCAGAGGCAGGTCCACTCCATCGAGTCCGCGGTCGTGGTCGGCCCCGAGCGGGAGGTGATCCACACGGACGCGTACGGCCGCGTGAAGGTCGAGTTTCACTGGGACCGCGAGGGCCGGCGCGATGATCGCAGCTCGTGCTGGCTGCGCGTGTCGCAGGCGTGGGCCGGCACGGGCTGGGGCTTCCAGTTCCTCCCGCGCGTGGGGATGGAGGTGCTCGTCGGCTTCCTCGGCGGCGATCCGGACCGGCCGATCGTTCTGGGGACGATGTACAACCGCGTCAACATGCCGCCCTTCCCGCTCCCCGCCGACAAGACGAGGAGCGGCATCCGCACGAGCTCGGCCGGGGGCAGCGGCTACAACGAGCTTTCTTTCCAGGACGAGAGCGGTCGCGAGCAGATCCGCCTCCGCGCCGAGCGCGACCTCGACGAGGAGATCGAGCACGACCACACGAGCGTGGTGCGCGGCGACCGGGCGATGACGGTGGCGGGCGCGCAGACCACCGAGATCGCGGGCCCGAGCCGCCGCTCGTTCCACGGCGGGCGCAGCACCTTCGTGGGCGAGGACGACGGCGTGACCGTGGCGGGCCGCGCGATCCTCCGCTGCGAGGAGCGCGAGGTGACGATCGCGGGCGCGCGCCGGGAGACGGTGGGAGGCGCGTCGACGACGCGCGTGGAGGGCCTGCTGCGCGTCGAAGCGGAGGGCGATCTCGTGACCCAGGTGGCCGGCGATCACCGCCTCACCGTCGGCGTCGAGGGCGACCGCGGTCACAGCGCGACCTTCGTCCACGGCGCGCTCTCGCTCTCGAGCACGCGATCGATCGCGCTGCGCGCGGACGCCGAGATCACCCTCACCGTGGGCGAGACGCTGGTGCGCCTCACGCCGGACAAGCTCGAGGCGCTGGGCAAGGCGCTCCACCTCGCGGGGCGCGAGGAGACCTTCGTCGCCGGGGGAAAGCCGTCGATCCACCTGCGCGACGGGGCCGAGATCACCGCCGAGACGATCACGCTGTTCTCCTCGGGCGCCTCGCTCGAATTGACGGACAGCGAGGCGCGCCTCGGCGGCAGCAAGGTCAAGCTCGGCAAGCCGGTAAGCGCTTCTCCCCGCGACGCGAGCGCGCCGCCCGACCCCGAAAAGAAGACGGTGCGCTGGCGCTTCACCGACGCGGCGCATGCGCCCTACGCCGGCAAGACCTACCACCTGCTCGTCGAAGGCCTGCGGATCGAGGGCAAGACGGACGGCGACGGGGCGCTCCTCGCCGAGATCCCGAAAGACGCGTCGAGCGCCGAGGTGCTCCTCTGGATCGGCGAGTACCCGACCGGCGAGCGGCGGCGCTACCCCGTGGTGATCGCCGACGCCCTCCCCGACGCCGCGAGCCCCGAGGGCGCCCGCGTCCGCATGCATGCGCTCGGCTACGACGTGGGCCTCGGCCACGCCGATCCCTGGCCCGCCTTCCGCGCGGCCGTGAACCTCTTCCAGACGCGCCACCGCATCTCCGATGGCCTGAAGGCGACGGGCGAGCTCGACGACGCGACCAAGGCCGCGATCGCCCGCGTCTTCGGCGCCTGAACGCGCGTCAATCCGCGCCGGGGGACGACTCCCACGCCGACGAGGCGAGCCCGCGGGCCTCGGCCTCGTCGAGCCCCGCGTTGATCCGGGCGAGCAACCGCCGCCGCACCTCCGCCGCGGGCAACAGCTTCATCTGCGCCTCGGTGAGCGTCGGGTCCTTGTACCAGCCGCTCTCGGCGAACCAGTCCGCGGAGCGCCTCACCAGGGAGTACCAGCGGTTGAGCACGCGGCCCCGCTTGGTGCTCCATTTTGCGTCACCCCCGCTCACCAGATCGGCGTCGTTCGCCACCACGTTCGTCGTGATTCGCGCCTTGAGCGCGCTGTCGTTGTACGCGGAGGCGATGGTCAGCTTCGTCTGGTGGACGAAGTACTCCGGCTGATCGTCCCAGCGCGGCGGCGGCTGCGCGGGCGCCGCGCTCCCCGGCTTGGGCGCCGGGTGCTTCTTCACGAAGGCCTCGTGCGCCTTGTTGGCGGCGGCCTCCACCGCGGCGTGAGCCTTGACGAACTTGCCCCAGATGACGTTGCTCGTGTCGCTGTAGATGGTCTGGCGAATGTCGGGCGCGATTTCCTTCGGCTTTTGCGGCGCGTCGCCGTCGAACGTCGAGGCCCAGCCGGTCACGCCGATCTGCACGTGCAGGTGATCCTGGTGGTAGTCGAACATCGACCCGTCCGGCTCGCAGATGTTGCCCGAGTTGGTCCGCGAGATCGGCTTGCCGAACAGGCGCTCCGCAGCCGCGGTCAGGTCCCGCCCGTTGAACACCTCGCTCGGACTGGTGTCGTCGATCGTCCCCTCCTTCACGCAGAGGCGAAACGCGCCGTCGAAGATCGTCGCCGCCCGGCGGAGCTGCGCTTCGAGCTTGTCGGCCTTGGCCTTCGTCGCGTCGTCGAAGGGCCCCTCGCCGGGATCGCTCGCCGGCCCGAGCACCGCGGCGAGGTCGTAGCGATCGACCTTCGTCGCGGCGTCGAGGAAGCGCGCCAGCCGATCCTGATGCGGCTTGCCCCGGTCGTAGTACGCCCTCCCCGTCCAGGGGACCTTCCCGTTGAGGATCGCGGCGCCGCTCTCGTCGCGCACCGGGAGCTTGCCCCAGTGGTTCTGCACGGTGAGGAGCCGCGCGTCGAGCGCGCCGTTCTGGAGGTAATCGTTCGCGCCGGGGACGAAATGCTCGAAGAGCACGGCATGAAAATCGAAGGCGCGACCCTGGTTGTGCGAGCTGAGCTCGGGGCGATCGAGCCCGCGGTCGTAGCCGATCACCATCCCGGTCGCGCCCTCTCCGCGCAGGTAGACGACCAGGCGATAGACGAGCACCGCGAGGCGCGGATCGATCGCCGACGACCAGTTGCCGACGATGTTGAAGCTCACCCCGTCGAGCGGAAAGTCTTGCACCACGACGCCCCAGCTCATGGTGGAGATGCCGCGGATGTTCCGCTTTTTGAAGGTGATCTGCTTCCGCTCCGCGAGCTTGTCGAGGATGGCCGTCGCCTGCCCGAGGTCGAGGTGGCGCGCGGGGATGTCGGCGTAGTCCGCGACCGGATCGCCCGAGGCGGCCACCGTGCCCTGCGTCGTGAGGAGGAGCAGCGGGCCGGCGAACGGGACCGGCACGAAGCTGAAGAGCGTGTAGGGCGGCGGGCTGGACATCGAGGGCTCCAGGCTCGATCCCGCGAGGCGCGGAAGATCGAGGCGGCCATGGTCTCGCCCCGGCGGCGCCCGCGTCAAGGCGGCCGCCCCGTGCCATGGCTATGCCGCGGAGCGGGCGGGCAAGGACCACCGTTCGAGGTGGCCCATCGCCAGCTTCTGCACCCGGAGCAGCTCTCGAAACTCCTCGTCGCTCCCGCCCTGATCGGGGTGGGCGCGCTCCGCGGCGACCCGCTTGCGGAAGGCGCGCCGCACCTCCTCGACCGTGCACGGCGCCGTCAGCCCGAGCTCGGCGATCGCGGCCTCGCCCGTCTGGATCGCGAGCGTGCGCGGCGTCCCGCAGAGGTCGAGCGCGTCCTCGCGAACGACCGCGTCGAGCCCCGTCGCGCGGCGCTCTTCGGCGAGCTGGGCGAGGAGCGCGGGCGAGGGCTCCTCGGCGCAGACGAGGAACACCGAGCGCCGGTGGTGGAGGCGGGCGAGGCCGCGCGCGACGAGATCGAGCACGCACACGACCGGCGCCTGGCGATCGGCGCGGAACGGCAGGCGAAGCTCCACGTCGAAGCGGCTCGTGCCTGCGCCCGCGCGCCCGGGAGGCGGGCGCCGGATCGAGCAGCGGACCGCGCGATCCGCCCTTCCCTCCTCGCCCGGGACGATCAGGAAGGCATGCCCCGGGCGCGCCGAGAGCGCCTGTCGCTCGGCGGCGCGCCGGGCGCGGAACGAGCGCCGCTCCTCCGCCGTGGGCGCGTGATCGTAGACCTCGATCCGCAGGTGAAAGTGCCCCGATCCCGGCCCCCGGCACGCCCTCGACCACCCGCGGCGCGCGAGATCGTCTCGACGGACGAAGGCCCGCCTTCCCTGCGCGATCTCGAAGGCGAGGAGATCGCCCGGCTCGCCGTCGACAGGCATGGATCCACAGGGAACCACCCGCCTCCGCACGGCCATGGGGCCGCGACCCGGCGCCAGGTGGTTCGGGTGCAAGGTCCAGACGATCTTCGGGATCTCAGCAGACAACGTTCCTTCGGACGAGGCTACCGAGGACCGGCCGCTCCGGCCCAGTTTCAGCCTCGCCGGCCCGCCCGAGCCCGCCGCCCGAGCGCCGCGAGGCCGAGGCCGAGCCACGCCGCCGCTGCCCAGGGCGCGCCCGCGGAGCCCGCCGCCTCGCACGCGCAGCCGCCTCCACCGCTCGATCCGCCGCTCCCGCTGCCCCCCGTCTCGCCGCTCGATCCACCGCTGCCGGTCGTGCCTGTCGCGCCGGTGGTGCCCGCGCCACCCGTCCCGCTCCCGCCGGCGCCCGTCGATCCACCGGCGGGCGTCACCTCGATCGGCGCGCTGCACGCCTGGTTGTTCGCCCAGTCGGTGACGCAGGCCTGATAAAGCACCTTCTTGCCCGCGACGAGATCGAGCTCCGCCCGGTAGAGGTCGCCGCCCGAGAAATGCGCCGGGATCATCGTGCCATCGCCGAGCGAGAGAGAGGCCTTGTGGAGCCGGGGGCCGGCGTCTGTCGTGGTGTTGTCGAACACCGCAAAATGGAGGACGGCCTTGCCCGGGAGCACGCCGTCTTCGAGCTTCTGCACGGCGCGGAAGGCGGGCGGCCGCGTGTCTTTGGGCTGGGGCTCGACCCCGAGGTAAAGCCGGTTGAGGAAGGGCCCGGACTCGCCCTGGGCCGTCACCGCGTCGAGCCGCCCGTCGCCGTCCACGTCGCCGAGGTCGAGCCCGAGCGTGGAGTCGCTCACCGCCGGGAAGGCCCCGGGCGCGAGCGTGAAATGCCCTGTCCCGTCGTTGATCAGGACCCGCTCGTTGTTGTCGAGCGAGGCGATCACCGCGTCGAAATCGCCGTCGCCGTCGAGGTCGGCGCACTGCACCTCGTTGTCGTCGGCCGCGGGGTTGCCCGTCACCCGGGCGGCCGTCTCGTCGGTGAAAGTGCCCGATCCATCGTTGATGAGGAGCTGGGTGTGGTGCCCCGCGCCGCCGTTGTCGAGCCAGAGGTCGAGATCGCCGTCCCCGTCCACATCGCACTCGTCCGGCCCGTACACATAGGGCCCCGGCTGCCCGGGCAAGGGCACGTTCGTGAAGGTGCCTTTGCCGTCGTTGAGGAAGAGCAGCGAGTCGCCCTTGCGGCTCGCCAGGATCACGTCGAGATCGAAATCCCCGTCGGCGTCGAAGAAATCGATGTCGATGGGCCCCGTCCCCTTCCCCGCCGTGTCCATCGGCAAGGCGCCGGCCTTCTCCTGGAAGAAGCCATGTCCGTCGTTGAGGTAGACATGCCCGGTGCCCGCCGAGGTCGGCGGAGAATCGCCCCAGTCGGTGATCAGGAGATCGAGGTCGCCGTCGTCGTCCACGTCGCCGAGGCGCACCGCGCCCGCCCGGGAGGTGATGGGCAATCGCGCCGCCGCTTCATCCGAGAAATGAGGCGGGTTCTGTCCATCGTTGAGGAACAGGCTGTCCTTGATCCCGTCGCCCTGATCTCCATACCCCTGGGGCAAGTAGACATCGAGATCACCATCCCCGTCGATGTCCCCCACGGCCACCTGCCGGACGCGCCCCTTCACGCCGCCGAAGAGCGCGCTCGACTCCTGGAAATGGCCCGATCCATCGTTGAGATAGGCGAGGAAGGGCGCCGGGCCGGCCGGGGTGTAGTATCCCCCTCCGGCGGCGAAGAGCAGGTCGAGGTCACCGTCGCCTTCGAGGTCGGCCATCACCACGTAATGGGTGTAACAGCCCTCGGCGTTCGGATTTGCCGGGTCGAAACAGGGCTGAGGAGAGCCGAGGTTTGCCGTCGCGTCCGTGAAGAGGGGGGCGGCCTGGGCGACGCTCGGGACGAGGAGCGCGGCGAGGAGAAGAGGGAAAACGAGCGAGCGGGTATGCATAGAGATCTCTGATGGTCCAGGGGGTTAAGGGGTTTTCTCCTCCGTGAGGCGCCACAGATACCAGCTCGCGATGGATCGATAAGGCCGGAAGGGCTTTGCCAGGGTCGTCATCCGCTCGGCGGTGGGCATCTTGCGGAGGTTGAAGAGCCTCACGAAGCCCTTCTGGATGCCGAGGTCGTCGACGGGGAGGATGTCGGGGCGGCCGAGGCGGAAGATCAGGAACATCTCGGCTGTCCAGCGGCCGATGCCCTTGACCTCGCAGAGGGTGTCGATCACGGCCTCGTCGTCGAGCGACTCCAGCGACACGAGATCGAGGGCGCCCGAATGCACCTTGCCGGCGAGGTCCTTGACGAAGCGGGTCTTGTTCCCCGAGAGGCCGGCCTCGCGCAGGCGGCTGTCCTCGGCGTCGAGGAAGAGCTTCGGGAGGAGCTTCCCTTCGGCGTCGAGGCCGATCGTCTTCACGCGGCCAAAGATGGTCTCTGCCGCCTTGGAGGAGAGCTGCTGGCTGACGATGGCCTGGAGCAGACCGGCGAAGTGGTCGTCGGCGTACTTGTCGCGATCGCCGGGGCCGGCGCCCGGGCTCCCTCCCGGGGCGGGGCGCAGGCGGCATGGGCCGACGCGGGCGATCAAGGCCGCGAGGCGCTCGTTGGCGTTGCTGAGGTGCTGGAGGGCGGCGGCGTGGGGATCGGTCATGGGCTTCGAGAATGGTGGGTTCGTCAGCGACGGGGGAGCCGGCGGTAGGTGGCGCCGAGATCCCATCCGTCGCCCGCGAGGTTCCTGGCGAAGACCACGTCCGGGATCACGCCGCCGGCGATCCGCAATTCGCCGATCACGCCGACGCGCAGGGTGCCTGTCATCGAACGAGGCGAGGGGTTGCCGGCGAGCTTGGGCGGGCTCCGGCCGATGTCGCGGCCGCGGGCCGCGTCTTCCGCGGTGGCGAGGGAGAGCAGCGTGTGGAGCGGGGTCGGGCCCGCGGGGCGGACGAGCTGGATGGCGAGCGCGGGCTTGCCCTTGAAGCGGCCGGGGATGTCGGCGCGGGGGATGGCGGCGACGGCGACCTCGTGGCTCGGGCGGCTGAGGATGGGCGCGACGGCCCCGGCCACCTCGACGAGGTGCGGGCATGCGGCGTCGACGAGCAGCTCGGCGGGCGGGCCGGTCCAGCCGGGATCGCCGGCGGCGGGTGGGAGCGGGCCGAGGCCGAGGTGGGCGAGGCGCTCGGGGGGCAAAGCGTCGGCGATGCGCTGGGCCATGCCGGGCGCGCCTGCGCTGCCGGCGTCGGGGCTCGTGACGAGGACGATGAAGGCGGCGCGGCCAAGGTCGAAGCGGACGGCGCCCTTGCGGTCGGCGTGGAGGCCGAGGCCGAGCCAGCCGATGTCATCGCGCTCGGCCTCGAAGCTGCGCAGGGAGGTCTGGAGATCGGGCGCGGGGGCGATGTCGAGGCCGTCGAGGAAGGCCGCGCCGCGGGCCGCGTTGACGTTGCGCGACAACGTGATCCCGCCGGGGACGATCTCCGCCTTGAAGGGCCCGGTGCCGTCGGGGCGGCCTGGATCGAAGCTCCTCGGGAGCAGGGCGACGAGCGGCGAGGCGAGGGCGCGCGCGAGATAACCCGGGTCGACGGCGCCGAAATTGACGGCGAGCGGGTCGCTCTTGTGCGGCGTGGGGCGGGGCACCTGGACGAGCACGCCGGCGGCGCCGCGCCGGCGGGCGCGCTCGACCGAGGCGATGAGGTCTTGCCCATCGAGGCCGGCGAGGCGCGCGGTGCGCATGGCCTCGCGGAGGCGGACGATGGTGTCGGCGCCCTCGCGGGTGGGCATGCTCGCGGCGAGGGTGGGGTAGGGCATGCCGCTCGATGGATCGATCGCGTAGACGCTGTCGGCGATGGCCGCGCCGAACAGCGCGCCGCCGGGATCGGCGAGCCCGTGCGGGTCGATGCTCGACGCGGGCCATGGGACATGGAGCGAGAGGCGGCCGCCGAGGGGTGTGCGGCCCATGGCGAGCGCGTCGCGTTCACCGCCCGCCGCGCCGGCGAGGAGCGCGGCGCCGAGCTCGGCGAGGAACCGGCGGCGTGACGCGGTCACCGGACCACCCAGATCTCGTCGGCCGTGGCGACCGCGAAGGGCGCGCGCCCCGGACCGTCGGGCGGGCAGACGGCGAGGGCGCGCACGCCCGCGGCGGCCGGGATGCGCAGGATCTCCTTGAACCGCGCCGCCGCCGGGACGTTCGCGGTGCGGGCCCACGAGCGCACGACGACCGCGTCTTCCATGGGGTTCTGCGTGTCGAGGCTCGACAGGATCTCGGGCTCGCCGTCCTGATCGAGATCGCCCACGGCGAGCTGCGCGCCGGTGACCTCGACGGCGAGCTTGCGGCCGGCGTCGTCGCGCACCTCGAGGACGCCGCGCTCGCGGCCGGCCCACACGGTGAAGGGCTGGCCGCGAGCGGTGACGAGGCGAGCCGAGGCGAAGGCGTCGTACTGGCCGCCGATGGTGGTGCCGTGCGGCGGCAGATCGCCCGGCGCGCAGGGGCCGATGGCGCCGGTGATGGTGAGCGCAGAGAGGCGCGTGCACGCCGAGATCTCGCCGTCGGGCACGGCCACGCCGGGGAAGCTCGACGCGATCTGCAACGCGCCGTCGAGTCGGACGCTGCGGGCCCGATCGGTGATGCCGACATCGACGAAGGCGGGCAGCTCGGCGGGGAGCGGGGCGCCCTTGGGGAGCGGGACGATCCCTGGATCGAGCATGGTGGCGAAGCCGATCGGCTCGCGGAGGGGCGCGGGCGCGACCGGCGAGAGGTCGGGCCAGTTGCGGGAGACGAGGGGGATGACGCGGCCCTCGCGGAGGCGGAGCGCGGTCACGCGGCGGCGGCTGACGGCGACGATCTGGAGGCCGCCGTCCTGCGCCAGATCGCCGCATGCGAGCGCGACGACATCGCCCTCGAAATTGCGGGCGCGATCGACGTGGGCCGCGACGATGGGGATGGGGTCGAGGAAGCTCCGCACCTCGGCGTCGATCGGAGCCTGCGCGAAGGCGTGGGCGACCGGGCCCGGCTCGGGGTCGCGGACGCGGGCCCAGACGCTGCGCGGGACGGGGTAGACGTCGGCGGTGACGCGGAGCTTTCCCTGGGCGATCTCGACCGCGATGTACACGAGGGCGCTGTCGCCGGCCGCGGCGGCGCGGGCCGCGGCGAGCGTGCTCGGCTCCGGCCGGACATGCGCGCCGCCGCCGCGGCGGCCGGCGATCTGCGAGGCCACGAGCGCGACGAGCTGCGCGGCGCGCGGCGAGGGAATGTCGGTGGTGAGCGGGCCTCCCGCGACGAGGACGCGGGCCGGGGTCGCGCCGAGATCGCGCACGAGGTCGGCGGCGACGCGGGCGATCGCCGCGCGCTCGGGCCGCGCAGGCGCAGGCGCAGGCGGCGCGGGCGCGGGGCTGCCCTGGGCCCACGCGGAGCTCGCCGGAAGGAGACCGAGGGCCGCGACGAGGAGGGCCTTGCGAAGCACGGGGCAAGAATAGGCGGCGCGCCCCCGAGCGTCGACCGGTTGCGCGCGGCGCTGAAAATAGGCTCAGGGCGCGAGGAGCAGGAGCCCTTGCCCCGCGGTGATCGGCGCGAGGATCGCCGCATCGAGGCGCCTCCGGGCCCAGCGCACGGCGCGGGTGAGCTCGACCGCGGTCGGCTCCGCGGCGGGACCGGGACGCGCGGCGAGCTTGCCGGCGATGAGCGAGGCCAGGGTGCAGCCGGTGCCGTGGAGGGGCGGCGTCTCCCGGCGGGGTCCGGCGATCCGGACGAGGCGGCCCTTCCCCTCGCCGCCGAGGGCCAGCCAGTCGACCGACTCGGCGCCCTCGCCGTGGCCGCCCTTGACGAGGGCAGCCCGGCACCCGAGGCCGAGCAGGGCGGTCGCGGCGCCGGCCGGGTCGAGGGAATCGTTGGAGCTCAAACCAAGGAGCGCCCTCGCCTCGGGCAGGTTGGGGGTGATGAGGGTGGCCCGCGCAGCGAGGCGGCGGAGGGCGCCGAGGCTCTCGTTCCCGTCGAGGCGGGCGGTGCCGGCCCTGGGGGCGCGGCGGGAGGGGATCATCACCGGGTCGAGGATGACCGGGATGGGCGAGGTGACTGCGTGGCGGGCGAGGAGCGCGCTGACGGCACGGACGTTCGCGGCCGAGCCCAGGGCGCCGATCTTGATGGCGCAGACGCGCAGATCGGCGAGCAGCTCTTCGACCTGGGCGACGACGAGGCGCGAGGGCACGGCCTTCACGGCGCGCACGCCCCGGGTGGACTGCACGGTGAGCGCGGCGCATGCGGCGGCGCCCCACGCGCCGGCCGCGGCGAAGGCCCGCAGGTCCGCGGCGATCCCCGCGCCGCCCGAGGGGTCGAGGCCGGCAATCGTGAGGGCGCTCTGGCACCGCGCCGCCGCTCCGCGCGCTTGGTGGGCGATCGAGGCTCCGCTAGGATGTCGCGCGTCGCTCCTCGGAGCGGGCCCCCGGGATGCTCGACGGGATGACGAAGGAGACATGATGCGCTTTCCCAAGCCGGCGTTCGCCGATCTTCTCGCCAGTTACCTCACCGATCGCGAGAGCGTCCACGACTGCCCGTTCATTTACCGGAAGCATCCGATCAACATCAACACCTGCGCCATCCGGATGAGCGAGGCGCTGGTGATCGCGAACCACCTCGTGGAGAGCCGCGAGGCGATCAGCGCGCTCTCGCCGCGCTACAGCAACGGCAAGAGCTTCCTGATGGGCAAGTACGGCTACGCGGCCAACCTCTGCCCGCACGGCATCGCCCGCGGCGCCGGCGATCTCGCCAACTTCCTGCGCACCCAGTGGGGCCCGCCCACGCTCTGCTTCACCACGCCGCAGGACGAGCCGCTCACCCCGCCCGAGGAGGTGCTCGGTCGCACGGGCCTCGTCGCCTTCCTCAAGCTGCCGAACTACACGGGCCAGGGCCACGTCGACGTCTGGAACGCGACCGACGCCGTGGGCGCCGCCCACTGGGACGCCCAGCGCGCCTACTTCTGGGCGCTCGACTGAGCGCCGGCAGCGCGCACAGGAGCACGCGAGGCGCTCCTGCCGATCGAGCCGAACCCAGCGTGCTATCCTCGCGCGCATGGAAGCGTTGTACCTCCGGCCGCCGCGGAACACGGGCCCCATCGAGCTCCGCGATTTCGGGCCCACGGGCCGCAGGCTTGGCACACCAGCCGACTGCTACGACGGCAGCCCCTGGGAGCTGCACCGAGGGGAGCTCTGGGAGCAGATGGGCAGCAAAGACATCCACGGCATCGTCATGGCCTTGCTGGTCGCCCTCTTCCGCACCCACGCGCGGCCGAGCCTGACGGTGATGACAGACGTGTACTGCGACCTGAGCAACGCCGAGGAGGCCTCGATGCGTGCCCCCGACGTGGTGCTGGTGGGCGATCTCTCGAACCCGAGGAACGAGGTCTACACCGGCACCCCGATCCTGGCGGTCGAGGTCCGTGGCACCCAGTCCAAGCGCTACCTCGAAGAGAAGGTGAAGCTCTACCTCGAGCACGACTGGCCTTGTACGTGGATCGCTCACGCCGAGCGGCAGGAGCTCGAGGTCATGCGGCCCGGCAGCGGCTCGGTGATCTACCGCCCCGGCTCCGAGGTACCTCTCCCGCCCGAGCTCGACCAGCACGGCCTCGTGACCCTTCCCGTGAAGGCGATCTTCGATCAGACCGAAGGCCGGCGCTTCAACGACGAGTGGGTCCAGACCCGAGCGAAGGCGCAGGAGCGTGCCCACGCGGTGGTGGAAGTGCTGCGAGCCCGCGCGCTCCCGATCTCCGACGAGGTGCGCGCGCACATCCTCGGCTCGAGCGATCTGGCCGTGCTGGAGCGATGGCTGGTGCTCGCCGCCACGGCGCCGTCGGGCGAGGCCTTCGCGCACGGGATGGCCTAGACAACACGTCGATCACACGCCGCGGCGCGCGGGCCAGCTCTCTCACGGTACCGAGACGCGCTTCTTGCGGTTCATCGGGAAGGGGTTGTTCGAGCCCGGGTTCGAGGGCAGCGCGTGGGCGAGGCCCGCGTCGAACGCGGCGAAGTCGTCGCCGTCGAGGAGGAGCGCGCACGGCGTGCCCTCTCCGGCGCCGGTGCGGAGCACCTGGGCGTAAGGCGCGGCGCTGATCGTCCCGTCGTTGTTCCAGTCGACGCTCCCCTCGGCGTCGGCCGTCCAGCCCATGCCGGCGTCGTACAGGGGGAGGAAGGCGAGGCTCTCCGGGGAGAACGAGGCGTAGATGCCCTTCTCCACGACGGCGCACTCGTCGAGCGGAGGCAGGACGCCGTGCGAGAGCAGCGCGCTGCCGTTCGCGAAGGTCTGCCCGTCGATCGAGCTGAAGTACGCGTAGTTCATCAGGCTCGGGTAGTTGGGCTTGTAGTTGGTCGGGTCGCCGTGGCCGCCGTGATCGACGTCGAGGTTGTGCCCCATCTCGTGGAGGAACATGCGGTGGAAGGTGAAGGCCGCGGCGCTGTCGATGTCGTTGCTGAGCGAGGCGTCGAGCTTGACCCACATGCGGTGCCCGCCGATGTCCGCGCACCCGCCGGGGTCGCCGACGCAGAGCTCGACCTGATGGAAGGTCTCCCGATGGACGAAGGTCATGGGCGCGTCCGGCACGGAGCAGAAGCCGGCCGCGAAGCCGCAGGAGAAGCTCTCGTCGAGGGGCGGGCCGTCCTCGTGATGGAGCGCGATGCCGCTCGTTCCATCGGGGTTCGCGAACGGCAGGGCCGCGTAGAAGTCGGCGAGCTTCTGCCAGTGCTCGGCGGAAGGGCGCGCGGAGTGGAGCACGCCGTCCTTCATGAATTCCTGCACCTCGAGCTCCACGAGCAGATCGCGGTGCGTGGGGCTACAGCCGAGCGCCGCGTAGTCGACTTGCTCGTGACCGAGCGCCTCCCACCCGTCGGGGATGCCGTCGTGATCAGTGTCGGGGTCGTTCGGGTCCGTACCCAGGGTCGCCTCCTGATCGTTGTCGAGCAGGTCGCCATCGCTGTCGGGGCCGTCGAGGCGGCGCACCGTCACCCAGTCGGGCGCGGAGTCCGTGTAGCCGTTGTTCGCCGTGAGCGAGAAGACGAGCGGGCCCTGTAGATCCAGCGGGATCACGAGCGACGGGGTGGCGGTGGTCGGCGGCGCGAGCGACACGGGCGGCCCCTCGATCTGCTCCCAGTGGTAGGTGAGCGGGAGCCCGGAGAGGTCTTGCCCCGAGCCTTGCAACATCACGGTGGAGCCCCCGGGCGCACCGAGATCGGGGCCGGCGTGGACCACGGGCGGCTGGTGGCCGACGGTGATGAGCACGTCGTCCCACGTCGTCTCTCCCTCGTCGTCCGTGACCGTCACCCGGAGGGAGATCGTCGCCCCTTTTTGCATCGGCGCGACGAAGCTCGGCGCCGGCGAGGTCGAATCGTCGAAGACGACGCCGTGATCGCCGCCCCACTCTTCCCACTGGTAGTCGAAGGTCGCGTCACAGCGGGGCGAGAGGACCTCTGCCTGGAGAAAGACGATCTCCCCCGGCTCGACCGTCTGATCCGGCCCCGCGTCGACATAGAGGTCTTCCACCATGGCGCCGCCCTCGCCGTTTTCACAGCCGGACGAGCTGCTCGACGAGGACGCGTGCACGCTGGTGGTCGCGCCGCCTTGCCCGCCGGTACCGCCGGCGCCTCCCGTGCCTGTCGTGCCGGGCGATTCACCACCGCCGCAAGCGGCGAGGAGGATCACGAAGAGGGCGAGGAGGGTGGCGAAGCCGGAGGCGCGAATCACGGCCTGCACTGTGGCCGGCCGGGCGCCCGATATTCACGGCGCGGAGCGGCGGCTCAGAAATCGTATTTCTTGAGGATGAGCTGCTCGTAGAGGTCGATGCCGGACGCGGTGAGGCGCACGGCCTCGGGCTGCTCGGTGCTACCCACGGCGGCCACCGCCTCGAGCTCGATGAGGTAGCCGAGGTCGGGCAGGATGGTCCGATCGCCGACGCGGGCCTTCATCCGCGCGGTCAGGTCTTCGAGGGCCATGGGGCGCATCGCGTGGTTCGACCAGTGCTGGTAGAGCACCTCGAAGAGGGCGTTGCGCATCGACCAGTCGAAGCTGCGGGTCTTCTCCGGCACGGCGAACATCGGGCCGGGGACCTTGAAGATCGGGCGGCCCGCGGTCGGGTTGATGAGCGCAGCGAAGGCGATCCACAGGGCGATGAGGCCGAGGGCGATGGTGAGCAGCGCGACCGGGAGATCGAGCGCCTTGGTGCCGGTGACGCCCTTGACGACCTTGCAGACGTAGAGGAGGTCGATGTCGAGGAGGAAGACGAAGAGGAGCTTCGAGAAGAAGCCGAAGCCGTACGTGAGGACGGCGAAGATGAGGAGGAAGAGGCCGTCGGTCGCGAGGAGGATCGAGTGGTCGGGGATGGTGCCCGAGGCGATCGCGTCGAGGGCCCAGTAGTTCATCATCCAGTTGAACGAGAAGGCCGTGAGGATGGTGCCGCCGAAGAGGTTCTTGTTGGCGAAGTTCATCAGCCCGGCGAGGAGCTGGCAGCCGCCGCCGAAGAGGAGGCAGAGCACCGCCGCCGTCTTGAGGCCGGCCGGCGTGAGGCTGTGGCCGAAGGCGATGGGGGTGAGGGCGGCGCAGCCGATGGCGAGGCCGATCAGCCCGAGCGGGGTGGGCTCGGCGAACACCTCGTGGCTCTTCTTGTCGAAGTCGATCTTGTGGATCATAGGGGGCGCGATACTGGCAGATCCGGGGGCGGCGATGAAGGGCGTCGGCGAAAGGGACCGACCAGTTGTCTCTGTGTACTCGCGCGGGCGAGCGCGCGAGATGTGCTACTCGTAGCGCATGAAGTCCATCGGCATTCGCGACCTTCGCCGGCGCGCGAGCGTCGTGCTCCGCGAGGTCGAAGGCGGGGAGACCTTCGAGGTCACGGATCGCGGGCGGCCGGTCGCGATCCTCAGCCCCTTGGCCGACAAGAGCCCGCTCGATCAGCTCCGCGCCGGGGGAGACGTCTCCGTGCCGACCGGAGCCCTCCACGATCTCCCTCCGCCGCTGCCGCTCACCCCCGGGCAGAGGGCGCCTTCGCTCGTGCTCACGCGCCTGCGGGCCCATGAGCGTTAAGCGCGCGACCTACTTTCTGCGCCTGACCAACGCTCAGCCGACGGCGCGCCGGGGCGCTCAAGCTGACCGACCTCGCGCCGCTGATGAACAGCACCAAGCGGCCCCCCGCCCCGCCAAGCTCGCGTCAAGGCCGCCGAACGCGCCCGCGCAACGGGTCGGAGCGAAGAGACTTTACACGAGCGAGCATGGGGCCACCGTCCTGCGCGACGGCGGAGCTCGAAGACTTTCCCGGTCGAATGCCGCGCTCTTATCCACGCTGCGGCTCCCTGATGGCGTGTGCAGCCCACACATTTGTTGGAAGACCCAGAAATTCTTCTCTCCATGCAGGAGGGGCTCTTGCTGCCCAAATTTCAGCGAACGAGACCTTCCCCCCGATAATTTGCTCCCCGCAGATCGGTTGTCGAGCCCCACGGCGCCATGTCTTGCGCATCGAGGTAGGCGACAGCCGCAGCTTGTCCCACATCTCCTACTAAACTCAAACAATCAAACGGGTGCAGATCGAACCGCGCCAACCTTCGCGCTGCCCCCCTCCCTATCCCGCTCCCGTTCCCGCAACGCTCGACCCGATCCAGAGAGCGCAGCGGGAGAGTGTCGGAAGGCTTCGCACCCTACCATCGTGGAGGCCTTCGTCCCCGCGGCCGGCGCGTTCCCCGTCGGAGTCGCCCCCCTCGCCGGCCTCCCGAGCGATGGGAACGACCAGCGAGGACGACCGGCGCCGGGCCCCTGTCTGCTTTGAACCGCCGCCGCGCACGCCGCGATCGTCGCACGATAGAACACGAGCGCGGCCCGCGGCTCTGCCGCCGATCGGCAGAGCAGCGGAACGAGCAGATCATGACGGCGCCTCGCCTGCGCTATGCTCCTCCCCGTGCCCGCCCGGGATTTCTACCATGATCATGTCGTCGACGCCCTGATCCGCGACGGATGGACGATCACGCACGACCCGCTCACGGTGCGCGTCGGCGCCAAGGACATGTTCGTCGATCTCGGCGCGGAGCGCTTCTTCGGCGCCGAGAAGGCGGGGCGCAGGATCGCGGTCGAGGTCAAAAGCTTCATCGGCCACTCGGAGACCCGGGAGCTCGAGGTAGCGCTCGGCAGTTCGTCCTCTACGGGGACGCGCTCGCCCGCGCGCAGCCGGACCGCACCTTGTACGTCGCCGTCCGGCGGCAGGTGTACGAAGACATCTTCGAGGAGCCGCTGGGCAAGATGCTCCTCGACAACGGCCGGCTCAGGCTGATCGTGTTCGACGCCAACCAGAGGGAGATCTTCCGATGGATTCCATGACCGAGGAGCGCGCCATCATCCGGCGTTGCCTGCGGGAGTATGTCGACATTCGCTACATCAACGGCGACATCCGCAACGAGACTGTCTTCGACGAAGAGAACGCCCGCTACCTCGTCGTCTCGCAAGGCTGGATGGGGGCGAAGCGCACACACGGCTGCCTCCTCCACGTCGAGATCGTCGACGGGAAGATCTGGATCCAGCGCGACGGCACCGAAGAGGGCATCGCCGGCGAGCTGGTCGCCGCGGGCATCCCCAAGGATCGCATCGTGCTCGGCTTCTGGGACGCGGAAGCGCGGAAGCTCGGGGAGTTCGCCGCCGCGTAGCGAGCATCGCGATCGATCGGGGATGCTCCTCGCCGGCGCGCATCCGCCTTGAACGGCCGGCGCGCCGGCCGGTATCGTGCCACGATGGAACACGAGCGAGGCCAGCGGGCCCTCCTCACCGCGCTGGACAAGCGCGTCCGTGCGGTGGCGCTCTACCTGACCACCTTCGCGGCGCTGTCCGGCGACATCGACGAGGGCGAGCGGTCGTTCATCCGCGCGTACATCGGCGCGATGGTCGGCCAGGGCGTGCTCGGGCTCGGCTCGCGGCTCGACGAGGACGCGCTCGCCGATCTGCTGGAGGAGCAGCAGCGCCGCGCGTCCGCGCTGCTCGACGGGATGGAGCACCATGTGCTCGCGCAGCTCGGCGGAGAGAGGAGCGAGCTCGACCGGAAGGTCGCGGCGGCGGAGCTCAAGCTCGGGTGCTTCGAGACCTTCCGGGGCTTCGCGCGCGACGAGCGGGCGCTCCTGCTCGGGCTGCTCGACACCATGGGGGGCCGCTCGGCACACCCGGAGGAGGCGCTCTTCCGCGACGAGCTGCGCGCCCTGCTCGACGAGCCCGAGGCCGCGCCGGGCGTGAAGGCCGCGCCGATCGAGGGCGGGACGATCTCGAACATGACCATGACCGGGATGGTCGAGGCCGCGCCGGGCGAGCGCTTCTCCGTCGCGCTCCGGCGCCAGCACAAGCGCGCGGTGGTGGGGTGCGCGGGCGTGCTCGACGCGGCGAGCGCTCCTGCGTTGCTCGACGCGGCCTTGCCCCTGCTCGACGAGCCGGGCGGCCTCCTCCAGGTGGTCGTCAACCTCCACGGGGTCACGGCGGTGGCCTCTGCGGCGGCGCGGGCGCTCTTCACGATCGCCCAGCGCGCCGAGGAGCGCGGCATGCTCCTCCGCCTGACCAACGCCCAGCCGAACGTGCGCAAGGCGCTCAAGCTGACCGGCCTCGCGCCGCTGATGAACAGCACCAATCTGCCCCCGGCCCCGCCGGGCTCGATCCGATCGCCGTCGTCAACATCGTCAACGGCTCCGATCCAGGGCGATCTCGGCCGGGAGATCGCCGCCATGCGCGGCTACTTCCCGAGCCCCACGTCGAGCCCGCGCGACGACGCGTACGCGATGTGGAGCCTCCTCCGCGGCGTCGAGGCGATCGACCGGATGAAGACGGCCGGGCACCCCTACTTCGGCGAGCGGAAGCCCCTCGACCTGGAGCGGGCGCGGGGCTTCCGCCTGCCCGAGTCGCCCGCGCCGATCGAGCAGGTGGTGCAGGAGCTCGCGGGCTACCTCGAGGGGCACATGATCTTCGGCCACCCGCTCTTCCAGGCGAACGTCATCCCGCCGCCGGCGATCCCCGCGGTCGCGGGCCAGCTCTTCGCCTCGATGCACAACCCCAACACGATCTGGGACGGCTACTGCCACCGCATCGCCGAGGCCGAGATCGAGGCCATCTCCGCCGTGGCCGAGCTGGTCGGCTACGACCCGTCGAGGTCGGGCGGCGTCTTCACCTACGGCGGCTCGGGGACGCTGCTCTACGCGCTCAAGGTGGGCCTCGAGAAGGCGCTGCCCGGGGCGATGCAGCGTGGGGTGCGCGAGCCGGTGAAGGTGATCGTCAGCGACGTGGCCCACTACGCCTCGCTCACCGCGATGGGCTGGCTCGGGATCGGCACCGAGAACCTGATCAAGGTGCCGACGGACGACGACAACTCCATGCGCCCGCACGACCTCGAAGAGGCGCTCCGTCGTGAGCTGTCGCAGGGCCACAAGGTCGGGGCGATCGTCGTCACCACGGGGAGCACCGACGCGTTCGGGATCGACGACGTGGAGCATGCCGTGCGGCTGCGCGACGACCTCGTGAAAGAGTACGGCCTCGACTACCGGCCCCATGTGCATGCCGACGCGGTGATCGGCTGGGCCTTCTCCGTCTTCTGCCGCTACGACTTCGCGGCGAACCCGCTCGGCTTCGACGCCCGCGCGCTGCGCTCGCTCTGGGACACGCAGCAGGCGCTCCGGCCGATCGCGATGGCCGACTCCTTCGGCGTCGACTTCCACAAGACCGGCTACGCGCCCTACACGTCGAGCGCGTTCATCGTGAAGGACCTCGCCGATCTGCAGCGGCTCGGCCGCTCGGCGGGCGCGATGCCGTACCTCTTCCAGTACGGGAGCTACCGGCCCGGCGAGTTCACGCTGGAGACGACGCGCTCGGGGTGCAGCGTGCTCTCGGCGCTCGGCAACCTGAAGAGCTTCGGGCGGCGGGGCCTGCAGGTGCTGCTCGGCCACGCGGTGAGCATGGCGGAGCGGCTGCGGCTGCGGCTGGAGGCGATCGGCGAGGTGGTGATCCTCAACGACTACAACCACGGGCCGGTGACGCTCTTCCGCGTGTACCCGAAGGGCGTGGACGCCGAGCGCGCCTACCGCGAGGAGACGAGCGATCTGGGCAAGCGCGAGGCGCTGCTCGCGCACAACGAGCACAACCGGACGGTGCTGCGCGCGCTGCTCGCGCGGGCCGACGCGGAGGGCGGCGTGTACCTCGGGCAGACGGAGCGCTACCGGACGACGCCCCACGGAGACCCGATCCTGGCGCTCAAGTCGTACGTGCTCACGCCCTTCGCCACGGAGGCCGTGATGGACTCGGTCGCCGAGCGGCTCGTCGCGGCGGCGGAGCAGGTCGCCTCCGCGGGCTGAGCCTCGCGAGCGCTCGCGAGGCTCGCGGCGCCGTTCCCGGGCTGAACGGGCCCCGGCCGTCTGCCCCCCACGACCCCCCTTTCATCAGTCGGGGCGAGAGGATTCGAACCTCCGACTCCCTGGTCCCGAACCAGGTGCGCTACCAGGCTGCGCTACGCCCCGAAGAACCAACGGTATTTCCGTCGGCGCGGCGGCGCACGATGGTCGCCCGCGCCGACCTTGTCAAGGACAACCGCACCGAGGGCCCGGATCGGCCGGATCGGGCGGCAAATCCGCCAGGGTCTTCCGGGCGGGGGCGCGCTGCCATTCCTCGGGACCAAAAAATCCCGAACGCAAGCAAATAGAGCGGCCGGGTGACGGTGGGGCATGTTAAAGTGTCACTGGAATCGCAGCCGGGGCCCTGGGGGTTGTCGTGGTGCCCATTCCGGGCCCGGCCGTCCGGCGGCGAAGTGAGGAGGATCCGTTGGCTATCGAGCTCCCTGCCGTAAAAATCCTGATCGTCGACGACGATCGAGCCATCTGTGACTACATGCAGACGCTCCTCGAACGGGACGGCTACGAGGTGAAGACGCTCACCGAACCGCTGGCCGTCGAGGACGAGGTCCGCGCCGGCGGCTACCACCTGATCATCCTCGATCTGATGATGCCCAAGCTCGACGGCATCGAGGTGCTCAAGCGGATCCGCAAGGTCGACAACGACATCGCGGTCGTCATCTTCACCGGCTTCCCCAACCTGGAGAGCGCCGTCGCCTCGATGAAGCTCGACGCGGTCGACTACATCAAGAAGCCCTTCAACGTCGACGAGTTCCGCGAGGTGCTCGCCCGCGTGATGCGCAAGAAGGGCCTGGCCCGGACGCCGGAGGAGCAGCTCCACCGGGTGATCGGCGACACCATCCGGAACCTCCGCAAGGAGCGCGACCTCACGCTGAAGCAGATGGCCCGGCGCACCGGCCTCAGCGTCTCGCTCCTCTCGCAGATCGAGCGGGCCGAGTCCTCGGCCTCGATCTCGTCGCTCTACAAGATCGCGGTGGCCCTGGAGTCGCGCATCCAGGACCTCTTCGGTCAGTACTGAGGCGCCCGCCGCGGCTCGTCTCACCGGCGAGCTGCGGCGCCCCGCTCACTTCCTCGACGCCGCCTGATCGATGGCGGCGTCGAGGGCCGCGAAATCGATCCCCGACAGCTCGTCCACCTTCTGCCCGAAGCGGTCGAAGACCATCACGAACGGCAGCTTCGAGACGCTCTTCAGGTAGCGCTGGGCGAGCGGCGTGTCCCAGTCGCCGATGTCGAGCCGCCGGTAGGCGATGTCGGGGTGCGCGGCGAGCACCTTGACCATGTGGTCGTCGATCTGGTGGCAAGGGCGGCACCAGGAGGCGGTGAAGTCGATCACCGTGAGCTTGCCCTTCACGAGGGCCACCTCGAGCGGGATCACCTCGCCGCCGCCCTTGGTGAGCGTCTTCACGTCGGCGCCGGGCGGGTAGGGCGGCTCGCCGCTGTAGTGGCCCTTGCCCTCGCCGAGGATGGCGAGGAAGCCTTGCTGGGCCGAGAGCTGGCGGACGGCGGTGAAGACGTCGAAGCTCGGCGAGGCGACGACGCGGACCTCGGCCGAGCGCTTGTCGAAGGTCGCGGCGTACACGCCGGGGCGCTCGCGCAGGTCGGCGACGATCTGGTCGCCGCACTCGGAGCAGTCGATGTTCTGGAGCGAGACGACCACCTTGCGCGCGTCGCCCGGGGCCGTCTGCTCACCGCTGCAGGCCGGGCAGAGCAGGAGGATCAGCGCGAGGAGCAGGGGTCGCATGGCCCGGTCAGCATGACCTTTTCCGGCGGCGCGCGACAAGAGGCACGATCGCGGCTTTGGTGTAGGCTGCCCCCGTGGACGACACCCTCTCCCCCACGGTCACGCACACGATCGCCGCCGATCAGGTCACCCCGGTGCGCGCCTACGCCGCGCTCCGGTCCTTCGCCCCGCGCCAGTCGTCGTTCCTGCTGGAGTCGATGCGCCCGGAGACACCGGGCGGCCGCTTCTCGATCGTCGCCTACCGGGCCCAGAGCGAGAGCCTCTACCCCGCGGGCGGCGACGCGCTCTCCATGCTGATCGACGAGCTCTCGGCGTCGAACGAGGGCCCGCCGAGCGGGACGGTGCGCCCCCCGGCGGAGGCGCTCGCCCGGCTCCTCAGCCGCGCGACGGCGGGCTTCATCGCGTACGACGCCATCCACCCGATGCTCAAGATCAAGCCCTGGGAGAGCGAGGGGCCGATGGCGCGCACCATCCAGGGCGCGACGGTGGTGGTCTTCGATCACCTCGCGGGGACGTGCACCATCGCGGGGCCGACGCGGAGCTCGGTCAACCGCTGCGCGTGGGAGATGACGCGCGGGCCCGAGCTCCGGCCGATCCGCGCGCCCGACCCGCAGCGCACGCCCGAGCACGTGGATGTCTCGATGAGCGACGAGACCTTCGCCGCGCGGGTCCGGCGGGCCCAGGAGAAGATCGCCGCGGGCCAGGTGGAGCAGCTCTCCCTCTGCCGGATCTTCCGCACCCCGCCGCGCAACGCGGAGACGCTCGATGTCTACCGGGCGCTCCGCCTGCTCGATCCGTCGCCGTACCTGTTCTTCTTCGACTTCGTGGAGTCGCCCATGACGCCTCCGCAGACGTTGCTCGGCGTGGCCGCCGGCCTGCTCGTGCAGGGCGACGACGGCGCGATGAGCCCGCTCCGGATCGGCGAGCAGATCCGGGCGAGCTTCCCCGCCGCCGCGACCACCGGTTCGCCCAGGGCGCAGGCGGCGCAGCTCATCCGCGAGCTGGAGGCCGAGCCCCGGGGGCTCTTCGGCGGCGCGATCGGCTTCGTGCTCCCGGGCGGGCAGATCGGGCTCGCGGCCGCGGATCGGACGGTGGTGCTGGAGCACGCGTACCTGCAGGTGGCCGGCGCCGCCGCGGTGCGCGCGGGCACCGACGGCGAGGCCGCCGCGGAGGAGGCCCGGCAGCGGGCCATGGTCGGGCTCGCGGCGATCCGCGCGGCCCAGGACGCCGCCGATGCACGCGAGGCAGCCGACGCCGAGAAGCGCGCCAAGGAGGCTGCCAAGGCCGAAGCGGCGAGCGCCTCTACACAGGACGCCGGCGTGCAGGACGCAACCGCGAGCGGCGGCGCAGGGACGGACGAGCCGGCGCCGCGCGCGGGGGACGAGGCCGACGGGGCGACGGACCTCGGCGCGGGCGACGACCCCGCGGGCGCGGGCGAAAACGCGTAGATTGTGCAGCAAACGACGGGGCGGCGAGCCCCGTCGGATCGCGCTTCGTGGCGGCGCGGGCGTGATAGCATCCTCGCATGGCATCCGCGCGAGGCCGATCCGTGACCACGAAGCGAGCGGCGAAAGGCCGCGCGCGCGGGCCCTCGGGCGAGGAGCGCGCGCCGCGGACGCCGGCCAGGCGCGAGGCCCAGGGGAAGGCGACGGCGAACAAGAAGGCGGCGAAGCCCGCGGCGGCGAAGAACGTGGCGAAGAACGTGAAGGACCGCGCCGAGCGGAGGCTCACGTCGTCCCCTCCGCGCGCCCTCGCGAAGAAGGCGCCGGCGCGCGAGGGCAAGGTCGCGCGAGCGCGGGATGGCAAGGTCGCACAGGCGCGCGGCGGCAAGGCGAAATCGGCCGGCGCGGCGGCCTCCCCGAAGGTCGCGCACCACGACGGCGGGCCCTCCGCGCTGCCTCGCAGCGAGGAGCTGCTCCCGACGGTGATGGGCCGGGTGATGGAGCTGCACTGGGGCGACGAGCCCGCGCCGCCTCGGGCCGAGCGGCTGGTCGAGCGCTGGGTGAAGCGCGGCGACGCGCTGCTGCGCCACCTCGCCGAGCACGGCGCGGCCCGCCACGAGTACCGCGCCGACCTCAAAGAAGGCCGCTTCGTGTGGGTCGCGCCGGACGGCCAGGTCTCCGCGGAGGCAAAGGCCTTGGTGCTCTGCTCGTACGTCCGATCCACCTCGGTCCTCTCCATGGCGTGGGTCGATCCGATGACGCGCGGCGCGGCCATCCCGCGGCTCGACGGCATGCCCAAGGAGCGCGACGACCTCGACGAGGAGGGCGCGTGGCGGGTGGCCATGCACGCGGCCGAGCTGAGCGGCGCCGACTACCTCTACCGGGTCACCACGCCGCACGCGTACTACTTCCTCGCCCTCAACGACCTCTCCTTCGCGCCGCGCCGCCGCTCCTTCACGCCGAGCACCCCGGTCGGCCTCGTGCTGCGCGCGCTCGGCGAGGTGCGCCGGAGCATCGAGTCGCGCGCCGAGCCGACCGAGATCGTGCGCGCGCGGCTCTCCGACGTGGGCCGGGCGCTCCTGCACGAGGCCGAGTACGTGTACCGCGACACCGACTGGGTGGCGCGGCTCGAGCGGGCCGGCCGGACGCTGGTGCAGCTCGCCGAGCGGCTCCCGCGCGGCAGCTACAGCAGCGTGGCCGCGGGGCGCAGCGTCGACGAGTGGCTCGATCGCGAAGAGACGCTGGCCCTCCTCGAGGCCCTGTCGTTGCTCGAAGACGAATGGACCCTGTTCGCTTGATCTCTTGCAAGGAGGCGCGCCGTGCATCGTGATTGGCGTCGTGATTGGCTCAATCTTGGACACTCGGCTGCGCTCATCGCGGCCTGCTCGATCATCGCCGCGGTCGCGGCGTCGTGTGGTGGCACCGTCTCTTCCTCCGGGACGACGGGGAGCACCACGAGCTCGGGGACGAGCAGCGGCACGGGCGGGAGCAGCGCCACCACGGGCACCGGCGGATCCACCGGCGGCACCGGCGGCGCCAACACCGGCGGCACGGGCGGCACCGGCAACGTCGAGCCCAAGTGCACGGGCAACGCCGACTGCGCGAACGACCCCAAGGGCAAGGTGTGCGACGCCGCGACCGGCCAGTGCGTGCAGTGCACCCTGGCCGACGACCAGTGCGTCGCCGGCCAGTACTGCGACGGCACGACCGACACCTGCAAGGTCGGCTGCACGGACGCCGCGGACTGCGCTGCGATGGGCGGGGCGAACCTCATCTGCAACACCGACAACCACACCTGCGTCGGGTGCCTCGTCGACACCGACTGCCCGCTCGGCTCGGTCTGCTTCGCCGCGAACGGCGTCTGCGTCCCCGGCTGCTCGGCGACCCAGGGCTGCCAGGACGGCTTCACCTGCTGCGGCTCCGCGTGCTTCGACGTGACGAGCGCCACCACCCACTGCGGCTCGTGCGACAAGAACTGCGCGGCCGGCGTCAACCCGCCCGCCACCTGCGGGAACAACGTCTGCGACATGGGCGAGGACTGCGCGAATTGCCCGGGCGACTGCCCGTGCAACGCGCCCCCGGTCTGCAACGCGGGCATGTGCCAGCTCGGCGCATGCGACGCGGCCTACGCCGACTGCAACGGCGACGCGAACGATGGCTGCGAGCACAACGTGCTGCAAGACGGGCCCTGCCTCTGCGCGCCCGGCTCGACCCAGGCTTGCTACAACGGCGGCCCGGGCACGCTCGGCAAGGGCCCGTGCGTCGCCGGTACGCAGACCTGCGCCGCGAGCGGCACCGAGTGGGGCCCGTGCGTGGGCCAGGTGCTGCCGAAGTCCGAGGTCTGCGCCAACGGCATCGACGAGGACTGCAACGGGCAGGTCGACGACGTGCCGGACCTCGACGGCGACGGCTGGACGGCCTGCAACGGTGACTGCTGCGACGCGCCCGGCGCGTGCGGCGGCAGCCCCAAGCAGATCAACCCGGGCGCCTTCGAGGTGGTCGGCAACGGGGTGGACGACGACTGTGATCCAGCGACGTCCGATGTCAACGCGCCGGCCGCGTGCAGCAACGCCTCGAAGTTCGGCGGCGTCACCGCCGACGACATGGCCAAGGCGATGGACATCTGCCAGGTCACGACGGCCAACGCGCCCCTCCCCACCAAGAAGTGGGGCCTGCTGAGCGCGCTCTTCCGGCTGCCCGACGGCTCGGCGCCCACGGCGGCGGCGCTCACCAACAACCAGGACAAGCAGACCGCGATCCTCCAGAACTACGGGACGGGCGGGGTCGCGCCCCACAAGGGGCCGACCATGGCCGGCATGTCGTCCGGCTGGATGCGTGACGAGAACGACCCGGGCTACGCGGGCATCGCCTCGGTGATCACCGGCGCCAACAACGGCGCGCCCCCTTCGTACCTGGCGGCGCACGGCGGCAGCCTCCCCTCGTCCGCGGGGTGCAGTGGCAACTGCCCGGCGGGCAACGGCGCCTTCGATCCGGTGAACCTGCGCCTCTCGATCCGCGTGCCCACCAACGCCAAGTCGTTCTCGTACGACTTCCGCTTCTTCTCGGCCGAGTACTGGACCTGGCAGTGCACGTCGTACAACGACTTCTACCTGGCCCTGCTCCAGACGGGCGCGCCCGGCATCCCCAACGACAAGAACATCACCTTCGACGCCAACAACAACCCGGTCTCGGTCAACAACGGGTTCTTCCAGGTGTGCGCGCAGAAGGGCTGCAACATTTGCCCGTCGGGCACGGGCGAGCTCGCCGGGACGGGGATGGAGGTCGGCAACACCGGCGGCGGCACCACGTGGCTCACCACGGACTCGCCCATCGTCGCCGGCGAGACCATCACCCTCGACCTGATGGTCTTCGACGTGTCGGACGCCACGCTCGACTCGCTCGTGATCCTCGACAACTTCCGGTGGAGCCTCCAGGCCGCCGTCGTCGGCACGCACATGTGATCGCGGCGGGGAGCGGCCGCCGGCAGCGATCGAGGCCCGCGCCTCGGCGCGCCGGCGGCGCTCACCGCGCCCTCGGATCCACGGCGCGCGAGCTCACCGCGCGCAGAGCGCTCCCCGGTCCTCGTCCTTCACGTCCGGCGCCTTCCTCGCGGCGGCGAGGATCTCCTCGTCCTTGCACCCCGCGATCCCGAGCGCCCGGATGATCGGCTCCTGATCGGCCGACGCCCGCGCGATCTTCGACAGGCCGGCGAGCCCGCGCGACGCCGGCAGCGCCTGCGCCTTGTCGCCGAGCGCGAGCAGCGCGGCGCGCAGGCGCGGCCGATCGGCGGGCGCGGCCGAGATCACCGCGGCCTCGATCGACCTGCGCGCGCCCGCGGTCAGCGCCGCGTCCCCCTTGGCCCGACCGAACAGCCCGACGATCTGCGCGTCGCGCGCGCCCCGGCCGAGGATCGTACCGTTCCGCGGGTACACCTCGGCGAGCGTCGTGAGCTCCGGCCCGGTCGGGGAGATCTGCACGGCGTCGAGCGCGCGGATCAGCGCGCCGTCGCTCTTCCGGCGCGGGAGGGCGGCGAAGATCGCGGCGCGGTTCTGCGGCCTGTCCGCGAAGACGAGCCGCACGATGTCGTCGCCGAGCGCCTCGCTCGCGAGCGCGCTCTCCAGGTCGGCCGGCGACGGCTCGAGGCCCGCGTGGAGCTCAAGCAGCACCCTGCGCTCCGGGCTCGTGCAGCGCGGCGCCCTCGATCCGAGCGCTCGCCGCGCCGCGCGGAGCGTCTCCTCGCTGCTCGCGGCGTTGAACGAGCGGCCTGCGTCGCCGAACGCCTCGGCCGCCTGCCGCGCGGCCCGGTCGTCACCGTCCTCACAGATCTGCGCGCCGAGCGCCTCCACGAAGGGCAGCGCGGCCTTCGCGTCCCGGCTGCCCACCGCGCAGGAGAGCCCCTGCGCCGCCGTCTTCGGCCCCGGCTTCTTGCCGAGCATGCCCATCACCTCGGCGCGCACCGCCTTGCCGTGCGCGTCGTCCGGCCGCCCGCAGCTCTTCTCCAGCACGCGCGCCGCGGTCACGTCGCTCTCCCCCGGGAGCACCTCGCGCAGGAGCGGCAGCGCCTCGTCGTCGAGCCAGGTCGCGGCCTCCACCAGATCGTCGGCGCGATCTTCCTCGTCCTTCTCGCTCGCGAGCGCCGCCTTGTAGGCCGCAGGGAGATCGACCTGCGGCACGATCTTCGTCTTCACGTACTCCCCCTCCTTGCCGTCGGCCCCGAGCGCCGCCCGCGCGCCCTCCACCACCACGCGGCGCTTCAGCCGGTCGAGCGGGAGCACCGTGATGAGCCGCGCCACGCCGTCCTTCTTCGCCTTCGCCTCGATCAGCTCGCCGTTCTTCCGGAAGCGACCCTCGTAGGTGACCGCGCCGTGGTCGGTCACGATCGCCTCGTCCCACGTCTCGGGGAAGACGGCGTCGTAGGCGATGACCGGGATCAAGAGCACGCAGAGCGCGGAGTGCCCGCAGCCTCCGCCGCCCATGTGCCGCTCCTTGCGCGCCACCTCGACGACGACGTCCGGCGGGTGGTGCAGCGCGCGCACCGCGTCGAGCGTGACGGGGACGTCGACGGCCGATTGCGTATGGGTCTTGCAGCCCGCGAGCGACATGGCCGCGGCGAGGAGGAGGGGCCGGACGATCCGGGGGCTCAGCACGACCCGAGCGTATCGCCGATCGGCGGTCGTCCGCGCCGAAAAGGCGCGATCTCCCGCGGCGCCTCGCGCCCTCGCTCGACGGCGCCGAGCAACCCTGGTAACCCGACGACATGGATGACGCCGCGCTCGAAGCCTCGCTCACGGAGCAGCTCAACGTCGCCGTGGCAGCGCTCAAGGAGGGGGACATCCCCCGCGCCATCGACCTCCTCTCGCCCATCGCGCTCAGCGCGCGCGCGGCCGATCTGCTGGGCCTCGAGGCGTCGGCCTGCGGGATGCTCGCCCAGGCCTACCCCCTCACCGGGCACAAGGAAGAGGCGATCCCGCATGCGCGCCGGGCCCTGGAGATCTCCGAAGCGGTGGGCGACGAGGGCGCGGTGGCCCACTTCCGCAAGATGGTCCACACGCTGGAAGGCCACGCCGCGGCCGACGATTTCGATCTCCAGGTGCGCGCGGCCCTGACGCTCGCCCGCGGCGGAGACGCCCCCGGCGCGGTGCGCTCGCTCATCCAGCTCGCCCAGGCCGCCAAGCAGGCGGGCGCCCTCGGGCCCGAGGCGAGCGCGCGCATCCTGCTCGGCCAGATCCTCCTCGCCAACGGCCAGAAGGACCTCGGCGGCGCCGAGCTCGCGCAGGCCCTCGCCATCGCCGAGAAGCTCGGGGACGAGGGGACGGCGGAGCGGATCCGCGCTCTGCTCGCCGGCGGCGACGGCGGCTGAGCCGCGACGGCGCGCGCTCGACGCGCGAGATCAACGCGTGCAATCGACGCGCGATCAGCGCGTGTCGAGCAGGTTGCCCGGCTCCATCGACGAGAGCTCCGCGCTCCGGGAGAGCGCCACGAACTGCGCCTGCGCAGGGTCGTACTGGAAGACCTCGCCCGTCTCCAGCTTGTAGACCCAGCCGTAGATCGAGAGCAGGCCGCGCGCGAGGCGCGAGCGCACCACCGGGTGGCTGCGGAGGTGCTCGATCTGCGTCAGCACGTTCTCCTGCACGGTCACGTTGAGCTTCGCGGCGCCGGTGAGGTGCGGGTAGCTCTCGTCGATCAGCCGCCGCGTCGCCTCGGCGTGCGTCAGGAAGGCGCGCATCGCGGGCAGATCGCGGAGGCGCTCCGGATCGAGCAGCGCGGCCATGGCGCCGCAGTTCGTATGACCACAAACGATGATGTGCCGCACGTCGAGGCCGTGGAGCGCGAACTCGATCGACGCGGCCTCGCCCGTCACCCACGGCCCGTAGGGCGGGACGATGTTGCCCGCGTTGCGGAGGATGAACAGGTCGCCCGGGTCGGTCTGGGTGATCAGGTTCGGCGCGACCCGGCTGTCCGAGCAGGTGATGAAGAGCGCCTCCGGCCGCTGGCCGTTGAGGAGCGGCTGGAAGAGGTCCTGGTTCGGGTTGAAGACCTCTGCCTTGAACTTGTGGAGGCCATCGACGAGCTTCTGCATGGGCGCGGGCCGGCATCCTGGCCCGTTTCGGCCGGAAAGCGAGCGAAAACGCCGCGCGTGCTCCCCCGCGGGCGCGGACCCTTGTAGCCTCGGCCCATGCACGTCGCGGTCGCCGGGGGAGGCATCTTCGGTCAGGTCATCGCTCATCGCCTCGCCGTGCGAGGACACCAGGTCACGCTGGTCGAGCCGGTGGGCCCGGGCCACGCGGGATCGGCCTCGGGCGATCGGAGCCGCATCGTCCGCGCCCTCTACGACGAGCCCTGTTTCACCGCGGCCGGCCACCTCGGCCTCGCGCTCTGGGCGCGCTGGTCGGAGGAGCTCGGCGCGCGCCTCGTCGAGCCCACGGGCGTGCTCTACATCGACCGCGCGGGCGACGAGCCGAGCGCGCAGAGCTTCCGGGCCTGGCTCGATCGCGGCGTGGCCAACGTGCGCGCGCTCGGCGCGGTGGCCGAGGAGCTCTCGCCCGCCGAGGCGCAGAAGCGCTGGCCGGCGCTCGCGGTGCACGACCTCGCGCGGGTGGTGCTGGAGCCGGCCGGCGGCATGGGCCGGCCCGCGCTCGCATGCCGCACGATCGCCCGCGCCTCGCTCGCGACGGGCAAGGTGCGCTTCGTCACCGCGGCGGTCACGGAGGTGCGGGTCCCCGGGGGCGCGGCGCGCGGGCTCGGGCTCGCCGACGCGCGCGGCGAGGCGACCTCGATCGACGCCGACGCGGTGGTGATCGCCGCCGGCTACCACGGGGCGGCGATCGTCGAGGCCCTGGGCGGCCCGCGCCTCGGTATCCGCCGCCTGCCTCACTGGGCCTCGTACTGGGATGTCCCCTTCCCCGAGGCCGCCGATCTCGGGCTCGGCAAGCTCCCCGCCTGGGCCGACCTCGGCTCGGCGCTCTACGGCTTCCCCGACGACGGCGAGAGCGGCTTCAAGATGGCCTGGCACGAGCCGCGACGCGCGGCCGACGGCGAGCCTCACCACGAGGCGCCGGGGCCCGAGGAGCTCGAGGCCCTGCGCGCCGCCGCGACCCATCGCTTCCCCGCGCTCGCCCGCGCCATCTGCCGCGGCGTGTACCCATGCGCGTACGACGCGACCGAGAACGAGATGTTCCGGATCGGCCCGGTGCCCGGCGTCCCCGGCCTCTTCTTCGTGGGCGGGCTCTCCGGCCATGGCTACAAGCACGCGCCGAGCCTCGGCGAGAGCGTGGCCGCCCTCGTCTCCGGCGAGGAGCCGCCGCTCGATCTCGCGCCGTACGCGCTCCCCCGCTGACAGCGCCGCTGCGCGCTCTTGCGTGCGGATCGATCGCCGGATCGATCAGCGATCCGGCAGCGCCTCCACCACCACCTCGGCGATCCGGTCGCCCTTGAGCGGCGAGAGCGTCTCCTCGACGTGGTAGCGCGTCCCGCTCTTGAAGAGGTCGTCGTAGGTGCTGGCGAGGATCGGCGCGGCGGCGCGGAAGTCGACCCGCGTGACGAGCTGCATCAGCGCGAGCGCGAGGCCTTGCTGGAAGAACAGGCGGCTGCGCACCGTGTCCCCGTGGCGCACGGCGTAGTAGGCGATCTCGTGCGTCAGCGGGCTCTTGAGGGCCAGCGATCGACCCGGGATGAAGCCCTCCACCGTGTAGTTGCCCCAGCCGAGCGCGGGCAGGAGCGAGACGAGCTGGCCGAGGCGCGCCTCCGGATCTTGCGCGGGCGGGCCGTGCTCGGCCTGGAAGGCCGGCGAGGCGAGGATGCCCCCGAGCAGGTGGAAGGCGCCCGTCTGCGCGGCCTCGCGGAGGAGCGCGCCCACGATGGGGAAGAGCTCGGGCGAGCGCCTCTCCACGAGGTGCACCGTGTCGAAGGTGACCTGCCCGGTGTAGCTCACGGGAAGGAGCGCGAGCCGCGCGCCGAAGAGGGGCGGCGCGGCGTCGTCGTGGTGGAGCGCGCGGGCGAGCAGGCGGCTCAGCGCGTCGTCCTCGGCCGCGGGCAAGTCGTCCTCGGGCTCGTCGTCGCCGAGCGCGATCTGCTCCACCACCGCGCTCGACACGACCGCGCCGAAGTGGGGAGGCTCGGGCCGACGGGTCAGGGTGAAGGAGCAGTCCTCCCAGCGATCGCGGGCGATGCAGCTCGTCTCCTCGGCCACGAAGGCGCCCCAGTCCGAGGGGAAGGCGAGGCTCGCGGCGGCCGCGACGTAGCCCGCGGCGAAGCTGTCCACGGGCCTCTTGTTCTTCACGCGCCCGGCGTGCTTGTCGGCGAAGCTGCTGCCGAAATAGAGGTCTTTGCCCTGCACGAGGCCGCCCTCGGCGTTCACGGCGAAGGAGAGCGCGCCCTGGCCCATGGCGCCCCAGATCTCGCCGGCCAGCGCGATGCGCCCATCCACCCCCGTCACCTCGAGCTCCCCGTAGAACGAGTCGAGCAGGGCATGCGCCGACTCGAAGGCCGCCTGCCGGCGCACGGCCCAGCCCTCGCCGCCGAGCGCGTCGGAGACGGTCTGGTCGAGGAAGAGCGCGTGGTGGTGGCCGTGGTAGGCGACGAGCTGGTCGCCGAGGCCGAGGAGCCCGCGCCCCGGCAAGGGCCGGGGCCGCCGCGAGAACGGGGTCATGCGATCCTCCGCAGCTCGGCGCGATCGAGGCCGAGGATCTCCTCCACCGCGGACTCGATCAGCACCATCGCCTCGGGGCCGAGGGCCTCGGGGTGATCGAGCGCGACCAGGGTGAGCCCCGCGCGCAGGGCGAGGCGGAGGCGCGCCGTGTGGGGCTCGGGCGCGTGGGTCTCGAGGTAGGCGATCAGCTTGCGGGCGCGATCGAGCTCGCCGCTCGTCGCGCGCGCGGGGGGCAAGGTGCGGCGCGGGCGCACGGCCCCGAAGGTCAGCGTGGCCGGCGGCTCGTCCGGGTGCGTGGGCGGCGGCGCGGGCCTGTGGATCACCGGCGCCTCGAAGGCCACGGCGCCGGCCTCGGACGCGCGGGGCAGCTCCGGATCGAGGGCCGCCGCGAGGCGCGACGCGACGAGCCGCGCCATCCCGAGCGGCATCGCGGCGTCGAAGACGCATGCCACCAGGTGATCGCGGATCCGGCGGAGCACGGCCGTGCGCTGGGCGAGCTCCAGCGTGAGAATCGGACTGCCGAGGTCGCTCCGTCGATCGGCCCCGGCCGGCGCCGCGGGGCCGAGGCGGCGCGCGGCGAACTGACCGACGCGGTAGGCGTCGCGCAGGCTGTTCGCGAGATCTTCGGGGCGGAGCGACGCGTCCGGGTGCGCCCACAGCGCGTGCAGGTGCGCGTCCGCGAGGCTCACCACCAGGATCGCGTCGAGCAGATCGACGCCCCAGGCGAGCCCATCGAGCGCGATCGGCGGAGGCGCTGCGGGCGTGGCCGGCGCGGCGGCCGGCGGCGCGCCCGGCGCAGCGATCGCCGGTGGATCCTTGAACGGAGCGGTGCTCATGCGCTGCCGTCTTCGCCCTCCCCGAGCGCGTGGCGGCATGCCAGGCGGATGGCGTGGGCCTGGCGCGGGGTGAGCGGGTTCTGCCGCGTGAGGCCGACGAGGTAGAGCGACCCTCCGGCCTCGAAGCCGATGAGCTGGAAGAACGGCCCCTCGCCGACGTGGAGCTCGAAGAGCGGCGAGGTGTTGCCCGGCAAGCCGGCCGCGAGCTGGCTCACCGCCGACGCGATCAGCCCCGAGCCCGCGATGCGCGTCTCGGCGTCGGCGATCGAGCCCGCGAGCGGCAGACCGGAGGCGTCGGCGAGGAACACGTCGGCCGCGGACGTCGCCTCGACGATCCACTCGACGATCTTCTCGCAGCGCCGCACCGGGCTGACCACGCCGGTGAAATCCGGCAGCTTGGGCGGGCGCCGCAGGCTCTCCGGCGGCATCTCCTCGGCGCCGGGCGCGTCGGTCTGCGGGACGCGTGGCGCCGCCTCGCGCGACGAAGCCACCTCGCGCGATGACACCGGGCGCGGCGCGGGCGGGATGCGCGGCGCCTCGGCCGAGGGCGCGGGCGGCGGCATCACCGAGCCCGGGGAGCGCTCGAACGAGACGAGCGGCATGCCGCGGTAAGGCGAGGCCGGATCGCCCTCGTCCTCGTTGAGCGAGGAGGCGGAGGCGATCGCGGCCTCGAGGTCCTCAAACGAGGAGCGGGATCGGAGCATCGTCCTCCTCCTTGGTGGTGCCCTGGGGCTCCAGCCGATCGAGCACGTCGCTCGCGAGCTGATCGAAGATCCGCGAGAGCGGCGGCGGGCGCTTCTGCATCAGGAGCAGCGGCGAGCCGCGGAGCGACGCTTCGAGGAAGGTCTCGTCGCGCGGGATGATCGTGTCGAGGATGATCCCGTCCGGGAACTTGGTCCACAAGGTCTCGGCCACCTCGAGCGACGCGGGCGTCTGCCGATCGAACATCGAGAGCACGATCCCGAGCAGCCGGAGCCGCGGGTTCTTCTCGACGCGGATCCGGTCGATCAGCGCCAGGATCTGCCCCACCGAGCGCAGCGCGAGGGGCTCGGCCTGGAGCGGCGACATCACGTGCGTCGCCGACTCGAGGGCCCTCGTGATCACCTTGCCGAGGCCGGCCGGGCAGTCGAGCACGACCACGTCGAACTCGGGCTCGAGCTTCGCGAGCAAGCTCGGGATGGCCTGCCCGCGGGCGAGCGCGTCCTCGAAGCCGGAGACGGTGGTGGGGTCGACGCGGCCCACGCAGAGCACGTGAAGCTGCGGATCACGCGTGCGCGTGAGCACCCCCTCGAGCGGCTCGGCCCCCGTGAGCACCTCGGCGATGCCGGGGCGCGCGCGGTCGGGCAGGCCGAGGGAGAGGCCGAGGCTGCCCTGCGCGTCGAGCTCCATGATCAGGGTGCGATTGCCGGCGCGGGCGAGGGCCAGGCCGAGGTTGAGCGAGATCGTGGTCTTCCCCACGCCCCCCTTCTGGCTGGCAATGGCGATGACGTGCATGAGCGCTCCGGGTCTCCGTATCCGTGGAGGCGCGGGCAGCGGCCGAGGCCGTCACGCCGCGCGCGAGGTGCGGGTCATCCTAGCAGCATTGCCCGGCCGTCCCCCGCGGAACGTCGCAATGGCGGGGGACCCCCTCAGAGGAAGGAGATTCGCTTCATGAACGAGCCGCAGAGGTCCGACTGCGGGCTGCGCTCTCGCTCCAGCCGGAGCCCCTCGCGGAAGATCGTCCCCGCGCTCTCCTCGTTGCCGAGGATCACGTGGCAGATGCCGAGCATCTCGTAGTCGGCCGGCTCGTGGTGCGTGCTGACGAGCTCGGTCAACGTCGGCACCGCGGCCTGGTGGGCGGCGATCATCGCCTCGGTGGGGCGGGACGGCGCGCCCTTGGCGAGGATCATCAGCTTGAGGGCCTGGCGCTGGTCCTCCGGGCGGTACGTGTAGAACGCCGCGCTGGCGAAGAGGTCCCGGTAGCCGCGGTAGGCGTCGTCGAGGTTGTTCTTGGACAGGCCGATGATCATCTTGACGGCCGCGACCAGCTCTTCATTGGCTGCCATGCGCGGCACCATACACGCGCCGCGCGCCTTTGGGGAGCGGCACCTTGCCCCTCGGCGCATCTCGAAACCACCCTTCGCCCGGGGGCCATGCTAGGCCAGCGCCATGGCGCCCGCGCCGACCGCGCCCATTTCGTTCATGCCGATCGGCGTCGCCCGCACGCCCTTCGCCGATCGGGTGAGCGCCCCGCGCCAGCCCGCCGCCGCCCTCGGGATCGAGGGCCGGATCGAGCTCTACCCGGGCCGCGATTTCGAGCATGCCCTGTGCGATCTCGAGGGCTGGGATCGGCTGTGGGTGATCTTCTGCTTCCACCTCAACCCGGGATTCCGCCCCAAGGTGCTGCCCCCGCGCAGCGCCGGCAAGCGCCGCGGCGTCTTCTCGACCCGATCGCCCCACCGCCCGAACCCGATCGGCATCAGCGTGGTGCGGCTCGAACGCGTCGAGGGGCTCACGGTGCACGTGCGCGACGTGGACCTCATCGACGGCACGCCCGTGCTCGATCTCAAGCCGTACGTGCCCTACGCCGACGCGTTCCCCGACGCGCGCACCGGCTGGCTCATGGAGAGCGCGCCGCGCGACGGCGAGGCCGCGCCGGAGGACCCGATCCCCGCCTACGCGATCCGCTTCGATCCACCGGCCGAGGCGCAGGTCGCCTGGCTCGCCGAGCAGGGCGTGGCGCTCGGCGATCAGGTCGCGGCGATCCTCGCGCTCGGCCCGCAGCCGCACCCGTACCGGCGGATCAAGAAGGAGGGCGACGGCTTCGTCCTCGCGGTGAAGGACTGGCGCGCCCGCTTCCGGGTCGAAGGCCGGACGGTCACCGTCGAGCAGATCCGGAGCGGCTACCGCCCCGCCGAGCTCGCCACCTCGGAGGACCCGGCGGTCGTCCTCCAGCGGCGCTTCGTCGCGCAGTTCGCCGGCGATCTCCCACGCTAGCGGCGCGGGCCGAACGCGGCCTCGTGACCGAAGGCCACGACCCGATCGCGCTTGTCCCCCGTCATCCCCGGGATGCGCATCGCCCGGTCGAGCTCCTCCCGCGCGTCCGTGGCCGAGAGCAGCGTGTTGTCCGCGCACACGCAGGCGCGCACGCCGGCGTCGAGCCAGCGCGCGAGCGGGTGCTCCTCCACGCGCCCGATCACCCCGGTGTGCACGTTGCTCGTCGGGCATGCCTCGATCGTCACCCCGCGCGACACCACCAGATCCACGATCGCCGGATCGTCGAGGAGCGTCGTTCCATGCCCGATCCGCTGGGCGAAGAGGAGCTCGATGGCCGATCGGATCTCCTCCGCCGGCCGCCCCTCGGCGGCGTGCACGGTGCGCCCGATCCCGAGATCGGCCGCGCGTCGAAAGGCAGGCACATAGTCTTTCATCCCGAAATCGTGCCCGCCGAGCGGCCCGCCGGCGAGATCGATCCCCACCACGCCCGGCCGCGTCGACGCGATCTCGACGAGCTGATCGAGCACGCTCGGCGGCTCGCCGTAGAGCCCGCAGAGGATGATCCCGGCCCGCCCGTTCGCCCCGGCGAGCGCAGCGTCAACGATGTGATCCATCGTCGCGCTCCGGTGGAGCTGCGGGGCGAAGCGGATCTCCAGCGTGGTCACCCCCTCCGCGGCGGCGTCCTCGCACATCTCGGCGGCGACGCGCTCGACCTCCGCCGGCCGCTGGAGGAGCGAGAGCGTGAAGGCGAAGCGCGAGAGCGCGGCGTCGAGGCCCATGCCGACCGAGAAGGCGAGATCGGCCGGCACGGCGAGCCCGGCTCGCGCGCTCAGCTCGGCCACCGTGGAGGGGCGGAGCGAGCCGTCGAGGTGGCGGTGGAGATCGGCGAGCCCGGTGGGGTGCTTCATGGGTTGTCCGAGGATAGCGGCGTCCTTGTTCCAGGCGCGAGCCACCTCAGTCCGCCACGAAGCCCTTCCAGATCCGCATGTAGCGCGCGAACTTCTCGTTCAGCCCGCGATCCATCAGCTCGGCCACCGTCACCGGCGGGCGGCGCGGCTCCCAGCCGGGCTCTCGGGCCCTCCTCGGCCACTCGGGGTTGATGATGGCCGAGCGGCCGAGCGCGATCACGTCGGCGCCTTTTTCGAGCAGATCTTCCGCCTCGGCGCGCGTCCACACCTTGCCTGCGACGAAGAGCGCGACCTCCGCAGGGCATGCCTCGCGGAAGAGGGGGATCGGGTGCTTGTCGGGGTATTTTTTGGTGTTGTTCGACGCGGTCCACAGCGACACGTGCAGGAAATCGATCCCGTCCTCCGAGAGCCACCCGGCGACCTTCAGGCTCTCGTCGAGGTCGAGCCCCTTCGCGTTGCCGAAGTCTTCCGGAGAGAGGCGCACGCCGACGAGGAACGAGGGCTTGACCGCGGCGCGCGCGGCCCGCACGCATGCGCGGAGCAGGCGGGCGCGGCCCTCGAGATCGCCGCCCCAGCCGTCGTCGCGCGTGTTCAGCCGGCTCAGGAACTGGCCGAGCAGGTAGCCGTGGGCGCCGTGCAGCTCCACGCCGTCGAAGCCCGCTCGCTCGGCCCGCACCGCGGCGTCGCGGAACTCCACGATCACCTGCTCGATGCGCGCGATCGTCCCCGCGCGGGGCTCGTTCGGATCGCCGGGGAGCTCCACGGCCGACCAGGGCCGCTCGCCGATGAGGCTCGCGGGAGACCGCGCCCCGCCGTGGAAAATCTGCACGATCGCAAGGCATTTCCGCGCGTGGAGCGCGCCGGCGAGGCGCGTGAGCCCCGGCAGCATCGCGTCGTCGTGGAGGCCGAGCTCGCCCTCCCAGCCGCGGCCGTCGAGGGCCACGTGGGCCGCGCAGGTCTCGATGATCCCGAAGCCCCCGTCGGCGCGGCGGAGCAGCCAGCGGAGCTCGTCCTCGGAGAGCGAGCCGTCGTCGTGGCTCTGGAGGTTGGTCATCGGCGCGAGGGCGAGGCGGTTGTCGGCGCAGAGGCCGTTGCGAAACGAGAAGGGAGCGAAGAGGTCGCGGGTCATGGGGGCGCAGGGTAGCGTGCCCTCCCCCGCGGCCACATCCCTGCCGATCGCGCCGCGCCCTGCGCGCGGCAGGGGCGCCGCCTCCACCGCCCGAGGGCTTCGTGGACACGCCGAGGCCCCCGCTGACTTGTTCGAAAGCCAACCTATACCTGTCCGGGGAGACAGTTGCAGGGCTGACGCTACGGGTCGATTCTCTTGGCTCCATGACGTGGCGTGAGGAGAGGGCCCTCCGGTGAGCGGTGAGGACGCAGCTCGCCCTTGCCCGCCGTCTGCGACCGCGGCGCAGGAGGAGGGGCTGCGGACCGGCGCGCCGGAGGCGGGACCGGACGTCACGAAGCGGGAAATGAGCCCGATCGCGGCGCGCCAGCAGGCGGCCGCGCTCCTCGACGCCATCTTCGACGCGGCGCCCGACGGCATCCTCCTGTGCGGTGACGACGGGCGAATCACCCATGTCAACGCGCGCGCAGCGGCGATGTTCGGCCACGGCGCGGACGAGCTCATCGGCGAGCCCATCGAGCGCCTCGTCCCGCTCCGACATCGCGCCGCGCACGCCGACCTGCGGGGCGGATATGCCCGGGACCCGCGCCCCCGGCCCATGGGCCCGAACCGCCGTTTGACGGCGCTCAGGAAGGACGGGAGCGAGCTGCCCGTGGAGATCGGCCTCGGGCGGCCCGGGCTCGCGGGCGCCGAGATCCTCTGCATCGTGCGGGACGTGTCCGAGCGCGAGCGCGCCGACGAGGCGCTGCGCGCGGCCCAGGAGCAGCTCCGGCAAGCGCAGAAGATGGACGCGATCGGCCGCCTCGCCGGCGGCGTGGCCCATGATTTCAACAACCTGCTCACCGTCATCCTGAGCTGCGCCGACCTGATCCTGGAGACCCTCGGCGGCGCCCACCCGGCGGCGGACGACGCGCGCGAGATCCAGCTCGCGGCGAGGCGCGCCGCGGACCTGACCCACCGCCTCCTCGCGATCAGCCGGCGGCAGATGCTGAAGCCGAAGATCGTCGACCCCGCCGCGGTCGTGACGAACATGCACAACCTCCTCGGCCGGCTCATCGGCGAGCAGATCGTCTTCGAGACCCGGCTCGCCCAGGTCCGATCCATCCAGATCGACCCGGGGCAGCTCGAGCTGGTCATCATGAACCTCGCGATCAACGCGCGGGACGCGATGCCCGAGGGGGGCAAGCTGACGATCGAGCTCACGGACGTGGAGCTCGGCGACGGCGAGATCGAGGACATGGACCTCGACCCGGGGCCGTACGTGCGCATCTCGGTGAGCGACACGGGCGAGGGCATCGACGCGGACACGCTGCCGAGGATCTTCGAGCCCTTCTTCACCACCAAGGAGCCGGGGAAGGGCACGGGGCTCGGCCTCTCGACGGTGTTCGGGATCATCCGCCAGAGCGGCGGCCTCATCGTCGCCCGAAGCCGGCCCGGCGCGGGGACCACCTTCGACCTCCTGCTCCCGATCGCCGGGAAAGAGCCCTCCGCGACCGCGGCCGCGCCGGGCGATCTCGTCCGCGGCGGCACCGAGACGATCCTCCTGGTCGAGGACGAGGACGCGCCGCGCAGGCTGCTCTCGTCCGTGCTCTCCAGGGCAGGTTACGCCGTCATCACGGCGCGCAGCGCGCGCGAAGCGCTCTCCCTCGTGGAGCAGCGCGACAGGCCGATCGACCTCCTCGTCACCGACGTGATCATGCCGGGGATGAGCGGAAAGCTCCTGGCCGAGCATATCCGCCGCCGGTGCCCGGAGACCCGGATCCTCTTTATTTCCGGATATGCCAATGACATGACCGACAAGGATCTATCGACGCTCGACGCGACGTTCGTCGCCAAGCCCATCACCGCCCATTCATTCGCACGCAGCGTGCGCGAGGTCCTCGACGCCGTATGACACCGCGCACGCCGGCCAATCCTCGCTCCCTGTGGCGGACTCCACCCGATCCCGCACCATCCTGGAGAATGGTGCCCGGGACCACGGCGGGGCGCGAAATTCTGAATTCGCTCGCTAAACATTGTTCTGTCCAGCGTTCGATTTTCGATGCCCAGCATCTGTTGCGCGTTTATAGTGGGTCCCACGTCGCTCCGCCGCTCGCGCGGGGGCGGGGGGTTTCCGAGGCCGCCGTGGTCCATCGAAGCGAGGAGCCCTAGCCTGTGGACTGTGCACACGTCACATCTGTCCTCATCGAGCGCATCGCATCTCCGGTGCTCATCGCCGATCCGACCGGCCGCGCCCGGCTGGTCAACACCACCTTTGCCCAGCTCCTCGGGCGGCGCCCGGAGGAGCTCATCGGACATCATTTTCTCCAAGATTGGATATCCGGAGAGTCGCGGAGCGACGTGACCACGGCCTTTGGCGACGCCGAGGTCGGCCGCGCTCGCCGCCTCGAGGTGCGCATCGAGAAAGAGGATGTCCGCCTCCACCTCTTCGTCGATATCGAAGCCCTGACCGAGGGCCTCGATCGCATGGTGATCATGTCGGTCGCCGACGCGCGCAAAGAAGCCTCCGCCCCCTGCTCCGACGCCGACTTCCCCGCATCGTGCGAGGAGAAACCCCCGAGCGCCCAGGCTCCCCGCTCCACCGACGACGTCGAATACGATATCTCGCTCGACAACTTCGGGGTCCTCTGGGTCGCGCCCTCGTCCCGGCCGAGCGGGCTCACCCTCGGGAGCCGGTGCTTCGAGTCCCGCTTCGGCGCGTCCGAGCCCTGCGCCAATTGCCCGGCCCTGCGGCTCTGCGACGAGCCCGGGCAAGCCTGCGGCGTCGTGGGCGACGTGAAGGTCGAGTTCGTGACCGCGCGGAGCTGCTCCCCGGACCGGGCGCGGATCCGGGCGTTGCCCCTGGACGAGGAGAGCGTGCGGGCCGCCACGCGCGCCCGGATCGAGCGGCTCGCCGAGGTGTCCCGCCTCTCGTCCCGGGAGCGGGACGTCCTCCGGCTGCTCATCCAGGGCCGGACCAACGAGGAGATCGCGACCGAGCTCGGGATCGCCCGGCGCACGGTGAAGTTCCACCAGGCGAACCTGCTCGACAAGCTGGGCGCGGACTCGCGCCTCGATCTGTTGCGGATCCTGATCTAGTCTGCTCGGGTGCGCTTCGATTCCCTGCCGGCGTCCACCCAGACTCAGAAGCCCCGCGGGCGCCCGGTCCCCGACCAAGCCGGAGCCCCGCAGCCATGATCGACCCGTCCTTTTCTCCCGGGCGCGCGCTCGCCCCGCGCCGCGCAGCCCTCCTCCTGTCCCTCGTCTTCCTCGCCACCTGCAGCAGCAAGGGCACCGGCGAGGCGACCGGCACCACGAGCGGGACGAGCACCACCACGGGCTCGGGCGGCGCCGGAGGCGCCGGCGGGAGCACCACCGCGACCGGCACCGGCGGCGCGGCGACCACGACCACGACGACAGCCGCAGGCACCGGCGGCGCAGCCACAACCACGGGGGCCGGCGGGAGCACCGGCACCGGCACCGGCGGCGCGGGGACGGGCGGGAGCGCCGGCACCGGCGGCGCGGGCGGCGTGATGCCCCCCACCTGGCCCAAGCCCTGCGCCGATCTCTACGATCAGGACAAACTGCCCTCCTTCGAGCTGACCTTCACGCCCCAGGAGCTCGCCGGGCTCGACGCCGACTGCGGCGCCGGCGTGCAGAGCTACCGGCCCGTCAAGCTCACCTACGAGGGAGAGACCGTCGACGCGATGGTGCGGATGAAGGGGAACTGGTCGTGGAACTGCCAGAAGAAGCAGTTCATCGTCTCGTTCAACGAGCAAAACCCACAAGGCCGCTTCCACGGCCTGCGCAAGCTCGTCTTCGACGCCCCCTGGTACGACCGGACGCTCCTCCACGAGCGGATGAGCCACCCCTTCTTCAAGAAGCTCGGGCTGCCCTACTCGTGCGCCAACAACGCCAAGGTCACCATCAACGGCCAGTATTACGGCGTCTATGCCAACCTGGAGCGGCTCGACAAGGAGTACCTCCAGCGCAACTTCGTCGAGGACGACGGCAACCTCTACCAGGGCGGCGCCGAGCTCAAGACCAACCTCGACATCAACGACACGAGCGACATCCAGGCGCTGAACGCGGCTGCCACCGTCGATCAGATCGACGCGCTGATGGACCTCGACGAGGCCGTGGCCGAGTGGTCGGCCGAGGCCATGCTGCCCGCGATGGATAATTACTGGGCCGGCGTGGAGATCAATTACTACATCTACCACCACCCCTCGCGGGGCTTCGTCTACCTGCCTTACGACATGGACATCGTCTTCGGCGACTCGGCCATGCCCAACGGAGACCTCATCTGGCCCGACACGGTGAACGCCGACCCCATCAAGTACCAGCACCCCGGCTGGCTCAAGGAGCCCTTGATGAAGAAGGTGCTCGCCGACCCGTTCTGGTGCGGCCGCTTCGTGCAAGAGCTCGTCAAGGCCCGCGCCGCCTACGTGCCCGCCGAGATGGCCGCCACCGTCGACCTCTGGAACGCGCAGATCGCGCAGGCCGTATCCGACGACACCCACAAGACCTTCTCCACGGCCGACCACGACGCGGCCGTGACCTCGCTGAAGAGCTTCTTCGCCGCCCGCGCCGCCGTGGTCGACGCCTGGCTCGCCGCAGGCAACCACTGCCCGGCGGTGTGGTGAAGGAGCCATGATGAAGCGCGCGATACCGCTCCTCGCCCTCCCGCTCCTCGCCTCCGGCCTCACCTTGGGCCTCGCCTGCGGCTCGAGCCAGCCGGCCACGGGCTCGACCACCTCGACGACGACCACCGGCGCAGGCGGCGCGACCACAACGTCAACAACATCAACGACGGTGACCACCGGCGCCGGCGGCGCGGGTGGACAAGGGGATACGACCACCACGACCACCGCCACGACCGGGAGCGGCGGCGCAGGCGGCACCGGCGGATCCGGCGGACAGCCAGGGACGGGCGGCGCAGGCGGGCAGATGCCCCCGCCGCCCATGGAGCTATGCATCAACGAGCTCATGCCCCTCAACATGTCGACCATCGTCGACGAGAAGGGCGCCTACGGCGACTGGATCGAGCTCCACAACCCCACCGATTCGGCCATCGATCTCTCCGGCTGGTCCATCACCGACGACCTGCTCATCCCCGCCAAGAACCCCTTCCCCATGGGCCTCTCCATCCCCAAGCACGGCTTCCTCCTGCTCTGGGCCGACGAGAAGGTGCCCCTCGGGCCGAAGCACCTCGGCTTCAAGCTCTCGGCGAGCGGCGGGGCCGTGGGGCTCTACGGGCCGAACGGGGAGAGCAACATCATCTCGTACGGCGACACCGCCGCCGACATCGCCTATGCCCGCAAACCCGATTGCTGCCCGACCGCGGCCTGCGTGCAGAAAGAGATGCACGGGACACCCGGCGAGAGCAACCTCACGGTGCCGCAGGTGGACGAGATCGTCCTCGCCGCGGGGAGCTCCTATCGTTACCAGGACCAGAACCAGCCTCCTCCCGCGGCCTGGACCATGGCCGCGTTCGACGACAGCGCATGGCCGAGCGGGCCAGGGCCCCTCGGCTACGGCGACGCTCATATCGTGACCACCGTGGGCTACGGCCCCGACGGCAACAACAAATACATCACCACCTGGTTCCGCGGGACGTTCAACGCGGCCGGCGCCGCGACCTTCACCAAAGGCACGCTGGAGCTTTTGCGCGACGACGGGGCGCTGGTGCTCTTGAACGGTGTGGAGATCGCCCGATCCAACCTGCCCGCGGGCGCGCTCGACAAGAGCACGCTGGCGCCCGCGGCGGCGAGCGGCGCCGACGAGACGACGTATTTCAGCTACGATATCGACCCTTCCCTCTTCGTGGAGGGGAAGAACGTGCTGGCGGTCGAGGTGCACCAGTCCTCGGCCGGGAGCAGCGATCTCGGGTTCGACGCGAAGATCACGGTGAAGAAGCCGGCGCCTTGAGGGGGACCGGACTTACAGCGTTACCACGCGCACCCCGGGGAAATGCGCAGACAGCCGCCGCAGATCGTCCGGATCCGAGGTGAGGACCATATCGCGGCGCGCCGAGGCCGACGCCATCACGATCGCGTCGATGGTGCCGGCGCCGCTGACCGCAGCGATCGCCTCCCCGGCTGCGCGGGCGAGCGGCTCGTCGATGGGCTCGATGATGCAGGCCGAGAGCAACATCGAGAGGCGCGCAGCGCGGGCGCCGCCGCGCCATACCTCGGCCACGACCGCGGCCGGGACCGTCAGATCGAGGCCGCGCGCCTGCGCCTCCTTGAGGTGCGCGAGCACCCGCCGATCGCGCCGCTCGAACGCGATGAGCGCCCCGCTGTCGAGCGTCACCCCTGCCATGATCGCCGCACCAGAGTGAGCTCTTCCTCGCCGATCACTCCCGCTTCGGCCTCGTATTCGTCGAGGATCTGCTGCAACCGCCGGCGCCGGAGGTCGCGCTCGATGGCCTCGGTGACATGCGCGCTCAGGCTCTGCCCGGTCGCCCGCAGGAGCTTGCGAACCTCGTCGAGCACGCCGGAGTCGACCGTGATGGAGACCTTGCTCGCGTGGCCCGTACGCCGGGGCCCTGGCGGTCCAGCCGGCGCGCGCCTCGAGGTCGGACGAGCCTTGGCTTTCGCCTTGGGAGGTGTCTTGGCGCGCGGGGCGCGCCGGCCAGCGGTCGAGGCAGCCATGACGCGAATCCTACCGCGGGTAGGATTCACGTCAAGCTCGCACCGTGCCGGGGATCGTTACGCAACGGGTTACCGGATGTATGTTTTTGCCCACCTTGCGAGCGCGTGCTCGACCAGGCGAACATCGATCACACGAGGTGCCCATGAAAGCCTGGAAGCTCTTGTCTTTGGCCGCCGTCAGCGCCGCGATCGTCGCCGCCGGACCGTCCGATTCGCGCGCATGTGCCGTGCTCACCCCCGACGAGACGGCCCCCGTCACCGGCCACCAGATGATCCTCAGCATCTCCAAGGACCGGACGACGCTCTGGGACCAGTTCAACTACGACACCAACAACCCGGATCTGAAGTTCGCGTGGATCCTCCCCACCAAAGGCAAGGTCACGGTCGGGCTCTCCTCGGACGCGCTCTTCGACACGCTCGGGCAGGTCACGGCGCCCGAGATCTTTGCGCCCAACCTCTGCCCCAACTCTTGCCTCGGCGGCGGAGGCGGCGGCGACGGAAAGGGCTCGGTGGACGTGATCTCCCGCGACATCCTCGGGCCCTACGAGGTCGTGCAGCTCTCGTCGTCGGACCCGCAGGCGCTCAAAGATTGGCTCGCGATGAACGGGTATCCGATCCCGGTGAGCGTGGGCCCGATCCTCGACGCGTACGTGAACGAGGGCTTCGATTTCCTCGCGCTCAAGCTCGCCGCCGGCGCCACGCCCTCGTCGCGCCCGGTGCGCGTCACCATGGAGGGCGCCGCACCGACGGTGCCGATCCGGCTGCTCGCCGCGGGCACGGGCGACGTGACGCAGGTGACGCTGTGGGTGCTCGGCGAGGGCCGGTGGGATCCGTCGAACGCGCCGGTCGTGACCCTGAAGTCGAGCGATCTGACCTGGGATTTCAGCACCTCGAAGAGCGATTACAGCGAGGTGCGGGCGGCGAAGCTCGCCGAGCAGAAGGGGCTCGCCTGGCTGCTCGAGCAGGCCACACCGCGCGATCCGGGCGACATCGAATTCCCGCTCCAGCAGCTCGTGATGAGCAACCCCGACAAGAGCGGCTACGGGGACATGAACACGACGCCGGACCAGGAGCTCGCGGCCGACCTCGACGCGCTCGTCGGCGATTTCAAGGCCGGCGTGTGGGTGACACGCCTCTCGGCCGATCTGTCGCGCGAGGCGCTCGCCAAGGACCTCGCGCTCGGCGCCGGGACGCAGGAGGTCGTGAGCGGCTCGTACACGCCGGGCAAGACGCTCCACGCGCCCGTGTGCGGGCCTGATCCGTGCGCGGGCGAGGGCGGGGGCGGCAGCGGGAGCAGCGGCGGGAACGGGAGCAGCGGCGGGTGCAGTTGCCGCATGGCCGGGGACGGCGCGAGCGACGCGTCGAGCATCCTCGGCGCGCTCGGGCTCGCGGCGATGGCCGCGCTGCGCGGGAGGCGGCGCAGGCGGTAGCGCGCGCTGCTCACCGCCGCGATAGGCAGCGCTGAAGACCCGCAGCGCGGGTTCGATCACCGCACATCGATGATGGGCGTGCGTCTCTCGGCGCACACCTTCGGTTGACAGCCCAGCGAGAAGACATGCGTGAGGGGCGATTGGACGGGGCCCGCCCTCAGAGCTCCACCGGGGCCGTGTACATGCCGAGCACGTCCCGCAGCGCGTCGCAGATCTCCTGCCCCGTCGCGTATGCGCTCGCTTTCTGCGTTCTACTCGTCGTGGAGCAGGCGCGCGGCCCGACGCTCGGCTTGTGCGTTCAGCGCGCCGAAGCTATGCTGCACCCATGGAAAAGGCCGCAGTGATCGTTCGTGAGCCCGAGTCGGCGCTGGGGAACGACCTCAACGATCCGCTCCTGGCCGCGGCCGAGCGCGCGCCCCTCGTTCCGCTCACCGATCATGAGCGGGCGTTGCTCGCCGAGGTGCAGGGCGGCTCGGTCACATGGGTCTCCACGGACGACATCATGAAGAAGCTCGCGGAGCTTCAGCCGATCGCAGACGCGGAATGAAGCGGACAGTCACGTGGGCGGCGGTCGTCCAGGCGGACATCGAGCGCATGGGCTACCTGGACGCGCAGCGCGTCTGCATGGCCGTGTTTGCATTTGCGAGGGACGGCTCGGGACGGGTCGAGCGCGTCGATCCGAACAACCCGCGCCTCGTTCGCGTGCGCACGAGAGGGGGTGTCGCGCTGCTCTCGTTCACGGACGAGGAAGTGCACATCTGGCGCATGTTCGCGACCCCCGCCACGGGTGGAGCCGCTCGCTGATCTGGCGCCTTGCTCGCCACATCCCATCACCACGGGAAAGCACCGTCGCTGCTCAAGATCTCTCCTCACCTCCGCGCCGGGAGCAGCACCCGGAAGGTCGCCCCCTCGCCCGGGGCGCTCTCCACCGACACGCGCCCGCCGTGCGCCTCCACCACCGCCTTCACGATCGAGAGCCCGAGGCCCGTCCCTTTGCGGTCACTGTCGGTCGTGAAGAAGCGGTCGAAGATCTTCGGCAGATTCTTGGGGGAGATGCCCGGCCCCTCGTCGTGGATGGCGACGCTCAAGAAGGGCGGCTCGCCGGTCGCCGTGATCGTCACGGCCTTGCCAGGAGGCGAGAAGCGCAGCGCGTTGTCGAGCAGGTTCAGGAAGGCTGTCTCCAGGTCGGTCTCGCGGGCGCGCACGAAGCGCATGCTCGCCTCGTAGCGCACGGTCACCGGCTGGCCTGTGCTCTGCTTCTGCTCGGCCACGCGGAGGAGCAGCGCCTCGAGATCGACGGTCATCATCGCCTCGCGCGAGGCTTCGATCCGCGACAGTTCGAGCAGGCGCGACACCAGCCGGTCGAGGCGGGCCACGTCGAGCTCGATGTTGCGGAGGAAGCGGACGCGGGCCTCGGGGTCGTCGGCGGCGCCCTCGCCGAGCAGCTCGGCGGCGCCGCGGATCGAGGTGAGCGGGGATTTGAACTCGTGGGCCACGTCGGCGGCGAAGTCGGAGATGTAGCGGTGGCGCGCGTCGAGCCGCTCCTTCATCGACGCGAAGGAGCGGCCGAGCTCGGCGATCTCGCCGCCGCCGGAGATGGGGATCAGCACGTCGGGCTCGCCCGCGGCGACGCGCTTGGCGGCGCGGGAGAGGAGGCCGAGGGGGCGGGAGATCGAGAGTGAGAGGAGCGCGGTCACGAGCGAGGTGAAGAGGAAGGCGACGAGGAGGATGCGGATCAAGCTCGCGCGGATGCGGTAGAGCTCGACCATCACGGGGCGGGTCGAGCGCACGGCGTAGACGGCGCCGGCCACCGCGCCCTCGTGGCGGACGGGCTCGGTGATGAAGAGGAAGACGCCGGGGTCACGGGCGCGCACGCGGGTGTAGGCGCCGCGCTGACCGGCGAGGGCCGCCTTGACCTCGGAGCGCGCGGGGATCTCCGGCCACGCGTTCGGGTCGCTGGGATCGCGGGCGAGCTCGCTCATCGGCCGGCCGTCGTCCTGGCTCACGTACGAGCGGGGCAGCATGTGGGGCGGCGGCGGCTCGGGCCCCTCGGGTGGGCCTTTGGCGTGCGAGTCGACCACCGTCGTGCCCCTGGGATCGAGCACGCGGACGCGGGTGCGCGTCGTCTTCGCCGCGTCGGTGAGGATCTCCGCGTGCCGCGGATCGTCGAGCGGGCGGCCGGCGCGGAGATCCGACTCCAGCAACGACGCCACGAGCGACGCCTGGTTCTTCATGTCGCGCTCCAGCCCTTCGAGGAGCTGCCGCTCGTGGGCGCGCGCGAGCTCGAGCCCGGCCACCGGGACGAGCAGGACGAGGAGGTTGACGAGGAGCAGGCGCACGCCGATGCGCCCCGCGAGGCGCAGGAGCCACGAGGGCTCGCGCGCTGGATCGGGCGGACGGGGCGCGCGCTTCTCTGCGCGGTCAGTCACCGGCGGCCTTGTAGCCGACGCCGTGCACGGTCGCGATCGGGTCGGCGCCCGCGGCGCGGAACTTGGCGCGGATCCGCCGCACGTGGGTGTCGATCGTGCGCTCGGTGATCAGGTTGTCGTAGCGGTAGGCGCGCTGCATGAGCTGGGCGCGGGAGAGGACGACCCCGGGGCGTTCGAGCAGGGCGGAGAGGACGCCGAACTCGGTGGGGGTGAGCGTCAACACCTTGCCACCGTAGCGCACCTCGTGTCGCTCCGGGTCGATCTGGATCCCGTTGTGCAACAAGAGGGACGGCGAGCGGGCCTCGGGGGCGGGCTCTTCCGTGCGCCGGAAGACCGCGCGCACGCGGGCCACGAGCTCGCGGGGGGAGAAGGGCTTGGTGAGGTAGTCGTCGCCGCCGAGCTCGAGGCCGACGATGCGGTCGACCTCTTCTCCGCGTGCCGAGAGGAAGAGGATGGGGACGCGGCTGTTCTTGCGGAGGCGGCGGCACACCTCGAGGCCGTCCATCTCGGGGAGCATGACGTCGAGGACGATGAGGTCGACCCCGCCTCGGGAGGCGGCCTCGACGGCGGCGGGGCCCGTCTCCGCGCAGGTGACGGAGAACCCCTCTTTTTGAAGGGCATACTGGACGACCTCGCGGATGCGGGCCTCGTCGTCGACGACCAGGATGTGCTTGCTCACGACGAGGGCCATCTTACGCGAGCCCCCGGCGTGTGCCCGCAGATTGCGCGGCAAGGGGCCCGGCACAGGCCCGGCACAGGGCCCGCCGCGCGGCCGCTCGGTCCGCGTTTCACCGCAGGAATCATGGCGATTTGGCCACCCACGAGGATCGCGATCGCTGGCACGCGCTTCGCTTGGAGCCCCCGGCTCACGCGAGCTCACCGGTTCGGCCTCTTCGTGATCGAACCATGAGCGAGCTGCCGGAGGTGACTCATGCGAAACACGCTCCCCGGTGGTCTGGCGGCGGTGATCTGCGCACTCTGGCTCGGCGCCGCGGCATGCGGCGGCGGCTCGGGCTCGTCCTCGACGTCGTCGTCGTCGACGACCGGCCAGGGTGGGGCGATGACGACCGCCTCGGGCACCGGGGGCAGCGGGACGACCTCCTCCGCGGGAGGAGCCGGCGGCACCGGCGGCAGCGCATGCGATCCAACGAAATGCCCTCCGCCCAGCAACGCGTGTGTGGAAGCAACCTGCGCTGACGACGGGGCCTGCACGGAGAAGCCCCTGGCCGACGGCATGCTCGCCGCGACCCAGGCGCCGGGCGATTGCAGGAAGGCCGTTTGCAACGGCGGTATGGTCACCTCTCAAAACGACGATGGAGACATCGCCGACGACGGCAACGACTGCACCGACGACACCTGCGACATGGGCGAGGCCAAGCACCTTGCCAAACCCATCGATACGGCCTGTGGCCCCGGCGGGACCTCGTTCTGCAACGGCAATGGCATCTGCGTGGGATGCAACACAGCCGATCAGTGCTCCGGGCCCAAGGACGAGTGCCAGCAGCCGAGCTGCGACAACGGGGTCTGCGGGACGAGCTTCACCCCGATGGGCACGCCCACGATGAGCCAGACGATGGGCGACTGCAAACAGAACCAGTGCGATGGCAACGGCGCCATCGTCCCCGCCGCCGATCCGAACGATCCCGAGGACGACGGTAACCCCTGCACCGACGACGCATGCGCCGGGGACATGCCGACCCACCTCCCGAGCATGATCAACCAAGGCTGCGGCAACGACCTCAAATGCGACGGCGCGGGCAACTGCGTGACCTGCACGAGCGACAACGATTGCCCGGTGCCCGGCAACGCCTGCCTCGTCGCCCAGTGCGTCGCGGGAATGTGCGGGACGGCCAACAAGCTCGACGGGACAGCCTGCAACGATGGCAACGCATGCACCCAAAGCGACACCTGCCAGAACGGCGCTTGCACGGGCAATAACCCCATCGTCTGCTCGGCCCAGGACCAGTGCCATACGGCCGGGGTGTGCGCCCCCGCCACCGGGGTCTGCTCGAACCCGAGCAAGGCCAATGGGACAGCGTGCAACGATGGCAACGCCTGTACCCAGAGTGACACATGTCAGAACGGCACGTGCACCGGGGCGAATCCGGTGGTCTGCCCTGCTCCGGACCAGTGTCACACGGCCGGCGCGTGCAATTCGGGCACCGGCGTGTGCTCGTACCCGAACAAGCCCGACGGGGCGGCGTGCACGGTCATGGGCGTGGCCGGCACCTGCGGCAACGGGGCCTGCGCGGCCTGCGGCAACGGCGTCGTCGAGGGGAACGAGCAATGCGACGACGGCAACGTCACGCCTTGCGACGGCTGCTCGCCCAAGTGCCAGCTCGACACGTCGATCACCTACGCCTCGGCCGCGGGGCTCGCCCAGGCCATCCCCGACGACGGTTACAACGGGATGCAATCGTCGATGGCGTGCGTCAATGTCAACGTCGTCGCGAGCGGGGACAGCGTCGTCGATTACGTGTGCCCCACGATCGGCATGGCCCACACCTGGATCGGGGACCTGGTGATCAAGCTCATCAGCCCCATGGGCACGGTGGTCACGTTGATGAGCCGCCCGGGCGTCATCGAGGCGGTCGACGATGGCAGCGCGATCGGCGGCGACAGCAGCAACCTGCTCGCCACCTTCCCCATCGCCTGGAAAGACGGCGCGGCCGTGTCGGCCGAGAACATGGGCAACACCATCGCGAGCTCGGGCGTGGTGTGCAGGGACGACAATGCCTGTGTCTTCGACCCGAACGCCGGCATCGCCTCGCCGGGCAAGCTCGCCGCCTTCATCGGGCAAGCAGGCCCGGGCACGTGGAAGCTCTGCGTCGGCGACGGTGGAGCCGGCGACACCGGGTCCATCGATCAAGTCAAGCTCGTGATTGGACAGTGACAGGCCGGGCGCGCTGGCGCACTGGAGACAGGAGAAGGAGGAGCATATGAGTCAACCGTTCATCGGAGAGGTCAGGGCCGTCTCGTGGAACCTGGTCCCGAGGGGCTGGGCGTTCTGCAACGGGCAGCTGTTGAGCATCGCCCAGAACCAGGCGCTGTTCGCGATCCTCGGGACGACCTACGGCGGCGACGGGATAACGACCTTCGCGCTACCCAACCTGAAGGGGCGCGTGCCCGTCGGGGCAGGCCAGAACGTCGCGCTCGGCGAGTCGGCGGGCGTCGAGCAAGTGACGCTCATCACCCCGCAGATCCCGGCGCACACGCACGGCTTGATGGCCTCGACCGCCGCGGGGAGCGAGGACCCGCTCGACAAGGGGCCGGCGGGGGCGAAGGCGTACGGGCCGGCCGCCGGGCTCGCCCCGATGGCGCCGAGCACGCTCTCCGCCACGGGCGGGAGCCAGCCGCACGACAACATGGCTCCTTCGCTGACCATCAGTTACATCATCGCCCTTCAGGGCATCTTCCCTTCGCGGAGCTGAGGAGGCACCATGTCTGACCCGTATGTCGGCGAAATTCGCATGTTCGGGGGCAACTTCGCCCCCCTCGGCTGGATGTTCTGCAACGGCCAGCTCCTCTCCCTCTCGGAGTACGAGGCGCTCTTCAACCTCATCGGCACCACCTACGGCGGGGATGGCGTCCAGACCTTCGCGCTCCCCGATTTGCGGGGCCGGCTGCCGATCCACCAGTCGACCGCGCACCCCCTCGGCCAGGCGCTCGGCACCGAGTCGGTGACGCTCACGACCCAGAACCTGCCCGCGCACAACCACATGGTCCTCGGCAGCACCGCAGAGGTCGAGACGGCCAACCCCACCGGCCAGGTCTTCGCGACCAGCGCAGACACGTCCTTTTACGGTCCGGAGAACCCGGGCAAGGGCGTGACCCTCAATGGAGCGACGGTGAGCGTCGCGGGCAGCGGCCAGCCCCACGACAACATGCAGCCCTACCTCTGTGTGTCGTTCATCATCGCCGTCGAAGGCATTTTCCCCCAGCAAGGCTGAGGCCCCGAGGTCACCATGTCAGAACCCTTTCTCGGTGAGATTCGTACGTTTGGCGGCAACTTCGCGCCCAAGAGCTGGGCCCCGTGCGACGGGCGGCTCCTCCCCATCGCCCAGTACTCGGCCCTCTTCTCGATCCTCGGGACGACGTACGGCGGCGACGGGATAAGGACCTTCGCCCTCCCGAACCTCAACGGCAACGCGCCCATGCACTGGGGCGACGGGCCCGGGCTCACGCCGCGCTCGATCGGCGAGACAGGCGGGAGCGCCACCGTCACCCTGACCAGCGCGGAGATGCCGGCGCACAACCACCCGTTCACGGGCTCCGGCGCGGCCGCCGACCAGCCGTCCCCCGCTGGCAGCGTGCTGGCGGAAGCGGCGCTCTACGCAGCACCCCCGCTCGCGGCGCGGATGGCCGACGGGGCGGTGAACCCGGCCGGAGCGTCGCAGCCGCACGACAACCTGCAGCCCTACCTCGGGCTCACCTTCATCATCGCGCTCCAGGGGATCTTTCCCCCGCGAGGCTGACGGGATCGCCCATGGAAACGCCTTCGGCGCCCCTCACGCTGCGCCCGGAAGGGCCTGGGGACGAGGCGTTCTGCCTCGCGCTCTTCGCGTCCACCCGCGCTGCCGAGATTGCCTGTCTCGGCGGCGCGCCGGGCGTGGCCGAGGCCTTCGTGCGCATGCAGCACGCCGCGCAGCAGCGCGGGCACCGGGCGCAGCACCCGGACGCGGAGCGAGCGATCGTGCTGCGCGCGGGAGAGCCGATCGGGAGTATCGTGATCGACCGTGGATCCGAGGCGTTCGTGCTCGTGGACGTGACGCTCGTCCCCGGGGAGCGGGGGCGGGGGACGGGCGCGCGGTTGCTCGGCGCGCTGCTCGACGAGGCGCGGGCCGCGGGGCGCGAGGTGCGGCTGCACGTGGTCCGCGAGAACCCGGCGCGGAGGCTGTATGCGCGGCTCGGGTTCGTCTCCTCGGGCGGGGACGATCTGTACGAGGCGATGACCTGGTCGCCCCCCGGCGCGGGCTGAGCGCCTCGCCTCACGCGGTTTGTTCGAGAACAGACGGGTGATCCTCGGCGTCGAGCGCGGCGCCGAGGCCTTCGACGCGCGCCCACACCTCGGAGACGATGCCGCCGGCGCCCTCGATCGAGGAGCCCGCGAAGCGCGCGAGCACGAGCTGGGTGCGCAGCGCTTGCACCAGATCGGCGAGCTCGCCGAGCGCGCGCGCGTCGTGATCGCGGAGCGCCACGAGGCGCCGCACGTTCTCCAGGTGGAGGCGCGCCGTGGAGAGCGCGCGCGGCGAGGCGTTGCTGCGCGACAGCTCCTCCACCTTGCGCTCGGCCTCGCGGAGATCGAAGCCCTCGCGACCGAGCAGCGCGTCGAGCTCCTCGAAGCGGGCCGCGGCGCGGCCGACCTCGGCGCTGATCCGGTCGGCCGCGTCCCGCGGCAAGAGCGACTCCAGCGAGCTGCCCGCGCATGCGTCCACGCCCTCGCGGAGCGCGCCCTCGATGCGCGAGGCGGCCTCGGCGATCGGGGAGCGGCCGGCGCGGGCCCCGGGCGTCGATCGGGCCGCGCGCCGCGCGTCTTTGGGCTCGAAGGGAGCGGCGGCCTCCGCGCGGTAGGCGACGGGGCCCTTGTTCGCGCCGCGCCCGCCGGTGAGGGCGATCGGGGCCCAGAGTGGCCAGAGCGGGAGCGCCAGGGCCGCGGCGCCGAGGGCCTGGGCGCGGTTGCCCGGCGTCGTGCGGTAGATCGCGACGGCCGAGGCGAGGCCGGCGAGCAGGTAGAGCAGGACGAGATCGCGCAGGCTCATGGCTGGCTCCGGGTGCTGTCGAGGTCGCGCTCACGCCCGCGATCCAGGCCGCGATCCAGGTCGCGCAGGTCTTGCCCCGGCGGCTGGAAGGTTGGCACCTTGGGCATGAGGCGCGGATCGAGGCCGCGCTCGACGGGCGAGGAGGTGTCGTAGATGTCGCGCGCGGAGCGGCTGCTCATGTAGAGCGAGTCGGCGAAGCCGCCCTCGCGAGCGCGGAGGAAGGGCACCTGCTCGGTGCGCGGCCGCACCAAGTACGGCCGGAGGATCCAGGACGTCTGTCCGCCCACCGCGAAGAAGAGCACGATGAAGGAGAACGTGGTGATCAGGCGCCCGGCGCCTTCTTGCAGTCCGCGCACGAGCACGCCGAGGGCGGCGAGGCCGGCGAGCGCGTAGGCGAACGACGCGGCGAGCGCGGCGCTGTGGTAGCCGAGGCCGCGATCGAAGAGGAGCCAGAGCACCGGGGAGAGGGCGAGCAGGACGAGCGCGGATCGGCCGGCCGAGGCCAGCGAGAGGGCGATGATCGAGCGCATCGGCAGGACGCGCCCGAGGCCGGCGGAGAGGGCGTGGAAGGCCGGCACGCAGACCGCGAGCGTGACGAGGAGCGCGAGCGGGACCTTGAGCGCGGCGTAGACGATCTGCGATCCGCCGCGGAAGCTGCCGATCACCCCGCCGAAGGCCGCGGCCCCGGCGACGATCGAGAGGAGCGAGGTCGTGACGATCGCGCGCAGGCCGCGGTCCTCGCGGCAAGCGGCGGCGATCTCGGCGGGGTCGCGGAGCAGGCGGCTCAGGACGGCGGCGCTCATCGGCCACCTCCGATCAAGGGCAGGGCCGAGGTCCAGATGCGGGCGGCGAGCGCCACGGCGAAGAGGCCGAAGCCGGCGCAGCCGAGCGCGGCGGTGAGCTTGAGCGAGACCCTGGCCTCGCGGAGCGCGGCGCGCACCTCGGCGAAGAGGACGCGCAGGCCGAAGACGCCGCCGATCACGAGGCCGAAGGCGCCGGCGATCGCCGCGGTGTGGGGCAGGTCGCTCGACACGACGAAGAGCGCCGCGGCGGGGGCGAGGCCGGCGAGCGTGAGGCCCGCCTGCGCGGTGGCGCGCGCGGCGGCGCGGATGGCCCGCGGGGGCTCGATCGGCGCGTCGAAGAGGGCGAGGGTGATGTAGAGCGCCGGGACGCCGAGGGCCGCGACGGCGAGCAGGGCCGCGGGGACGCCGGCCGCGTGGTGGAAGAAGGCCTTGCCGCCCTGGCGAGCGCCGAGGGAGAGGCCGTAGAGGGCCGAGAGGCCGAGGCCCGTGGCGAAGCGGCGGAGCTCGCGGAGAGCCGAGAAGTCGGGGTCCTCGGCGAGCAGGTCGGCGGAGAAGCTCGGCGGGGAGACAGGCGCCGCGGGATCGACGGCGGCGGGATCGACGGCCGCGGAGGCCGCGGAATCGTTGGAGCTCAAATCGATTTCAGGGCGCGCGGGCTCGGCCTCGGGGGCCTCGGCGCGGGGGAGCGGGAAGGCTCCGACCATCGGGGTTGCAGGGGCGTGCATGGTTCCTCCGTCGAGATGGCCCGGGTCCAGCGGATCGGGCGAGGGGGTTCGACGAAGGTGAGGATGGACGGGCGGTGGGGCGAGGGCGCAGAGGGGCGCGGGAGGTTTCGCGGACAGGTTGTGGCGGAGTTGTGGCGGCGCGCCAGAGGCGGCGATCTCAGCCCTCTTTGCGGCCTTCGGGGTAGAGGTACTCGACGAGGGCGGCGGCGAGGTCCTCGTAGAGCTCGCCCTCGCCTTCCATGCGGCGCCAGCGCTCTTCGGCGGCCTCGTAGATGTAGCGGGTGATCTGCTTGGGGTTGCCGTGCTTCTCGCCGGTCATCACCATCGCGCCGATGTCGCGCTGCCAGTGCACGGAGATCTCTGCGTTGCGCGGGGATCGCTGGAGGCGGAACTTCGCGGGCGCGTCGCGCCAGAGCTTGAGGCCGGGCATGCCGCCGGGGCCGGTGAGGTCGCGCGCGAGGCGCTCGACCATCTTCAGCCCCTCGCGGTTGAGGAGCGGCTCGCCGCTCGGCGAGACCTTCTCCTGGATGTCCTTCGCCAGATCCAACAAAAGCTTGCGCCCGCGCTCTTCGCTCATCCGTCGCCTCTCGTGCTCCGCCCAAGATACCGGAAATTCTTTCGGTCGTTGCGCCCTCGCGCCGCCACGATCCTCTTGACGCCTCGCCCACGAGCTTTTTCCGTGGCCGTCGTGGTCGCCGCTCTCTTCGCCCTTCTCCCGCGGCCGTTCCATACTCCCTTGCCCCGCCCTGCCCCATGAAGACCATCGAGCATTTCATCCCCAACGACGACGGCTGGCACCTCTCGATCTTTCAGACCTGGGACGAGGAGCGGCTGGTCAAGGGGCGCAACCCGGTGCTGATCGTCCCCGGCTACGGGATGAACTCGTTCATCTTCAGCTACCACCCGCGCGGCGCCTCGCTCGAAGGGCACCTGGCGCAGGCCGGCTTCGAGGTCTGGCGCGTCGACCTGCGGGCCCAGGGGCGGAGCGTGTCGATCGGCGGCGGGGAGAATTTCTCCCTGGCCGATCTGGCGCTCACCGACCTCGGCGCGGCGGTGCGGGCCGCGCTCGAGCGCTCGCGCACCGGGGCCGACAAGGCCGACATGATCGGCGCCTCCCTCGGCGGCACGATGATGCTGATCCACGCCGCCGTGCAGCGGCAGAACCACCTCGGGTCGCTCGTCGCCATGGGCTCGCCGCTCCGGTGGATCGAGGTCCACCCGGTGATCAAGCTGGCCTTCAGCGTGCCGGCCCTGGTCGGCCTGGTGAAGCTCCGAGGCACTCGCAAGCTGGCCGGCGTCGCCTTGCCCCACCTCGTGCGCCGCACGCCCTGGTTGCTCTCCGTCTACATGAACGCCGAGGTGACGGACGTGGGCGCGGCGGCCGAGATGGTCAAGACCGTGGAGGACCCGAACCGGCACGTGAACCGCGAGATCGCGCAGTGGATCCGCGATCGTGACCTGCTGGTCAACGGCGTCAACGTCTCGGAGGCGGTGCGCGCGGTGACGAACCCGCTGCTCTGCGTGCTCGCGAGCAACGACGGGATCGTCCCCCGCAGGACGGCCGAGTTTCCGTACACGGCGGCTGCGTCCCCGGTGAAGAAGCTCATCGAGGTGGGGGACCGCGGGTGGGCCATGGCCCACGCGGACATGTTCGTGTCGAACGAGTCCCAGGCGCGGGTCTTCGACCCGATCGCGACCTGGCTCGCCGCGCCTTCCTGCGGCTGAGGGCGTGGACGGACGGGGGGTTACAAATCGGGCTTGCCGGGCGGAGGGCTCCCGGCAAAGCTCGCGCTGCCATGTCCATCGAGCACCGCCACCACGCCCGCTGCGCGTGCGGATCTGCGCTTTCGTCCACCTCCCGCTTCGAGTCCGCAGGCGCCGCGCCCCGGCCCTTCGCCCTCGCCGGCACCAAGCGGGTCTACGAGCGGCCGCGGCCCTTCGCCATCCGGCACATCGCGCTCGACCTCGCCCTCCTCGTCCCGGAGAAATCGATCCGCGGCACGGCCTCGCTCTCGATCGAGCGGGTCGACCCCGAGGCCACGGAGATCACCCTCGACGCGGTGGGCTTCTCGCTCGACAAGGTGGAGCTCGCCGGCGACGGCGCCGCGAAGAAGGCCGCCCATGTCTACGACGGGGAGACCTTGCGGGTGACGATCCCGCGCGAGACGCAGGCCGCCACGCTCGTCGTCACGTACCGCGCGACGCCGCGGCGCGGGCTTTACTTCCTCGCCCCGGACGAGCATGTGCCGGCGCGGCCCCAGCAGGTCTGGACGCAGTGCCAGGACGAGGACGCGCGGCACATCTTCCCGTGCCACGACAAGCCGCACATCAAGCAGACGACCGAGCTCTCGGTGACGGTGCCGGCAGGCTGGTACGCGCTCTCCAACGGCGCGCTCGTGAGCGAGGAGGGCAGCCGCTTCCACTGGAAGATGAGCGAGCCGCACCCGAGCTACCTCTTCACGCTGGTGGCCGGCGAGTTCGCGCAGATCGAGGACAAGGTGGGCGACCTGCCGCTCACCTACCTCGTGCCGAAGGGGCGCGAAGCCGACGGAAAGCGCACGTTTTCCCGCACGGCGGACATGATCCGCCACTTCGGCGAGCTCACCGGGGTGCCCTACCCGTGGAACAAGTACGCCCAGGTGGTGGTGAGCGATTTCATCTTCGGCGGGATGGAGAACACCACCGCCACGACGATGTACGAGTTCATCTTGCTCGACGAGCGCGCCGCCCTCGACATCACCTCGGACGACCTCATCGCCCACGAGCTCGCGCACCAGTGGTTCGGCGACTTCGTCACCTGCCGCGACTGGTCCCACGCGTGGCTGAACGAGGGCTTCGCGACCTTCATGGAGCACATCGATCGCGAGCACCACCTCGGGCGCGACGAGTACGATCACGGCTTGAAGAGCGACCTCGGGACGTACCTCGGCGAGTCGCACGCGCGCTACCGGCGGCCGATCGTGTGCCAGGACTACGAGGCGCCGATCGACATCTTCGACCGGCACCTCTACGAGAAGGGCGCGCTCGTGCTGCACCTGCTCCGGCGGGAGCTCGGTGACACGCTCTTCTGGAAGGGCGTCAACCGGTACCTCGTGCGCCACCAGAAGGGCGTGGTCGAGACGCGCGACCTGATGCGCGCGCTCGAAGAGGTGAGCGGGCGGAGCCTGGAGCGCTTCTTCGAGCAGTGGGTGTTCCGGCCCGGGCACCCGGAGCTCGAGGTGAAGATCGAGCACGAGGGAGAGCTCTGCACGGTCACCGTGAAGCAGACGCAGCACACCGGCGGCGCCGGCGCGCCCTCGGGCACGCCCGACACGTCGACGCCGCTCTTCGCCTTCGATCTCGCCCTCGATCTCGCCTTCGAGGAGGGCAAGCCGCCGGTGCGCGAGACGCGCCGGGTCGACCAGGCGTCGCACACCTTCGCGATCAAGGTGCCGTCGCGCCCCCGCTACGTGGTGGTCGATCCGGAGGCGACGGTGCTCGGCGAGGTGAAGGTCGAGGCGCCCGGCGACATGCTGAGAAACCAGCTCGCCTCCGCGCCCACCGCGCGCGGTCGGATGCTCGCCGCGCCCGCGCTCGGCAAGCTCGACGATCCGCCGTCGTGCGAGGCGCTCGCGGCGTCGCTCGCGAAGGAGAGCGAGTTCTGGGGGACGCGGGCCGAGGCCGCCGAGGCGCTCGGCAACCTGCGCTCGGAGGAGGCCTACGCGGCGCTCGAAAAAGCGCTCTCCGTGAGCCACCCGAAGGTGCGGCGCGCGGTCGTGGCGGCCCTCGGTCGCTTCCGCACGAGCAAGGCCGCCGCCGCGCTCCAGAAGGTGGCGCTGCGCGACGCGAGCTACCTGGTGGAGGCCGAGGCGGCGCGCGCGCTCGGCGCGACCCGGCAGTCGAGCGCCTTCGACACGCTGGTCGACATCCTCGACCGGCCGTCGTGGGCCGACGTGATCCGGAGCGGCGCGCTCGACGGCCTCGCCGCGCTGCGCGACGAGCGCGCGGTGCCGCACGTGATCGCGCGGACGCGCTACGGGATCTCGATGCGCGGGCGGCGCGCCGCGATCCTGGCCTTGCCCAAGCTCTCGACCGACCGGAAGGCGCGCGAGACGCTGGAAGATCTGCTCGACTCCGACAACCCCTACGTGCGCGTCGACGTGGTGCGCGCCCTCAGCGAGCTCGGCGACGCGAAGAGCCGCGGCGCGCTCCACCGCCAGCTCGAGCGCGACCTCGACGGTCGCGTGCGGCGGCGGATCCGCGAGGTGTTGCGCGATCTCGGCGGCGCCGGGAAGCGGGAGACCGACCGGCTGAAGGACGAGCTCGAAGCGCTGCGCACCGAGCACAGCGAGCTGAAGGCGCGGCTCGGGAAGCTGGAGGCGTTGGTGAGCCCGCCGGAGGAGAAGAGCGAGAAGAGCACCAAGGCCGGCGCCAAGGTGAGCAAGGCGAAGAAGGGGCGGTGATGGTCGGCCGCCGGTTGGCCTGGGCTTGACCGTGCCCAGGGTGGGTCCGCTATCCTCCCGGGATATTGCGGGCCTGGTGCGAGATCGAGAAGGTTGATCAGGTGCGAGGCGCTCGCCTCGGGGGTGGCGAGCGCCGTGGACACGATGTCGCCGGGTCCTGTGGAGGGGCGACGGGGCGTGGAGCCCGCCGTTCCTGCGAAGGAGGGCGGAGGAGATGTGGCTGGGCGTACCGATGGTGGCGCAGGAGATCTCCCAGGGTGGGGGATCTTCGCACGGGAGATCTCCCAAGGCGCGGGATCTTGGCGCGAGAGATCTCCCAAGGCGCGGGATCTCGGGGGAATTCGCAGTATAATGCTAGTTAACCAGTAAAAACATTTGTGGGGATTCGCACCTGCCGAGTCTGGAAGCGCATGGACGACCAAGGGGCTTATCGGAAGAGGGAGAGGGTGTGGACCGCGGTGAATCGGTGTTCCGCGCGCGATGAGTGGTTGTTCCACGGCTGCAACGGGGGAGCACGCGCGAGGGACGGCTGCGGACCGCGATCAAACGGTCCTGCCGGCCGCGTTGAACGCTTGCTGCCCGCGCTGGTGACCTTATGGAACGCGCGAGACGGGCGCCGGTCTTCGGGCAGAACCGTCG
>JAXLYT010000011.1:0-193152 GCA_046351295.1 Byssovorax sp.
GGCCGATGGACGTGCCCGGCGGCCGCGTCGCCCAGCTCATCGACCCGCAGGGCGCGGTCTTCGCCCTCCACACCCAGGCCCAGAAGCCCGCGAGCTGACCTCGCGAGCCTCTTTCGATGTCGAAGTCCCCACAACAGGTTCAACCAAGAGCGAGGTCGTGATGAGCGAGAAGGTCTTTACCCATGGTCGCTTCGTGTGGCGCGAGCTGATGACCAGCGATGTCGAGAGCGCCAAGGGCTTTTACGGCGAGCTGCTCGGCTGGAGCTTCAAGGGCATGGAGATACCCCACGGCGACACCTACTGGATCGCCGAGTCGAGCGGCGCCGGCGTGGGCGGCCTCATGAAGAAGCCGGCCGACGTGCCCGCGCCGCCCTTCTGGTCGGCCTATGTCTCGGTCGACGACGTGGACGCCGCGGTGAACCGCGCCAAGGCGGCCGGCGGGATGAGCCCGATGCCGGTGATGAACCTCGAGAACGTCGGCCGGATGGGCATGATCATCAGCCCCGAGGGCGCCGTCTCCTGGGCCTTCAAGGCGGCCGACGGCGACATGCCGCGCACCGATCGCCCGAAGCCCGGCGAGTTCTGCTGGGAGTCGCTCTCGGCCCGGGACATCCCCAAGGCGGTCGAGTTCTACACCAAGGTCTATGGCTGGAAGGCCACGACCTTCAACGGGATGACCGTGCTCGGCACCGGCGAGGGCATGGAAAACCAGGTCGCCGATGTCTCGACGGCCCCGCCCGGCGCGCCCGCCTTCTGGGTCTCGAACGTGGTCGTCCTCGATGTCGCGGCCTCCCGCGCCAGGGTCGAGAAGCTCGGCGGCAAGGTGATGGTCCCGGAGATCGTGGTCCCCACCATCGGGACGATCGCCCTCGTCCAGGACCGCGAGGGCGCCGTGCTCGCCCTCTTCCAGCCGCAGATGTAGCTCCCCCGCCGGGGCGTTTTGAGTAAGCTCCCGCGCGTGAGGCTCCCCCGTGTCGCCCCGCGAAAGCGCTTCGAGCGCCTGCTCGCGCCCCTTTTCAAGCTCTCTCCCCTCGCCCTGCTCGTGCTCGCCGCATGCAGCGGCGCGGTCGATCCAGCGACCTGCGCGCGCGACGCCTGCGTCAACGGCGGCCTCGCGCGCCTCGCTCCCCGCGGCGCCGGCGCGACCCCGGACTACGCGGGCGCCGCGCCCCTCTTCCAGAAGGCATGCGACACCGGCGCGGCCCTCGGCTGCCACTACCTCGGCGTGCTCTACCGCGGCGGCACCGGCGTCGCGAAGGATCCGACCACCGCCGCGCAGCTCTTCCGCAAGGCATGCGACGGCGGCGCGCTCCTCGGCTGCGACGCCGCCGGGGAGCTGATCGAGGCCGGGAGCGGCACCCCGCGCGACCCGGCCGCCGCGGGCCAGCTCTTCATCCGCGCATGCGCCGCCGGCCTCTTCGCGAGCTGCGACAAGCTCGGCGCGCTGCACGAAAAAGGCCGCGGCGTGCCCCACGACGACGTGCGCGCCCGCGAGCTCTACACCCTCGCGTGCAACGCCGGCTTCCTCTCCGGCTGCGACCACCTCGGCGGCCTCTACGCCGCCGGCAAGAGCGTCCCGCGCGACCTCGCCCGCGCCTTCGATCTGCGGTCGCGCGCATGCACCGGAGGCCTCGCCCGCGCATGCGGCAACCTCGGCGACATGCTGAACGGGACGAGCGGCGTCCCCGAGGACCCGGGCCGCGCCGCGCAGCTCTATTTCACGGCGTGCAACGGTGGTGACGGCGAGGCTTGCAACAGCCTGGCCGGCATGGTCTTCACCGGCAAGGGCGGCCCGCCCGATCTGAACCGCGCCGTCGGCCTCGTGCAGCGCGCGTGCGATCTCGGCTCCCCCGGCGGCTGCTCGAACCTCGGCATGCTCTACGAGAACGGGAGCGGCGTCATGCGCGATCACGCCCGCGCCGTGGCCCTCTACCAGCAAGCATGCGACGCCGGATCCAGCGCCGGATGCCACAACCTGGCCCTCATGGTCGAGGCCGGCGACGGCACCGCGCAGGACCGCGACAAGGCCGACGATCTGCACGAGCAAGCCTGCGATCTCGGCGAGGCGTCGAGCTGCACGCTGCTCGGCCGCGGCGAAGAGCGGCGCGCCTTCCGCCTCTTCGAGCTCGGCTGCCAGCACGGCGATCTGCTCGCATGCGCCAACTACGGCCTCTACCTTGCGCAGGGCATCGGCACCAAGGCCGACCGCGAGCGCGGGATGAGCATCCTCAAGCAGAGCTGCCTCGCCGGGAGCGAGCGCGGCTGCGCCAAGCTGAAGGAGCTCGAAAAAGAGCCTCCCCCGCCTCCGCCGCCGCCCGCCGAGACGGAGACGCCGCCGCCCGCGCCTCCGCCCTCGACCTCGGCCTCCGCGCGCCCCGCGCCTCCGCCGCCCGCGCCTCCGCCGAAGCGGCGCTGATCTCCACGCGCCTTCGCGGCGCTGCCCTCACAACCCCCGAAAGAACCTCACAGGAGCCCATGAACCTGATCCAGCGAACCACCCTCGTCGCCGGCGCGATCGGCCTTCTCGCCGCATGCGGCGGCAGCGCCCCCGAGGCCGCCACCCCGCCCGCTGCCTCGGCCACCGCGGCGCCTGCCGCCTCGTCCGCCGCCGCGCCGGCCGCGAGCAGCGCCGCGCCCATCGCCTCGGCCGCGCCCAAGGCCGAGCCCGCCGCCGACCCGATCCGCGCCGCCGCGAAGAAGGTCATCGCCTGCGCCGGCTGGTCGGAGCTCAGCGTGCCGTGGGAGTGCGCCGACCTCAAAGCCTTCGACGAGCTCGGCGCGCTGCAGGACGGCGCGGGCGACAAGACGCTCGTCGAGATGCTCGCCGATCCGGAGCCGAAGATGGTGGCCCTCGGCGCCCGCGGGCTCCGCGTCAACGGGCGGAAATTCCGCGAGGACGCGGCCCTCAGCGAGAAGATCGTGGCCAGGCTGGAGGCCGGCAAGGACGACGAGAGCGTGCTCGACAACCTCGCCACCGTGGCGGGCGCCATCGACGCCGAGAAGACCAAGCTCGGCCCGCGCCTGCTCGACCTGGCCAAGAAGATCCCCAACACCACGGTGCGCGCCTCGTTCATCTCGGCCGGCCAGTTCCACAACTCCGACCTGCTCTACCCGGTGACGAGCGAGCTCGCCCGCTCCTCGGACAACCAGGAGCTGCGCCGGACGGCGATCAGCGCGTTCTGGACCGGCACCCCGAGCGGGAAGAGCGAGGAGGTGTGCAAGCTCTGGGTCTCGATCGGACAGGATCCGAAGACGCCGGACGGCCTCGCCGCCCAGGCCGTCGACTACGCCGCGTGGACGCCGACCACCTGCGACAAGCAATACGACGCCATCGCGAAGCTCCTCGAAAAGCACCTGAAGGGCAAGGTCGAAGAGAGCTCCTGGGTCCTCGCCGCCGCCCACCTCGTCGGCCAGGACAAGCTCGCTCCGGCCCTGAAGAAGAAGGTCCTCGGCCTGCTCAAGACCGTGGCCAACGACACGAAGAACGGCCCGAACGCGCGCGTCTTCGCGATCGACGGGCTCGTCAAGGCCGACCCGGCCGGCGCCAAGGCCCTGCTCGCCAAGCTCTCCAAGGACAAGGACGAGTATGTGAGCAAGCACGCCGCCGAGACGGCTGCGGGCAAATAAGACAGCACCGGCGTTGTATCGAGTCGAGATCGCGCGCGCAGTAGCCCGGGGTTAAAACCCCGGGCTACACGAAGGAAGCCGGCCTTCGCCGGCTTGCGTCATGCCGATCAGGACGATCTTTCCTTTGCGGTCCTCCATGCCTCTCGTCTCTGTCTTACTCCCTTACCGGGATGCGGCGGCCACCATCACGCCCGCGATCGAGAGCCTGCTGGGCGAGGATGTTCCCTTCGAGCTCGTCGTCGTCAACGATGGATCACGCGATGATGGGCCCGCGCAAGTGGCCGCGCTCGCGGCGCGCGATCCCCGGATAACGCACCTCTCCACGTCTGGCATCGGCATCCCAGGTGCCCTCTCCCTCGCCCTCTCGCATGCGCGCGGGGCCTTGATCGCGAGGATGGATGGCGACGATCTATCGTTACCGGGGCGCCTTTCGCGCTCGCTCGACCTCCTGGAGAGCGACCCTCGGCTCGGGGTGGTCGGGACGCAGGTAGAGGCCTTTGCCGACGGCGCGGTGGGCGAGGGGATGCTGCGTTATGTGGCCTGGATGAACGGGCTCGTCACGCCCGAGGCCCACGCGCGCGATATGTTCGTGGAGTCGCCGCTCTGCCACCCTTCGGTGATGATGCGAAAGAATGCCCTCGACACGGTGGGTGGCTATCGTGACCCGCCGTGGGCCGAGGATTACGACCTCTGGCTCCGGTTTCACCAGCATGGATATCGCATGGCCAAGGTGCCCGAGGTGTTCCTGCGCTGGCGGGACCGGCCCGACCGGGCCACGGTGCGGGACGCGCGGTATTCACTCGCCCGGTTCGACGAGGCGAAGGCCCATTATCTGGCCCCGGTGCTGCGGAGTCTGGGGCGACCCGTGGCGGTGTGGGGCGCCGGGAAGACAGGCAAGCGGATGGGCCGGGCGCTCGGGCGAGAAGGGGTGGTGCCCGAGGTGTACCTGGATATCGATCCGCTGAAGGTTGGCCGTCTCTCGCGGGGGATGCCGGTGCGGCCCCCGGAGACGCTGGTGCGGGGGCAGCACACGGTGGTGGTGGCGGTGGGGGCCCGCGGGGCGCGGGAGATCGTGCGCGGGAGGCTCGTCGGGTGGGGGTGGGTGGAAGGCGAGGAATTCATCTGCGCCGCGTGAGGCGGCCTCACGCGCTTACGGGCACATCCCGACCGGCGCCGGGGACCCGATGACGCACATGAATTTGCCGTTGTCGCATGCGGGGTTGTAGACCGCTCCGCCATCGCAGCAATCGATGGTCTGGTCGCCACAGGCGCTGTGCGGCACGCAGCAGACGGCGATCGGGCCGCCGTTGCAATCGGCCTTGTTCGAGGTGAAATAGCCGCCGGCCTCGAGGCAGCCGGTCACCGTGCCGCAGATGCCCCCCTGGTCGTTGCACGTCACGGGGCTCGGCTTCGCCTTCGGCGGCGCGCAGCACTCGGCCACCGGCACGTCGTCGAAGTGGCAACCGCTCGGCCCGTTCCCGACGACCGTCCCGCCGGCGGGCACGCACTCCCCCTGACCCACGCAGACGCCCTTCGCGTCGGCGCATGCCTGCGCTTCGAACTGGCTGCCGCCGCTCCCACCGGTGCCGTTACCGCCGGTGCCGTTACCGCCGGTGCCATTGCCGCCCGTCCCGGTGCCGCCCGTGCCGCTCCCGCCGGTGCCGGTGGTGCTCGTGCTGCCGCCGCTGCCGCCCGTGCCGCCGCTCGTGGTGGTGCTCGTGCTGCTGGTCGTGGTGCTCGTGGTGGTGCCCGAGCCGCCGCAGCCGGCGGGGGCTCCGGCGAGGGAGAGGAAGAGCGCCGCGACGCCGAGGGAAAGCAAAGCTCGTTGCATGAGACGTCCTTTCGAGAGCGGATGACGGGGAGCGTCAACCCGCGAAGCCGAGCGCGCGAGCGTACTCGACCGTGCCCTCGCCGTCGTCCCCGTTCGAGGCCCTCTGCGCGTCCTTCACGTATCGTGAGCTACGGCCCGGCCACCTTCGCGCCGCTCGCCGCGGCGGGGGCTGGACGCGGCGTCACCTTCAGCCCGTCGCGCAGCCGATCGCCGGGGTGCGCCACCACGCGATCGCCCTCGGAGAGCCCGCGCAGCACCTCGGCATGTCGCTGGTTGCGCCGCCCGAGCAACAGATGGGTCATGTGCGCGCTGCCCTGGTCGACGACGAACGCGGCCCACTGCTCTCCGTCGCGGAAGAGCGCCGAGAGGGGCACGCGGACCACGTCCTGCAGGTCGAAGATCACCACCTTCGTCTCCACCCGGTAGCCGTCACCCAGCGCGGCGCGGGCCTCGGCGCTCCCCGTGAAATCGAGGAGCACGTTCACGCGCTGCTCCTCCACGCCGAGGGCCGAGAGCTTGGTGAAGCCCGAGGGCTCGACGTAGCGCACCTCGGCGGCGAGGGTGCCGTCGCCGCCCCACCGCTCGATCGTCGCCTCGGCGCCGGGGTGGACGTTCACCGCGTCGGTCGAGAGCAGATCGACGACCACCTCGAGATCGCGGCGATCGCCGATCTCCAGGATGGGTGTGCCCGCGGCGACGACCCCGCCGCTCTCCTGGAAGATGCGGAGCACGGCGCCTGTCTGCGGCGCCTCGATCGCCACCTTGCCGGCGGCGCTCACCGCGGCGGCTCCGCCCGTCAGCGCGGCCTCGGCGGCGCGCTGCTGCGAGGTCGCGACGGCGATCCCGAGGCGCGTCGACTCGTCGTCCTGCTCGGCCGTGCGGAGCCGGAGCTCGGCCTCGTCGAGCGAGGCGCGCGGCAGGGCGCCGCTCTGGAAGAGCTTCTGCTGTCGATCGAAGTCGGTGCGGGCGAGGGCGAGCGCCTGCTTCGTCAGCGCGCGCCTCCCCTCGGCCTGCGCGCGCATGGCCACCGCCACCTTCACCTGCGCCTCGGCCTGGGCGCGGCTCCGCACGTCGAGGAGCGGCGACGCCACCGGCGTGATGTCGAGGATGGGCGCGCCTTCTTTCACCGGGTCCCCGGCGCGCAGCTCGGGGCGGGAGAGCACACCGGTGATCGGCGCGGACACCGTGTAACGATGTTGCACGCGCGTCTTGCCGTCGCCCTCGACCTCCACGCGGATGGGCCCGCGATCGACCGTCTCGGCGTCGATCGGGAGCGGCTTCGGGGCGTAGGAGTAGGCCACGCCGGCGGCGACGCCGAGGGCGGCGAGGACACCGATCGAGCGCTTGATCCAGGTCTTCATGATCGGCCTCTAGTCACGGGTCTTGAGCACGCTCACCAGGTCGAGCTTCTTGACCTTGGCCGTCACCACCATGAATGACGCGATCGTGGCGACGGCCACCACCACCGCGGAGCTCGTGTACGTCGTCGCGTCGATGGCGACCGGGATCCGGTAGAGCTCCGAGCCCATGAGCCCCATCACCAGCGCCGTCAGCAGGTAGCCGATCAGCATCCCGACCGGCATGCTCAGCACCGTCACCGCCGCGAGCTCGCCGAGCAGGACGGCGGCCGTCTCGCGCTCGCCGAAGCCGAGCACCCGCAGCGTCGCCAGCTCGCGCTCGCGCTCGGAGAGGGCCGTGCGCGCGTTGTTGAAGACGACGCTGAAGGCGATGATCAGCGAGCAGACGATCTCGAAGGAGAGCGCCGTCGTCATGTTCTGCTCCATCGTCTCGCGGAAGACGATCATCGTCCGCTCCCGCAGCGCGACGGACGCGACCTGCGCGGCGTCGCGGAGCCGGTCGTAGATGGACCCGCTCTCGCGCGCGTCCGTCTGCAAGAAGGCGCCCGTGGCGAGCCGCGGGCTCTCCGTGAGCCGGTCGAGGGCGTCGGCGTCCATGAACGCGGAGACGCCGAGCAGGTCGTCGATCACGCCGGTCACGGGCACCCACCGGGTCCGCCGCTTCCCTTCGAGCAGCTCGACCTCGAGCATGTCGCCGCGGCCGACCGCGAGCTTCTCGGCGAGGTAGCGGCTCAGCACGAGGCCCTCGGGCGGCACCGTCACCACCTGCTCGTCGCGATCGACGAGGCGCTTGAGCGTGCCTCCGGCCGAAAGCCCGGTGATGCCGAGCTGCTTCTCCAGGTGCCCGTGCTTGAGCGTCACCGGCGTGGCGCGGAAGGGCTCGACCCGGAGCACGCCGGGCAGGTGGATCAAGTCCTCGGCGGCGCGGGTCGGGCGCGCCTCGAGGAAGAGCACCGTCACGTCCTGCCGCTCGGACTCCTCGTACTGGAGCGTGAAGACCTTGTCGATCGCGTCCTGCGTGCCGAGGCCGACCACGACGATCGATCCGCCGAGCGCGATGCCGAGCACCGAGAGCGCCGTGCGCACCGGGCGGCGGAGGAGGTTGCGGAGGATCATCCGCGGCACGGTGGAGAGCAGGCGCCGGAGCATCGGCCCGTCGAGGGAGAGCGCGCGGAACGCGGGCGGAGGCTCGGGCCGCATGGCCTCGGCGGGCGGCAAGCGGACCGCGCGCCGCACGGCGCCGAGCGCGCCGACCGACGCTGCGCCGAGCGCGATGAGGAGCGCCGCGCCCACGGATCGAGGCTCGAAGAGGAACACGAGCTCGGGGAAGCGATAGTACGGGTGGTACATCTCGGTGAGGCCGCTGCCGAGCCACGCCCCGACGAAGACGCCGATGATCGTCCCGGCGAGGACGATCAGCAGCACGAGCTCGAGGAAGTGGAGCCCGATCGCCGCGTCGCTGTACCCGAAGGCCTTGAGCGTGCCGATCTGGCTGCGCTGCATCGCCACCAGGCGGGCGAGCACGACGTTGAGGAGGAAGGCCGCGACGCCGAGGAAGACGATCGGGATGCTGTACGCGTTGCCGCGGAGCTGCTTGAGCTCCTCGGTCAGGTAGAAGTGGGAGAGCAGCTTGTCCCGCCCGTGCGCGCCGACGCCGCCGTAGGGCGCGAGGAGATCGTCGAGCGCCTGGATCACGTCCTTCTCCGAGGCGTTCGCGGCGAGCACCAGCGACACGTCGTTGAAGGCGCCCGTCATGTCCATCGCCGAGCCGAGCGCCCGCTCCTCGATCCAGGCCACGCCGAAGAGGTGGTTGTCCGGGAAGAGCTCCGTGCCCCGGAGCTGGAAGATGTGCTCCGGGGAGAGCCCGATCCCCACGATCTTGAGGTGTTTCTCGTGTCCGTGCAGGGTGGCGGTGAGGCGGTCGCCGGGCGAGAGGCGGTTGGCCTCGGCGAAGACCTCGTTCAAGACGATCTCGTCGTCGGCCTCGGGCATGCTCCCGCTGCGCAGGTAGATGCCGTTGAGGAAGGGGGGGCGCTCGGGGATGGACACGAAGCGGATGATCACCGGCTCGTGCACGCCCGGGAGCGACGCGCTCATGTCGGCGACCACGCGCGCCTCGACCTCCGCCACGCCGGGGATGCTCTCGATCCGCCCGATCAACGTGCGCGGCGCGCGCTCGACGCGGGCGAAGACCTGGGCGAAGCGGAAGCGCTCGTAATACTCGTTGAGCGTGGTCTCCAGCGCGCCGTACGTGCCGAGCATGGCGACGAAGATGGCGATGCCGCTCGCCACCACCGCCATGATCGCGAGCGCCTGCGCCCACAGGTGGACGAGGTCGCGGAACAGCTTCTTCGTGAGGGCGGTCATGGCGCTCACCAGGTGAGATCCCGCGGCGAGGCGCGGCGCTCGTTGCTGTGGATGGCCGAGATGGTCCCGCTCGCGATCGAGACGACGCGGTGGGCCATGCCCGCGATCACCGCGTTGTGGGTGATGATCGCCGTCGAGGTGCCGAGCTCCTCGTTGACCCGCGCGATCGCCAGCAGCACGATCTTGCCCGTCTCGACGTCGAGCGCGCCCGTGGGCTCGTCGCAGAGGAGGAGATCGGGCCGCTTGGCGATGGCCCGCGCGATGGCCACGCGCTGCTGCTCGCCGCCCGACATCTGCGCGGGGAAATGATCGAGGCGCTTCTCCAGCCCGACGAGGGCGAGCGCGTCCTCGGGCTTCATGGGGTGCTCGGCGATGTCCGTGCAGAGCGCAACATTTTCACGCGCGGTGAGGCTCGGGATGAGGTTGTAGAACTGGAAGACGAAGCCCACATGCTCGCGGCGATAGCGCGTGAGGTCGGCCGGGGTGGCGTGCACGAGGTCGTGCTCCAGGAAATGGAGCGCGCCCGACGAGGGGACATCGAGCCCGCCGAGGATGTTGAGCAGCGTGGACTTGCCGCTCCCCGACGGCCCGAGGAGCACGACGAGCTCGTGATCGACGAGGGTGAGATCGACCCCGCTGAGCGCGTGGACCACCACCTCGCCCATGGTGTACGTCTTGGTCAGGCCCTCGGCGATGAGGACCGCGCGGGGCTTCGTCTCCATGCCCGCTCAGCGTGCATAGGCCGTTCCGCGCTCGTGGAAAGGGTTGATCCAGGTTTGCCAGACCCGGGACACCCGGCGCGGCGGATCGCGCGAACCGCCTGCGCTGCCAGCGCAGAGGATGCGGGTGAGGCGCGCCGCGGGCACGCCGCGTCACCGCACGAAATACATCGTCAAACCCTGGTTGTTGATGGCCCCCTTCTTGTACGCCCCGGTCGGGCTGTACGACGAGATGCAGTTGTACCCCCAGAGCGCATCGCTCCCGTTCGTCGGCCAGACGTTGTTGGTGGTCACGCCGCCGCCGCCGTCGTCGCAGGTGTGGCCGGCGTTGAAGAACGACCCTCCGCCGCTGCACCCGTTGTCGTTCGCGCCGTCGCCCGCGAAATACACGAGCTGGCCTGCCCACTGGCTCGCCGGGTCGGCGGGGTTCAGCACCTGGCAGGTGTTCGACTTGATGTTGTAGCTCGACCCCGCGAAATTCCCGATCCAGTAGCCCGTGTAGACCCGCCCCGGCGTCGTCCACTGCGGATCGTCGGTGTAGAAGGCGATCTGCGAGTAATTGAGCCCCACCGCCGTCGGATCGAGCGCCGCCTCCGAGCCGTTGAGGGGGATCACCGAGCTGCCGACGGCGTGGTAGGTGCCCGTCAGGAAGGTGCGGTTCTTGTTGTAGTTGTACGCGACCAGCGTCCAGCCGCCGCCGTCGACGGCCATCTCGCAGTAGGCCTGGAAGGGCGCGACGGCGCCCGCCCCGTCGGGATCGATCGTGTACGTGCCCGTCGTCGCCGCAGGGTTGGTCTGCTTGATGGCGAGGCAGCTCGCCGGGTTGTTGCTCGCCGCGCCGCCGAGCGTGATCCAGATCGTCCCGTTGCACCCGTCGAAGCTGTTCCCGGACCAGCGGATGCTCCCGGCCGTGGAGGCGTTGCACGTGGCCGCATTGCCGACCCGCAGCGCGCCGTTCACGTCGAGCATCACCGCCGGCGACGAAGTGCCCACGCCAACGAAGCTGCCGCTGTCGAAGAGCAACGACGGGGCGATGGTGCTGCCGCTCGTCCACTTGGCGAGGAAATTGGCGCTCCCCCCGCTGAGCGTCCCGGCCGGCCCCGCGGGCCCGGTCGGCCCGATCGCTCCCGCGACGCCCTGCGGCCCTTGCGCGCCAGTGGGCCCCGCTGCCCCCGCGACGCCCTGCGGCCCGGTGGGTCCCTGTGGTCCGGCTGCGCCTTGCGCTCCCTGTGCGCCGGTGGGCCCTTGCGGACCCGTGGCGCCGGCCGGTCCCGCGGGCCCCATCGGGCCGACGAGCCCGCTCGAAGCGCCGATCCAGGCGCCGTTCGCGTCGACCACGGGGTGACCGTTGACGGTGATCGAGGTCGGGTGGATGTCGCCCACCGCGTCGATCGCGGCGAGCGCGTAGGGGACGCTGCGGGTCGGCTCCCGCGGGATCATCTCCGGATCGTTCCCCACCTGGATGCCGACGTAGCGCACCGAGCCGTCCCAGAGGGAAGGCGGAAACGGCGTGTCGGCGCCGAGCGCCGCCGAGAAATAGCCGTCATCGAGGGTGATCGACTGGAGCTCCGTCCAGAGGGGCGCGCCCCCGGCCGGATCGGCGTACACCGAGAAGCGGACGCCGATCGTGCCCGCGAGCGGCGCCCCGGCCGCGTCGAAGAGCCGCCCTTGCTCGGTGAAGGTGAGCGGGACGGCCGCGCCCGCGGAGCCCGCGATCCCGATCGAGACGACCCCGATCGACACGATCCCGAGCCACCGCTTGCCTTCACGCTTCACCATGTCGTCCTCCTGTCCAGGCAGTCCGAGAGCCTGCCGGGCTCGCGCGACGCACCGAGGCGCTCGAGCCCAACCTCAGACCGTACCCCGGAGGACGCCCCGGTTCAATCGCCGGGCACGCGCAGGCACGCGCTCAGTGCGCCCCGGCCGGACGGAGCAGCGGCCGCCGCCCCTCCATCGCCGGCGCGATCGCCAGCACCGCGATCGCCGTCAAGATCAGCACCGCGCCGGCGAGCTCTGCCCTCGGCATCGCCGGCGCACCGAGCAGCGCCGTCATCGCCAGGGTCGCCACGATCCCGGCGAGCACGCTCGACGCCCGGTTCACCGGCACGCAGAACGTATTTTCCCGGCGATCGAGCAAGATCAACCCGCCGAAGATCCCCGTCCCCTGCGACAGGAGGCCGACCGCGATCCCGCCCAGCACGGCGCCGGACGAGGCCACGTCGGTGAACCCGGCGCGGATCGCCGACGTGATCGCGCCGTCACCGCCCACGAGGGCCAAAAGCCCCAGCGCCATCACGATCGCGGGGGTCGCCACCATCTGCTCTTCCACGAAGTAGCGAGTCCGGGCGGTGGGATCGTCCGACTTGGCGAGGTGGCTCATGAAGCGGAGTCGGATGAAATAGGCTGCCAGGTAAATCAGCACATCGACGGCAGCGATCGCGGTCAGCGCATAGCTCGTCCGGATCGAGAAGGTCACGAGCAGCGCGCCGAGGCTCAAGGCCAGGGCCACCCAGGAGAACCAGCGGACATGGCGCTTGCCGAGGGCGTCGACGAGCGGGGCGATCACCAGCACGCCGCCGCGCATCATCAGCATCATGAAGACGATCGACACCCCGCTGATGGCGTACGACAGCGTGGTGGTGCCGATGATCGCGGCGGAGCAGAGGCCGGAGAGGAAGGTCCACCGGCCCGGGAGGGGCAAGGTCACGGCCTTGCCGAACAGGCGCGCTGCGCCAGGCAAGGGGCGGCGGCCGGCGTATTTCCACCAGCCCATCAGGGTGAGAAAGACGAACATCCCCACCATCGAGGTGAAGGTGGTGATGGGCAGCAGCGCAAAGCCGGAGAGGGCGCGGGTCATCCCGGGCAGGTGGCCCTGGGCGATGGTCTTGGTGAGCGCGCTATATGGCGCGTAGCAGAGGAAATAGCCCAGGGCGAAGGCCCAGATGGCGAGGTCTCTCGGTCGGGACGGCGCGCTCATGGATGCGCGACATGAAAAGATCGCGCCAGATCACGGGCCGCGCCGGCCGGCGCGCCGGAGGAAGAAAGCGCGGGTTTCTCGGCTGATCGAGGCGCAATCGCGCCCGCGAGCGGATCGATCGGATGCAACGTTTGCGCGCGGCGCGCCGGGTTTGCCGCTCACCGGCTCGACGGGCATCCTGACCAGCGCGAGCCTCCCGCACCGGCCTCATGTTCAAGGCTGCTTCTCCAGCAGCGCTCCGCCGCGCGACACCTTCGCGCTCGGCGGCTCTTTCCCGTCCGCGTAGAGCAGCTCGGGGACGCCCTCGTTCAGACGGATCGCCCGCACCGCGCGCGCCACCGGTACGTTCGACACGAGCTCCGTCTTCCCTTCGGGCGCGTCGATCGTAAGCGTCAGCTTGTCGCCGGCGTCGCTCGAGATCGCGACCAGCACCGCCCCGCCGTTCAGCACCACGTAGGCCACGGCGCCCGGCCTCGTCACGGTCCGGAAGGCGCCGCTCGCGCCCGGCGCCACCGGCGCGCGGACGACCGCGCCCACGATCTCCTTCTGGTGCTCCATCTCGATCAGCATCGTCCCGTCCTCGCTCGTCGCGTGGCGGAACGACCCTTGCTGCGCTGGATCCAGCGTCATTTCACGCGCAAACGGGCCCTTGCCGTCGCTCGTCCAGCGCTCGTTCTTGCAGTCGAGCACCACGAGGCCGCGCATGCTCTCCAGCGAGACGGGCTCGCACGAGGCCGGGGTCGGCTGGAAGGTCAGCGCCCGCGTGTCGCGCTGGAAGAGGCCGATCGTCGGCGGGCGCAGCAGCGGGCCGGGGACGCAGGATCCGCTCACCGGGCCCTTGCAGAGACCGTCGTCGAAGAAGCGCGCCACGAGGGTCGAGCCGTCTCGCGGCGGGAGCAACGGCCGGTGCATGCCGATGCACTTCAGCCCTTGGCAGCGGAGCGTGGGGCCGCCCGCGACGCGCGAGCCGCCGCCGCCGGTGCCGATCACACCGCCGATCACGTTGGCGGGGACGCCATTCCCCGAGAGGCTCCCGAGGACGGCCATGTCGGAGGAGGCGAGGATCATCGCGAGCCGGTCGGCGTTCGCGTTGGCCTTCGGTGCCTTGGGCTTCTTCGGCGCGCTCACCAGCTTGTCGCCCTCCCACGAGCGCGTGTTCTCGGTGGGCGCGCCGAGGAAGAGCGGGTGAAAGGAGATGAACTCGGCGCCCTTCACCTCGTCGGGGAAGCGCACATGCGCGAACGACTCCGGCGTCCCGTCGCGGGTGAGGGTGATCTTGGCGTCGGCCTCGTCGTCCCCGTCGCGGCTGAGCTCGTCGAAGATGTAGCCGCCCCAGCGCATCGGCTTCACGAGGGCGCGACGCACGGGCAGGGCCTTGCCCTTGGCGCTCACGGTGAACCAGGTCGTGGTCGGGCTCGCGCCGGTGATGCTCGCGAGCACCACGCCGTCGGCGCGGACGAGGGCGCGGTCGACGGTGCCCTTCACGGCGAGCGGGGAGAAGGTCTTGCCAGCGTCGGAGGAGCGGACGAGCGCGCCGTCTTGCAGGGCCACCACGTAATTGCCGGCGGCATCGAAGATCCGTGACACAGTGGTCAACGGTGTGGTCTTGCCGGCCACGAGGGCGTCGACGCTCGGCGCGGAGAGCGGCGCGCGGGCGCTCGTCTCGGCGTAGACCTCGCCGGTGGCGGTGATGCCGACGAAGCGCAGGTCCTTCGGGACGAGGCCGCGCACGCCGTCGCGGGTGATGGCGAGCATGCCGACGCGGCATTCGAGGATGATGACGCCGGGCTCGATCGCCACGGCGTGCGTGTCGCCGAGGATCGGGTTGCGCATGCGGATGATCCCGCCGGCCGGCGGGCTCTGTTCCCACAGCTCGAAGGGCGCGCTCGCCCGTTCGAGCCAGGGCGCGGGCGTGGCCTCGCGAACGATCTTCAGGGGCTCGTTCGGCGGAGGCGACGGAGGCGCCTCGGCGGACGCGGTCGGCTCCGGCGGAGGAGGCGCGACCACGACGGCGATGGGCTCGGGCGCGGGCTGCGGAGCGGCGCCGCAGGCTGCGGTGGTCAGCGCGAGGAGGATCGAAGCGGGGACGGAAAGGCCGTGTCGCACCGGCGGAGGATGGCACGAAATGCGCGCGCCGAGGGAGGATCCGCGCGCCCTCGGCCACGAATCGAGGTAGCTTGCGCCGCGATGGCAACGGTCTCCTTCACCGAGAACCTCAAGCGACACGTCGACTGCCCGACCGTCAAGGCGCCCGGCGCGACCGTGCGCGAGGTGCTCGATGAAGTGTTCGCGGCCAATCCGCGGCTCCGGACCTATGTCGTCGACGAGCGCGGCGTGGTGCGCAAGCACATGGTCGTCTTCATCGACGGCGAGCAGATCCACGACCGCGACGCGCTCTCGGACCCGGTCCGGCCCGAGTCGGAAATTTACGTGATGCAGGCGCTCTCCGGAGGATGATGATGTCGACGCTGCTGGTCACGACCCGCAAGGGTCTGTTCGTGGTCGAGGGACGCGGGAAGGACGCGAAGGTCACCCGCACGGCGTTCATCGGGGACAACGTCCCCATCGCGCTCGTCGACCGGCGCGACGGCGCCATGTACGCGGTGCTCGATCACGGGCACTTCGGGGTCAAGCTGCACCGCTCGGACGATCGCGGCGAGACGTGGACGGAGATCACCACGCCGGCCTACCCGCCGAAGCCCGAGGGCTTCGTCGACAAGGACATGTGGGGCCGCGAGCGCGAGTGGGCGACCAAGAACATCTGGGCGCTCGAGGCCGCGCTCGATCAGGACGGCGCGCTCTGGGCCGGGACGATGCCGGGCGGCCTCTTCCGCTCGAACGATCGCGGTCAGTCGTGGCAGCTCATGGAGTCGCTCTGGAACCACCCGACCCGCGTGAAGTGGAACGGCGGCGGCGCCGATCACGCGGCGATCCACTCCATCTGCGTCGACCCGCGCGACCCGAAGACGGTGGTGATCGCCGTGTCGAGCGGCGGCGTGTGGCGGACGCGCGACGCCGGCGCGACCTGGGAGCCCTGCACGAAGGGGATGAAGGCCGGCTACGTGCCGCCCGAGCAGGCCGAGGAGCCCGAGAACCAGGATCCGCACCACGTGGTGCAGAGCCCGAGCCACCCCGATGTCTTCTGGTGCCAGCACCACATGGGCATCTGGAAGTCGACGAACAACCTCGCGAGCTGGGAGAAGGTCGAGGCCCAGCCGTCGAGCTTCGGGTTCGCGGTCGCCGTGCACCCGCGCGAGCCGGACACGGCCTGGTTCATCCCCGCGCACTCCGATCAGAAGCGCACGCCGATCACCGGCGAGGTGGTGGTGACGCGCACGCGCGACGGCGGCAAGAGCTTCGAGGTGCTGCGCAGCGGGCTGCCCCAGCAGCACGCCTACGACCTCGTGTTCCGGCACGCGCTCTCCATCGCGGACAACGGCGACGAGCTCGCCTTCGGCTCGTCCACGGGCAACCTCTGGACGACCGGCGACCAGGGCGACACCTGGCACGCGATCGCGCACAACCTGCCGCCGATCTACAGCGTCCGCTACGCCTGATCCCGCCGAGGTCAGGGCAGGCCCCCGCCGCCCGTCCCCCTCCGCCCCATGCCCGGCCCCATCCTCATCGACGATCGCGTCACGGTCCCCGAGGGCGCGATCACCTTCACCGTCGCCCGCGCCTCCGGGCCCGGCGGCCAGAACGTCAACAAGGTCTCGTCCAAGGTCGACCTGCGCGTCGACCTCGCCGCCGTCGAGGGCCTCGATCCCAGGGCCCGCGAGCGCCTGCTCGCGCTCGCCGCGCCCCGCCTCGACGCCCAGGGCCTGCTCCAGGTGACGAGCCAGAAGACCCGCGATCAGCAGAAGAACCTGGCCGACGCCTGCGCGAAGGTGAAGGCGCTCGTCGAGAAGGCCCTGATCGCGCCGGTGGTGCGCAAGGCCACGAAGCCCAGCCGAGGCGCCGTCAAGCGAAGGCTCGACGACAAGAAGCGGCAGGGCGACAAGAAGCGAAATCGCTCCCTCCGCGACGGATAACGCAGGCCCTCCGCCCCGGGTTAAAACCCGGGGCTACGCGTGACGAAGCCCGCCCTTCGGCGGGCTTGCGCGCAACCCTTATGGCTTTGCTGATGCGTGGGTCGGTACGTCCGCCTCGCATACCGTCCGCATTTGCGACGGGATGCGCGTGTGGTCCAGCACGAGGCAAGCCGGCGAAGGCCGGCTTCCCTTGTGTAGCCCGGGGGTTTACCCCCGGGCTACTGCGCATGATCCCGACTCAACGCGACATTGTTTAGCTCCTCGATACGCCGCGCCTCGACATGGGCGCTCCCGGCAAGGGAGCATATTTTTCGCGCCGGCGATTTTCTTGCGTCGTCGATTTTTTTTGAAGGCCTCTCCCCCGGCCGGCGGATGCACCGCAACCGGGCCGCATCGGCCCGCCGCCCGAGGAGGCCTATGCGACACCTCCCTTTGCTCTCGCTCGTCTCTGCCCTGCTCATCGGCTGCGGAGGAGGCACGACGCCCTCTTCCACGACCACGACCGGCGCCGGGGGCCATGGCGGCTCGGGCGGCTCCGGAGGCGGAGGAGGGGGCTCCACGTCGTGTGATGTCGAAAACCCGGAGCGGACCGTCGGGCTCCGGCTCTGCAAGCCCGGCGTCGAGGGCGGCTATGTCCTCTTCCCTCACAAGCACCGGGGCGATGTCTACCTGATCGACCGGCTCGGCCGGGTCGTCAATCACTGGTCGAAGAGCAAGTACGAGCCCGGGCAGTCCTGCTACCTCCGGGACAATGGCAACCTGGTGCGCGCGGCCATGCTCAAGGGCGCGGGGAGCATCGGCGGCGGTGAGGGCGGGCGCGTCGAGGAGTACGACTGGAACGACAACCTCGTCTGGGCCTTCGACTTCGCCTCGAACGACCACTCGACCCATCACGATTTCAAGATCCTCCCGAGCGGCAATCTCCTCATGCTGGCCGTGGAGCGCAAAGATGCTGCGGCCGCGGCCGCCGCGGGCTTCGACACGCAGAAGCTCCAGGACGGCTACGTGGCCCCGGAGATGGTGCTGGAGATCCAGAAGACCGGCGCCGCGGGCTTCCAGATCGTGTGGGAGTGGCATGTGTGGGATCACCTCGCGCCGAAGGGCGACATGGGGTGGAATCCTCGCCTCCTCGTGGCCAAGGGCGGCACCCCGGCCTTCTGGAACCACGGGAACGCGATCGATTATAACCCCGAGCTCGACCAGATCGTCGTCTCCGCCCGCTCGCACAACGAGATCTGGGTCATCGATCATGGCACCACGACGGCCGAGGCGGCCTCCCACAGCGGGGGCAAGCGGGGGTTCGGCGGCGACTTCCTCTACCGATGGGGGAACCCCTCGACCTACGGGGCCGGCGGGGCGGCAGATCGTATGCTCTTCAACCAGCACGACGCCCAGTGGATCGCCCCCGGCCTGCCCGGCGAAGGGCACCTGTTGATCTTCAACAACGGCCTCGACCGGCCCGACGGCGCCTATTCCACCCTCGACGAGATCGTCTCTCCGGTGCTCGGCGACGGGGGCTATCCGCTCCTCGCCCCGGGGCAGGCGTTCGGCCCGGGCAAGCTCGCCTGGCAGTATCGCGCGAGCCCCCCAACGTCGTTCTACGGCTCGGAGATCTCCGGCGTCCAGCGGCTCCCGAACGGCAACACCCTGGCTTGCGAGGGGACGACGGGGCGCTTCTTCGAGGTCACCCCGGCAGGCGAGCAGGTGTGGGAGTACCTGAATCCGGTGGACAACGCTGGACCGATGACCCAGTTCGAGATGGCCTCGCTCGACCCCAAGGGCCACCCCGAGAACGCGGTCTTCAAGATCCACTGGTATCCCGCCTCGTTCCCCGGCTTCGCCGGACGCGACCTCACGCCCGGCGAGGTCATCGAGCAGAGCGACACCGCCTGTCCAGCCGACAACCCGAGCTATGGTTGCAAGCCGGCCGGCGACTGCGCGTCCGCCGGCGGGACGGACGTGTCGGGACACTTCTCCTGCGGGGGCGGCGCGGTCTGCTGCTTCCAGCTCACCGAGGGCGCGCCGCCCCCTTGAAGAGCGCGAGGTGAGAGATGCGAAAGCTGAACGATCTCATGCCACCACGACACGACACGAACCCTCGCCGGCGCAGGGTCGGATGCGCGCTCGCCCTCGCGCTGCTGCTCTCGGCGTGCGGCAATGAGAGCGGGAGCCCCGGGACATCGAGCTCGACCCAGGGGACCTCGACCACCGGCGCGGGAGGCGCGGGCGGCGCCGGACCGGCGTTGATCGACCTCGTCGATATCCCGGCCGGGCAGTTCATCATGGGCGATCACATGGGCTTCGTGGACCCGAGCCACCCGAGCGACGAGACCCCGCTCCACCCCGTGTCGCTCACCGGTTTTCGCATCGCCCGCACCGAGACCACCTGCGCCGAATATCTGCCTTTCCTCGAGGACGCGCTCGCCGCCGGGGTCATCGCCGTGCAGGGCTCGAACGTGGTGGCCAAGGGCGATGGGGCCCTTTACTGCGAGACAGCCTCGGCCGAGGCGCCGAGCTGCATCGCCTGGGATGGAGCCCATTTCAGCGTCGTCCCCGGTCGCGAGCGACACCCGATGTCGACGGTGCGCTGGCTCGGGGCGGCGGCCTATTGCAACTGGTACGGCGTCCGCCTCGGGCTCGCGCTCTGTTACACGCTCCCCGCGGGGACGGTCGACTGGACGAAGACCTGTGTTCGCCTCCCCACCGAGGCCGAGTGGGAGTACGCCGGGCGGGGCGGGCTCACCGACCCGTATGCCGCCTATCCCTGGGGCGACGAGACCGACCCGGCCCGCGTCAACTGGGTGACCTCGGGCGACCCCTTCGAGCAAGGGCCCGAGCCGGCGACCACCCCGGCGGGCTTCTACGATGGATCGCTGCGCCACAAGGCCGATTTCGGCTGGCCCGCCCCGGCGGAGAGCTACCAGACGCTCGACGGGAGGAATGGTCATGGCCTCTTCGACATGGCCGGCAACGTCTGGGAGTGGGTGAACGACTGGTACGCGAAGGACTATTATGCGAAGAGCCCCGGCCAGGATCCACCGGGCCCGGACGCGGGCGATCTCATGCCGGATGGCCTGCCGTACCGCGGTATCCGCGGCGGGTCCTTCTTCAACATGACGAAGACCCCCGGTGACCACGAGCGGGTCTCGAACCGTGATCCGGCGTATTTCCGGGGCAAGTACATGGGCAAGGACGACCCCGACGGGCCCTATTTCCACATCGGGTTCCGGATCGCCCTGCAACAGCGGTGAAGGAGGAGCGATGAGCACGCGAGCGAGCTTGGTTTTTGCCTGGGCGGCGACGTTCTTCTTCGGCGCGATCGCCGCATGCGGAGGCGGCGCCGGGGCAGGCGGGGCGGGCGGGCAAGCGGGGAGCGCTGGCACCACGACGGTGAGCGGCACGGGGGGCGCCGGGGGCACCGCGACCGGGAGCGCCTGCGGGCCGGGCGGTGTCTGCCCCGAGTACATGGTGTGCTGCGCGTGGCCCGCCGCATGCGCGGGTCTGTGCGTGAGCGACTGCCGAATCACGGGCGCGTGCGCAAGCGCAGGAGAGAAGTGCGACCCCCTGACCGGGCTTTGCGGGATGAACGATGGCGGCACCCCGCCGCCGGACGACGGCGGGCCTCCTCCCAAGGACGGTGGACCTCCCCCCAAGGACGGTGGGCCACCGCCCGGCGACGGCGGGCCTCCGCCGAACGACGGCGGCCAGCCGCTCTGCCAGCCCGACGGGACCTGCGAGAAGGCCACGGATGTTTGCTGCATGAGCGGCGGGTGCGCCGGCCATTGCGTGGGCGATTGCCGGATCGACGGCGGCAAGGCCTGTCCGGCGGACAAACCCACGTGCAACCAGACAACCGGGCTCTGCGAGCCCTAGCGAGGAGGAGCCATGAAGTGGTCTTCGATCGCGATCGCGGCGGCGCTGCTCGTCTCCGCGGGCAGCGCGCGCGGCTACGAGGCCCTGCAAGGGCCGACCGAGCTACGCTTCTGGGACAAGGCCCGGGCCTATAGCGGATACACGCTCTTCGCGGCCGCCGGGAAGACCTATGTCATCGACATGGCCGGCCGCCTCACCCACACCTGGGACAAAGCGGGGACGAACCCCCACCTCCTCGACGACGGGAGCATCCTCGACGCCACCAAGGACGATCCGAGCGGCTTTTCGGGCTTCCAGGTGGTGGACTGGGACGGCAACGTGACCTGGAGCTACACGGAGAAGCGGCCCGGTTACTCACCGCATCACGATTTCGTCCCCATTTACAACCCCAAGCTCGAGCAGCGGACAGTCCTCTTCATCGCCAACAAGTCCATCACCCAGGCCGAGGCATTGGCGGCGGGGGCCGACCCGGCCAAGGGCCCTTACGACGGGGCGCAGCTCGACACCATCGTCGAGGTGGACACGAGCGGGACGGTCGTGTGGGAGTGGCGCTTCTTCGACCATGGAGTCCAGGACATCGATCCTTCGAAGGCCAACCATGTCGGCGCGGGCAAGGCGATCAAGGATTATCCTGGGCGGATCGACCTCAACATGCCGGGTAACCCGCTGCGCAAGGACTGGCTCCACTGTAACTCGCTCGATTACAACCAGGCGCTCGATCAGGTCGTCATCAACTCGGTGCACGGTGAGTTCTACGTGATCGACCACGGGGGGACGTTCATCGCCGGCGACCCGGCCGGGAGCATCGCCCAGGCCGCCTCACCGGCGGGGGACTTCCTCTACCGGTTCGGCGACCCGGCCCGCTACGGGCAGGGCGATCCGCCCTCGATCACCGAGAACTGGACGGTGGCCACCTCCGGCCACAAGCAGATCGGCGGGGCGCACCATATCTCGTGGATCCCCGAGGGGCTCCCGGGCGCGGGGCATTTTCTCCTGTTCAACAATGGCCAGCTCCTCTTCGAGCACACGGCGCAGTCGTATGTCTTCGAGATCGACCCGTACCTCGACGCGGGCATGAGCGACACGGGGAGCTACGTGAACCCGCCCGAGGCCGGGTACACGAAGCTCATGCCGGTGAAGGACAACAACGACGACAAGGCGACGAAGAACGTCTCGAACCAGATCGCGTGGTCGTTCCGGGCGAAGAACAACGTGTCCTTCTTCAGCCACATCGGCGGGAGCGCCCAGCGGCTGCCGAACGGCAACACCCTGGTTTGCTCGGACACGAGCGGTCATTTCTTCGAGGTGGCCGCCGACGGGACGCTGGTGTGGGAGTACATCAACCCGGTGACCCGCGACGGGCCGATTGCCATCCTGCCCGACAGCTATCCGATGACGAACTCGGTGTTCCGCGCCTACCGCTACGCGGCGGATCACCCGGCCTTCACGGGCAAAGACATGACACCCAAGGGGACCATCACCGGCGCGGTGGAGGTGCCCGACGGGGGCGCGCCGGGCACGGGCGGTGGCGGCGGCGGCGGCGCCCAGCAGAACGGCGGGACGTGCCCGCCTTGCCCGAGCGTGGACAGCGGCGGGTGCAACGCGGGCGGGAACGACGCGCAGACGAGCCTCGGCGCGCTCGTGGCCTCGGCACTGGCCCTCGGGTTCCTGGCCGGCAAGAAGTCGCGCCGGCGCTGAGAAGCGGTCAGCTCAGCGCCAGCATCCGGTCGATCGGCACGCGCGCCTTCTCGCGCAGCACCGGATCCATCTCGATCCGGGGCTGCAGGTCGCGCAAGGCCAGGTACACCTTCTCCAGCGTGTTCATGCGCATGAAGGGGCACTCGTTGCAGGCGCAGTTGCCCTCGGGCGGGCCCTCGATGAACTCCTTGTCGGGGCTCGCCTTGCGCATCTGGTGCACGATGCCGCTCTCGGTCGCGACGATGAACTTCTTGCCGGGGTCGCTGATCGTGAACTTGAGCAGCGCGGTGGTGGAGCCGATGAAGTCGGCCATCTTCAGGATCGGCTCCTCGCACTCGGGGTGGGCGATCAGCTTCGCGTCCGGGTTCCGCTCTTTCAGCGCGATGATCTTCCGCTCGCTGAAGGTCTCGTGCACCACGCAGCTCCCCTGCCAGAGCGTCATGGGGCGGCCCGTCTTCTTCATCAGGAAGCGGCCGAGGTTTCGGTCCGGGGCGAAGAGGATCTCCTTGTCCTCGGGCACGGCGCGCACGATCTTCTCGGCGTTCGACGAGGTGCAGATGTAGTCGCTCTCGGCCTTCACCGCGGCGGTGCAGTTGATGTAGCTGATGGCCACGGCGCCCGGGTGCTTCTCGCGCCAGGCCTTGAATCGGTCGGCCGGGCAGCCGTCGGCGAGGGAGCAGCCGGCGGCCATGTCGGGCACGACGACGATGCGATCGGGGTTCAAGATCTTCGCGGTCTCGGCCATGAAATGGACGCCGGCGAAGAGGATCACGTCGGCGGTCGTCTTCTTCGCGGCCTGGGCGAGCTGGAGCGAATCGCCCAGGAAATCGGCCAGATCCTGGATGTCGCCCTCCTGGTAGTAGTGGGCGAGGAGCACGGCGTTGCGCTCGCGCTTGAGGCGCCGGATCTCCTCTTCGAGGTCGAGGCGGGGATCGATGGGAGCGGAGGGGGCGGGCTGGGCAGGGAGGGCGGTCATCGGGGGCTCCGGCAAAGGCTGGGGTCGGGAGCAACGTAGGTCCGCAGGGGGCGGGTAGAAAGGGGATCGTCGCGAAAGGCGCGCCCGAAGGTATAGTCCCCCGCGCTCTGCCATGCCTGCCCGCCGCCGCACGCCGCCCCGCACCCTCGCCGCGATCGTCGCCCTCGGCGTGATCCCACCGGCCTTGATCTTCTGGGCCGACGCGAAGATGAACGACCCGGGCGCGGGCGCGGACGCAGGTGTGGATGGGAGCGCGGGAGGCGTCGGCAAGGACGCGGGCGGCGCGGATCGGGAGGAGCCGGCGACCGTCACGGATCTCGACAAACCGAGCTGGGACGACGATTTCCTCGACTTCCAGGGCAAGTCCTCCGCGCGCTGCAACGCGCCGCTCACCACGGCCACGATGGCCGACATCGCGCTCGCGCAGGGGCGCGAGCGGGACTGCGTGGAGCGCGAGCTCGCGATCGCGATCGGCAAGGCCAACACCGTCGTCCCGGCCGACAAGCGCGCGGCGTTCGCGACCCTCGCGGCCACGCTCGGGGCGCGGGTCGAGCGGCTCTGCGCGCTCGGCGACGAGGAGGTGTGGGTGAGCCCGGTCGCGGGGGTGCGGCGCGATGGCGAGGACGGGCTGATCAAGCACTATCTGCCCTGCCAGCGCGAGGCGAGGCAAGGGCTGCTCTACCTGTTCCAGGCGATGGCGGCCGGGGAGATGGAGCGCTTCGGGGCGCACCTCGCGGCGGCGCAACCGATCGGGCAGGCCAGCAAAGACGCCGCGGCCGAGGTGGTGAGCCGGTCGAGCGATCGGTGGGATCGCGGGCTCTCCTTCGGCATGCTGCGCTACCGCGGCGGGCCCGGCGTGCTCGGCCCGCGGGCGTGGGCGAACCTCGGGGCGCTCGGCGCGGAGGTGATCACCTCGGCCGATCGCTTCGGCGAGGCGATGTGCGAGGCGTTCCCGGCGCTCGCCGGCGATCGCGGCGACGACTGTCGCGAGGAGCTCGGCTTGTACTTCTTCGCCCTCTCGCGCGCCGAGCTCCCCGACGCGGACATCATCGCGGCCGAGTCGGAGCAAGACCCGTTCGGCCCCTCGGTCGGGAGCGTCGGGATCACGCCGCTCGGCCTTGTTTCCCCGGCGATCCGCGCACAGCTCCCGAGGCTGCCGAGCACGGGCGATCCGGTCACGCGCGCCGCGATCGATCCGTTCGTCGAGGCGCTGAAGCGCGCGTCCGACGAGGCGTTCCGCGCGCTGCTCGACGCGCAGCCGGCGCGCGCGGCGGCGAGGATCCGCGAAGAAGCGCGGTGGGCATCGCATGCGCAGGCGCTCTGCCGGCTCGACGAGGAGCTGTTCTGGCGCGGGCCGCATGTGCGCTACCACGGCGAGGGCGAAGGGGTGGTCGAGGCGATGTGCCTCGCGCGCGCCCACGCGCTGCGCCTGGTCGAGCTCGGGCAAGGCGCGCTGCCGATGCCGCTCGCCGTCGAGGCCATGGAGCAGGACGGGCGGGCGGCGCTCGATCGGCTTGAAAAGGCGCCTCCCGCGCTCCTCCGCCCGCCGCGCGCGCCCGGCGCGATCGAGCGCGAGCACGCGACGCCGCTCACGCCCGCCGAGGAGCAGGCGGTGGCCGCGATGCGGAGCTCCGTGCTCGCGAGCGCGACGGCGCTCGCCACGGCCGGGTGCGCGGCCTGGGCTCGCGAAGATCGCCCGCCGCTCGATGATTGCAACAACCGCCTGCGTGCGTTCTACCTCTCCGCGGGCGCGTTCTCGTCGGCGCCGCTCGAGCGCGGCGAGTGAGCCAGGAGACCGACCATGCCCCTCGCCATCGCGCTCCTGCTGCTCTTGCTGACCATCCCGCTGGTCGTCTCGCTGATGCGCGCGAACGAGCTGTTTTGCCTGAAGATCAAGGACGGCAAGGTGCGCGTCGCCCGCGGGCGGATCCCGCCCTCGCTGCTCGGTGATCTGACGGACATCCTCGGCAAGCCGCGGGTGATGGAGGGCACGCTCCGCGGGGTGATCGAGGACCGCTCAGCGCGCGTCTACGCCGAGGCGGAGCTGACGGACGCGCAGAAGCAGCAGATCCGCAACGTCGTCGGCGCCGTCCCGGTGGCGAAGATCCGGAACGCCCCGAGGGCCTGACGCCGGCCCGATCGCGTCCTCTGCATTTGCCCTCCGGCCCTCGATGCCCTACGAACTGGGGTCCGCATGGCCGACAGCCCCGACAACCCCAAGCGCAAGGACGCGCCGCCCACCTCCCGGCTCGGGCGCCTGGCCCGCCTGGCCGGCCTCGCCCCCCGGGCCCTGCCCTTCGCCGTCGAAGGCGCCAAGCGCGCGCTCGGCGGCGAGCGCACCGAGGACGAAGAGGCCGCCGCCAAGGCGAAGATGGCCGCCGAGGTGAAGAAGACCGCCGCGGCGATGCTGAAGACGCTCGGCGAGATGAAGGGCCTGCCGCTCAAGTTCGGGCAGATGGCGAGCTACATCGACGGGCTCGCCCCGCCCGGGCACGAGGAGCGGTTCCAGGCCGAGCTGAAGAAGCTGCTCGACAAAGCCCCTCCGCTCTCGCCCGAGGCCGCGGTGAAGATGATCAGCGCCGAGCTCGGCGCCCACCCCGAAGAGGTGTTCGGCCGCTGGGAGCACGAGCCCTTCGCCGCCGCGAGCATCGGCCAGGTGCACCGCGCCGAGACGAAGGACGGAGAGCCCGTGGCGGTGAAGGTGCAATACCCGGGGATGGACAAGGCCATCGAGAACGACCTGAAGAGCGTCGGCCTTCTCGAGTCGATGGTGGCGCCGATCTCGCGAAAACTGAACGCGCGGCAGACGCTCGACGAGCTGCGCGAGGTGTTCCTGAGCGAGCTCGACTACGCGCGCGAGGCCGAGATGGCCGACCTCTTCCGCCGCCTGAACGCGGACGACCCGGAGATCGTGATCCCGCGGGTGCACCACTCGCTGACGACGAGGCGCATCCTCACCCTCGAATTCATGGAGGGGCAGAGCTACGCCGATTTCTGCAAGACCGGCACCCAGGAAGCGAAGAACCGCGCCGGCAAGACGATCTGGACCTTCACCTTCCGCTCGATGCTGCGATATGGCGTGCTCTACGCCGATCCCCACCCGGGCAATTACCGCTTCCTGCCCGACGGGCGCGTGGCGTTTCTGGATTTCGGCTGCGTGAAGGTGCTCTCACCGACCTTGATCGCCGGGATGAAGCGCTACATGCGCGCCGCCATGGACAGCGACTGGCGCGAGTTCGACCGGGCCTGCGTGGAGGTGCTCGGCTACGACCCGAAGGACGAGAGCTGGGACCTTTACCGGAGCTACACGATGGAGCTGATGATGCCGATCTGCAAAGACGGTATCTGGCACTGCTCGCCGGAGAAGGCGAAAGAGACGGTGGCGTACCTGAGCCGCGGTATCAAGAGCCTGGCCTTCAAGGAGGGTGAAGCGATCCCCAACATCCCCCATGTGCCGAAGATGCCGCAGGAGTTCACCTTCGTGAACAGGCTGCAATGGGGGCTCGCGTCGGTGCTGGCGGGGCTCAGGACGGAGGCCAATTTCAGGGAGATCATCGACCCGCTGGTGCGGGAAGAGGTGCGGCCTTATCCGGAATGACTAGTCCTGAAGGACCGCTTTCGTGCGGGCGCGAGCCGCGCTCGGCTACTTGATCTGCTTCGGCGGATCAAGCCACGATCCGTCAGCGAGCAAGACACGCAGGCCCCCTCCCGTGCTCAGCGTCGCCACGAGCGGGAGGTGAAAGCGCCGGAGCGCGCGCTCGATGGACCGGAGGTGGTCCGCGAAGAGCTTTCCCATCTCCTCGGCAGTGTGGTTGCCGCGGCCGAGCATGACGCAGGCGACGTTCGCCTGGAGCAAAGCGCGGAGCTCGAGCTGGTTCGAGCGGATGTTCTTGTCCTTGGTCAGGACGACCCAGCCCCGGCGCCCAATCTCGGTGAGCCACTCGGTGTCCAGGGTGTTCTGGGCAAAGTGATCGTCGTGAGCGTGAACCACCTGGCTCGCCGCGCGCAGGGTCTCGACCACGATCCCCCGCCCGAGCGATCGGTCGACGAAGTAGACGAAGGGCTCAGGCAGCTTCACGCATCTCGCACCGGATGGCGTCTTCGATCTGCTCGACCTCGACAGCGTAGTCGTTCGCGAGACGGAGCGCAGCTTCACCGGCCCGGTACCGCTCGGCGACGATGCGCGCCTCGATCCCGGTGCCGGCGATGACGGGCCGCCCGAAGCCGAGGCGCGGGTCGAGCACGATGGTCCTGGGCTGGTTCGCGAAGTCGCCGCCGCGAACCCAAGGGTAGAGGCGGACGGCGAGGTCGCGCTCCCAGTCGATGCGGGCGAGGCTCTCTTCGAGCACATCGCGGAGCACGGCCTGCCCCTCGGCGGAGACGTCGAGGAGCTTGCCGGCATGCTGGACGAAGAGGCTCACCCCGTCCGTGCGGAAGCGTGCATGCACGAGGGGGCGAGGGTAGCCGAGCTCGCCGCCGACGTAGCGGAGAGCCTTGCGAACGCGCTGCATGGAGATGCCATGCACGCGGCGCATGGCCGCGAGGACGAAGGCCTCGACGACGTTCGAGAAGGAGAGGAGGAGAGGGTCACGTGAGGCGGGCTTGAAGAGGGGCTTGCGCGCGTCTTCCCCCGAGGCCCAGAGGCGGAGGGTGGAGGGGGGGAGCCGGACGATGCGGGCCGCCTCCGGGAGCCGGTAGGCAGGAACCTCTTCGGGGGCCTCGGTGGCGTGGATTTTGTCCGCGACGAGCTTCACGATCAGGGTTGTATCATGCATGCGATCACGGGACGAGGTCGGGCGGGGTCAGGGGGACGAGCGTCTCTGCATCAACGACGCTTCTTCCCTCCCCTGCCCTTGCCGTGAGGCGGGGGCGCTCCCGAAGCGCGCGGAGGGATGCTCGGGATGCTCGGGATGGGGATCGAGGGCACGGGCGCGGGGGCGGGCAGCGGGGAGGGGACGGGGGTGACGAGCGAGGTCGGCGCGGCCTGCTTCTCGCGCAGGTCTTCCATCGCTCTCAGGTAGGCAGTGAAGAGGGAGAATGCGAGGGGGCCGACGAGGACCCCGGGGAGACCGAGGAGGGCCACGCCGCCGACGAAGGCCACGAAGGTCCAGAGGAAGCTCAGGTTGGCCGAGGACTTCATGAACACGGGGCGCAGGATGTTGTCGACGAGGCCGATCACGCCGGCGATGGCGACCATGAACACCGCGGATCCGACGCGCCCCTGCGAGTAGCAGTAGACGGCGGTGCCCAGCGTGATCGGCATGGTGCCGACCACGGGCACGAAGGAGAGGAAGAACGAGAGCGTCCCCCACACGAGCGCGCGCGGTGCCTGCACGACCACGAGCGCGACCGAGGCGATGCCGGCCTGCGCCGCGGAGACGACCACGTTGGCCACGAGCACGCTCCGCAGCACCTCGCCGGTCGTCTTGCGCAGGATCTCGCGCTCCTCGTCCCAGGGGAGCAGGTGGGGCAGCACGCGATCGCGGGCGGACTTGCCCTGCACGGCGAAGGAGACCCAGGCGAAGAGCAGGATGCCCACGTCGAAGAGGAGGGTGGGTGTGGAGGAGATCAACGCCCCGAGGCGGGCGCCGAGGAAGGCGAAGCTCGACGTGAGCGCGCTCCGCAGCCGGTCGGTGATCTCCGTCTCGGAGACATCGAGGCCGTACTCGGAGGCGCGCCGCCGGGCCCAGTCGATCGAGCCCGTGCCCCAGGTCGCGGCGTTGTCCCAGTTGATCCCGGACAGGAGCGTGATGAGCTCGCGCACCGCGCCGACGGCGGCGAAGGTGAGGGGCAAGAGCAGGCCCGCGACGATCAAGAAGACGAAGGCCGCAGAGACGGCCCAGCGCATGCGGGGGTTCTTGTCCTGGCCGAGGCGGAGGAGGATGAAATCGATCGGCCCTTCGGAGACGAAGGCGAGCACCGCCGCGCCGGCGAGCGGCAGGGCGAGGCCCCAGGCGACGGCGATCGAGAGCAGGGTGCTGCCGAGGAAGAACCACCGGATCCGGGACGCGGTCATCGCCGCGATGATGCGCGAAACGAGCGGCGAGGGCCACCTCCCCGGCGGCCGTCAACGATGGGCTCCATCAGTTCGGGTTACAGCGATCCCAGAGCGCGTCGCCGAGGCCGCCGCGATCGCCGACCGCGCAGTAGTCCTTGGCCTTGCCGGCGCAGTCCTCCGTCACGCCCGTGACCTCGTGGTAGTCCTTGCGCGCCTTGCACTTGGCCCAGCAGCGGAGATCCTTGGTCGAGCCGTCGCGCTCGAAGAGCGTGCTCCCGTCGCCGAGGGCCGACTGCACATGGCCGTGATCGGCACAGAAGCTCTGCGCGGTGTCGATGCACGCGGCAGTGTCGGGCGTGCTGAAGTTGCCCGCGCCCGCGCCGCCGAGGCAGCAGAGCACCTTGCAGTCCACGGGCGGCGTGGCGGGCGGAGGCGCGCCCTGGCCTGGATCGCTCGGGGTGCCTGGATCGGCGGGATCGCCCGCAGGATCTTGCGGAGGAGGCTGGCTGGCGGGGTTGCCCGGGTGGCAAGGGTGCGCGGGGTCGAGCTTGCCGAGCTCGGAGGCGGGGGTGAGCATCTCGTGGGTGATCCACCCGCGCCGCCCGCCGATCACGCCGAAGACGAAGTGGAGCGTGAGCTTGGACTGCTGCGGCGAGTTGGTGAAGTAGAGCTTGGTCGTGAGCTGGTCGACGCCCTGGTAGCGCTTGAAGTGGGCGCACATCGGCAGCGTGTCGCGCGAGACGCCGCCCGAGTGCGGGAGGTTGTAGAGGAAATTGACGTAGCCCTTGCCCTGCTTCGCGTCCCACTGCCGCACGAGGTAATCCGAGGCGCGCTCGGCCTTCTGGACGTTGGGGTTCACGCGCAGATCGCCGTACTGATCGTTGAGCGCGAGCGTCTGGTGATCGGCGAGCAGGTCACCGCCGGTGACGACCCAGTCGGTGTCGTAGTACCCCGTGCCCGGATCGGCGGGGCTCGCCGCAGGCATCTGGGCGAGCGTCTTCGGCCGGCCGATCGCGCTTGCCGGGATCCACCCCGAGGCGCTGTCTCCGTTGTCGAGCAGGCCCGAGAAGGCATAGACCTGATCTTCGCCGCCGAGCTTCTTGCGCGCGCCGAAGTTGAGCTTGATGAGGTGCGGATAATCGGCCGTGCCGGTGAGCAGGCCGCGGATCTGGCCGCTGCCGTCGCGGAGCGGAGGCATGCCGACGAGGGGCCAGAAGTAGCTCTGATCGAAGTGGTCGAAGGCGCGGTTGGTGTCGTGATCGACGCCCGCCGGCGTGGACTCGAAGTTCGGGACCTTGCAGTTGTACGGCGATCGATCGCAGGCCTCGCCGTGGGCGCCGGTGATGCCGTCGGCGCTGAGGCTGGCGAGCTCTTCGTCGTCCTGCGAATCGCCGGCCGAGGAGCAGCCGAGGGCGAGGGTGAGGCCGAGGAGGGGGAGGGTGAGGGCGCGGAGGGCGGACATGCCGCTACGGCAATGCACGGCGCGGGCCGGGGCCACGGGCGCCGGAAATCCCGTGGTTTGCAGGGTCGGGGGCCTCCAGGATGGATCGAGTGTGATCCATGTCTGGAGGGCCGGTGGACCACCGCGCGGGGCGCTATGGCGACTGGAGGCGCGTGATCGCGGCGCGGTCGCTTTGCTCTGCGTCGTGCACCGCGATCGAGCCGCGCGGGTAGGCGAGGACGACCTCGCCCTCGTGAAAGTAGAGGTGCTCTGCGTCGACGAGGCCGTGCGCGCCTCCCGCGGCGTGCAGGGCGGCGAGCGCTTCTTCGAGGCGCGCCACCTGGCCGGGGGAGAGGCCGCGCGGTTGATCGGCGAGGGCGCGGCCGCGGGGCGGGGCGATCCAGATCTCCCTGGCTGCGGTGTCGACGCGCAGCACGGCGGGCAACGCCGGGTGACCTGCGCGCGCGAAGGCCCGCGCGCGATCGAGCGAGACCTCGTCGAGGGGCAGCACGACCACGTCGCGATCGATCCAGAGGTCGTGGTGGAGGAAGGTCATGTCGCGACCGTCGCCCACGTCGAGCGTGGCGGAGAGACGCGCGTCCCCGCCGCCGGGGCGCGCGCTCGGGCGCTCGCTCGGCCGGATGGAGAGGCGCTTCTCGCGGGTGAAGATCCGCTCGGGCCAGCGCACCGAGAGCAGCAGGCGGCGGGCCTCGAACGCGTCGGCGGGGCGCTTCTTCGGGTCCTCCTGGAGCAGGTGCGAGAGGATGGCGTCGTGGGCCTCGGTGAGGTCCGGGTGGCATGCGCTCGGCAGCACGGCGAGGCGATCGCGCACGGGGGTCGCGGCCTCGCTGGTGAGCAGCTCGGCGAGGAGGGCGCCCGCGCCGTAGAGATCGCTCTGGATGCCGGCGGGGCGGCCGAGGCGCTGCTCCGGGGACATGTACGCGAAGGTCCCGATCGCGCCGGCGGTGGCGGTGCTCGAGAGGTCGCCGAGGTGGGCGGCGCCGAAGTCGGAGAGGCGCGCGGCGCCGACGTCGTCGAAGAGCACGTTGGCGGGCTTGATGTCGCGGTGGAGGATGCCGAGCCGGTGGGCCTCGCCGAGCGCGGCGAGCACGGCGGCGACGATCTCCACGGCGCGCGCGGGGGCGATCCCCTCGCCGCTCGCGCGCATGCGATCGACGAGCGAGCCGCCCGGCATCCAGCCGAGGACGATGGCCGGGCCCTCGGGGTGGTAGGCGCGGAGCGGGACGACGTTGGGGTGGCGGAGCTGGGCGAGGGCGCGCGCCTCGCGCTCGAAGCGCTGCGCGGCGTCGCGGCCCTCGGCGCTGTCGAGGCCGGCGAGGAGCTTGACGGCCACCTGGTCGCCGCTCAGGCGATCGAGGGCTTGCACGACGCGGGCATGCGGGGTGGTCGCGATCTCGCGGATCGTCTCGTAGCGGCCGAGCAGGAGCGCGCCGGCCTCGGCGGGCGCGCCCTGGGGGCGGACGAGCGCGTCGTCGTCGGGGGCTTCTTCCGCGACGCCGAGGCGCGCCATCTCCTCGCGCAGGGTGCGCGCCGCCTCGTCGAGGCCGAGCTCGACGAGGCAGCGGCGGAGCAGCGGCAAGGCGCGCGCGCGCTCTGGCGAGGCTGGATCGAGCTGCTGCAAGGCCTTGACCGCGGCCTCGGTGCGCCCGTGGCGCGCGAGCAGGCGGCCGAGGGCGAGGCGGCAAGGTGCGTCGTCGGGGCGGAGGCGCAGCGCGCTCTCGAGGGCGCGCGCGCCGTCGGCCGGGCGGCCGGCCTGCTCGAAGCTCTGCGCGGCGCGACACGCATCGCCCGCGGCCGCGAAGGCCTGGCCCGCTTCGAGGTGCGCGCCGAGCGTCTGGTAGAGCGCGCCGGCGTACCGGCCGAAGCCGCGCGCCGCGAGGTCGGAGGCCGCGCGCAGGCCCTGCTCGCGGGGGAGCGCCCCGGCGACCGCGGCGACGGCCTCGTCGCAGAGGGCCTCGTCCTTGCCGAGCACGGCGAGCGTCACGGCGCGACGCGGATCGGCGGCGAGGAGCGCCTCGCGCGCGGCGCCGGAGAAGTCGCATGCCTCCTCCAGCCGGCGCGAGGCGAGGGCGTGCTCTTCCCTCGGATCAGTGGCTGGATCGAGCGTGGGATTGATCGGCGCCAAGGCCGTTACGGCGCGCGCCGCACGATCGTTGCACGTCCAACGATCGACAGATCGAAGCGCACCTCGCCGGCGTCGATGCCGGTGAGCGCCGGCGCGCCGAGGGGGCGCCGCCGGATGCGGTGGAAGGCGAGGGTGAGCGGGCCGGGGCCGGCGAGCAGCTTGGACTCGAGCACGCTCGCGGGCACGCTGGCCTCGCCGCTGTCCTCGAAGGCGCAGCGCACGGCGTCGCCCCCGGCGCTCCGGAGGTCGACGAGGATCTGATCGCTCTTGGCTCTGTCGCCCGCATGCCAGCGGACGAGCACCGGCGCGCCCTCGTCGAGCTGCGCGCCGTCGGCGAGCGCGGCGTCGCCCACGCGCACGTCGTCCGGCGCGGGCGGGGCCTCGGCCTCGATGGAGAAGCGCTCGACGGGGCCGGCGCCGGTCGAGCCGGCCCAGCGATCGAGGTTGCCGCTGCCCTCGAGCACGTAGGTGGTGCCGCCCGGCAGGTCGCTCGCGGCGTCGCGCGAGGTGTAGAACACGCCCGAGACCAGGTCGCCCACGTCGGGGAAGGCGCGGGCCGCGAGCGCCATCGCCGGCTGGCTCGGCTCGCCGGGGACGGGCTTGATGTGCACGGTCACGTCGCCCACGTCGAGCAGCTCGATCGGCCCGAGGGCCGCGAGCGATCCGGGGCTCTGCACACCCGCGACATCGGCGCCGGGCATCGAGAGGCAGCGGCCGGGGGCCGGCAGATCGAGCCGGAGACCGACGAGGCGCTCGGCCAGATCGGGATCGGCCGAGGCGCCGAGGTGCATGAACTTCGCGGAGATGTTGCTCTGGGTCGGCCCGTCGGCGGAGCTCGATCGCTCGACGACCACGACGCCCTCCGTCATCCCGCTGCTGGCGTCGCTCACGTCGTCCACGACGGGAGCAGAGCAGCCCGCCCCGACCAGGGCGGCCAGGAGCAACGACGCACGGGAGACAGACATGATGCGCAGCTTAAAGCGGGCCGCCTAGGGGAGCAAGCAGGGAGGCTAAGCGCGCGAGATTTGCGTGGATCCGAGGCCCTTTCACACGACCCGGCCATAACGCTCCCGGAACCCATCCCAACCGCGACCGTCAGGGAGCGGGTAGCGGCCGACATGCCCTGCGGAGCGACCGGCGCCCCCGTCTCGTCGCGACCTCTCAGAACGACAGGATCAGCGCGCTCGCCGGGGCGAGGGAGAGCCGGCTCACACCGAGCGGCGCCCCGCCCAAGGTGCCGTCGACGCGGTGATAGGCGAACGAGAGCTCCAGGGCCGCGTACACATGGCGAAAACCGACGCGGACGCCGGCGACCAGGCCGGCGAAGAGGTGCCGGCCTTCGACATCCGCGAGCGCGGCGCTGCCCTCGGAGAGCGCGGCGCGCCCGCGCCACAGCTCGGCGCCGACGCGCGGGCCGGCCCAGAGCGCGTAGAGATCGCTCGCGCTGGTCATGCCGATCAGCACGGGCACGTCGACGCCGCCGCCGAAGACGCGGCTCCCCGCGCCGTCTTCTCCCGGGCGGATGGGCGCGAGCGCGCTGGCGCCGAGGCCCACCGAGAGCGCGAGATCGCCGAACAGGAACGCGTGACGCGCGTCGAGGCGGAGGGCGCGCCCGGTGACGCCGAGGCCGGCCTCGTTGTGCCGTGGCAGACCCACGCGCGCGCCGACCCAGGGCGCCATGGCCGGGCCGACCGCGAGCTCGCCGAGCCTCCCTGCGCCGGGCGCTTCAGCGGTGGATGCCCCCGGGACGCGCAGCTCGACCTGGCCACTCATCCCGGCCCCGGCGGTCACCTTGCCCGGTGACAGCACCTGGGCCGGGTGAAACAAAGGAACACTACCGCCGCACCCGATCAGGGCGCAGGCGACGATCGCGACCGGAATCGAAGCGCCCGCCGGGAGGCCGGCCCGCCCGCCCAACGGGACAGGACGGGCCGCGCCGGCGGAGCCCTCGATCACTTCCGGAAACGAGAAGGGTAGTCGTTGGCGTCGGCCTTCTTCTTCAGCTCCCCGTCGTCCGGGTGGAGCTTGAGGGCGCGCGCGAGGAGCGTGGGCTCCGTCTCGGGGATCTCCGGGTTCGGGAGGCAGCACTCCACCGGGCACACGGCCTGGCACGCCTCGTGGTCGTAGAAGCCGACGCACTCGGTGCACAGCTCGGGATCGATCACGTAGATCTCATCGCCCTCGCTGATCGCTTCGTTGGGACACTCGGGCTCGCAGGCGCCGCAGTTGATGCAGTCTTCGGTGATGTAGGTGGCCATGTGCCTTCCCTCCGGGCTTTGTCCCGGCAACGGGTTCTTTCCCAGAGGCTACTAGAGGCGGCGCACTTCCATGTCAATCTATCCGGAATGGTTCGCGCTCGGCGCCAACCTTGCGCGATCCCGGCCCGCGATTCCTCTCCGCGCCGCGGGCGCATTCGCCGCGTCGCGGCACGATCCGGGCGCGATCGGGGCGCGGATCGGTTGCGCGCTGCACGGCGCGCGCGTACTACGGTGCGCGTCGATGCTCTCCCGGCCCAGCCGCGCTCTCGCGCTCCTCCCGCTCTCGCTGCTCTTCTTCGGGTGCACCCCGAAGATCGGCAACAAGTGCACCCTGTCCACCGACTGCTCCCAGCTCGGCGATCGGCTGTGCGACACGACCCAGCCGGAGGGCTACTGCACGATCTTCAACTGCGAGCCGGACGCATGCCCCGACTCGGTGTGCGTGGGCTTCGGCTCCCAGCTCGATCCGACCTGCGGCTCGGCCGACGACGGCCGCGCCCCGCGGTTCGAGCGCACGTTCTGCATGAAGCCGTGCGACAGCGACTCCGACTGCCGCGACCAGTACGTGTGCGTCGCGCCGCAGCAGCGGGCGGCGGAGATCGTCGACTCGCTCACGCTTTGGCCCGCCGACCAGAAGGTGTGCATGGTGGCCACGAGCTTCCCCGCCGTCGCGGCGAGCTCGCCGCCGGCCGTGTGCGGCCCCGGCGACGCGGGCGCCCCGATCGGGGACTCGGGCGTCCCCTGGACGCCGTACCAGCCCGACGGCGGATCCACGGCGACCACGGGCGGCGCAGGCGGCGCAGGCGGAGCCTCGGGCGCAGGTGGTGCGGGCGGCGCGGGCGGCGCAGGCGGATCGGCCGGAAACGGCGGCAAGGGCGGGGCCTGAGCGCGCCGGCCCACGGGCTCGCCGCCGGTCCCTCGTGGTAGCCTCCCCGCCATGTTTCGCGCGCCCTCCCTCCCGCGAACGCTCGCCGCGGCGCTGCGCGATCTCGCCGCGGACAAGCCCGCGGTGCGCGCCTCGGCGATCCGCGATCTCGTCCCGCATGCCGAGGGCGCGCGCGACGACGTGATCGCCGCGCTCGAGCGCGCGCTCGAGGATCGGGAGGCCTCCGTGCGCGCCACCGCGGCGACGGCGCTCGCCGATGTCAACGCCGTCGAGTCGATCCGCGCCCTGCTCGACGCGATCACCGACCCCGACAAGGACACGCGCGCCGCGGTGATCTCCGCGCTCGGCGAGCTCGGCGATCCGGCCGCGGCCGGGCCGGTGCGCGCCGCGCTCGGCGACGATCGGCCGGAGGTGCGCTTCCAGGCCACGATCGCGTACCCCCGCGTCGCGCCGACCAGGCGCGACGCCGTGGAGGCCCTGCTCCAGGCGACGCGCGACGACGACGCCTTCGTTTGCCAGATCGCCCTGCGCATGGCGGAGGAGGTCGCGGGGGACGATCGCAACGCCCTCGACGAGCGGGTCTTCGTCCGGGCGCGCGCCATGGTCAACCACGGGGCGCCCGGAGTGCGCGTCTCGGCGGCGGTCTTCCTCGCGCGCGCCTCGGCGGATCGGGTCGATCGCGCGGTGCGTGAGGTGCTCGTCGCGGTGGCGCTCGGCGAGATCGAGGCGGCCGACGGCGAGGACGCGGCGGCCGCGATCGAGCTCGCCGGGGAGCTCGGCCTCGCCGACGCGCGTCCGGGCCTCGCGCGGCGCGCCTTCGGCGGCCTCTTCATCCGGCGCGACCAGCTCGCCTGGCATGCCCGCGTCGCCCTCGCCCGGATGGGCGACGAGCGCGCGATCCGCGAGATCTTGCGCGAGCTGGGCTCGTGGGACCGCGACCGGCGCACCCTCGCCGTGGCCGCCGCGGGGCGCGCCCGCCTGCGCGAGGCGCGGCCGCTCATCGCCTCCATGCGCGGCGACGAGGGCCGCGCCGACCCGAACGCCGTCGACGAGGCGCTCGCATCCATCGCCGAAGCAGGGGCAACGTGAACGAAGAGCGCTTCACCGAGGACGACCTCCGACCGAGCGACGAGGAGAGGGCCGCGGCCCTCCGCGACAAGATCGATCGCGCCGCCGCGATCGTGGCCGTGCTCGCCACCGGCGTCTGGATCGGCGGGATGATCGCCCTCGGCGCATGCGCCGCGCCCTTCGTCTTCGAGATCGTCCCCGGCCCCCTCTCCGGCTACGCGATGGGCTCGGCCTTCGCCCGCTTCGACAAGATCGCCCTCGGCGCGTCCGTGCTCGTCCTCGCCGCCGAGGTCGCCCGCACCTGGGCCGCGGGCACCGCCGGGAGGCGCCCCGCGGCCCGGATCCGGCGCATACTCGCGATCGTGATGGCCATGGGCGCGGCCTACACGGGCCTCACGATCACCCCGCAGATCAACGGCCTCTACCGCGACGGGGCGCGGCGCGGCGACGGCGACGCCGGCGTCCACCTCGACCGCATCCACAAGCGCGCCGAGCTGATCGGCAAGGCCGTGACCGCGGGCGGCGTCGCGCTCGTGACGCTGCACATGCTCACCCTCGGCGCCCGCAAACCGGACGACGACGACACCGAGTACCTCGCGCCTCTCCCCCCCGGCCCCCGCTGAGCGGAGGATCGACCATGCCCCGCGACAACAAGCTCTACAGCGGCTTCGTCAACCACGACTACATCCTCACGTTCTCCATCGCCGACGAGGAGAACCGGAAGAAGCTGGTCGCCCTCTGCGCAGGCCCCTGGCAGGGCGACGAGGTCGTCCCCAACACCTGGGAGGTCTCGAACGACCTCAGCCCCGATCAGATGGAGCGGGCGATCCTCGATCTGATGGGGAACGACGATCGCGCGACGTACTACTACCGCTCCGACGCCAAGCGCCTCTTCCGGGTCATGCTCGGCTGACACCGGCGAAGGCGCCGCGATCGTGCGCCGGGTCACCATCGTCGACCTTCGTCATGCGGAGAGGTGGCCCGGGCGCGCGCGATCTTCTACCCTTGAGCATCCTTGTGTTGGCGCCGCGGTCCCCCTCGGATCGCGGTGGAGGCGGCTCGTGAACGTCGATCGGATCGTCTTTCTGGTCTCTCTCTCGGCCCTCGGGGCGATCGATCTCCTGGGGTGCAGCGTGGCGAGCAGCGCGTCCAGCGCGTCGGGCACCGGCGGCGGCGGCGCCACCGCGGCCTCGTCGAGCGGCGCCGGCGGCGGCGGCGGCACGATCGGCACCACGACCACCACGACCGCGACCTCCGGCGCCGGCGGATCGGGCGGGGGCAGCGACGGCGGGGTCACCGATTTCCTCGGCGCGACCTGCACCGCCGACGCCGACTGCGGCAACGCCCTCGTGTGCGTGAAGGCCGACGACGACGACGCGGTCTTCGGCGGCGGCCCGGCGGGCGGCCTGTGCACCCATGTCTGCGACGACGACGCCGACTGCCCCGGCACGAGCAGCCTGTGCCTCAGCGCAGGCGGGGGCCAGCCGGGCCGGTGCGCGCTCACCTGCGAGCTCGGCCCGCCCCTCGCGGGCGACCTCGACGCGCCCCTCGACCCCGGCAAATGCCGCGGCCGGGAAGACCTGCGCTGCGCCAAGGTCAAGGGCAGCACCACCGCATGTCTGCCCACCTGCGGGAGCGACGCCCAGTGCGGCCCGGGCCGGAGCTGCGACCCCAAGCTCGGCGTGTGCGTGGGCCAGAAGAGCGCCGGCGCGCCCACCGGATCGAGCTGCGATCCAGCCCAGATGCCCACCGCCTGCGCCGGCACCTGCGTCAACTTCCAGTTCGGGAGCACGATGTGCTCGACCCTCTGCGTCCTCGGCGGCGACGGGCTCGGCGCGCAGGACTGCGGCGGCGTCGAGAACGGCCTCTGCGCCTTCGGGCCCTCGGACAACGGCGCCGGCGATTTCGGCTACTGCACGCCGAGCTGCGTGGATCAAGCCGGCTGCGCGGACGCGCACTTCTGGTGCTTCTCCGTCGCCGGGTACACCGATCAGATCGGCAAGGGGTACTGCTTCAGCGCCGTGCCCTGCCCCAACGGGCAAGCCGACTGCGTCGACGCCCAGGGCATGCCGCTGCCGTACACGTGCACCGAGACGGCCTCCGGCAAGCTCTGCCTCGACCCCGCCTTCCCGCTCAAATAGCCCTGTTCTCCGGGCCACCGCGCCCCTCCTCCTTCGTGATAGCCTGAAGTCATGGCGGCTCCGCGCTGGCTCGCGATCTTCCCCTCGGTCCTCGTCGCCGCCGCGGCCTTCGCCTCGTGCAGCGATCAGGCGTCGACCACGGGCACCGGCGGCGGATCGAGCACGTCGTCGACGACGACCACCTCGACGACGACCACGACCACCACAGGCACCGGCGGCGAGGACGCCGGGCCCGCGGCGCCGGTCTGCAACAACAAGTCGTACTCCAACATCCCCAAGGGCGAGTGCGACCTCTTCAACCAGGACTGCGGCCCCGGCGAGACGTGCAAGCCGGCGCCGAGCGGCAACACGTTCACGACCAAGTGCTTCCCGTCCTACGGGCTCAAGTCCGAGGGGGAGACCTGCTACGTCGACGACGAGTGCCTCCCGAAGCTCCAGTGCATCGGCGATCACTGCAGCCCGATCTGTTGCAGCTCCAACGTTCCCTGCGCGAGCGGCCGCTGCGGCCTCCAGCTCGGGCTCAACGCCACCCTCTTCATGCAGGCGTGCATCTACTCCACCGCCTGCGAGCTCTTCACCGAGGGCTCCTGTCCGCCCGGCTTCCTCTGCCAGGTCGATCCGGTGCAGGGGCTGCCCACCTGCATCCAGCCGAGCGGGAGCCCCTCGCCGGAGCTCGGCGCATGCTCCTTCCTGAATGATTGCGGCGATCAGCAGCAGTGCATCTTCCCCTCCGGGAAGAACAAGGGGGTGTGCCACTACCTCTGCTACCTGAAGCAGATGAGCCCGACCCCGGCCGGCGAAGGCGGCTGCCCGGATGGCGAGGTCTGCCAGAACCACGACGGGCCGACGACGCTGCCTTTCGACATCGAGAACATCGGCATCTGCGTGCCGACGGGCGCGAAGCCGGACGCAGGGGCCCCGGATGGAGCGCCGGATGCGGACATGACCGACGCCGACATGCCGGACGCGGACATGACCGATGGAGCACCGGATGCCGACGTGCCGGATGCGGACATGCCCGACGGGATGTAATTGCACCACCACGGTCGCCGGCGCTTCAACGACCGCTCGTCCGGCAACAGCGGGAGCGGGATGGGGAATGGAAGCGGGATGGGCGCCGTGAAATTCGATCGGGCTCCGCGTCACTTCGGGCTATGGTCCGCCCGATGTCCGCCGAAGCCACCGACCCCTCGCCCGCCGCGCCGCTCGCCCCCGATCTCGGCCTCTTCCGCGTCCTCCGCGACGACGGCTCGGCCGATCCCGAGGCCGGCCCTGCCCTCCCGGCCGAGCTCCTCCTCCGCGCCTACCGCGAGATGAAGCGCCTGCGCCTGCTCGACGCGCGGATGATCCTCCTCCAGCGGCAGGGGCGCATCGGCTTCTACGGCGCGTGCACCGGGCAGGAGGCGACGCCCATCGCGGCGGCGCTCGCGATCGAGCCTTCGGACTGGGTGTTCCAGGCCCTCCGCGAGAGCGTGATGATGCTCGTGCGGGGCTTGCCCCTCAAGACGTACATCGCGCAGATCTACGGCAACGCGGGCGACATCCTCAAGGGGCGGCAGATGCCGTCGCACATGAGCGCGCGGCAGGTCAACCAGGTCTCCTGGTCGAGCTGCATCGGCCCGCAGGTCCCGCAGGCGGTGGGCGCGGCGTGGGCGGCCAAGATCAAGGGCGATCGCACGGTCACGCTCGGGTTCCTCGGCGACGGGGCGACGAGCGAGCCGGACTTCCAGACGGCGATGAATTTCGCCGGCGTGTTCCAGACGCCCTCGGTGATCATCTGCCAGAACAACCACTGGGCGATCAGCGTGCCCACGGCGCGGCAGTCGGCGTCGGCCACGCTGGCGATCAAGGGACGGGCCTTCGGTGTGCCGTCGATCCGCGTGGACGGCAACGATCTCCTCGCCATGTACACGACGATCCGCGGGGCCGTCGATCGCGCGCGGAGCGGCGGCGGGCCGACCTTCATCGAGGCGCTCACGTACCGGATCGGCGCGCACTCGACGAGCGACGATCCCTCGCGCTACCGCGCGCAGGCCGAGGTGGAGATGTGGATGAAGCGCGATCCTCTGGCCCGCCTGCGCGGTCACCTCGTGCACCGTGGGCTCATCGACGACGACGCCGACGCAACGCTCGAGCAGGAGCTGAACGCCGAGATCGCCGCGGCCGTGACCGAGGTCGAGGCGCTCGGCCCGCCGGCGCGTGAAACGTTGTTCGACGATGTGTACGCCGAGCTCCCGTGGCACCTCCGCGAGCAGCGGGAGGAGCTGCTCCGCACCCCGCCCGCCCCTTCCCACGGCGGCGGCGGGCACTAGAAATCCAACCGGGTAGGGATCAGGCCCGACCCGTGGTAATCCGCCCTCCGCGCGGAGCCTCTCCGCCGAACCCCTGAGGACCTCGATGAAGACCTACGACGCGATCGTCATTGGCGCCGGCCCCGGCGGCTACCCTTGCGCCATTCGCCTCGGCCAGCTCAAGCAGAAGACCCTGTGCATCGAGAAGGCCGAGCCGGGCGGCGTGTGCCTCAACTGGGGCTGCATCCCCAGCAAGGCGCTCATCTCCACCGCCCACCTCTACGAGAAGGCCCAGCACGGCGGCGCGCAGGGCATCAAGGCGACGGTCGAGCTCGACCCGAACGCGATGCAGGACTGGAAGAACGGCATCGTCAAGAAGCTCACCACGGGCGTGCGCGGCCTGCTCCGCGGCGCGGGCGCGGAGCTCATGGCCGGGACGGCGACGATCAAGAGCGCGAACACCGTCGAGGTGAAGCTCGCCGACGGGACGGTCGAGACGGTGCAGGCGACGAAGGGGATCGTCATCGCCACCGGCTCGACGACGATCGAGATCCCGACGTTCAAGTTCGACGGGTCGCAGATCATCGGCGCCAAGGAGGCCGTCAGCCTCCGGCAGATCCCGAAGCGCCTGCTCGTCATCGGCGGCGGCGTGATCGGCCTCGAGCTCGGGATGGTCTACCAGAAGCTCGGCTCGAAGCTCACGGTGGTCGAGGCGCTCCCGCAGCTCCTCACGGGCGTCGACGCGGACTGCGTGAAGGTCGTCGAGCGCAAGATCACCAAGGCCGGCGGCGCGGTGTTCACGAACGCCAAGGCGCTCGGCTACGAGAAGCAGGCCGACGGGTCGATCAAGGTGAACATCGAGGTCGCCGGCAAGACCGAGTCGATCGAGTGCGACGTGGTGCTCGTCGCGGTCGGCATGCGCCCGCACAGCAAGGGCCTCGGCCTCGAAGAAGTCGGCGTGACCGTCGACAAGCGCGGGTTCATCCCGACGGACCGGCAGTGCCGCACCAACGTGCCCACGATCTACGCCGTCGGCGACGTGAGCGGGCCGCCGCTCCTCGCCCACAAGGCGACCAAGGAGGGCGAGGTCGTGGCCGAGGTGATCGCGGGCCACAAGGTCGAGAAGGACTGGGTGACGATCCCCGGCGCGATCTTCACCGACCCCGAGATCGCGACGGCCGGGATGACCGCCGAGGAGGCCACGCAGAAGGGCCACGAGGTGCAGGTCGGCAAGTTCCCCTTCGCCGCGCTCGGCAAGGCCATGGCGATGAGCGAGACCGACGGCTTCGTGAAGATCGTGGCCGACAAGAAGACCAAGCAGGTGCTCGGCGTGCACATCGTCGGGCCCGAGGCGAGCACGATGATCAGCGAGGGCGCCCTCGCCCTGGAGATGGCCGCCTACCTCGACGATCTGTCGCTGACCATCCACCCGCACCCGACCCTCGGCGAGGCGCTCATGGAGGCCTCCGCCCACGCCCTCGGGCACGCGATCCACATCGCCAACCGCTGAGCTTTGCCGCTGCGGTGACGTCCGGGAAGAGGGGGGAATCGATGTCAAAATGCTTGTTCGTGGTGTCGTGGCTCGGCCTCTGGTTGATGACCGGCGTGGCCTTCGCGGCCCCGCCGCGGAGCACGTTGCAGACGGCGCGCGCGGGGTTTCGGACCCAGGCGGCGGCGACCAGCTACCAGGCTGATGGGCCGCCCGAGGCGCCGCCTCCCGGCGGGGCCTTCACCCTGGTGAAGTACCGATCGCCGGTCGGTCCGCTCGCAGCCTATGTCTCGCGCGACCCCGGGGACGGCAAGAAGCACCCCGCCGTGCTGTGGGCGCACGGCGGCTTCGGCGGCATCGGACCCGATACGCTCGCGCAGATCGAGCCGTTCGCGCGCGAGCAGATCGTGGTCATGTGCCCGTCGTTCCGGGGCGAGAATGACAACCCCGGTCGCTTCGAGATGTTCTACGGCGAGGTGGACGACGCGCTCGCCGCGCTCGATCACCTGAGCCACCTGCCCTACGTGGATCCCTATCGGATCTACGTGGTCGGGCACAGCAGCGGGGGGACGATCGCGCTGCTCCTCGCCGAGTCCACCGCGCAGCCGCGGGCGGTGTTCTCGCTCGGCGGCGCGCCGAACGTGGAGCGGGTGGTGGCCGAGGGTGGCTACTCCCAAGCGTCGCCGCCGTTCCCGCGCGATCGCGCGAAGGAGGCGGAGCTGCGCTCGCCGCTCAACTTCCTCTCGGCGATCACGGTGCCCACGCACTACTTCGAGGGCGCGCGGGTGTTCGATCAGGCAGCGGACGCGGTGAAGATGGATATCGGCGCGCACCGCGTCGGGGCGCCCGTCACCGTCGACTTGATCGCGGGCGGCGATCACTTCTCCATCGTGAACCCTCTGCTCTCGATGATCGCCCGGAAGATCGCCGCCGGGGACGACACGCTCGCCCCCGACGAGGGGCACGCCGCCTTCGTTGCGGCGCGCCCGAGGGCTCTGCTCAAGCATGCGCCGGTCGATCTCAGCATGTCGCTCGGCACGAACGGGGAGGACATTTGCTGGGCCTTGCCCGAGGTGGACGACCATGCGCCCGGGTGCGCGGGCATGACCCCGGGCGGCGCGCGCGCGGCGACCGCCAAGATGACCCCCGCGCCCTCCATCATCCTCTTCGTCCGGTTCGACCGATGGACGGCGATGGTGAGCGTGGCTTCTTATCCGGCCGACGTCGATTTCTCCGACCCCAAAGGCGCGGACGAATTCGCCCGAGGGATGGCGTCCGGAGCCGCCAAGAGCGCGGGAAAAATGAAGATGTACGGGGATCTCGCCGGGACCACCTTCTCCCGGGTGGTGGTCGACGGCCGTCCAGCGCTCCGGTCCAGGTTCGAGGTGGAGACCGCTCCCGGCTCGCCGCAAGAGGCGTTCAGCCAGACCATCACCTACGTGGTGCCGAGCGACGGGCAGGTCGTGCTCCTGCAGTTCAGCGGCGGACCGGACTACATCCCCGAGATCGACAGGCTCGCGCGCGAGAGCGTCGGCACCGCCAGGCTCCGCCTCCCCCGGCCCGCGCCGGCCGCGTCCACGCGCGCGTACGCTCTCGGCAAGCTCATCGGCGAGCTGAGCATAGGCCTGGGTGGCTCGCTGTTCGTGCTGGTGGCCGTCGGCGTGGGCATCTACTTGCAGCGGAGGAAGACGCCCTCATGAGCGGCCCGGCCGGCCCTCGCATTCCCTCCCTCGCCGGGATCGTCCTCTGCGGCGGCAAGAGCGAGCGCATGGGCACGCCCAAGGCCGCCCTCCCCTTCGGCGGCGAGCTCCTGCTCCAGCGCGTGGTGCGCGCCGTCTCCGAGGCGGCCTCGCCGGTCGTCGTCGTGGCCGCGCCCGGGCAAGAGATCCCCGCGCTCCCGGGCCACATCGAGGTCGCGCGCGACGCCATCGCCGGCCGCGGCCCGTTGCAAGGCATCGCCGCGGGGCTCGACGCGCTGACCGCCCTCTCCGCGCAGAGCAGGGCCGCCTTCATCACCTCGACCGATCTGCCCTTCCTCCACCCGGCCTTGATCCGCCGCCTCCACGCGCTCCTCGACGACGACCACGACATCATCGCGCCGCGCGCGGGCGGGCACCTCTACCCGCTCCCGGCCGTCTACGTGCGCGCGGTGCAGACCGAGGTCACGGCGATGCTCGCGGCGGGGACGCTGCGCCTCACCACGCTGCTCGAACGGTCGCGCACCCTCGTCGCCGGCGAGGCGACGCTCCTCCACGACGACGCGCTTTCCCGCGCAGATCCAGCCCTGCGATCGCTCTGGAACGTCAACACGCCCGAGGAGTACGAGGCCGCGCTGCGCGCGCTCGGCGGAGCGGCTGACTGAGCGCGGAGATCCGTGCACAATGCTCGCCGTGGACGTCACCGAGCGCTTCTCCGACCGCGTCGACAACTACATCAAGTACCGCCCGGGATATCCGGAGGCGCTGATCGAGCAGATCGCGCGCCTCGTCCCCGACCCGGCGAGCGCGGCATGCGCCGATTTCGGATCGGGCACGGGCATCCTCGCCGCCAAGCTCGCGGCGCATTTCAGGACCGTCTACGGCGTCGAGCCCAACGCCGAGATGCGCCGCGCGGGCGAGCGCCTCCTCGCCGGCGTCCCGAATTTCGTCAGCGTCGAGGGAACAGCGGAGCGGTCCGGACTGCTCTCGGCGAGCGTGCAGATCGTCACCGCCGCGCAGGCCTTTCACTGGTTCGATCGCGACAGATTCAAGGCCGAGTGCCAGCGCATCCTCGCGCCCGAGGGCGTCGTGGCGCTCGTCTGGAACGATCGGCGCTCGAACACGGAGCTCCTGATGATCTACGAAGACCTCCTGACGCGGTACGCGACGGACTACAACGAGGTCAACCACCAGAACCTGGGCGCGGAGGTCATCGCGCGGTTCTTCGGGGGACGCGTCGAGCACCGCACCTTCGAGAACGTGCAGCGGTTCGACCTCGAGGGTCTCCTCGGGCGGCTCGACTCCTCGTCGTACGCGCCGAAGCCCGGGACCCGGGAGCACGAGATCCTCCACCGGGAGCTCCGCCTGGCGTTCGATCGACTGAACGAGGGCGGCCTCGTCGCCTTCAACTACGCGACCGAGCTCTACTGGGGGAAGGTCCAGTGAGCCGAAGCGCTGCGAGCCTCTCCGCGCTCACGATCTTCACGATCCTCGGCGCGACGCTCGCCGCATGCGCGCCGCCCCTGGAGCCGGCGGCGCGCGCCCCCTCGCCTCCTCCGCCCACGATCGCGGCCTCCTCTTCGCGCCTCTCCCGGGCCACGCTCGCCGCGCTCACCGAGGCGGCCTTCGAGGCGGACACCGACGCGCTCGTCGTCCTCGAAGACGGCAAGGTCGTCCTCGAGTACGGCGAGGCCGAGCGCCCGTTCGAGCTGATGAGCGTGACCAAGTCGGTGGTGAGCCTCGTCATCGGGCAGCTCGTCGACGAGAAGCTCGTGCGGCTCGACCAGCCGATGACCGACTTCATCCCGGCGTGGAAGGGGACGCCCAAGGCCGCGATCACGCTCCGGCACATCCTCGCCCACACGAGCGGCCTCGACGACAAGCCGACGACGGAGGACATCTACGCGTCGGACGATTTCGTGAAGTTCGCGATCGACGCCGAGCTCAAGCACCCTCCGGGCGAGCGCTTCTCGTACAGCAACCGCGCCTCGAACCTCCTCGCCGCGGTGGTGAAATCCGCGTCGGGGACGGCGCTCGACGAGCGGGCCCGCGCGCGCCTGTTCGAGCCGATCGGCGTGCGGCCCGGGCCGTGGAGCACCGACAAGGCCGGCAACGTGCAGGTGATGGCGGGCCTCCACCTGCGCCCCGTCGACCTCGCGCGCCTCGGGCAGCTCGTGCTCGACGAGGGGCGCTTCGCGGGCCGGCAGATCGTCTCCAGCGCCTGGATCCAGGCCTCGGCGGAGACCTACCAGGACGGCGGCTTCCGCGCCCACGGGCTCCTCTGGTGGATCGATCCGGAGGAGAGGCTCTGCGGGTTCTCGGCGAAGCTCTTCGACGGCTGGCGATCGTCGGGCGTCCCGGAGGACTTCATCGCGAAGCTCCGCCCGCTCGAAGGGAAATACTTCGGCCCCAGGAGGGACTTCTTCCGCGCCGTCGACAAGGCCTTGAGCGGGCAGGATCGCGAGCCGAAGGACGTGAACCTCGAGCCGTATTACCAGATGACCTGGAAGTCCGATCGGCCGGACTGCGAGGAGAAATACGGCCCCGTCCGGGCCGTCGTCGCCGATGGATGGGGAGGGCAGCTCCTCATCGTCTATCCGAAGCAGCGCGTCGTCGTCGCCCGCCTGCGCGACGTGGCGAGCGCCGAGGACGCCAAGGAGAAGAAGAGCTTCCTCGCCACGACCAACAAGATCCTCTGGGGCATCGACGACGCGTCGAAGAAATGACGCGCCGCGGGAGCCGTCCGCGACGCCTCGCGCCGCGCGCCCGCGCGCGCTCGCGTCGCACGAAATCCTTGCGCACGGAAGCCCGGCGAGGTAAGAAGGCCGCCTCACGAACGTCACTGGCCCTACGACACGACGCTTTCGCCTCTCCCACTCGGGGGAGAAGATGGCCCGCGCGGATGACTGGACGACGCGCCGTGTGCCGGTTGGATTTGCTACCCGGCACGACTCCGGACGGTGTGCGGCTTCACCGGACGGCAGCCTGAGAGCGCGCGGTGCGCATCTGCAAGCCGGAAAGAAATCGTAGTCATGGGCAATCGTCTTTATGTTGGGAACCTCTCCTTCAGCACCACGAAGGAGACCATCGAGGCCGCGTTCGCGGCTGCCGGCAGCGTTCGCGAGGTCGCGATGCCGACCGATCGCGAGACGGGGCAGCCCCGCGGCTTCGCGTTCGTGACCATGGGCAACGCGCACGAGGCGACGGCCGCGATCGCGCAGCTCAACGGCCAGATGCTCGACGGCCGTCCCCTCCGCGTGAACGAGGCGCAGGAGCGCACGGGCGGTGGTGGCGGTGGCGGGCGCGGCGGCTTCGGCGGCGGCGGCGGTGGTCGTGGCGGTGGCCGCGACTTCGGCGGCGGCGGCGGTGGTCGCGGCGGCCGCTACTGATCCCCGAACAACACGGCTGACAAGGCCATGAGGAGCGGCGGGCACCTTGCCCGCCGCGTCCTCTTTTGTGGCCAGAAAGGCGGGTATTCCGATGCAACGCCAGGGAGCCTTGAAGCGCCAGAAGGAGCGCGCACGCCAGGAGAAGCAGCGCGAGAAGGACGCGAGCCGCCTCGAGCGCAAGAAGAACAAGGAGGCGCGCGACCCGAACGCGCCCGCAGAAGATCCGGACATCGCCGGGATCATCCCGGGGCCGCAGCCGCCCGCGTTCGACTGACGCGCGCCGCGCACGGGGGCACGGGGAGTCGAGCGCGGCGCGCGGGGGACGCGCTCGGCCCAGCCCAGGGAAGCCCAGACGTGCCACGGCGGGCTTGGTACGCTGCGGCCATGCGCCCGCGCCCACCCGCCTCCCTCCCCGCCGCCCTGCTCGCCACCTTGACGCTCGCCGCCCCCGCGCAGGCCGGCCCCTGCCCGGCCGTGACGATCAAGGTGGACAACGACATTCCCGGATCGGGTTACTCCGAGGAGAAGCCGGAGAACTGGCAGACCCACAACGTCGGCGCCTGCACCGCGACGTACCGTTACCTGAGCAAGTACGTGGGTGACCTGTCGTCGAAGGGCAAAGCGATCTGGAAGCCGAAGATCGCCCAGAGCGGGACCTACAAGGTGACGACGAGCTTCCGCGCCACGGTCAACCGGACGAACGACGCCGATTATTTCCTGTACGACGATCTCGGGGGCACGGTCCACAAGGTCATCAATCAGGCCCACGCGGGGGACTGCACCTATGAAGACCTGGGGATGATCTATTGCCAGGCCGGGGGGCAGTGCCGCGTGGTGCTCGACGGGACCGACGACAACAAGTCCGACGCGGCCGATCTGACGACGTTCGAGCTCGTCAACTGCGATGATCCACCGGACGGGGGCGCCCCCGGGAGGTGCGATGGGATCCGGCAGAACCCGGCGTACGAGGTGTGCGTGGAGACGGACACGACATGCGCGGGGGTGTTCACCGACGGGGCGGGGTGCAACGCGTACTGCGCCGCAGCGGGGATGACCTGCGTGGCGCGCTTCGGGGGAGGGCCGATGTGCATGAAGGAGGCGGCGTCGATTCCGTGCGATGCGAACAATGGGCATGCCTCGGATTATTGCGAATGCGAGGGGCCGCCGCTCATGCCCGATGCGGGGGTGCCGGATGCAGCGGGTGGTGGTGGGAGCGGGGGAGTTGGTGGAATGGGGAGCGGTGGGGGTGGTGCCGGAGGTGGCTTGTCTGGGGCCGGTGGGGCTGCGGCCGGTGGGGCAGGAGGAGCGGGTGGGCGGGGTGGCTCGGCGGGCACGAGCACGGTGACGACCGGGCAAGGGGGCGCGGGCGCTTCGGGGACGACGGGGACCGCGGGTGGATGCGCTTGTGCGATGGGGGAGAAGGAGCCGGAGGGCTTGTCATGGGCTGTCGGGGTCGGACTCTGGATGATGGGGCGGGCCCGTCAGGGGCGAACGAAACGCCGCGTGTAGAAGCGGGCAAATCCTCTTGCGCCGATCCTGTCTTCATCGAGCTGCGTCAATACGGGAAACACGAAGCTGGGCAGCTCACCCGGGAGCATCCACGGCGGAGAGCCACCAGCCATCGCCCGCGAGCCATGTCCCGCTCTCCGGCGTGGGCCCGAGCCCCAGCGTGCGGACCAGGTTCTCTCCGCCAGACGCGAAAGCGGCCGTGAGCTGCTTGCTCATGGCATGATCCTGCGCGCCGATGCACGGGACGAATCGCACTCTGCACAGAAAGCGCGCGTCGAAACGCGTCGAATCCTCCGTGCGTCGGACGAGGAGCATCCCGCCCTCACCGTTCATTGGTGTCAGCGGAAAGAGGAGCCGCCCCGACGGGGAGAGGCTCTCGAGCCAGGAGAGAGGCAATTGCTGGACGGCGGCGAAGACGTAGATGACATCGGCGGCGTCGTCGAACGCGCGGACCCCGGACGCGGGGACGACGCGGACGTTGGGCTGCTTGCTCAGGTTCTCCTGCGCACGGGCGGCGAGGTGGGGCTCTACCTCGTAGGCCACCACACTCCCCGTCTCGCCGACGAGCTCGGCGAGGATGGCGGTGAAGTAGCCGGAGCCGGCGCCGACCTGGACCACGCGCTCGCCCGGCCGCAGCGCGCAGGCTGTCATGCAGCGCGCATGGAGGCTCGGCAGGCCCGTCGTGATGGTCCCCGAGAGCCCCATGCCGATATCCTGGTACACGAGCGCGGGATCGGCGGAAGGGGTGGCGTCGCCGTGCTCGGAGACCTGCCAGGGACCGGGGCCCATGAACTCGTGCCGCGCGACGCGCGAGAAGGCCGCGAGGACGGCAGGATCTTTGCTGCCCGCGCGCGCCACCACCATCTGGGAGAACACGTGCCGGAAGTCGTCCAGGCGATCCATATGAGCCACGCTACCACGACGCGCTCTTCCCCGGGCCCCATGCTTCGACAATCACGAACCTCAACGGACCGCAGATGCCTGGAGATCCGCGCATGAGCACCGTCCATGCTGTCCGAAGGCTCGTGGATCTTTTCGCTTGCGCATCATTCCGTGATGTAGCACACTGCTACCTATGCTGACTGGACCGCCGACTACATCCGCAGAAGCGCTCGTCTGGGCGCAGGAGGCCATGATCAGCACGCCCCGCCGCTACCTCTTCGATACCCACGTCTACATCCGGATGCACCAGCGAAACGTGAGTGACCGATCCATCTGGTACGCTATCAAGAACGCGACGAGCTGCCTCCCCTATGTGCCCGATCGCGGGCAACTGACCGACGGGACGGCCTGGCGCATCTCCGGCCCGGACCACGAGGGCGACCTGCTCTCTGTCGGCGTCGAAACATTCCTCGATCATCTCGGACGCCGCCTGATGATCATCACCGTTTTCTAGGAGAATTTATGATCCGTTGTTCTGCTTGCCAAAAAGGGTCTCTCTCTCCCGGACGAACGAAGGATCACGACGTGGGACCGCTCTTCGGGCTCGACCGCGTGCTCCTGGATCAGGCGCCCGCGCTCATTTGCCGAAGCTGTGGTCACGTCGTCCTCGAGGGGGAGGTCATCGAGGCGGCTCGCCGGAAGCTCGCAGAGATCATCGTTCGAAATGGAGCGTCTCTCACCGGGCGGGAGGCTCGGTTTCTCCGTGAGACCATGAATATGACGCAGGCGCAGCTCGCGGAGCGCCTCCAGATCATTCGTGGGACCGTGACGCGCTGGGAGGCTAGCGAGGACCTTGGGGCGCTTCAGTCTTTCGCGCTGAGGACCCTCGCCGCGTGGGCGCTCGACGGCGAGCGACTGGCCCATATCGTGAGTGCCCCGGACGCACCAAATCCGGCAAATTCGGTTCCAAAACCCTATCGAATCGAACAACTCGCGGCGTGACAATCGCGCACACTGCCGCTCGACTCTCCCGCGTTTACGCCTGATCCAACCGCTCCGCCTCGCTCTTGAGGTACGCCGCCCGATCGAGCAGGAGCTGCCGCATGTAGCGCTCGAGGAACAGCCAGTCTGCGAGGCGCCCGAGCCAGCCGAGCGGAGAGGTGTAGTCGAAGCGATCGATCATCACCGTCGCGCCGCCGTCGACGCGGAACTCGTGATCGTGGACGAAGGAGCGGAAGGCGCCGCGGACCATCTCGTCGGTGAAGGACCGGGGCCGATTCATCCGCGTGATCCGCGAGCTCAGCCGCTGCCGCACGCCCAGGTGGACGGCCTCCCAGGTCACCTCGTCGCCGAGACCCATGAGCCCCGAGGTGACCCCGGCGACCGCGCGCTCCTTCGTCTTGCTCGTCGATCCGACGTGGGCCTCGACGCTCCGGGCGAGGTCGAAGCAACGCTCGATCGGCGCGGCGATCTTCGTCTCCAGCACGATGAGCGGCATGGCGGGCGGCGCGGAGCCTACCCCGGCCGGTCTCCCGTCACCAGCCGTCGGATGCCCGGCGCGTGGGGCTCGGGCGGTCGAGATTCCGTAGGTTCTTCGGGCTGCCTCACGCCCCCGGCGCGACCGAGCGCCGCTCTCGCCGCAGGTCGCCCAGGATCTCGCAGAGCCCCGGCACCAGGTTGGTGTCCTTCGGCAGGAAGCGCTCGATCCCCAGCGAATTGAGCACGAGGATGTCGGCGTCCTGCGCGGCGGCGCTCATCGCCACCACCATCGGGGCGCGGCCTTCGGGCAGGGTGCGGAGCATCATGCAGAGCTCGATCCCGTTGATCCCGGGCATGTTCAGGTCGACGAGGACGACGTCGGGGCGGAGCTGCTCCACGAGGCGCAGGCCCTCGGCGGGGGAGGTCGTCGCGTCCACGGAGAGGCGGGGGAAGTGGTGTTTCAGGGTTCGCTTGAGGACCGCGCACACCTCGGGATCGTCGTCGATGACGAGCACGCGCAGGGAGCTCATCTCGGACGAGCGCGGGCCTCCGCTCCGCAGGGCGGTGAGCTGCCAGAGCAGCACCTCGGCGCTCTCGGGGCGGTCGTCGGGCGATTTGGCGAGGAGCTGCTCGATCAGCTCGGCGAGGCGCGGGGGCACGTCGGGGCGCGAGGCGCGCAGGTCGGGCACGGGGGCGCCCAGGTGGGCGACGAAGGTGGCCTGCGGCGTGTCGCGGAAGAAGGGCGGGCGGCCGGTGAGCAGCTCGAAGGCGAGCACGCCGAGGGCGTAGAGATCGACCAGGTGACCGCTCCCGGGCTTGATCGTGTTGGTGATCACCTCGGGGGCGAGGTAGTCGATCGACCCGGCGATCGTCTTGCCGCGGGTGACGGCGAACTCCGGCGTCACGAGGCCGAAGTCCATCAGCACCACGCGGCTCGCGGTGACCATCACGTTGCCGGCCTTGAGATCGTGGTGGACGATGCCCGCGCGGTGCACGGCGGTGAGCGCGTCGCTGATGGCGATGAGCAGGTCGAGCACCTCGTCGAGCGGGATCGCCGCGCGCTTCTTCCAGGCCTCGTCGATGCGCTCGTCGAGCGTCACCCCGTGGATGCGCTCCATCACGAGGTAGTCGAGCCCCTGGTGCCGCCCGAGGCTGTAGATGCCCACGAGGTTCGGGTGGCGGAGCGCGGCGAGGCCCTGCGCCTCCTTGCGCAGGCGCTCGGCGTCTTGGGGCGTGAGCGCGAACTTGAGGGCGACCACGCGGTTCAGCCCGCGATCGCGCGCCTCGTAGACCACGCCCATCCCGCCCTTGCCGAGCACGGCGGTGATCTCGTACGTCTCGCTGATCACGGCCCCGACCGGGAAGCGCTCGCTCTCGCTCGGGCGGGCGCTGTCCTCGCCGCTCTGCTCGACCTGCACCGTGGGGGCCCCGGAGATGCGGTCCATCTCCGCGCTCGGCGTGGGAGGGAATCGGCGCTGGGTCACAGTCTAGAGGTAACGCCGCGCGCCCGGGCGCGCACCCCCTTCGGCGCGCCGCGGATCTCGTCGCGGGACGCGCATCTCGAGCGCGCATCGCGGCGCGCGTCGCGGAGCGCAGGCCGTGCGCGGCGGCGCGCACCCTTTGCTCACGGGCGCGCGGCTCTTGCGCGGGCCCGGGGCCGGCGCTAGAGGTGGAGGTGAAATTCCCTTGGGATCCGCGCGAAATTCCACGGTCTTCGCCCTCGTACCGGCGCTCTTGCTCGGCCTCTCGCAGGCCGGGTGCAAGCGCTCGTACAGCGTGGGGGACCACGTGCTCGTCGACTGGGAGGGGGCGAGCTACCCGGCGATGATCATCGAGGCGCCGGGCCCCGCGAAGTTCAAGATCCACTACGACGGCTACGATCCGATCTGGGACGAGACGGTGCAGCGCGACCGGATCAAGGGGCTCGTCGAGGGGCCGGTGATCCAGCCGGAGCCGCCCGCCAAGGTGCGGGCGAAGGCGATCCAGGCCGCGCAGACGAACCAGTACAAGATCGGCGATCGGGTGCGGGTCGAGTGGCACAACCAGATCTACGCCGCGACGATCACCGGCATCGTGGGGCAGGAGCGCTACCGGATCCGCTACGACGGCTACGGGACGGAGTGGGACGAGACGGTGGGGCTCTCGCGGATCCAGCCGAAGTAGCGAGCAAGTAGCGAAGCAGCGAGCGAGCGGGTTACGCCCGGGTCGTGCAGGATCGCGCCCGATCGTGGCTCGCGGCGCCCCGAGCGCGCGAAACTTGCGCGAATTTCGCCTGCCTTGGCGAATGTCCTGGCCGGGGACGACGCGAGACACTATATGCGCGCCAAATTTTGTTCTTGGTCGGACCGGGCGATCTCGGGCTGGCCACCATGGAGCCGTACGTGATCAGCGAACAGTCCAAGCTGCGAAACATTGGGATCAGCGCCCACATCGACTCGGGGAAGACGACCCTGACCGAGCGCATCCTCTTCTACACGAAGCGGATCCACGCGATCCACGACGTGAAGGGCAAGGACGGCGTGGGCGCCAAGATGGACTCGATGGACCTCGAGCGAGAGCGCGGGATCACCATCCAGTCGGCGGCGACGCACTGCTTCTGGTCCGGCCACCAGATCAACATCATCGACACCCCCGGGCACGTCGACTTCACCATCGAGGTGGAGCGCGCGCTCCGCGTGCTCGACGGCGCGATCCTGGTGCTCTGCGCCGTCGCCGGCGTGCAGTCGCAGTCGCTCACGGTCGACCGGCAGATGCGGAGGTACGGCGTGCCCCGCATCGCCTTCGTCAACAAGTGCGACCGCGCGGGCGCGAACCCGCTGCGCGTGAAGGAGCAGCTCCGCGAGAAGCTGAACCTGAACCCCGTGCTGCTCCAGCTCCCGATCGGGCTCGAGGACAAGTTCGAGGGCGTGGTCGACCTCATCAAGATGAAGTCGTTCCGCTTCGAGGGCGCCAACGGCGAGAAGATCATCGAGGGCGACGTGCCGGCCGGCATGGCCGCCGAGGCGCAGAAGGCCCGCGAGGAGATGCTCGACGCGCTGAGCATGTTCTCGGACGAGCTGACCGAGGCGATCCTCGAGGAGAAGGTGACCGAGGACGTGATCGTCGCCGCCGTCCGCAAGGCGACGATCGGCCTCCAGATCGCGCCGGTGATGATGGGCTCGGCCTACAAGAACAAGGCCGTGCAGCTCCTGCTCGACGGCGTGGCCGCGTACCTGCCGAACCCGGCCGAGATCGTCAACAAGGGCGTCGACCTCGACAAGGACGAGGCCGAGGTGACCCTCTCGAGCGACCCGGAGAAGCCCCTCGTCATGCTCGCCTTCAAGCTCGAAGACGGCCGCTACGGGCAGCTCTCCTACCTCCGCGTCTACCAGGGCACGCTCACCAAGGGCAAGGAGATCACCAACACCCGCACCGGCAAGCGCCACAAGGTCGGCCGCCTCGTCCGCATGCACGCCGACGAGATGGAGGAGATCGACACGGCCGAGGCGGGCGACATCGTCGCCATCTTCGGCATCGACTGCAACTCCGGCGACACGTTCACCGACGGCGAGCTCAACGTCGCGATGACCTCGATGTTCGTGCCCGATCCGGTCATCAGCCTGACGGTGACGCCGAAGGACAACAAGGCCCAGACGAACATGTCGAAGGCCCTCCGCCGCTTCACCAAGGAAGACCCGACGTTCCGCGTCGGCGCCGATCCGGAGAGCGGCGAGACGATCATCAGCGGCATGGGCGAGCTGCACCTCGACGTGTACATCGAGCGCATGAAGCGCGAGTACTCGGCCGAGGTGGTGACGAGCCCGCCGCGCGTCGCCTACCGCGAGACGATCACCAAGCGCGTGGACTACTCGTACACGCACAAGAAGCAGACCGGCGGCTCCGGCCAGTACGGCAAGGTGCAGGGCTACATGGAGCCCTGGGCCGACGGGCCGTTCCAGTTCGACGATCAGATCACCGGCGGCGCCATCCCCAAGGAGTTCATCTCCGCGGTCGAGAAGGGCTTCCGCTCGATGCTGGTCAAGGGCGCCCTCATCGGCGCGCCCGTGACGGGCGTCTCGGTGACGGTGAACGACGGCGCCGCGCACGCGGTCGACTCGTCCGACATCGCCTTCCAGGAGGCCGCGCGCGGCGCCTGGCGCGAGACGTACCCGAAGGCCGGCCCGCAGATCCTGGAGCCGCTCATGAAGGTCGCCGTCGAGGGCCCGAGCGAGTTCCAGGGCGGCATCGTCGGCATCCTCATGCAGCGCCGCGGCATCATCGTCGGCACGACGGAGGGCGACGGCTTCTCCCGCGTCGAGGCCGAGGTGCCGCTCGCCGAGATGTTCGGCTTCTCGACCGTTCTCCGCTCGGCCACCCAGGGCAAGGCCGAGTTCACCATGGAGTTCTCGCGCTACGCGCCTCTGCCTGCGGCGCTCGGCGAAGAGCTCATCAAGAAGTACCGCGAAGAGCAGGCCAAGAAGGCCAAGTGAGGGCGCCATGTATCGCAAAGACGTGAATGAGCGGAGCCCCATGCGGGTCTTCGAGAAGTCGACGCACGGTGGCCTCGGCCGGGGCAACGTCGGCGTCGTGGCCTCGCGCCCCGGGGTCGGCAAGACCCCGCTGCTCGTGCAGATCGCGCTCGACGATCTGCTCCGCGACCGCAAGGTGCTCCACATCTCCCACGAGCACGCCGTCGACCACGTGCGCGCCTACTACGACGAGATCTTCCACGACCTCTCGGTCACCTCGAAGCTCTCCGACACCGAGGCCGTGAAGCTCGACGTGGAGCGCCACCGCCTCATCTACTCGCTCCTCTCGCAGGCTTCGAGCCAGCCGCTCTCGGCCCGCGGCGGTCGCTCGTCGCTCGGCAAGATCCTGGAGACGGTGCGCTTCGCGCGCGACATCGCCCACTTCGAGCCGGACGTGATCATCATCGACGGCTTCGACTTCCACCACGCGACCGAGGACGCGGTGCAGGAGCTCAAGGGCCTCGCCGTGGAGGCCAACGTCGAGCTGTGGCTGTCGGTGCACAGCGAGGCCCCGACCTCGACGCCGGGCCACGCGGGCACCCTGCCCGCCCCGCTCGACCGCTTCGGCAAGCACATCGGCGTGGTCGTCTTCCTGGCCTCGGAGCGCGACGTGGTGCGCCTCCGCCTGCTCAAGGACCACGACAACGAGGACCTCGCCGACCTGCACCTGCGCCTCGACTCGCACACGATGCGCATCGTCGACGAGGACGTGCTGCCCCAGTCGGAGCGGCCGAAGAACCCGCGGCGCTTCCGCCTGCTCTCCGGCGGGAGCCGCGGCGCCGAGGCCGAGTTCGGCGCCTGCGCCGAGAAGTGGGGCATGGCCGAGGTGCACTACTCGTTCGAGGGCCACCGCTACATGGAGCGGACCCGGGGCGTCGTGAACCTCAGCGAGAACGAGCTGAAGAAGGGCGACTTCAGCCTGATGTACGTCTCGAAGCGCCTGAACCGCGTGCTCAGCGAGATCCCCCAGGTGCGGAGCGTGCTCCAGACGATCTGGCACCAGATCAACAACGCCAGCCAGGTGTTCGTGATCGGCGCGATCCAGGCCGACAACACGGTGCGCGGCGGCACCGGCTGGGGCGCCGAGCTCGCGCGCCTCTGGAAGAAGCCGCTCTTCGTCTTCGACCAGACCAAGCGCTCCTGGTTCAAGTGGAGCGGCTCGGCCTGGGAGATCGCGACCTTGCCCGTGATCACCAGCGAAGCCTTCGCCGGGATCGGCACGCAGAACCTGACCCCGGAAGGGAAAGAGGCCATCAACGACCTCTTCCTCCGGAGCTTCGGCGCCCCGTCCACCTGATCCCTCCAAGCCTCACCGTCACGGCCGCTCGCCGCGCGCTGCTCCCTCAGGGCGCGCGGCGGCTGACGATGGCGTTCGCGTTCTGGCCGACGACGTTCTCGTAGCCGGCCACCGCGATGTCCTTGCCCGGCAGGATGGCCACCGCGCCGGCCGTGTCGTTGCTGTGCGACGGCCCGTCGTAGGTCTGCGACCAGCGCAGGTTGCCGCTCGCGTCGAGCTTGCGAACAAGCAGGTCGGTGGAGAGGTCGGCGAGGCTCTCGAAGCCGGCGACCACCACGTCGCCGCCCGGGTCGATCGCCACGCTCTCGCCGATGTCGTTCTTGCCCGCGGCACCGTTGTACCCCTGCGTCCACAACGTGTTCCCCTGGACACCGTCGTACTTGCGCACCCACAGGTTCAGGCTCTGCCCGGCCACCGACTCCGCGCCGGCCACCACGGGGTTGCCCTGCGCGTCGACGGCCACCCCGAAGGCCGCGTCGAGCCCGGAGGCTGCGCCGTCGTAGGTCTTGGTCCAGGCGATCGCATCGGTCATCCCGAGGTCGTGGATCTTGCGCACCCAGACGTCGAAGCTCGTCGGCCCGCGGGTGACGCCGGCGGCGATCACGTCGCCCTGCGGATCGACCGCGACGGCCCGCGCCTCGTCGTCCTGGCTCACGGGCCCGTTGTACGCGTCGAGCCACACGAAGGTGCCGTCCGTGCCTCGCATCTTGGCGACCACGGTGTCGCGGCCCTGGCCCGCCTTGAACGTGGCGGACGCGGCGATGCAGAGATCGCCCGCGGCGTTGAAGGTCACGGCGTAGCCGATGTCGTCGAAGTTGACGGCCGGGCTCCCGTTGATGCTGAGGGTCCAGAGCACGGCCCCGTTCGGCGCGTACTTGCGGAGCCAGATGTTCTTGGCCTGCATCGCGGTGGTCTCGTAGCCGATGACGGCGACGTTGCCCGCGCCGTCCACGGCGACGCCGTTGCCCTCGTCGTCACCGCCGGGGACGACGCCCGCGTAGGTCTGGGTCCAGAGCGTGTTGCCCTGCGGATCGAGCTTGCGGGTGATGATGTTGAGGCCCTGGCCCGCCACCGCCTCGCTGCCGGTCACGACGATGTTGCCCGCCGCGTCGACGGCGACGCCGTTCCAGAGGTCGTTGCCCCCGGCCGCGCCGTTGTAGCTCTTCGTCCAGAGCGCGGAGCCCGAGACGAGGCAGGTCGTGTTGCAGCCGTCGGCGTCGGTCGCGTTGCCGTCGTCGCAGCCCTCGCCGGGGGCCTTGAGGCCGTCGCCGCAGACGGCGACCTTGCACGCGAGGGTGCAGGTGCCGGCGTTGGAGTTCTGCGCCCCCTCGTCGCACTCCTCGGCGCCGGACTCGACGAAGCCGTCGCCGCACTTGGCATGCTTGCAGGCGAGGGTGCACGCCCCGGTGTTGGCGTTCTTGTCGCCCTCGTCGCACTCCTCGCCCAGGTCGAGCTTGCCGTCGCCGCAGGTCTCGGGGATGCCTCCGCCCCCGCCCGCGGCGCTGCCGCCGCCCATCCCGCCCGCGCCGCCGGTGCCGGGCATGCCGCCCTGCCCGCCCCCGCCCGAGGCGCTCGTGGAGGAGCCGCCGCTGCCGGAGGAGCCACCGTCTCCCGTCGTTGACGATGTGGTCGTCTGGCTCCCGCCGCCCGCCCCCGCCGTCCCTCCCCCGTCGCACGCCGCGCTCACGAGGACTGCGAGCGCGATCCCGCCGCACCGTACGCCAAGCCCAAGCTGGTCCATCCGGCGATGGTATCAAAAGTTACCAGCCTGGATCGACGATCGAGGTCCAAGCTCCGACCGGCGCGCCCGAGCGCCCTGGAGCGGCGCGCGATGCGGCTGGACCAGGCGGGCCAACCGACTAGTCTTCGCGGCATGGGGCAAGAGGTCCCTTCCGTCTCCATCACCCGCCTCCGCACCACCTGGGACGCCGAGGTGCGCCCCTCGTCGAGGCGCGCGCTCTGGGCCCTGGTCTTCGCGGCGCTCTTCGGCGCGGCGCACCTCGGCCGGCTGGGCACGCCCCTCGGCCGCGGGCTCGCGGGCGGCGCGCTCCTGCTCGTGCTGCTCGGCCTCGCGGCGCGGGCGATCGTGCTCCGCCGGCGGCGGGCCGACCTGCGCCGCACCGTGCGCGACACGGTGGGCAGGCTCGATCCGGAGCTCGGATCCGCCACGCTGCGCGCGCTCTCGCTGGTGGAGCGCACCTCGGCCGATCCGCATGCGGGCTCGCCCTCGCTCGCGGGGCTGCACCTCGCGCGGCTGCTCGGCAAGGCGCCCGTCGCCGAGGTGGCGGCCCGCGCGGCGCGCGCCGGGAAGACCTGGTCGGCGGTGGGCCTCGCGCTCGGCGCGCTCTCGGCGGCGATCGTGCTGGCGGAGCCCTTCCGGATCGTCGAGGGGCTCGACACGCTCGCGGCGCGCGAGGGCGAGGCGCCGCTCTCGCTCGACTGGCTCGGCGACGTGGAGATGGCCGCCGTGCCGCCCGAGTACCTGCACCAGCCGCCGATCGGGCTCTCTCCCTTCGCGCACGGCGCGGCCCCGCGGGGGAGCGTGATCACCGTGCGCGGCCGGCCGATCCACGCGGGGCGCGAGCTCGTGCTCACCGACGGGCACGACGAGGAGCCCTTCGTGGAGGACGGGTCGGGGAGCGCCGTGGCGCGCTTCACGCTGGGCGACACGACCACGCTCTTCATCGCGGCGCGCTTCGGCGACGTGCGGATCCGCCAGTCCGACGAGCAGCCGATGGCGTCGATCCCCGACGCGCTGCCCGAGGTGAAGGTCGAGGGCGCGCCCCGCACGGTGCGCCTGCTCGATGAGCCGAGCGTGCCCGTGCACTACGAGGCCTACGACGATCATGGGCTCCGCGAGGTGCACCTGGTGCTGCGCGCCGGCACGCGCGAGGAGCGGCGCGTGCTCTCGCACCCGACCGCCGACGCCAAGGTCGATCGCGGCGGCTACGAGATCAAGGCGTCGGATCCGTTCTTCAAGCGGACGTACATCCCCGTCGAGGTGCGCGTCGAGGCCCGCGACAACGACGTGGTGGCGGGCCCCAAGTGGGGCAAGAGCGCGCCGATCCTGCTCGTCTTGCCGCAGGTCGGCGAGGCCGAGGCGATGCGCTACGCGGCCATGATCAAGGCCCGCGACGCGGTGACCGACCTGCTCGCCTTCCGGCTCGGCGAGCCGATGCCCGCGAAGGCGAAGGCGCCTCCCGCGAAGGGCGCGCCCGCGACACCCGCGACGCCCACGCCGAAGGAGCACACGACCCGCGAGGCCGAGGCGCAGAAGAAGGCGCTCGATACGATCGAGGACGCGCTCGGCGGCTCGTACGGCGGGCTCAGCGTGCGCGGGCGCATGGCGACGCTCGCGCGCGGGCAGCTCCGGCGCATCGAGGAGGCGCTCAAGGCCGAGGCCAAGAGCCCGGCGGAGGCGACGCACCAGAAGCTGCTCGACGAGACGGAGGACGCGCTGCTCGCGCTCGATGTCGGCGTGCGCTCGATGGGGGTGCGCGACACGCGCGCGGTGGCGAAGCGGCTCGCCGACGTGGCGGACGAGGCGGCGGCCGCCGCGAGCGGCGAGTCGGGCACGGAGCCCGCCGCGAGCAAGGCCAGGCTCGACGCGGCGGTGGAGGTGCTCGCGGGCGGCGGGGCGCAGCTCCTGCGCCTCGGCGATCTGGGCCTGGATCTCGGGGAGATCGTGCAGAACGATCTGCGGCGGATCGCGCGGGCCCGGGCCGCGAGCGATCTGCGGCACGCGGAGCTCGCGGCGCGCGATCTCGCGGCGCGCCTGCGGAGACCGGAGCCCTCGTTCGCGGGCGGCGGCGGCCACGGCGGCGTCGAGTCGGGCAGCTCGTCGGGCTCGTCGGCCGGCGACAAAGGCGAGGCCTCGCAGGCCGATGAAGAGGCGCGCGCGGCGGCGCAGGAGCTCGAAGACCTGACCCGCGATCACGGCTCGCAGACCGACGAGGTGGAGGAGACGCTCGACAAGGCGGCCTCGCCCGAGGAGATCGCGGCCCTCAAGCAGGAGGCCAAGCAGCACGCGGACGCGATCCGCGAGGCCGTCAAGCAGCTCCCGCGGCAGGGCGGCGATCCAGGCTCGGCCGAGGGCGCCGCGGCGGCGGGACGCGAGCAGGCGGAGTCGATGGCCGCCGCGCTCGAGGCCGCGGAGCTGAAGGACGCGGTCGAGAACGGGCAGAAGGCGTCGCAGTCGCTCGGCGAGGCGAAGCGGGCCGGCGAGCAGAACAAGGGCTTCTTCCCCGAGGAGCGGGCCGGGCGCGACGCGGGCCGCGCGAAGGAGGCGCTCGAGCGCGAGCTCGCGTGGGCGGAGGACGCGCTGGAGAAGCTGCGCAAGCTCTCGCAGCAGCGCGCGAAGAACGATCTCGACAAGGCCGGCAAGGGCGAGAAGCGCCTGGCCGAGCGGGCGCGCGAGCTCGGCAAGACGGGCGAGAAGGGCGATCGGTCGCTGCCGCAGGAGCTGCTCGATCGGCTGGGCGAGGCCGAGCAGGCGATGCGCGACGCGGAGAAGGCGCTCGGCGAGGGCGACGGCGAGCGCGGGCTGCGCCACCAGAAGGACGCGCAGCGGCTCCTGGAGATGGCCAAGGAGCAGCAGAGCGAGGACGCGCAGGAGGGCGAGCGCGGGGCGCGGGAGAGCGCGCAGGAAGACAGCGAGGGCAAGCAGCTCGCCAAGAAGACGGAGATCCCCGGCAAGGACAAGCACAAGGGGCCGCAGGAGTTCCGGCGGCGCGTGATGGAAGGGCTCGGCGGCTCGTCCGACCCGGTGCTGCGCGAGGCCGTCAAGCGCTACGCGGAGGGCCTGCTCCGATGAGCGCACACAGGACGAAGACGCGGCGATCGTGGGCGATCCTGCGCCTGTGCGCCGGCGCGATCGGCCTCTTCGCGGCGCTCGGCGCCTCTCGCGCGCTCGGGGCGATCGGTCCTTCCGGACCGACCGGAGCGCCCGCCGCGGCGCCGGCCTTCCGCCCGCTGCTCGGCGATCTGAGCCGCGCGGGGAGGGCGCGCGACGCGATCACGGAGATGGATCTGCCCGCGGCGACGAAGATCCTGGAGGGCGCCGATCTGGCCGACGGCGCGCTCGCCGTGGAAGAGGCGCGGCTGTTGCTCTTCAAGGGCGACTACGACGCGTCGGATGCGCTCCTGCGCAGGCCGGATCTGAGCGCGACGGAAGAGGGCGCGGAGCTCGGCTACATCGCGCTCGGCTGCGCCCGCGGGATGGCGGCGACCGTGCAGGTGAGCGACGCCGAGCGGGGCATCGACGTGCGCCTCCAGGACGACGAGGATCGCGCGCTCGTGCCGCTGCTCGCCGAGGTGGCCGGCGCGGTGCGCGCGCAGCTCCTGAAGGACCTCGGCGTGGAGCTGCCCCGGCCGCTGCGGATCGACCTCGTGCGCGATCAGTTCACGCTGGCCGCGATGACCGGCCTGCCGGAAGAGGCCGCGCGCACGACGGGCACGGTGGCCGTCGCCAAGTGGGGGCGCGTGACCATGGTCTCGCCGCGGGCGACCTCGCGCGGCTATCCGTGGCTCGACACGCTCGCCCACGAGATGACGCACCTCGCGCTCTCGCGGGGGACGCGCGACCGGGCGCCGCTGTGGCTGCAAGAGGGCGTGGCCAAGCGCGAAGAGACGCGCTGGCGCCCGCCGCAGCCGCTCGACGACATGCCCCCGATCGACGCGGTGGCCTTCGCGGGCATGGAAAAGGGCCTCGGCCGGCCGATCGACAAGCTCGGCCCCTCGATCGCGATGCTGCCCACACCGGAGCAGGCGGCGGTGGCCTTCGCCGAGGTGCAGAGCTTCATCCGCTACTGGACGAAGGAGGTGGGCGACGAGGGCCTGCCCCAGCTCGTGCTCCGGCTGCGCGACGCGCGGACCGAGGCCGACGTGGACCGGGCGATCCAGGAGGTCTCCGGCGTGGACTTCGCGTCGTGGGACAAGAAGTGGCGCGCTTATCTCGCCGCGACGCCCCACGATCTGCCGCCCGAGCTCGCCCCCGGGGCCAACGTGCCGCATGTCCAGGAGGTGGTGAAGCGGGTGCGCCTCGGCCAGCTCCTCGACGCGCGCGGGCACCACGACGGGGCGGCGATCGAGCTGTCCCGGGCGCAGACGCTGGTGCCCGCGGACGCCTCGATCCGCTGCTACCTGGGCGCCGCGCTGCTCGGCAAGGGCGATCGCGAGGGCGCCGCCCCGTGGGTCGAGAAGCCGGAGGACATCCACGGGCACTTCGGGCGCTGGTGGTCGCTGCGCGGGCTGCTCCACCCGGACAAGGACGCGGCGCGCTCGTTTTCCCTGGGGATCTCGCTCGATCCGCTCGACCCGAGCGTCGCATGCGAGGAGAAGGCCCGCCCGGATTTGCCGGCCGATCCAGCCCGCGCGGCGCTGTGCGAGGCGGCTCGCCGGGCGCCCCAGTGACGCTCAGGTAGAAAATTTCAGGCGCAAAGAAAGCGATTTGAACCCGGCTTCCGCTACGGCATCCGGCAATTGCCTCAGCGATTTTTTGTTGAACCCGATGAAGGTCGACCTACTGTCCGGCGAATAGAACAAGGAACCAGGACACAACGTCAAACCCAACGACGCGCGGGCGACCGCGGGTCACCTCGACCGCCGCACCCTCCGGTGCGGGCCGAGCGGTAACGCTCCGGCGAGCAGCTTCCGGCCGAAGGACGTTCCTTACCCCCCGAAGGTACCCACCATGACGATCCGCTCCACTTCCCGGTTGTTCGCTTCGAGCGCTCTCCTCGCTGCTCTCTCGTTCACCCTCCTCGCCGACGCCAAGCTCAGCAAGACGGGCGGCGCGAGCGCCTCGTTCCTGGCGCACGGCCCAGCGGGCATGGACATCACGGGGCGGACCTCGGACGTGAGCGTCGCGGACGACGGGACGACCGTGACCATCACCGTGAAGCTCGACGGGCTCGACACGGGGATGAGCCTCCGCGACAAGCACACCAAGGAGGCCCTCGAGGTCACGAGCTATCCGACGGCCGAGATCAAGGTCGCCCGCAGCGCCCTCAAGTTCCCCGCGGCCGGCGCCGAGTCCTCGGGCGACGCCAAGGGCTCGCTCAAGATCCACGGCCAGTCGAAGGACGTGAGCTTCCACTACAGCGCGAAGATGGACGGCGACACCATCGGCGTGAAGGGCTCGGCGAACATCAACATGAGCGATTTCGGCATCAAGCCGCCCTCGTACCTCGGCGTCACCGTCAAGGACGGCGTGGGGATCAGCGTCGGCTTCTCCGCCAAGGACAACTGAGCCTCCGGCTTCCCACCACCCACCAGCCTTCGAGGAGGGCCCGCACCTTCCGCCCTCCTCGACGCCGAACCTCAAGCGCCCTAGCGTGCCACCCGCGTGACCTCCCCAGGACGAGCTTCCCTTCGCCGCAGCACCCCGGCGCCCGGTTTTTCCCAGCGTCGTGCGGCGGAGATGCTCGCAGAGAGACCGCTCGAGGCGGAAAATTCTGGGGCAAAGGCTCACGCTTCAGACCCGGGCAGCCCGCTCGCGCGGCGTCGGCCCACCCCTCGTCCCATGCTCCCTGCCCGCCCTCGCGCTGCTCGCCTCCTCGCGGCGAGCTTGCTCTCCGCCCTCTTCACCTTTCTCACGATCATCCTCGCGCCCGCCCAGGCGCAGGCCTACCCGTGGATGATCCGCCACGAGTACTCCGGGTGCTCGGTCTGCCACGGGGACCCGACGGGCGGCGGCGTGGTCACCCCCTACGGCCGCGCCCAGGGCGATCTCCTGATGAGCACCCACTACGGGAAAGGCTCGGAGGAGGCGCAGGAGCCCTCGAAGATGAGCGGCTTCCTCTTCGGCGCCTGGGACACGCCGGAGTGGCTGCTCGCGGGCGGCGACTTCCGGATGATGCTGCTCGTCAGCCAGGTCGGGGCCTCGGGCAACGGCGCGGCCCCGCCGGTCGACGTGCGCCCGATCCAGATGCAGTCCGACCTGCGGGTGATGATCAAGCCCTCGATCTTCCGGGCCGGCGCGTCGATCGGCTACGTGCACGACGGGGCGCTCGCCGCGAAGATCACCACGCGCGACAAGGACAACCTCGTCTCGCGCGAGCACTGGGCGGGCGTCGCGTTCAAGGACGACACCTTCCTCATCCGCGCGGGCCGGATGAACTTGCCCTTCGGCATCCGCAACATCGATCACACCCTCTGGGTCCGCAAGGCGACGCGCACCGACATCAACACCGGACAGCAGCACGGCGTGGCCTTCTCGTACAACGGCGAGAGCTTCCGGACCGAGGTGATGGGCATCCTCGGCAACTTCCAGATGAGCCCCGACGCCTACCGCGATCGCGGCGTCGTCGGCTTCGCCGAGTACACCATCGCGCCCAAGTACTCGGTCGGCCTGAACGGCCTCTTCGTCACGACCCAGCTCGACCCGATCGCCGGCGTGACCCAGCAGCGCGGGGCCGCCGGCGCGTTCGCCCGCGTGTCCCCGGTCGAGCCGATCGTGCTCTCGACCGAGTGGGACGCGCTCGTCACCGCGCCCGCGGGCACGAGCATCAACGCGGGCGTCGTCGGCATGGTCCAGGCCGACTACCAGCCGATGAAGGGCGTTCATGTGCTCGGCACCTTCGAGCTCAAAAACGACCAGGGCGGCACCTCGGCGGGCGGCTGGCTCGGTGCGTGGTGGTTCTTCCTCCCTCATTTCGACGTGAGAGCCGACGGAATCATTCAGAGCATCGCCTCCGGGGGGCAGAGCACCCTCGTGACCACCTTCCTGGCCCAGGCCCATGCTTACCTCTGAGGCGATCATGACGCGCTGGCTCGGCACCGCCGCTCTCCTCTCCGCAACGGTCCTCTCGGCCACCCCGGCCCTCGCCTCGTCCAGCTACCCGGACGAGACGAAGAGCCACCTCGGCCTGACCAGCACGCCCGCATGCACCCTCTGTCACGAGGGCACGCCCGGGTACGGCACGGTCACCACCCCCTTCGGCAAGACGGCCAAGGACACCTACGGTCTCGTGCCGCAGGACACCGCCAAGCTCGACGCGGTCCTCGACCAGATGGCGACCGACAAGGTCGACAGCGACGCCGACGGCATCTCCGACATCGACGAGCTGAAGGCCGGGACCGATCCCAACGCGGCCGGCGGCATCGTGGCCGTGCAGAAGCCGGAGCTCATCTACGGTTGCCAGGCGCGGATCGCGGGCGCGGGCAGCGCCGGCGGAGGAACCGGCGCGGCCGGTGTGCTCGGCCTGCTCGGCGTGGCGGCCGTGCTCGGCTTTCGGCGGCGCCTCGGGGCGCGCAGGCTCGGGATGACGGGCGCGCTCCTCGCCCTCTCGGGCGCCGCCGTGCTCGCCGCCGGCTGTTACGATGTCTCGTTCGTCGGCACCGATGTCTGCGCGACCGGCCTCGCCTGGACCGCGGGCGATCAGGGCTCGCCCAACATGCACCCCGGGCAGACCTGCATCAGCTGTCACCACGACAACGACGGGCCGGGCTTCGTCATCGCCGGCACCGTCTTCCCCGGCAACGGCCTCGCCGACGACTGTTTCGGGTCCTATGGAGTCACGGTCCTGGTCACCGGCGCCGACGGAAAATCGGTGAAGATGACCACCACCGAGTCCGGAAATTTCTATACCGAGCTGCCCGTGAAGATGCCGTATCGCGCCGAGGTGATCGTCGGCGACAAGAAGAACATCATGGCCGCGGAGCAGTCGAACGGCGACTGCAACTCGTGCCACACAAAAGATGGAGTATCGGGCGCTCCCGGTCGGATTTTGCTTCCCTGATCATGGCGTCTTGAAAGATACTGAGATGCCGAGTATTCGGCCCCTCGTCCCGCACCGATCGCTTTCCGAATTTAAAGCTTGGAGGAAACAATGAAGCACGAGCGCATGGGAACGCATGTTTCGAGGAGCGGTGTCTCTCGCTCCATTCTCCCCTTTGCCGGATGGGCGATGCTGGGAGCGATCGCGCTCGTGACCGCCTGCGGCGGCATCAACGTGGTGTCTCCGATCACGGGAGACACGAGCGGTGACGGCGGCGGCGCCTCCTCCGGGACGACCTCCGGATCCGGCCCGAGCTCCGGCCAGGGTGGCAGCGCCACCGGCTCGGGCGGCGGCGCGATCACGAGCGGCAGCGGCGGCGCGGGCGAGGGGCTCCCGTGCGACATCGCGGCGACCCTCGCGGACAAGTGCATCAGTTGCCACAGCAACCCCCCGGTCGGCAACGCGCCCATGGCCCTGCTCACCTATCAAGACCTGATGGCGCCCTCCAAGGACGACCCGAGCATCACCATGGCCCAGTCGTCCCTGGCCCGGATGAAGGACATCGCTTCGCCCATGCCGCCCAAGCCCGCTTCGCCCGCCACGGCGGCGGAGATCTCCTCCTTCCAGGCGTGGGTGAACGCCGGCACGCCCCAGGGCACCTGCGGTGATGTCGACGCCGGGCCGAACCCCTTCGACGCCCCCGCCCAGTGCACGAGCGGCTCGACGTGGAACGGCGGGAACAACGGCTCCAAGTCGATGAACCCCGGCATGGCATGCCTCAAGTGCCACAAGCAGCAGGGCGAGGGCCCCAACTACATCTTTGCCGGCACGGTGTACGCGACGGCCCACGAGCCCGACAAGTGCAACGCCGCCGTCGAGTCCGGCCCGCCGATCAGCACCGCCGTCATCGAGGTGACCGACGCCAATGGCACCGTGTTCACCGCCACCGCCAACTCGGTGGGGAATTTCTCGAAGAGCGCCAAGAACGGGAATATCGTCCCGCCCTACACCGCCAAGGTGAAGTACGACGGCCGCGAGCGCGTGATGACCACGCCGCAGACCTCGGGCGACTGCAACGACTGCCACACCCAGAGCGGCGCTCAGAACGCCCCCGGGCGCGTCCTCTTGCCGTGACCTTGCGCGCTCGCCTCCGCGCGCCCAAGGTGGTTTGAACTCCAACGGTTGATCGAGCACCTCAGTCGACATCGAAACCCCGAGCCCCATTCGGAGCCTTCCACTTCGGAGCCTTCCATGACGCAATCTTCCTTCGTGGGCAGCCGGGCGAAGGCCCGTCGATCGTTGTTGCCGGCCTTCTGGGGCGCGCTCGTCCTCGTGGCCGCGTGTGGGGGGGTCACCTCGGTCACCCCGTCCGGCGGCGAGACGTCGACCGACACGGTCGGCGGCGAGGGCGGCGGCAGCGGGAGCGGCGGCGGCGCGCAGGGCGACGGCCTGCCCTGCGACATCGCCACGCTCCTCGCCAACGACTGCGTGAGCTGCCACTCGAGCCCGCCGGTGGGCGGCGCGCCGATGGCCCTGCTCACCTACGCCGATCTCGTCGCGCCCGCGAAGAGCGACCCCTCGAAGACGATGGCCGAGGTGTCCCTCGCGCGCATGAAGTCGAGCACCTCGCCCATGCCGCCGAAGCCCGCCTCGCCCTCGTCCGCCGCCGACATCGCCGCGTTCGAGAGCTGGGTGAACGCCGGCACCCCCAAGGGCTCGTGCGGCGACGTCGACGCCGGGCCGAACCCCTTCGACGCGCCGCCGCAGTGCACGAGCGGGACGACCTGGAAGGGCGGGAACAACGGCTCCAAGTCGATGAACCCCGGCATGGCATGCATCACGTGCCACAACCAGGAGGGCGAGGGCCCGAACTACTCCATCGCCGGCACGGTGTACGCGACGGCGCACGAGCCCGACAAGTGCAACGCGAAGGTCGAGTCCGGCCCGCCGATCAGCACGGCGATCATCGAGATCACCGACAAGAACGGCGGCGTGCACACGACCACCGTGAACTCCGTCGGCAACTTCGGGACGACGACGTTCATCGCCAAGCCGTACACCGCCAAGGTGAAGTACGACGGCCGCGAGCGCGTGATGACCACGCCGCAGACCTCGGGCGACTGCAACAGTTGCCACACGCAGGACGGGACGAAGGACGCCCCCGGGCGCGTCCTCCTGCCCTAGCAGCCCGTTGATTTACGTCGTGAGCGCCACGAAGCTAGGGAGGGACCGCGAGGAATACTGCGGTATTTTGAGCGGTCCCGACCGACGATTCGGGGCGCGGAACAGAACATCAACGGGCTGCTCGATCAGAACGCCTTTCCTCTCCGCTCGATCCACGTCCCGCTCGCGTCGGTGTACGTGAGCCACAGGGTGCCGAACCGGTCGGCGGTGACGCCGAGGTCGGTGAAGCTCGATCCCTCGGCCACCGTGCACAGCCCGCGGAAGGCGCCGCTCTCCTCGATCTCGCCGAGCTCCAGGAGCTTCTTGCTCTTCGGGTCGTTCGTCGCGGGGCGCGAGAGGAGCACGCGGCGCGGCGAGCTGCCCCGCGTGGCGGCCACGGCGGCGCGGTCCATCCCGCTCGGGTAGGTGGACCAGGTGACGGGCGCGTCGTCCTTCGGGGTCTCGTCGATCCGGATCGCGGCGATGCCGAAGGTGGTCGTGTCCTTGAAGCCGGGCAACAGGCCGAAGGTCGGGCCGCTCTCCCCGAGGGCCAGCGCGCCGGCCACGCGCGTCTCGCTCCCCTCGCCCACGAAGAGCACGGCGTCGTTGCCCGCGCGGAGGTGGCCCGGCTCGGCGTGGAGCACCCGCGCGTGGAGCGGCGTCATCGCGCGGCGCGCGTCGATGTACATCGCCACCACCGCCTCGCCGCGCGGCGCGAGCGTGATGAAGGTCGCGCCGCTGCCGTCCTCGGAGATCGTCGCCGGCGCGGCGTCGTCGATGGCGGCGAAGGCCTGGCTCACGATCCCCTCGCTCGTCTTCTTGTCGGCGAGGAAGGCGTAGACCACCTGCCCGCGACCGATGGTCGAGGCGGCCACCGGCGTCCCCGGCCGTCCACGCGCGACCACGGTGTCACCGTCGCCGGACAGCGTGGTCCGATGGATGTCACCGTTCTGCGCCATGCAGAACAGGGAGCCCCCGCCGATCGCGCAGCCCGGCGTGGTCGCGCGCTCGGCCGGCTCGGCGAGGGCCAGCCGCTCGGGCAGAGCCGCCCTGGCCGAGGCGCTGCCGGGCGCGGATCCGGCCGCGGATCCAGCCGCCGATCCAGGCGCGCGCGCCGAGGCGTCGGCCCGGACCGCGGCCTGCGCGGGCAAGGTCACCGCCTTCGGGATCCCGTCGCGGTTGAAGACGATGTGCGGATCGCGCTCGGGGCCGCCGTCCTCGCTCGGCCAGACCGTGGCCGCGCCCGTGAACGAGAGCTGGATCGGGCCCTTGAGGATCTGGCAGGCCTCCTTGGCGCTCGCGGGCGGACGACCGGGCGCCGCGACCGCCGAGGAAGGCGCGCTCGACGGCGCGACCGACGGCGCGGGCGAATTCGCGGCCGAGGCGGAAGAGACGGCGCGGGCGGGCTGTTCCCGCGCGGACACGGAGACCGCCGCGCTCACCGGGCCCGCCGAGCCCGCCGGGGCCGGCGCGCCGCCGCTCCCCTTCTTCCCGTCGCAGGAGGCGAGCGAAAGGACGCACAAGATTGCCCATGCTCGCTGCCTCATTCCGATCTCGTCCTCGCTCCGTCTCGCGCCGAGGGGGGCATTCTGGCATGGTCGCGCCATGCGTTGGTTGAAAGCGCGCGCCCCCCGGGCGCCCGGGCTCGGTTTGCTCCTCACCGCCCTCGGCTTCGCCGCCCTCGGCTGCGGTCCCGCCGCGGCGCCGCCGGTCGCCCCGAAGCCCCCGGTCAAGGCCGACAAGCCCAAGGAGGCGCCGCCGGCCGCGCCCCCGCCGAACCCGGCCTTCCTCCCGGCGCAGCAGGTGGCGGCGCTCGACGACGAGAACGGCGCCGTCTACTACGCCTCCCGCGGCGACGGCGGGCTCGTCTTCTACGCGCAGAAGCAGCGCTGGTACACGCGGCCGATCGCGGCCGACGGCGCGCCGAAGGGCAAGGAGGCGCTCGACGTGGGCGAGGCGCCGGAGGGCCAGAAGGCCGTGCTCAAGGCCGTCGGCGACGGCTACCTCGTGGTGTGGATCGAGCCCGTCGCGAAGAACCACGCGCTCAAGGCGCTGGCCCTCGACGAGCAGGGCAAGCCGAAGGGCGAGGCCGTCGTGGCGACGCAGGTCGCGGAGGAGCTCTCCACCGTCGATCTGCTCCCGGCGGGCAAGGGCGCGCTCCTCCTCTGGGAGATCCAGCGCGACGAGCACGACGACCTGCTCGTGGTGCCGCTCGACGGCGCGAAGCCCATGGGCGCGCCGGTCGTGGCGGCGCACGATGTGATGGGCTGGGAAACAACGTCAACGGCGCGCGGCGCGGCGATCGCGACGGTCGTGGCGGGCGGCGCGCAGGCCTCGCCGCCGCCCGGCGACAAGGCGGGCAAGGGCAAGAAGAAGCGCGCCCCCGACGCGGACGCCGAGTCGCTCGCGCCCCTCGGATCCAAGCTCGGACAGGTGCAGCTCATCGAGCTCGACGACAAGGGCCACCCCTCGGCCCCGCTCGTGGTGAGCCCCGAGCCGACGGCCCAGGTCGACGTGGAGATCGCCGTGGCCGGCGGCCATTACCTGCTCGGCTGGACCGACGAGCGGCACATCGATCCCTGCGTGTACACCGCCGCGGTCGAGCCCGGCGGCAAGGTGATCCAGGCGCCCCGCCGCGCCACCGTGCCCTTCGGCGAGCAGGCGCTCGTGGGGCTCGTCGACGGGCCGTACCTGCCCGGGAGCGCGGGGAGCAAGCGCGCCTTGCTCGCGTGGGAAGACCTGCTCCGCACGCCGCCCGAGGGCCGGCTCATCCACCTCGCCACGCTCGGCCCCGACGGCGCGCTCGGCAAGGAGCGCGCGTCGATCCTCTTCGCCGCGAGCGGCCGCCCCGAGATCGTGCCCGACGGCGACGGCTTCGCGGCGATGACGCTCGCCCCGGTGCCCGAGCTCGCGACCGATCCGGAGGCCGCGCCCGAGCCCACCCCCGGCGCCGATCCGGCGGCGATCAAGGGCGCGCCCGTGCGCAAGAAGGAGGTGCCCATCCTCCCGGTGTACGCGCGCTTCGGCCCCGACCTCGCCGTGCTCGACGCCGAGCCGATCCTCGCCGCGCCCTTCCCCTCGGCCGATTTCGCCAAGGATGGATCGCCGTACCTGACGCGCGCGCTCTCGTGCAACGGCGGCGCATGCTTCGCGCTCGCGAGCGGGCTCCTCACCGACAGCAAGGCCGGCGCGCCCCTCGCGGCGGTGAGCTTGCCGATTCGCCAGAGCCGCTGGAAGCCGGCCGCGCGCCGCGACCCCGACGAGCTCCCGCCGAGGCCGGAGAGCATCGCCGCGCTCTTCGACGGCGACCACCTGAGCGAGGTGGCCGGCGCCGAGCTACCGGGCGGCGGCGCGCTCGCCGCGTGGGTGACGTACTACCTGGAGGGCGCGAACAACCGCGTGAAGAAGGGCAAGAAGGACGACGAGGGCCCCTTCGCGACGCTCGGCGTGCGCCCGCTCGCCGCCGATGGAACGCCCGGCAAGGCAGTGACGATCTCGCGCAAGGCCCTCTCCCTCGGCGGCGTGGCGATGGCCTCGATGGAGATCGAGAAGAACGGCGAGAAGAAGCCCGAGACGACGATCGCCTGGGTCGCGCGCGACAAGGGCGAGCCGCAGGTCTACGTCACCAAGGTCGACGCCGCGGGCAACAAGCTCGCGCAGAAGGGCCTGACGGTGATCAACCGCAAGAAGCCCAAGGGCGGCGTGTCGAGCGAGGTGAGCGACGTGGCCATCGCCGCCGACGGGACCGACGGCTGGATCGTCGCGTGGGTCGACACGCGCGACGGGAACCCCGAGATCTACGTGGCCAAGGTCGATCGCTCGCTGACCAAGGTGATCCCCGATCGGCGCATCACCGAGGCTCCCGGCGACTCCGTCGAGGTCAAGCTCGTGGTGCGCGGCAAGGACGTCTTCGTGGTGTGGGCCGACGCGCGCAAGGAGCCCGCCGAGGGCAACTGCGACATCTACCTCGCCCGGCTCGAGACGAGCACGCTCAAGAAGGTGGGCGTGGAGACGAGGCTCTTCGCGTCGGCGCTGCACTCGCGGACGCCCGAGATCACCGCGGCGGGGAGCGGCTACCTGGTGTCGTGGATCGAGGACGCGTTCGGCGAGAAGGGCGACGCGACGGCCGCAGCCGAGCGCGGGCTCCGCGTGGCGCAGCTCGACGCCAAGGGCGCGCTGATCGGCGTGCCCTCGCTCATCCGCGGCGAGGGCGGTAGCTCCGTCACCTCCTCGGCGATCGCATGCCGCGCGAAGGGGTGCCGCGGCGTGCTCACCTCGGCCGTCGGCGAGTCGCTGATGATGGGCGCGTTCGAGGTGTCGCCGGGCGCGCCGTCGGGGCCGCTCAAGACGATCGCGGCCCTGACCGGCCCGGTGACGGAGGACGTGTCGCCGGCCTTCACCGGCGACACGGGCAAGTGGCTCTTCTTCGCCGACAACGCGGTGGGCGGCTCGGGCCGGGTGCGCTTCATGCAGCTCGCCTGGCCCTGACGGGCCGACCCGGACGGACCATCGCAGCGCCGGCGGGCGCTGGATTGACGCTCGTGCGCCTCGAACCTACGCGCACTCCATGACCGCCACCAAGAGCCTGTTCTTCGTTCCATCCGACGACCCCACCGCGATCGCCCGGCGGTTCGCGGACGCCGCGAAGGAAGCGCCGCTCGTCACCGACGCGGTGATGGGCCTGCCCGTCGTGCTGCGCAAGCACCACCTGGCGGCGATCTTCAAGGACCCGGTGACGTTCACGACGCGCATGTTCGCCGCCGGGATCTTGAAGGGCGGCCTCGCGGCGATGCAGGGCGAGGAGCACGTGAAGATGCGCCGCATCTACAACCTCTTCTTCACGCCGAAGGCCGTGGAGCGCTACGAGGGGGCGATCGTCCGGCCCATCGTCACCGACATCGTGGAGGGCCTGAAGAGCGACGGCCCGATCGATCTCATCGATCCCTTCTGCATGGAGATGCCCAAGCGGGTGATCAGCGCCCTCTTCGGCTTGCCCATGGATCAGCTCGCCGAGAACGACGCGCGGGTGCGCGACATGTTCCGCAGCATCATCCAGATCGGCAACCCGGAGGCGGCGGCCGCGGGGCAGCGCGCGTACGAGGAGGCGCTCGGGCAGATCACCGAGGTCGCGGAGCGGGAGATGACCGCGCCCGGCGACACGCTCCTCGGCGAGATCGTGCGGACGCTCCAGGCGGAGGGGATGATGAGCCTCGAGGCCGTCCAGCAGATCGTGCTGAGCCTGCTCCTCGGGGGCTACGAGACGACCATCTGGCTGATGACCAACTCGCTCTACGCGCTGCTCTCGCACCCGGAGGCGCTCGCCGCGGTGCGCGCCGACCTGACGCTCTTGCCCGCCGCGATCGAGGAGTCGATGCGCTGGGCGCCGAGCAACGTGGGCACGCTGCGCATGGTCGAGAGGCCGTTCGAGATGGATGAGCTCAAGCTCGCGCCGGGCACCGTCTTCTACTGCGCGCAGATCGCGCAAAATTACGACGAGGAGACCTACGCGCGCCCGGCGGTCTACGACATCAACCGCCGCGTGCAGCCCCAGATCTTCGGCGGCGGCATTCACTACTGCGTCGGCGCGCCGCTCGCGCGCATGGAGGCTCGGGTCGCGCTGTCGCTGCTGCTCCAGCGCTTCCCCGGCCTGCGCCTCGACGCCTCGGCGCCGCCGACGTGGATGTACGGCGTGCGCGGGTCGGTCGCGCACGGGCCCGACAAGCTCTCCGTCTTCCTCCAGTAAAGCGCCGGGCGGACCTCGCCGATCACGCCCGGACGCAGGAGGCACCGAGGGGGGCCTACGCCACGCCGGGGCCCGGCCCTTCAGCCCGCCGCGCTCTTCTCGGCGCCGAGCGCGATGCCCCGCACCTCCACCTCGATGGTGCGGGAGCGCGCCGTCTTCATGAAGCCCTCGATCGTCTGGAGCACGTCGCGATCGATGAACGCGCCGGGCGCGGCCTCGACGATCACGCGCGTCCCCTCGGCGGCATGCTCCAGCGCGCGGAGCAGGCGACCACGGCTGAAGAAGTGCGCGTGCCCGTGGATGTAGATGCGCAGCGTGCGCCCGTCCTTCTCGATGTGGAACGTCGACTCGATCACCCGGTAGAGCGCGAAGGCGAGGCCGAGGCCGAGGCCGATCGCGGTGCCCTTGAGCAGATCGGTGAGCAGGATCGCCACCACCGTGCCGGCGAAGGGCACGAAGAACGACGGCCCCGCGTGGTAGGCGGCCTTGAAGATCGAGGGCTTGGCGAGCTTGTAGCCGGTCATGAGCAGGATGGCCGCGAGGCATGCGAGCGGCACCCGGTTGAGCACCGAGGCCGCGACGAGCGTGGCCACGAGCAGGAGCGCGCCGTGGGTGAAGGCCGCGACGCGGGTGCGCGCGCCGGCGCTCACGGCCGCCGTGCTGCGCACCACCACCGAGGTGACGGGGAGGCCGCCGATCAGGCCCGAGAGCGTGTTGGCCACGCCCTGCGCCACGAGCTCGCGGTTCGGCGGGGACTTGCGGTGGTAGGGGTCGAGCTTGTCGACGGCCTCGACGTTGAGGAGCGTCTCGAGGCTCGCCACCACGGCCAGCGTCACGGCGAGGATCCACACCTCCCCGTGCGTGATCGACGACCAGCTCGGGAAGCGGAGGGCGCTCACGATCGAGCCATTTTCGCCGCTCACCGGGATCTGCACGAGGTGCTTGCCGCCGAAGGCGAGCGAGGCCGACGAGCGGAAGGCGACCTCGGCGACGAGCCCCACGAGCACGGCGACGAGGGGGCCGGGGAGCAGCGAGATCCTCTTCAGCGTCTGGTTCTTCTCCCAGAGGATGAGGAGCGGGATGCACGTCGCCGTGAGCAGCAGCGCGCCCGGGTGGATGGACGCGAAGGCGTGGTAGACGAGCGAGAAGGTGTTCTCGCCCTCGTCGCCGCGGAAGGCCACGGAGGCGAAGTTGTCCCGGTCGTAGCCGATGGCGTGGGGGACCTGCTTCAGGATGAGGAGCAGGCCGATCGCGGTCAGCATGCCCTGGATCACCGAGCTCGGGAACAGGTGGGCGATCGCCCCTGCGCGCAGGGCGCCGAGGGCGATCTGGAAGAGCCCGGCGAGAACGACGGCCAGCGCGAAGGCCTCGAAGCCGCCGACCTTGCCGATGCCCATCGCCACGACCGCGGCGAGGCCCGCCGCGGGGCCGCTCACGCTCAGCTCGGAGCGGCTGATCAAGGGGATCACCAGCCCGCCGACCACGCCGGCGATGATCCCGGAGAGCGCCGGCGCGCCCGAGGCGAGCGCGATGCCGAGGCACAGCGGGACCGCGACGAGGAAGACGACGAGCCCCGCGGGCAGGTCGTGCCGGAGGTTCGCGAGGAGGCCCAGATCCGGGCGGACATGCGCGCCCCGCATGCTCGGGACGGCCTCGCTCTCCGGTGGAGGCGGAGGGAGGGTGTCGTCGATCGGCGGCTCGGCGCGCAGCTCGTCGACCTCCTCCTCGGGCGTGTGCGGGGGCGCGTGGGCGATCGTGGCGTCGGTGCTCATCGTCCTGTCCCCCTCAGAAGATCCGCGCGCGATCGAGGCTCGGCACCGGCAGGAGCGGCGCCGATCGCGTGAAGGGCACGAACGCCACCTGACCGGCGTCGTACTGGAAGGTCTCGCCCGTCTCGAGCTTGTAAACCCATCCATGGAGGGAGAGCGCGCCCCGGGAGAGCCGGGCGCGCACGGCCGGGTGGGTGCGCAGGTGCTCGATCTGCGTGAGCACGTTCTCCTCGACCGTGGCGGTCAGGCGCGCGTACCCCTCGAGGTGGCGGTAGTTCTCCTCGATGATGCGCCTCGTGGCGTCGGCGTGGCCGAGGAAGCTCTTCATGCTCGGCGAGTCGCGGAGCATCTCCGGCTCGAGCAGGGCCTTCATCGCGCCGCAGCGGGTGTGGCCGCAGACGATGATGTGCCGCACGCCGAGCCCGAGCACCGCGAACTCGATGCTGGCCGACTCACCGCCGCTCATCGCGCTGTACGGAGGCACGATGTTGCCGGCGTTGCGGAGGATGAAGAGCTCACCCGGGTTGGTCTGGGTGATGAGGTTGGGAGAAATCCTGCTGTCCGAGCAGGTGATGAACAGCACCTCGGGCTTCTGCCCCTCCACGAGCGGCTTGAACAGCGCCTCGTTGGAGTTGAAGACCTCGGACTTGAACTTGTGCAGACCCTCGACGAGCTTTTGCATGGGAGACACCTTCGCCTGCGGCGGAAAAAAGCCTTGGGGAGGTCGATCCGGGGGATCGAACAGCCAATCTGCCGGTGGACCGGGTGGTCCGAGGACGGGAGTCGCCGGAGCGATGGAGTCGAATCGACCCGACCGCGACGGCGCGCCCCGCCCCCGGTCCGCTCAACAGTGCAGGCGGATGAAGGGCTTTTTGAGCACGCGGGGAGGTGGAGGGCGAATGCGCGAGACGGCGCCCGGCGGAGCGGCCCGGAGCGTGAGGGGCGGGCGCGCGGCCGCGCCTTGGGGGACACGGCGCTGCCGCGCGGCGCGCGACCCGATCTGCTCCTGCTCCCGGAGCGCGGCCTCCTCGCCGAGGCGCTCCTCCTCGTCGTCGTCGATCGCCCCCTCGGTGGTCTCGCTCGTGAACGAGGCGAGGACCGTGCGCGGGAAGAGGCCGAGCGCGAGGGTGAGCGTCGCCAGGAAGGCGAGGCGGGCGATCAGGCGCTGGAACAGGCGAGGCAGCGTCATGCGTCCGAGGAGAGCATTGAAGGGTAAGGTCGAGGCCGAGCTCGTGCAAGAAAATTTCTTCCGGCTCTCTCGTAAGGCCTGTTTTGTGTAGAATTTTTACATGACGCTCACGGGCAAGCCGGGTGCAGGATCGCGATCGCGTCGAGATCGAAGCTCCCGGGCATGTCAGCCCGATCGGTGATCCGCACGAAGCGCGCCTCGTGGACCCCGAGGTCGGCCAGATCGAACGGATCGCCCCCGGCCACCGCCGGATCGAGCGGATCGACGCCGTCGTCCAGGTTGCCGTACACCGCGTGCCAGCCCGCGCAGGAGCCATAGGGGTAGGCCTTCGCCGTGCAGGGGAAGGCCACGAAGCTCACCCCGTCGTCGCTCACCTCGACGGTGCCGAGCTCGGCGAAGGGGTGCATCGGGTCGTTGCCGATGTCGAAGGCGTTCTCGAACACCAGGAAATCCGGCCCCGGCCCGTCGACGATGGCGTTGCCGTCGAAGGTGAGCGTGACCGTCCCCCCGTCGCCCAGCGAGACCACGTCGAGCGAGCCCGAGCAGCAGCCGTCGCCCTTGGGAGGGCCGAGCACCGGCGCGGGAAAGGCCTCTTGCCCGAAGGTCTCCCCGCCCCCGAAGCATGCGCTCACCGCATGCGTCGCGTAGCGCGGCCCCGGCCCTTCGCACACGAGCGGCGCGGCCGGCCCGGCGCCTCCTGATCCGCTGGATCCGCCGGTCGATCCTTCCCAGCAGCCGCTGCCCCCGCCGCCTCCGCCGCCGCCTGTCCCGCCCCCGGTGGTCGCTGTCGTCCCCGCGTCCGGCGTCACCGCCGTCCCGCCGCAGGCTGCCGAGCCGACCCCCAAGATCAACGCCGAAATGAGCGCCCCGAGGCGCCCTTGCTTGCTGCTCATCGCTGGTTCCCGTCGGAGCGAGGCTCGCGCTCCTGGAGAGGGTTGCCCCGGTCACGAGCCAACAGGACCGAGGGCCGGCGAGCAGGTCTTCTGGCTCCCCTTCATGGCCTCGATCCCCTTCCCGGCGCTCGGCCAGTGGTGCGTGGATCTCGGCTCTTCCGGGTTACAGCGGCGGCTCCGCGCCAGCTTTGCACTGGCTTCCCTGGGATGGACGTCCATCCTCCCGTGAGGGGCTCGGCGGCACACCCGGCGTAGCACGAGGCCGCGCCCCGGTAAACGCCGCGGTCGGCCCCTCAGGACTGCGCGGCGATCAACGCCACGACGTAGACGAGCAGCGCGATCACCCAGAGCGCGGCGCTCCGGGTGAAGCCGGCGCGGTACGCCCAGAGCAGCCCGAGCGGCGGCACGAACAGGGCGACCAGGCCGCGCCAGCGCGGAGGGCGGGCGAGGAGGCGCACGGCCAGCGTCACGTGGAGCGTGACGAGCGAGGCGAAGCCCAGCACCAGGGCGGCGAGGACCACGATGTCCTTCACGCGCGCGAGCCTACCTCGGAATGCCGGCGATGCTCGGCCTTTCCGGGCCCGGCATGGCGTCGCGCCTGGAGATCCCGTTGCGGGACCGAAAATCGAGCTAAGCTGCCGCTCGTGTCTGTTGCCCGGCCCCTTCGCGCCCTCCGGTCCCTCGCCTTGCATCTTGCCGCGCTCGCCGAAGGGCGCCTCGTCCCGCTGAGCCTCGGCGCCGGCCTGCTCGGCAGCCTCGCGCTCGGCGTGGGGATCGCGGAGGCCGTCCCCTCGACACCGGCGGACATCCTCCCCCTCTCCGCGGTCAAGCCGGGGATGAAGGGGTACGGGCTCACCGTGTTCTCGGGGGTCAAGCCGGACAAGTTCGACGTGGAGATCATCTCCACGCTCCACAACTTTCGGCCGAACCAGGACCTGATCCTCATCAAGACCCCGCACCCGCGCCTCGAGGTCACGCGCACCGTCGCCGGCATGAGCGGGAGCCCCATCTTCCTCGACGGCAAGATGATCGGGGCCTACGCCTACGGCTGGCTCTTCGGCACCGAGGCGATCGCCGGCGTGACGCCGATCCAGTCGATGATCGACGAGCTCAACCGCCCGCTGCCCAAGGTGATCATGCCCGGCGGCGGCACGCCCCTCGCCGGGCAGGACGGCGCGACCCCGCATGCCGCGCTGCCCCCGGGGCTGCTCGCGCCGTCGCCGCATGCCTTCAGCGGCGCGCCCGAGGCCTACGATCTGCCGAGCCACGGCAAGCAGCTCGCCGCGCGTGCCTCGGCCATGCTCGCGCCGCCGGAGGGCTCGGGCCTCGCGCGCGCCTCCACGCCCGTGCTGATGGGCGGCATGAGCGCGATGGGGATGCGGCTCGCCTCGGATCTGCTCGCGCCGATGGGCCTCGAGCCGCTCCAGGCCGGCGGCGGCTCGGCGAAGCAGCCCGCGCCCGACGCGCCCACGCAGTACGAGGACGGCGGCGCGATCGGCGTCGAGCTCGTGCGGGGCGACATCAGCGCGATGGGCCTCGGCACCGTCACCCGCGTCTCGGGCGACAAGCTCCTCGCGTTCGGCCACCCCATGCTCGGCGGCGGCATCGAGAACCTGCCGACCGCGATCGGCCGGGTGCACTGGATCCTCGCCAACCAGAACCGCAGCTTCAAGATCGGCGAGGCCGCCCGATCGATGGGCGCCCTCGTCAACGACCGGCAGGCGGCCATCGTCGTCGACACCGCGGCCAAGGCGCCCACCTTCCCCGTGCGGGTCGAGATCACCGGCGTCGACGGCGCCCCGAAGAGCGTGTGGAACGCCGAGGTCACGCACGATCAGTTCATGTGCCCGTCCTTCGCGGCCATGGTCGTCGGCAGCGCCGCCGAGACGACCACGAGCGAGCGGCGCGACGCCACCTGGCGCGCCACGAGCAAGATCAAGATCGCCAAGTACGGCAGCTTCTCCGTGGTCGATTTCGGCGCCGGCAACGCCGCCACCGGCGGCACGCCCGGGCCCGACGACTTCGCGCGCAGCCGCCTCGTGCGCTCGCTCGGCGCGCTGCTCAACAACCCCTGGGAGCCGATCGTCGTCGAGGGGGTCGAGACGACCATGCGCCTCACCTTCGAGCGGGAGGTGCTGGCCCTGCGGAGCGCCAAGGTGCTCGAGCCCGAGATCGACGCGGGGCAGCCGGCGCGGATCAAGGTCGAGTTGCAGCCCTACCAGGGCAAGATCGAGAGCCGCGTGATCGAGGTCAAGGTGCCGGTGGAGATGGCCGGGCACGAGGTCGAGATCGAGCTCGCCCCCGGCTACGAGATCGAGCGCCCGCTGCCCTCGCCCGAGGGCGTGGCCGAGCTCGTCGCGAACCTCCCGAACCAGACGTTCGATCCGGAGAGCCTCGTCGCCACCTTCCGCCTCTCCACGAAGGAAGTGGGCGCCTCGTACAAGGGCAAGGTGGCCTCTCGCCTGCCCCCGGGCGCGCTCGACACGCTCCGCCCCACCACGCAATCCGACGCGCCCGAGGTCTTCACCTCCCTCGTGCACACCGCGGTGCCTCTCGGCCGCTTCGTCACCGGCCGTGACAGCGTCCGCGTCGAGGTCCGGCCGGTGATCCGCTGATCTTCCCCTCGCTCCGCCCTGCTCCGAATCCTCTACCGATGCCCATGATCACGACGAAGACCTCTCGCCTCGCCCGGACCTCCCTCGCCCTCCTCGCCTTCACCCTCGTCGCCGCCCCTGCAGGCGCCGTCGGGACGCGCGTGTTCACCCTCGACACGCTCGACGCCTTCAAGGGCGGCGACCTCACCGGCGTGAGCGTCGACTCCCGCGGCGATCTCCGCGCGGGCTTGACCCTCGGATCCACGCCCATCCAGGACGCGACCTCGGTGTGGAGCTCGGTCGTGCTCGGCGACGGGACGGTGCTGCTCGGCACCGGCACCGACGGCAAGGTCTTCCGGATCGCCGGCGGCCGCACCGAGACGCTCGCGGCGACCTCCGAGATGGCCGTGAGCTCGATGGCTCTCGCGTGGGGCGGCGACGTGATCCTCGGCACTTTCCCCGAGGGAAAGCTCTTCAAGATCCCCGCCGCCACCGCCGCCGCGAAGACCGCCGGCGACGCCAAGACGGCCGCCGCGGCCTTCGTCACGCTGCCCGGCGCCGAGGACATCTGGAGCCTCGCCTACGACGCCAAGAACAAGGCGCTCTACGCGGCCACCGGCCCCGAGGGGAAGCTCTTCCGCATCGATCAGCAAGGCAAAGCCGAGGTGTTCTTCGACAGCGACGAGCCTCACCTCACCTCGGTCGCGGTGGCCGACGACGGCACCGTGTACACCGGCTCGAACGGCAAGGCCCTGCTCTACAAGCTCACCGGGCCCGGCCGCGCCAGCGTGCTCTACGACTTCGACGCCGACGACGTCAAAGCGATCGCCCTCGGCAAGAACGGCGAGGTGTGGGCCATCGCCAACAAGTACAGCGAGACCTTCACCTCGCCGAAGAAGAACAAGAACGTGCCCGCCGGCCCGCAGCCCGCCCGCTCCGCGCGCCCCGGCAAAGGCCTGCTCATGCGCTTCGCCAAGGACGGCGTGGCCGAGCCGATGCTCGACGACGACGACACGCACTATGTCTCGCTCGCCCTCGACGACGAGGGCCTGCCCTACGTGGGCACCGGCGCCGAGGGGCGGCTCTACACGGTCGACGACAACCACCTCGAGCGGCTCGTGGCCGACACCGACGAGCGGCAGGTGGGCGCCGTGGTGATGGCCGGCAAGAAGCGCTTCCTCGCGACGAGCGATCCGGTCGTGTTCCACGAGATCAAGGGCGCGGGCGGCGCCGACGCGGTATGGACGAGCAAGGTGCTCGACGCCGGCCTGCGAGCGAGCTTCGGCAAGCTCGGCTGGCGCTCGGAGGGCGCGATCGAGCTCTCGACCCGGAGCGGTAACACGCTGACCCCGGACGCGAGCTGGAGCGCGTGGACCGCGGGGCTCACCGCGCCCGGCGAGGTGAAGAGCCCCGCCGCCCGCTACGTGCAGATCCGCGCGCGCTGGAGCCGCGACCCGAAGGCCGTGCTCCGCGAGGTGACGCTGCCCTTCGTGACGGACAACGCCCGCGCCATCGTGACCTCGATCGACGCCAGCGCGCGCAGCGGATCGCGCTCGCTCAAGACCGGGATCGCGGCCTCGGGCGGTGAAGCACCCAAGGCGTCGAGCTCGATCTCGGTGAGCTGGAAGGTCGACAACCTCGACCAGGACGAGCTGCGCTACCGCGTCTCCTACCGCCTCGACGGGCAGACCACCTGGCGCAGCATGCTCAAGCCCGGCGAGAAGCTGACCCGCACGAGCTACGACTGGGACACCTCGTCGCTGCCCGAGGGCACCTACCGCCTGATGGTCGAGGCGAGCGACGAGCTCTCGAACCCGCCCGACCGCGCCACCCGCCACGCGCTCGAGTCGGCCGCGGTCCTCGTGGACAACACGCCGCCCGTGTTCAAGGCGCTGTCCATGAACGGCCGGCGGATCGCGGGCGAAGTGGTCGACGGCCTCGGCCCGATCGCGCGGATCGAGGTGTCGATCGCGGGCAGCGACGAGTGGCGCCCGATCTTCTCCAAGGACGGAATCTTCGACGAGGCCACCGAGGCCTTCGACACCAACATCGCCGCCGTCGTCCCGGCCGGCTCCCACCTCGTCGCCGTGCGCGCCTACGACGCCGCCGGCAACATGGTGAGCCGCGACATCGAAGCGAAGTAAGCCCAGGTCGCCGCAAGTCACGCGCGCTGCTGGCTCAGGTCTTCAGACCACGACAGCGCCGTCATGCCCCGCGACGGCGGGCTCGCCGCTCCATCCGCAATCCCCTCCCGCTCCCGCTCCCGTTCCCGCGACCCTCGCCCGCGCCGGGAGGGGCAACGGGATGGGGCAGCGGGAGCGGGAGCGGGAGAGGGGAACGCGAGGGACATCGTCGCCCGGCACGATCTGTGGATACCCCCTCGATCGGTGATATGCTTCGAGCCTTTGCGGCGCTCGTGCGGAGCACCTTCATGATGGCTTCTTTTCCCCTTCTTTCCTGGTTCAAGGCCCATGGCCGGGGCGCCGTCATCGTTGCGTCGCTGGCCGCGCTCGCCGGCAGCGGTTGCGGGCTCGCCGTCTCCGCGGGCGGCCTCTCCCCGGTGACCGACGGCACGGGGGGCGACTCCTCCGCGAGCGCCACCGCCTCCGGGGGCGTGGGCGGCGCGGGCGGGGGAAGCATGGGCGTGGGCGGCAACACCAGCACGGGCGCCGGCGGCGCGAGCGACAGCACCCCGTACCTGAACGGCTCGTACTCGTACCTCTGCGGCGGCAGCAACCCCGCCTGCGTCCCTGGCACCGAGGACTGCACCCCCGGCGGCGACCCGGGCACCGGCAGCGGATCGAGCGGGGCAAGCAGCTCCGGCAGCTCGGGCAACGGCGCGCCGATGATCGCGTGCCAGCTCGACGACGAGGGCGGCAAGGCCGTGGCCTTCTGCGGCCAGGCCGGCGAGTTCGCCGCCGGCGACCCTTGCGAGACCTCGGCCCACTGCGGCGCCGGCCTCGCCTGCGTGTCCACCCCGAGCGGCGGCGTCTGCCGCGCCTACTGCTGCGACAAGCTCGAGGACTGCGACCCCGACACCTACTGCGCCCCCCGCGACATGGCGGGCGGGTCCGTGAAGATCCCCGTGTGCGTGCCCGTCAAGAAGTGCCAGCCGCTCGACGACAGCACCTGCGACATGGGCCAGACCTGCACCGTCGTCCGCGACGACGGGACGACGAGCTGCGTGGACCTCGGCGCCGGCACCCGCGGCGAGGGCTGCCCCTGCGCCTCCGGCTATGTCTGCTCCAAGGTCAACAACACCTGCCTCAAGCTCTGCCACCTTGGCAACGACGCCGACTGCATGGGCGGAACTTGCCAGGGTGGCGTGATGGGTTACCCCGAGGGCATCGGGATCTGCGTCGGCTACCCCTGAGCTGCGGCTGATCGGCGCGATCCCGGGCCACCCGGCCGCGAGGACGCTGCACCCGGGCGCCGCGTGAAGTAATGTCAAAGCGCGGCCTCCTCCGAGGCGAGGCCCGGATCGCCGTGCCATGTTGGCGCGGTGCAACGCACGCTCCTGACGCTGCTGATGTTCTTCGTCGTCCTCACCCTCGTCGTCGGCGGGATCCACTACTACCTCTGGCAGCGCCTGGTGCGCGGCCCCGATCTCGGCGAGGCCTTCCAGCGCTGGGGCACCGTCGCCACCATCGCGCTCGCGTTGAGCCTGCCGATCGGCATGTGGCTCATCCAGCGCCGGCCGAGCGCCGCCACCAACGCCATCTCGTGGGTCGTCTTCGGCTGGATGGGCGTCTCGGTCCTCCTGTTCTTCCTCCTGCTCGGCTCCGAGGTCCTGCGCGGCGGCGTCCTCGGCGTGAGCGCCCTCGTCCGCGCCCCGCTCGATCCCGCGCGCCGCACCTTCCTCGCCCGCAGCATCGCCGGCGTCGTCGGCGTGCTCGGCGTGGGCCTCGCCGGCTTCGGCATGCAGAGCGCCCGCGGCCTCATCGCCGTCGAGCGCGTCAAGGTCACCCTCAAGCGCCTGCCCCGCGCCCTCTCGGGCTTCAAGGTCGCGCAGCTCACGGACGTGCACATCGGCCCCACCATCGGCCGCGCGTGGCTCGAGGAGGTGGTGGCGCAGGTCAACGCGGCCGAGCCCGATCTCGTGGTGATCACCGGCGATCTGGTGGACGGCTCCGTCGAGTCGCTCCGCTCCGACGTAGCCCCGCTCGCCGATCTGCGCGCGAAGCACGGGGTCTTCTTCGTCACCGGCAACCACGAGTACTACTCCGGCGCCGACGCCTGGATCGCGGAGCTCACGCGCCTCGGCATCCGCGTGCTCCGCAACGAGCGCGTCTCGATCGGCGAGGGCGCAGAGAGCTTCGATCTCGCCGGCATCGACGACCACAGCGCCCGCCGCCAGAACATCGGCCACGGCGCCGACCTCGGCAAGGCCGTCGCGGGCCGCGATCCATCGCGCGAGCTCGTGCTCCTCGCCCACCAGCCCAAGCAGATCAAGGACGCCGTGACCCACGGCGTGGGCCTCCAGCTCAGCGGGCACACCCACGGCGGGCAGATCTTCCCCTGGCACTACTTCGTGAAGCTCGACCAGCCCTACCTCGCGGGCCTCTTCACCGAGGGCGAGACGCAGATCTACGTGTCGCGCGGCACCGGCTACTGGGGCCCCCCGATGCGCGTCGGCGCGCCGCCGGAGATCGCGCTGCTCGAGCTGCACGCGCCCGCGAGCGCCTGACCCGCTCTCCCGCGCCCGCGCCCTCAGACCCGGCCCGCGAAGAGGCTCGGGTGCGGCGCGAGGTGCGCGCTCATCAGCACGCCCAGGAGGCCATCGTGATCGATCGGGCAAACGAGGGCGCTCGCCCCGTTGCGCTTGAACGCGATCCGCGCGTCGACCGGCTCCTCGAGCTTCACGTCCTCGTCCGGGTGTCCCCCCGCGTCATCGTGCATGCGGTGCCGCCGCTCGCGCCGCGTCGCCCGGCAGACGACCCCCGCCGTCTGGTCCTCGTACACGCCCCGGTAGAGCTCGATCGTCTCCTCTTGCTGTGCGGAGGCGGCCGAGGAGGCCGAGATGAGCAGCATGAAGCTGCCATCGTCGTTCAGGGTGAGGCACACCTGATGGCACCCATGCGCCGTGACCGTTGGATCCGCGCTGTCGAACCGCTGCACGCTGAAGACGCGTTCGTCGTTCATGCCCGGAGCTCCTCCTGTAAAGATGGATCGGCTCAGGGGCTCGGCAAGCGCAGCCCGGGGAGCACTTTGTTCTTCTTGACCACGGCCTTGAGCGACTCGCCATCGATGAGCAGGTGCGCCCTCGCGCTGTCCTCAACGACCTCGAAATCTTTTCCTTGATAGGTGACTTTCCCGAGCGGCCCGAGGACGAGCGTATAGTTGCCCGTGTAGGGGTCGGGGCTCGGCGGCGGCGCCTCTCTCTTCACCGGGTGCTGGCCGGGGAAGGGGTCGGGCTCGGGCGCGGTGGCGAAGCCGGGCGAGGCGACCGGCGGCCCACCGACCGGCGCGAAATCCATCGATGATCCCTGCTCGAAGCTGATCGAGATCACATGGTCGCCGATGTTGACCGCGATGCCCGGCGTCTTCGCCTCGATGACGACCTCCTCGATCGTCTTGCCCTCGGTGATCCGGAGCTTGTGGCTGCCCGTGATCTGCTTGCCCCCGGACTCGAGCTCGCGGCGGAGGGTGATGGTGTCGGAGGTGTAGTACTGGAGGTTTCTGAGCTCGTCCTTGCTGAGGTCGTTGCCGGTGCGAAGCTCGTGGGTGAGGGGGATGAGGCCGCTGCACCCGGTGAGGAAAGAGAGGGCGGCGGCGCCGAGGATGGCGAGGGAGGAAAAGGGGTGTTCAGTCATGGGCAAGCGCTAGGAGACCGAAAGGCGCGGCGGGGCGCAAGCGGGAGGAGGCACAGGCGCGCGGCGCAAGGGGTGCGGGGGCGCAGGGGGTGCGCACCACGATGCGCGCGATGCACCCCCGTCGATTTGTTCAGAGGGCGGCGCCGTCGAGCCGAGCCCGAGGTCGGCCATGAAGAACCATCCGTCGCCTGACGGCAATTCGCCTCCAAGATAGCTTCCAGCGCCCGCACCTCGACAAGCGCCTCACGCTGGGCTCGCGTTGATGATGACCGGGAGCTTGAATCGCCAGGTCTCCCATGTCTCTTCGTTCGTGATCAGCTCGCACATGAAGTGCGCCGCGTTGGCCATCGCCGTATCGCCGGGATTGGCCAGGCTCTTCACGAGCCCCGCATGCACCGCGTAAGCGCTGATCTCCCCCTCCCGGAGCGAATCAGGGCGCACCACGGTCCACTGGAGAAACGGATCGTTCGACCCTATCGTATCGCGCAGATAATCCGCCGCTTGCTGGTTATCCCGGGCGGGCGGCACCAGGGCGCACAGCGCGCGCATACGAGCACCTTGCGGGGGGAATCCATCCTAGCCTCCTTCCCGGTTGATCGGTTTGGGGTCACCACCTGCATGCGCCGCGAGCCAGGCGACAATGGCCTCCACCTGCGTCTCCACGGCGCTCGACCCATGGCCCCCGTCGGGCGCGATCAACCTCTTTCGATCGCGCGACCGCGCTGCGCGGAAGAGCTCGTCGTTGCCCTTCGGATCGACGAGCGCGTCGTGCGCTCCCTCGACGAGGAGCAGCGGGGTGTCGAGCCGCGCGGCGTTTTGCGCTGCGCTGTCCATGATACCCTTCTGCGCGAACAAGTAACGCATGCTGAAGTAGCGGACGACCAGCGGATCTTGCTGCATCGCGAGCGCCTCGGCGCGGTCCTCGGCGAAGCGCACCGCCTCGGCGTGGCTGTTCATGTCGACCGCGGGCTCCTCGGGCGTGAACAGATAACGGAGCGCATAGACGACGTAGTCGCATGTGCTCGGGCCCATCCCCTCGGCGTAGATCAGCTTGTAAGCCGGGTTCACGAGCACGACACCGTCAATCTCCCCGGGCGCGCGGGCGGCGACCTCGAGCGCGAGCGGGCCGCCTGCGCTGTGGCCGAGGAGGAAGAGCGGCGCGCCGGGGAACCTCGATCGCAGGTGCTGGCGGAACCGCGCGTAGTCGGACAGCACGAGGGCGTAGTCCCCGATGTCGCCGCGATCGCCGCTGGAGTAGCCGGCGCCGCGCGGATGGACCGTCGCGACCACGAAGCCGCCGGCACCGAGCGCGGTCGTCAGCCGGGGGTAAAGAGGGGCTGATCCGACCTCGGGCCCGACGACCAGCCACACCACACCTCGCACCGGCGCGGCAGGGATACGGGTGGAGGTGAACAGGCGCACATGCTCTGCGCCCTCGATCCAGCCGGTGCCGGTGTCTTGTGGAGGTGAGAGCGGCGGCGCGGAGAGCCGCGGAGCCGGCGCGCAGCCGAGGAGCGCGAGGAGGGCAACCGCGAGCGAGCGAATACCTGGCCGAGTCATGGTGCCGCCATTCGAGGGGATCGACAGGCACGCTCGGGTCGCCGGTCTTCCCTTGCATTTCCACCGCGACACCGGCGGCGGGTGCAATCTGTCAGCCATCCAGCTTCGCCGGAGGTTTTGCGCGTCGAGCGGTGCGCGCCGCGCACGCCCTGCGGCGGCGCGCTGGGCTTGCAGCGCGCGTCGAGGGCCGCGCGTCACCTCGGAGCGACGCGCCGGCTCGGCCTCATCCTCCGCCGCGCCCCGATCGCGCCGAGCCCGAGGCCGAGGCCCCACAGCCACCCGGGCCCGGCAGGCTCCTGCTCGCCCACGGCGCATGCCGCGCACCCCCCGTAGGGCGGCGCCGGCTGCCCCAGCGCGCCGCCCGGGAAGAAGGTCACCCCCGGCGACCCCGGCGCAAAGCCACCTTCGCCCGGCGGCGGCTGCACCAGATAGATGGTGATATCCACCGACCCGCGCGGCGCGAACGCCAGGTTCTGCGCCGCCATCGCCGTCGTGCTCTGCCCGTGCGGGTTCGCACCCCAGATTCCCCTCCTCGGCTCGGCGCAGGTCACGGGCCCCGTCCACGGGTGTCTGATCGCATAACGCGCCTGGAAATTGTTCACCCCGTCCGGGTGCGCGCCCTGCTCCAGCGCGCCGGCCTCGTCGCGCGACTCGCGTCCTCCCGAGATCGGGGGCGCCGCGCGGAACACCAGGTCGGCGCCGGCGTTGTCCTTGCCATAGCGCGCGTGGAGCCGGCTCAGCACGAAGCCGCCGCCGTAACCGGACGAAGAACCGGCGCTCGCCGCCGAGGGGAGCACCTCCCGACCGAGCGCGTCGAGGTCGCCCTCGTCGAGCGGTGGAGTCGGGCAAGGGTCGCAGCTCCCCGCGTCCCACGCATATTCGGTCATCATGGCCCCGGGGTGGGCGGCGAGGGTGCGATCGAACAGGGCCGCGTAGAACGTGCCGAATGCGCCCTGCGCGGCTGGGCTGAGATCGAGGTTCGTCGGGATCACCACGTTGTCGTAATTGGCGGCCTCGTAGCGCTGCCCGCGCGCGAGGACGTGCACCACGAGGTCCTGTGTCCCTGGGGAGCTCAGCAGGCCGAGCCGGATGGGCAGGGCGAAGGTCTCGCTGTCGTAGTGGAAGCGGAGCGGAGAGAGGGTGGCCTTGCCGTTCTCGAAATGCACCTTGCTCGGGTCGATCTTGGCGACGAAGAATTTCATCCCCGCCTGCACATAGGGCCGGAGCACCGGCTCGGCGCCCGGCGGGATCGCGTAACCGTTCTCGCGGAGCCAGGTGTCGAGGCCGAGCGAGTCCTGGGCGCTCAAGATCAAAACCTGGTATTCGCCGACGGAGAAGCGGTTGAGGATCTTCACCGCCACGGGCCCGGGGCGCACGCGGATGGTGGCGTCGTTCGGCCCGAACCCGCCGGCCGCCAGCGGGTCGTCCGAGAACTCGTATCCATATCCCTCGCTCCTCGGACAGGGGTCCTGCTCCCAGTACTCGACGAGGCGGGGCGCGTCGAGCTGGTCGATCCGGTCGAAGAGCTCGGCCGAGAGCGTCTTGACGTTGCTCTTCTGGAGCACGACCGGCACCGGCACCACCATGGCGAAGCCGTCGGGCGGACCATCGTAGTTGTTCGCCATCGAGAGCACGGTGCGCAGCCCCTCGCGCATCAGGACCACCTGCGTCGCGTGGTTGTAGAGCTTGCTCCCGGCGCCGCCCACGTAGAAGCCGCAGAAGGCACGCGCGGGAGGGCTCACGATCGAGAGCGAGAGGCCGAGGGTCAGCGCGGAGAGCCGGCGAAAACAGGGCATCGAGAGGTCCTCTCGGGCGAGGGTACGCCGCTTGGACCCTCCCGCGCGCCAGGTCTTGGGGTGGGTCAGGCGCGCGCGATCCGCCCCGCGCCTTCGAGCTGCCGGAACACCGAGAGGTTCTGGGCATGCCCTCGCCCGGCCTCGTCGGGCAGGCCCACGGCCTGATCGGCCACCGGCAGGTAGTCGCGCAGCGTCTCCGCGACGTGATCGCGCGAGACGAGGATGAGGCCCACCTGGTGGCGCGAGGCCATCACGCAGAGCCGGCCCGTGGAGAGATCGAAGGTCGAGGGGTGGACGACGCCGGAGAGCGGGTGGACGGCGATCATCACGAGCTTTTGCAGACCCTGCCAGCGCTCGGGCGTGTCGACGCGGATCGATCGGCCGAGATCGCCGAGGGCTTCCATCATCCGCGTGTTCATCACCCGGTGCGACGCGACGAGCCCGATCTCGTCCGGTGTGAGCGGGCGCGGACCATCTTCCGTCATCACCGTGGCGCCCCGCTCGAGCAGCCGCCGCGCGATCGCCGCGGCGTGGCGCGCCACCTCCACATCCTCTTCGAGCGGCGGCCCCGCGTCCGGCGTGGGCAAGGTCGACATCGCCACCGTGCCCGTGGTGAGCAGATCGATCACCGCGTCCGGCCCCGCGCCCTCGCCCGGCCGCGCGCCCTCGATCACCAGGCGCCGCTCGCCCGGCGCAGCCCACGAGTCGAAATGAAAATCGTAGAACGCGCGCACCATCGCCGCGCTGTCGTGCGGCAGGCGCGTCGTCACGGGCAGCGAGAGCTGCCTCCGCGGGAGCATCTTGTCGCGGAGGATCACCTCGGGCGCGGGCAGGTGCGGGGGCCTGCGGGAGGTCTGCCAGCGGGCCGTGTCGATGGTCACGACGGGCGGGATCTGCCCTGGATCGCCGACGAGGACGAAGCGGGGCGCGACCGCGCTCAGGGTCATGAAATCGCCCCAGGCGAGCTGCCAGGCCTCGTCGACGAAGAGCAGATCGTAGGGCTCGTCGATCGTCGAGGCGCCCCACTTGGCCGAGGTCGCGACGACCACCACGGGGCCGGGCGGCACCTCCTTCCCCGCGCGGGCCCAGCGCACCGAGGCGCCGAGGTCGATCTCGCGCTTGCCCCCGCTCGCGAAGCGCACGACGGGCACGCCCGGGAAATCCTTGGCCATGCGGCGGCAGAAATCGTCGGCCTGCGCGTTCGTCTGCGTGGCGATGGCGACGCGCTGCCGCCGGTGCGCCGCGAGCACCACGGCTCGCGTGGTCACATGCGTCTTGCCCGAGCCGGGCGGGGCCTTGAGGATCAGGAGCGGCTCCTGATCTTCCACGTGGGTGAGCACGGCCGCGGTCACGTCGCGGCGCCTCGCTTCGAGGTGGAGCTGCGGCATCAGCGGCCTCCCAGCTTCTCGACGAGGGCGATCAGATCTCCCTCGAACGGCCTTCGCTCCGCGCGCTCGGGCAGCGGCGCCGCGTGGGTGAGCCACGCGCCGGGCCCGCTGCTCTCCCAGACACGGAACGATTTCTTCCTGGAGAGCCCGGTCACGCCCGACGCCACGAGCGTCACCGCCGTCCCTTCGAGCGCCGCCGCGTCCTCGGCCGCCGGCGCGCCCTCTTCCGGTCGAGCCCGCTTCCACCCGTCGATCTCCACCGTCACCACGCGCTCTCCATCCACCACCTCGATCGATCGGATCGACCCCGTGCGCCCGCGCAGCCCGGCCACGCACACGCCCGATTCTTCACGCAGCCGGAGCACGCCCTCGGCCGGCGCGCGCACCGTCCACACCGGGGTGACGGATCGCTTGGTCCCTTCGTTGACGACGTTGACGATGGTTCCCCGCAGGGCATCGCCGGCCTCGATCGCGGCCTCGATCAGCGCAGGATCGCCGTGCAAGAGCTCGGCGCTCGCCACGTCCTGCGCATGCTGGTGGGCGAAGAAGCGCGCGGCCGCGGTGACGGGAGAGAAGTCCGTCTCCGGGTGGTTGCCGAAGTTGCGAGGCGCGTTGGGATCGACCTGCGGCGCTGCCGCTTTGTGCTCGACGTTCCAGTACTGATAGACATGCTCCTCCACCCCGAGCTTGATCAACCCTTCGAGCTCGGGGTTCGGCGGCCGACCGTCGCCGTCGAGCAGGGCGAGGGCGCGCTCGGCGAGCTGGTAGCGGCGGCGCAGCTCGGCGTCGAGGACAGCGCGAATCTCGCGAGCGATCGGCGCTGCCTTGGTCGGATCGGCCTTCTCGGCGTTGTAGCGCTCGACGAGCTTCACGAGCACCTCCCGCTCGAGCTCGGGCGACATCGTCACGCCGACGGAGAGCCGCTCCGCCTCGCGCGCGCGGGCGATGCGCTCGTCGCGCGATCCGCTCCCGTCGATCCACGCGAGCAGGAAGCCGAGGTGCGCCTGACGCACGTCTTCCGCGGGCACGGCGAACGCGTCGCGCAGCCGGCGCGTGAGATCGAAGACCCGCACCTGGCCAGGCCGCGTCGACTCGCGGAAGAGGAAGCCCGCGGCGCGCCCGATGGCGTTGAGGTCCTTCACGCCGGCCTCGCCCTCGCGCGCCTGCGAGAAGCGGAAGTCGAGGAAGTGCAGCATCTCGAGGTGCGTCGAACCGGGCACCCAGAGCTGCCTCCGGCGCACCACGACGCCGATGTCCGCCTGCTCCTCCGGCGTCGTGTGCTCGGGGTGCGGCAGGTGCGGCAAGAGCAGCGTCCCGAGGTCGCGCGTGAGCCTCGCCTGCTCGTCGGCGTTGCGGGGCTCGGGCACGCTGAGCACCGTGGGCTCGCCGCCCGGGTGGCCCGCGGCGAAGCCCCAGGGCAACGACTCGCCGGCCATGCGCACGAAGCAGAGGATCAGCCGGTCCTCGTCGCGCGCCTTGGGCCACGGAAACGTCGTCCCCACGGGCAGCGCGGCGCCCTTCCGGAAGGCCTCGATCCGGAGGAGAACATCGCTCGTCTTCATGCGGCCCCCGCGCGGCGGTCGTCGATCGATCGGCGGACGAAGTCTTCTTCCGCGGCGGTCTCGGCGCGCGCGCCGTCGAGCAGCGCCACCGCCCGGTGGAGCGAGATCGATCCGAGGAAGCGCGCCACGTCGCGCCCGAGCGCCGCGCCCTCGCCCGCGTCGAGCGCGCGCGCATGACAGAACGATTCGAGCTCGCAGAACGACACGCATGCCTCGTCGTACGCGCGGGGCGCAGCCCGCACCGCCGCGAGGCGCAGATCCGGCACCTCGGGGCCGGGCCCGTCGAGCGGAAGCGCCTCGGCCGCCGCCGCCCGCAGCCGCTCGAAGGCATCCGCCGCGCGCTGCTCCTGGTAGCGCAGATCTTCCTTGGCGCGCACGCGCGGCGCGTTGAAGCCCGGCCGCGTCAGCACCAGGAACCCATCGGTCGCCACCTCGATCGATCCGCCGAGCCCCGCCGCGTCCACCGCCAGCCGCAGCGCATGCACATAGACCCCGGCCTGCGCCCGCGTGCTCGCGAGCTCGTGCGGATCGGTGTACCCGCCCCGATCCGGATAGACCTTGATCTCCCCGACGCGCAGCACGATCGGCCCGAGCGCGCCGTCGTCGCCCATGCCCTCGGGGTGCACCGTCACCACGTCCACCGCGAAGAGCCCATCCGGCAAGATGGCGCGCCCCGGGATCTGCAACGCCGGGGCGGCGATGACGCTCGGCAAGAGCATGCGCTCCTCGGCCCCGGCCGCCGCGAACTGCTGGAGCAGCGCGAGGAAGCGCTCCTTCGCCTCGTCGATCGTCTTGAGCGTCCCGCCGTTGATCGTGAGCCGCAGGTCGACGAAGCCCGCGGCGCCTGCGGGCAGAACGCCGGCCCGGATCAGCGCCTCGAAGAGCCGCTCGGCGCCGTCCGCATAGAGCGTGCGCTCGAAGCTCTTGCCCCGCGTGATCGCGAACGGCGACTGCCCGTCCTCCGGATCGAGCCCGAGCGAGCGGGCCACCTCGCGCATCGGGATGTCGTGCACCGCGGACAGGACGTTGGCTCCGCAGCCGGGGTTGGCGATGAACTGATCGAGTCGGCGTCGGGTATCGCGGCGGATGCGCATGAGGCTCCCCTCCGGGTGGGGCATCCTACACACGCCACTCGCCATGGCTCGCAGGAAATTGCTGTCAACGTGAGCCCGGAGTGAGCCGGATTACGCTCACCGATGCGGGGACGGCCGCTCGCATCCCCTCCGGCGGTACGCTAGGCTCGCCGCCATGGGTGAGCCGGCCACGACCCAGCACATGAGCGCCGCCGAGTACCTCGCGTGGGAGCGTCTCCAGCCCCGGAAGCACGAGTACCACCTCGGTGAGATCTTCGCGATGGCGGGCGGCAGCCCCCGGCACAACTTCCTGTCGAGCGCCATGGGCGCGGAGCTTCGCTCGGCCCTGCGCGGCAAGGGCTGCCACGTGCTCTCGTCGGATCAGCGGATCGAGGCGAAGGCCGGGGAGCGCTACGTCTACGCGGACGCCGTCGTGACGTGCGGCGAGCTCCGCATGCAACCGGGGACGACCGACGTGCTCGCGAACCCGACGATCATCGTTGAGGTCCTCTCGAAGAGCACGGAGGCGTACGATCGCGGCGAGAAGTGGGACGCGTACCAGCGCCTCCCGTCGCTCACGGACTACCTGCTCGTGTCGCAGGCAGCGGCGCAGATCGAGCACTACCAGCGCGAGCCGGGCGGGTCGTGGCGATACCGCCTGTACGAGGCAGGACAGGTCGTCACGCTCAGCAATGGCGCCGCCTTCGCCCTGGACGCCGTCTACGAGGGCGCGTTCGATCTCCTCGCATTCTGACACCAGGGCGCGGGAGGGCCGGTGACGATCTCGCCGGGCGCTCCGTCCCATCCGAGCGCGGCTACTCCTTGTCGAGCCCGTAGCCGTGATCCAGCGCGGGGTCCCACCCGTCGCCGAGAGGCGTCGTCTGCGTCCATTTCGCCCCGTTGCCGATGCCGGCGTGGCTCAGATCGTACACGTCGTTCTTCCCGCCCAGATCGAGGAACATCCCGAGGGTCGGCGTCTTGAGCGTACCGGCCGCGGCGGATCGATCGGTGGAGAAGGCCTCCGCGGTGCCGAAGGCCTTCTCTCCGGCGATCCCGATCGCGTGATAGGTGTCGTCGCCGCCCTCGTTGATGAGGACGCCCAGCGAGGGGTGCCGGGAGAAGCCCATGATCCAGCCGATCTCGACGGGGAAATCGTAGGTGTCGTTCTCCTTTCCTCGATCGATGTGGAACGCGACGCCGAGGTCGTAGCCGAGGCCGACGCCCTCTCCGCCGCCGGTCGAGCCGTGCCCCAGGTACGTGTGCTTGTCCGCGCCTCCGTCGTCGAGGAAGAGGCCGATCGACTGGTGGGTCGCGCCGCCCATCCCGTACTTGTGGGACACGACGTACTCGTCGTCTCCGGCCTTGTCGTAGAGCATCCCCGCCCCGAAGAAGTAGCCGAAGCCCTGGCACATGACAGCGCACTTGTAGTGATCGTTGCCGGCGAGATCGAAGAGCCCGCCGAGCCCGCCGGAGAGATAGACGCCCGGCGTCGTCCCCTGCGGGAAGATGCGCAGACCGAAGCCGAAGCCCTGGGAGCCCGACCAGTTCGTGCCCTCGCCGGCCCAGTTGGAGATGATGGGATCCTCGATGGCGAGGTAGTCGTCGTCGCCCCCGTCGTCGACGAGCCAGCCGATGCCGCGCGTCCCGCCGTATCCCTGGCTCGTCTGGTAGGTCTCGTAGGTGTCCTTCGATCCGCCCGTGTCGAGGAGGAGGCCATACCCGTACTCGGCCGCTCCCTGGCTCAACGCATATCCCTTGTACACGTCGCTCCCGCCTCGATCGATGTGGACGCCCACGCCGAAGAGGCCGTATCCCTGGCAGGAGGTGGTGCAGAGGTAGGTGTCGTCGCCCGCGCCGTCGTCGAGCACGGCGATCCCGAACATCCCCGCGGCCTGCTTCGACCCGAGCTTCTTCTCCGAGGGGAGCTTACCAGCCTTGATGTCGAAGGCGAAGGAGGGTTTATACTGATCGTTGCCCGCGAGATCGAGCACCACCGTCACGGGGTGATAGAGATCGACGTTCGACGCGATGTCGCCCGTGTAGGTGTCGTTGCCCCCGGCGTCGACCAGGAGGAAGAAGTCCTTGCCCGTCCACATGTCGTCCGTGGCCTCCATCGAGAGGGCGATGCGCCCGAGGGGCCCTGTCAGGTCGAGCTTCGCGCCCGGCGTCGTGGGCTCGCCCGCGAGCGCGACGCGCGCCGACTCGACGGCCCGGACGGCGATCTGCCCCGCGCGGGCGAGCTCCTCGAAATCGACTCCATCGGCGAGGTCGCGCCCGAGCGGATAACCCGCGACGGTGAGCCGCTTCTTCCAGTACGCCGGGGCGTCGACGGCCCATTGCTCCATGGTGCGCACACCGTTCTTGGTGAAGGCGGAGTCCCGCATCTCGGCGGCCACGAGGAGCCCTCGAATCGCCTGCGCGAGGGCGATCTGGGCCGGGAGAGAGAAGCGCGAGACCTGCTCCGCCACGGCGGGCTCCACGCTCTCCCACGGCGTTGCCACGGCGGGGCCGCCCGGCACGGGCGCGTGGACGTAAAACGCCTCGAGCGCGTCGAGGAGCGGTTGCCCCTCGGCGAGCACCGTGATCGCCTTGTCGAAGCGGCTCGCGACGAAGCCGTCGCGGAGCCCGTACGTGCCCTGGGCGACGAGCAGATCGCGCGCCTGCGCCGCGGGATCGGCGAGCTCCATCGCCGTCTCTACGTCGGTCGCGACCATGGAGCCGAAGCCGGGCGCGAGATCGCCCTGGTGGCGCACGAGGTCGGTCCAGTGGAGGCGCGTGCGCTCCTTGTCGAAGGTGAGGCCGAGATCGGGGAAGCTGAGATCCTTCGACGTGAGCGACAGCTCGCTCAGCGCCGCGCCGAACTCGGGAGGGAGCGTGTAGCTCGGCTCGAGATCGCGCGGCGTGCGTGTGTCGATGTCCTCGCCCGCGGTGGCCGTGAGAGGGCCGGCCTCCATCGCGTCGCTCGCGTCGCCCGCGTCGCCCGCGTCGGCCGGCACCACGGGCTCGGAGGGCGCGCTCTCGCAGGCCGCGAAGGGGCCGAGCGCGGCGAGGAGGAGCCCCAAGAGGAGCCCTGTTTTCGCGGGGATCGTGGTGGATGACGGAGGAGCTTCAGCGGCGCGTGGAGCATGGATGGGAGAGCGCGACATGGCACATGCTCTCACGACGGGGCATCGCTGCAAAGGCGGCGCGCGGGAGATCGCCGTCAGAGCGAGCCCGTCGTGAGACGGATGACCCTCACCGCGTACGGCCCGCCCACCCAGCCCGTGCGCAGCCCGATCGCCAGCTCCTTGTCGTAGGCGCGCATGTCGAAGAAGCGCTCCGCGCCGCTGAACTCGGAGAAGGCGTCCGTCCCGCCCGGCCGCTCGATGGGCATGGTCAAGACCTCCTTCGGATCCATGTCGTCGGCGCCGATCCGCACGAGGTGCAAGGTCGCCTTCGAGCTGTCGCTGGAGACGTTGCTCCAGCAGTCCTCGATGCCCGGATCGCCCTGGAGCGAGTAGCTGATGGTTTGATCGTGTGCGGTGATCACGTACGCCAGGTAGGCCGTCCCGTCGTCGGCGAAGGCCAGGGCGAAGCCGTGATCCTCCATGCCCACGCCGGTCTCGTGACAGGTGGCGCCCGTGCAGCTCTCCTTCTCGGGTGTCTTGCAGGTCGCGATGGGCCCGACGACCCCGGGGATGACGCTCTCCATCGGGGGCCCGCTCGGCGGCACGCGATAGACGTGGATCCCGTCCTCGTACGCCATCGCCACGGCGAAGAGCACGTCGCCCGGGCTCCCCGGCGCGGGCCCCGCGGCGACGGCATAATCGGGCGCGAAGATGTCGATCGACGCGGTCCCGATCGTCCGATCTTGATCGCCCACGAGCGCGTGCAATTGCTCGCCGCCGGTCACGGTCTGCTTGAACGCGAGCGCCACGAGCGATCCATCGGACGCGCGGGTGAAGCGGTTCCAGGCGCCGACCTCCGGCACCTTGGCCGGGGTCACGGTCCATCCGCCGGGCGCGGCCGGCCGGAGCAGATCGTAGTGATCCGGCGCGTCGGTCACCGCCCAGAGCAGGGGCACCCCGTCGGCCCCGACCTCGAGGTCGACGACGGGCGTGTACTTCGCCTTGTTGTCGAACGCGACCGAGCTCGTCCACGCGCCCTGATCCAGCGTCGCGTAGACGATGCCGCCCACGTAATCGGGCGCGGTGGTCGTGTCCGCGGCCAGGTGGACCTTCCCCTCGGGGCCGAGCGCGAGCGCGATCGTCGTGCGCACGTACTCCTTGGGCACGCCGTCCTGCCGCTCGGCCTGGCCGTTGGCGATCCGGTACACCTGCCGATCGTTGCTCGACGAGGTGGCGAGCCAGGTCCCGTCCGGGGCAGGCGCCACGCGCACGCCGGGCGCTCCGAACTCCAGATCATCGCAGGTGAGCGCCTGATCGAGGGTGATCGGGCAGGGGCCGGCCGGGCAGGTGGCGTTGCTCGTCTCGGGCGTCCAGGTGCAGGTGATGGGCTTCTGGCCGCCGCTGCCCCCGGTGCCGCCCCCGCCGGTGCCTCCTCCCCCCGTGCCGCCGGGCGAGACGGAGGAGGAGCAGGCCATGGCGAGCGCCGAGATCGAGAGCAGGCCGAGGCAAAAGAAGGTGCGCCGTGTGGGCAGGGCGAGGGAGGAGCGAGCAGAGATCATGGCCTCGGAGAGAGCAAACCCAGGGCCAGCAGAAAAATCCGGCGCGCCCGAGGAATCGGGCGCCCGAGGCGTGCCGGGACGTGCCGTCATGCTGACAGCCACACCAGGGGTGATCGTCGGGAGGTGCAGGCGGAGGTGTCCGACCATCCGACATGTGGGCACACTGGCACGCATCTGGCACCAATATCCTTCAAGCGCAGGCGACGACCCCGGACTCCCGGAGAAAGGGCGACAATGGCCATGGTCTCTCTCGGACCATGGGTGGTCGAACAACCATCCAGTGCAGAATTCTAATCTGCTCGAAATGCCTGGATCCACGGCCGTTCGTGGTGACAAGGCCTCTCGCACGAGGCGGTGACCTCGTACTTTTATCCTCGCAATCGAAGCGGCCCGCGGCCCGCGCCTTGCCATTCCGCCGCGCGCAGCCTCTCGCCATTCATCCGCTCACGCGAGGAGAATCCCATGGTTTCGTCAATTCGCCGCGCCGCCGTCCTGTCCGTCTTCGCGAGCGCGCTCGCGAGCTCGCTCGCCGCCTGCGCCCCGGAAGGAACCGACTCTCTGGAGCAGAACGAGACCACCGAGAGCCGCGGCCGGGCCATTATCGGGGGCGCCAAGGCCTCTGCCTATCCCGAGGCCGTCCTGGTCGACATGTATGTCGGCGGCCAGCTCGACGCCTATTGCTCGGGCTCGCTCATCGCCCCCAAGGTGGTGCTCACCGCGGGCCACTGCGTGCAGGGCATCGACAGCTGGACGGTGCGGGCGCCCTATGCGTCCGGTCAAAAGGCCTCTGGCAAGTCGGCCGCCACGTACGACTGGAACACCACGAGCGAGTATGTCGATCCGAACATGCACGACATCGGTCTCGTCTTCCTCGATACGGCCATCACCCTCGCGCAGTATCCGACCCTGGCGTCGACCCCGCTCGCCGACGGCAAGCAGGTGATCAACGTCGGCCGCATCAACAACGGGAGCCTCTCCACCACGAACCTCTACGCGAGCAAGCCCGTCTCGGTGAAGAGCGCCAAGAACGACGGCTTCCCGTTCGATTACATCGCCACCGAGATCATCGAGTCCGGCGACTCCGGCGGCCCCGATTTCGCGTCGGGCACGCACACCATCGTGGCCGTCAACTCCGGCGGCGGCGGCGGGACGGAGGTGCTCGCCCGGGTCGATCTCATCGCCTCCTGGATCCAGCAGCAGATCGCGTCCCACGGGGGCAGCGGCCCGAGCGGCGGCGGCGGGAGCCCGAGCGGCGGTGGCGGAAACCCCGCGCCCGCATGCGCCCACGCCACCTGCTCCACCGGCGGCAAGCTCGCCTCGGCCTGCGACCCCTGCGTGCAGACCATCTGCGCGGCAGACTCGTTCTGCTGCAACAACTCCTGGGATGGCCAGTGCGTGAGCGAGGTGTCGAGCCTCTGTGGCTCCAACGCCTGCACCGCCGGCGGCGGCGGCAGCCCGAGCGGCGGCGGCAGCGGCGGCACGAATAGCTGCGCCCACGCCACCTGCGCGGCCGGCGGCAAGCTCTCGTCGAGCTGCGATCCGTGCGTGAAGCAGATCTGCGCGGCAGACTCCTTCTGCTGCAACAACTCCTGGGATGGCCAGTGCGTCGGCGAGGTGTCGAGCATCTGCGGCAAGAGCTGCAACTGACCTTTCCTGCCCAGAAGCGGACAAGGGCGCTTGCGCCCCTCGGGGTTTTCCCGGACCCTGAGCCCAGCGATGCCCGCCTTCTCCTCCCCCGAGGTCACGCTCCTCCGCCGGAACTGGCTCGTCCTCGCCCTCGCGGTGAGCCCGCTCCTGCTCGGCCCGGCGGCGCTCGTCTGGGGAGCGCAGAACATCGGCGACGTGACCCGCGCGGTGGCCCTGACCGTGGGGTTCATCGCCCCCCTGGTTGGTTTGATTACCACCCTCTATGCGCTGCGGGCGAGCCCGCTCAAGGTGCAGCGGCGCGGGCCGCTCACCGCCGGGGAGGGCGGGCTCACCTTCCGCGGAGAGAGGCTCGCGACGCTCGCGGATCTACAGGCCGGCTTCCTCATCCCCACCTGGGGAAAGCCGCCGCAGGTGCGGCTCCTGCGGCGCTGGCCGCGCGCGCCGATCGAGCTCTGGATGCGCGATGACGCGGAGGGGCGCGCGCTGCTCGAGGCGCTCGGCCTCGACGCGTCGCAGCGGGTCGCGAGCTTCACCCTCGCCTCGCGCGCCCGCGCCGACAACCGGGTGACGGCGGTGGGCTGGACGCTGCTCGTCCTCATCCTCGTGGGCTCGCCGATGCTGGCGAGCGCGCTCGCCGAGCCCGGCCCCGCGCTCGCGCTCATCGGCCTCTTCGGCCTCGGGATGCTGTTCCTCTGGATCTCGCTGATGTCCATGCCGACGCGGGTCACGGTCGGCAGCGACGGGGTGCTCGTCTCGTGGCTCTTCCGCAAGCGGTTCCTCCCGTACGCGTCGATCCGCGGGGTGCGCCCCTATGGATCGGGGCGCGAGCAGGGCGTGGGGATCTGGTCGGACGACGCGAAGGTGGTGAAGCTGCCGATCAAGATCCAGCTCACGCAGGAGCTGAACGATCAGCAGACGGAGCTACTCTCGCAGCGGATCCAGCAGGCGATCCAGCGCTACGCGGAGCGGCGGCACGAGGGGCGGGCGCGCCTGCCGGAGCGGGGCGATCGCCGCGCGGTGGAGTGGGTGCGCATGCTGCGCGCGGCGGGGAGCGGGGCCGCCGCCGATCACCGCACCGCGCCGATCGAGGCCGACGTGCTGTGGCGCGTCGTGGAAGATCCGGGGGCTTCGCCGATCGATCGGGCGAGCGCCGCGGTGGCGGCCTCGGGGCTCGCGGACGAGGCGGGCCGCGCGAGGCTCCGGATCGCGGCCCGCGCGACCGCCTCGCCCGACGTGCAGCGCGCCCTCGCGCTCGCCGCCGAGGAAGAGGCCGGCGACGAGGAGCTCGCCCGGGCGCTCGATCGCCTGCGCGCGCGGTGACGCACCGGAAGGCTCTCCGGCGCGCCCCGAGGCATGGTCGGTGCATCGTTCGGTCCCCGCTCCATCCTTGAGCCGACCAGGATAAGCTGGCCCCTCCCCCACCGTTCATCCGAACCCAGCGAGGACGATCATGGCGCCGACGATCTCGAAGCATCCGAACCTCACCGCTCACATCGCCTCGGGCGATGCCGTCGACGTCCGCGAGTTCAGCGTCCACGAGCGGATGAATTCGCTCTTCGAGATCAACCTCACCGTCGTCGCCGACACCGCCAACATCGACTTCGAGGCCGCCGTCGGGCAGAAGGCGAGCTTCACGATGGGCGGCGGCGTGGCCGGGACGAGCGGGCGCACGTGGACGGGGCTCTGCAGCGAGCTGCACCAGATCGGCGTCGACGACGAGGGGCTCTCGACCTACAGGCTCACGATCGTGCCCACTTTGTGGCTCGCCACGCAGCGCCGCAACTACCGCATGTTCCAGCAGGTGAGCGAGCTCGCCATCGCGCTCAAGCTGCTCGAGGAGTGGGGCGTCGAGCCCGACAAGCGGCTCACCGGGAGCTACAAGACGCGCAAGTACCGCGTGCAGTACGGCGAGAGTGACTTCGCCTTCCTCTGCCGGATGCTCGAGGACGCGGGCATCTCGTTCTTCTTCGAGCCCGGCTCCGAGGAGACGAAGATGGTGCTCTCCGACGCGCCGCAGGCCGCCGACGCGCGCGCGCCCATCGCCTTCCGCGACGAGCCGACGAAGGCCGACCGCGAGCACGTGACCGCGGTGCGGATCGGCCGGCGGATCCGGCCCGGCAAGTACACCATGCGGGACCACGACTACCGCAAGGACCCGACCTTCAAGCTGCTGGCCGAGGCGAAGGACGCGGGCGGCGTGGAGGAGAAGCTCGAGCGCTTCCACTACACGCCGGGCGCCTTCCTCTTCGGCACCGACAAGGGCGAGGCCACGCCGCATGCCGACGACAAGGGCAAGTCGCGCACGGACGAGGGCGAGGCGCAGACGCTCGCGCAGAAGCGCCTCGACGCCAAGCGCGGCAGCGCCAAGACCGTCCACTTCCAGACCAACGTGAACGACCTCGCCCCCGGCGTCGTCGTGAGCTTCCTCGATCACCCGCGCGGCGATCTCGGCGAGGACAAGCGCTTCCTCGTCATCGAGACCGCGCGCCACGGCACCCACGCCGGCGAGTGGACGACGCACTGCGAGGCCCGCAGCGCCATGACCGCCTACCGCCCGCCGCTCGTCACGACGAAGCCCAAGGTCTCCGGCGTGGAGAGCGCGACCGTGGTGGGCGCCCCGGGCGAGGAGATCCACACCGACGAGTTCGGCCGCGTGCGCGTGCACTTCCACTGGGACCGCGAGAGCAAGATGGACGACAACAGCTCCTGCTGGATCCACGTGAGCCAGCCCTGGGGCGGTCAAGGCTTCGGCGGCACGGCGCTGCCGCGCGTGGGGCAAGAGGTGCTCGTCGACTTCCTCGGCGGCGACCCCGATCGCCCCGTGATCGTCGGCCGCGTGTACACGAACCTCCAGAAGACGCCCTACAAGCTCCCCGAGAACAAGACGCAATCCGGCCTGAAGAGCAACTCGACCAACCAGACGGGCGGCTACAACGAGATCATGTTCGAGGACGCGGCGGGCAAGGAGCTCGTCCGCCTCCAGGCCGAGAAGGACTGGAACAAGCTCATCAAGCACAACGAGGACGCGGTCGTCGGCAACAACCGGACGCGGCAGGTGAAGAACGACGAGAGCGTGACCGTCGGCAACAACCGATCGAAGACGGTGCAGAACAACGAGGACGTCGTCATCGGCCAGAACCTCACGAAGCAGGTGGGCGCGATCGAGCGCGAGATCACCGGCCAGAACCGCATCATCTCCGTCGGCGTGAACCGCTCGGCCAACATCGGGCAGATCGACTCGGTGGTCGCCGGGAGCACCATCTCGACGATGGTGTCCCCGCCCGGCGAGGGCGGCGGCGACGGCACCTCGCAGGTGATCACCAACGACAAGATCGTCCTGTCCACGCCGGGCGGCGCGACGCTCACCCTCGAAGGGAACACGATCAGGCTCAACGCCGAGACGATCGTGTTCACCGCCAGCCACACGCTCTCCGCCTTCGGCTCCGTCAACGCGAGCCTCGGGTCGGCCTCCGGCGAGACCTACGTGGGCTCGGGCGGCGGCGAGGTGCGCGTGAACGCGGCCGGGAACAAGCTGACGCTCTACGGATCGTCGCAGGCCTCGCTCGCCTCGGGCGGCGACGTGAAGATCAACGGCGGCCCGATGGTGAAGATCAACACCTGATCCGAGAGGAGCCCTCCCATGCCCGCTCTCGCCCGCGTCGGGGACACGACCGCGTGTCCCAAGACCACACCCTCGCCTCACATCGAGGGGATCCTGGCCAACAACACCCCGGTCTGCGCCCAGGCCAACGGGAAATTCGTCATCCGTCTGGCCGATTTCGCCGACTGCAAGGCCCCTCCGCGCGACGTGGTGATGACCGGCGCCGCCACCGTGGTGCTCTGCGGTCTGCCCGTGGCCCGGGTGACCGACAAGATGGATCACGGGGGGACCATCGTGACCGGGAGCCCCGATGTGGAGGTCGGCGGCCCGACCTTCGCGCTGCCCTCGAACTTCACCCTCGACGGCGACCCCGACTTCAAGAACAAGACCCTGCGCGATCTCTACAAGCTCTCCACCACGAAGAGCGGGAAAGACCTGATCGACCGGCTCGAAAAAGCCAATAAACCCCTGACCATCCAGCAGCACACCGGGACGAACGGCTACTGCACGCCCAACAACGGGACCGACGCCGGCAACGGGACGGGGACAGGCTCCTTGATTCAATACAACCCCGATTACCGCTCGAACGCCTTCGACAAGGACGGCAACATGCTGGCTCAGCCGCCCACCATCATCCTCGGCCACGAGATGACGCACGCGCTGGCCAACGCCGAGGGCCACCAGATGAGCGGGACCGACCCCTCCCCGCCCGCGTCGCAGACCGACCTCGAAGGCGAAGAGGCGCAGGCGATCGGGACGGGGAGCCACGACGGAGAGACCCCGAACGAGAACGCGATCCGCTCCGATCTGGGCCTCGGGCGGCGCGACAACCACTACGGGACCGGCGGCCCCAAGACCGGTGAGCCGACCCCGATCAACCTGCGCCCAGGAGACTGCTGAGCCATGAGCCAGGCCACAAAGAGCACGCTTAGCGTCTCGCTCCACCCGGGCCCGTCCGAGCTCGTGGTGGAGTACACGTTCACGAACGGTGAAGGGCAAACCGCCCTTCTTTACAACCGGCTATCCATCGTGTCCGCGGACGGGTCGAGCAGCCATATCGACCCGCACGCGGCCTATGTCGAGCTCTCCGGGGCGACGCTCCACGTGCGGCAGGTGGTGCTGGCGTTGCCACCCGGCCTGCAGGCGGCGGAGCGGCTGTCCCCTTATCTGTCGAAAGTAGAAGCGGGGCAGAGCGTGAAGGAGAAGGTGGTGCTGCCCTTGCCCGTGAAGGTGGATCAGCCCTACTTGCGCGCGTTGTTGCAGTCGAAGGCGCCGGCCGGACACCGGATCTCGGCGAGCCGCCCGGCGCAGGCGACGAGCGTGACGTTCTCGCTGGGGATGGTGGTTCTGGCCCAGGGAGAGCGGCTGATCGAGACGGATCCGGGGGTTTACCGGATCTGGCCGCCGGGGCCGGCGATGGGTCGGCAGGTGGTGCTGGAGGAGACGATGGATTCTGCGAAGGCGCTGATGGACGTGCTGGATTATGATGGCTGAGCGATCCGCTCAGCCCCCGGGAGAGCGCTGATCGCCGCGCACAGTCATCCCCCGCGCCGCGGCTCCGCCGCCACCATCACCACCGCCTCGGCATACGCCGAGGCCGCCGCCTGGCAAGCCGTCAAGCTCCCGGCGAGCCAAGCCGCCGCGAAGTTCGTCTCCGTCGGCGGGGGGAAGATCTTCACCGCCCGCACATCGGCGGCCTTCAACGCCGCATCGAGCGCCACCGTCGCCTCGATCGGCGGCGCGACCAGGTACGCCATCGAATCACCCACGGAGAGCCCCGACTCCTTGGCCAGATACCGCCCGAGCGAGGCGATCACATGGGGAAACACCGTCACCGAGCCGGCCGCATCGGCCTTGTAGAAGCAGGCGTCGTTCTCCAGACACCGCACCAGCGCCCGCAGACCATGGCCGATCTCCTCTGGGTTCTCCGCGGCCAAAACGCCCAGGATCTCCCCGGACAGGCGCCCTGACGAGTTGCCCGCGCCGGCATAGAACGACCGGGCGAACACCACGTCCACGGCGGCGTGCTTGGTCGCCTCGTCGAGCGCCACATAGGTCGCGTCGTCCTGGTCGCAGGTGACGAGGCCGAGCGATACGTGCTTTTCAGGATCGGCGCCGTAGGCCAGCAAGAGCGCCCGGTCGGCGGCGGGGATTTGCCGCACCGACAGCACCTTCGGCGGGATGGGCTCAAGGATGCTCATCGCTTCACCTCCACCAGTCGCTCCCGCTTCTCCGGCGCGCGGTAGCCTCGGCCGCCGGCGTCGCCAAGCTCCTGCGTCAATCGCCCGAGATCGAGCGACACGCCCGAGGTCCTCTGGTCCAGCATCGCGCCGGTCAGCACGGCGAGGCGCTTGGCGGCGAGCGGCGGGGGCGTCCCGCGCACGTGGATGTTGGACATCATGTTTCGATCCGAGTCGGTCTTTCCCACCTTGGGAGCATAGACGAGGTAGGCGGAGAGGCCGTCGCCCGTCCCGAGGCCGGGGCGCTCGCCGAGGAGGATGGCGGCCACCTTGGCGCGGCAGATCTCGCCGATCTCGTCTTCCAACCACACGCGGGCGAAGCGGGCGCACACCGGGGTTCCGACCGAGTAGCCGCGCGCCTTGCATGCATCGATGTAGTGGTTCAAGAGGTCCATCCCTGCGCCCATGCAGGCCACGGCAGAGAGCCCGTCGGCGAGGATCGGCTGCACGTCCACGTCTTTCTGGGCCTGGCTTCGCAAACGGTCTTTCGAGGGCTCGTCGAGCCTCCGGCCGAGGTCGGGGCGGAGCAGGAACTGGTGGTGATCTTGCACCTGCGAATGGAGGGACAAGAGGCCTTTGCCCTCGGCCCAGCCGTCGGGCAGCACCGTCGCCACCGCCTCGCGGGCCACGGCGAGCTCGGCCTGGAATTGCAGCACCACGTCGGTCGCGTAGCGCGTCCCCACGCGCCCGATGCCCACGAGCGCGGTCGTGTGCGCGGCGGCGCGATCGGCGTAGCGGCTCCGCGTCTGCGCGGTGGGGAACACCTGCCGCGGGGGCGCGGGGATCACCGGGACGGGGGGCGGCGCGGGGAGCGGATCGGCCGAGCCGAGCTTGAGGCGCAGGGCCTCCATCAACGAGCGGGTGGCGCTCATCGGATCACCTCCGGATCGCCGAAGCGCTCGCCCGGTTTTTCGCCGTCCATGATGCCCTTGTCTTGCAGCCAGGCGTCGAACTCCGGGGCTGCGCGCTTCTTGAGGAGGCCGCGCACGGAGGGGATGTCGTGGAACGAGGTCGACTGGTAATTGAGCATGATGTCGTCGCCGACTGGCAGGCTCATCAGGTAGGTGCACCCGGCGGCGCCGAGCAGCACCTTGAGCGACTCGAGCTCGTCCTGGCTCATCGAAGCGTGGTACGTCATGCAGGCGTCGCAGCCCATCGGCAGGCCGAGGAGCTTGCCCATGAAATGATCTTCGAGCGCGGCGCGGGTGATCTGCGCCCCGTTTTCGAGGTACTCGGGGCCGATGAAGCCGACCACGGTGTTGACGAGGAAGGGTTTGTAGCGCCGGGCGAAGCCGTAGCAGCGGGCTTCGAGGGTGAGCTGGTCGGCCCCGTGGTGGGCGGCGGAGGATAGGGCCGATCCCTGGCCGGTCTCGAAATACATCACGTTCGGGCCCCGGGTCGTCCCGAGGCGCTTCATCTTGTCCCAGGCCTCATCCATCAACCCGATCGAGATGCCAAAGGCCTTGTTCCCGGCCTCGCTGCCCGAGAGGGACTGGAACATCAGGCCCATGGGCGCGGCGAAATCGAGGGCGCGCATCTGCACGGTCACGTGGGAGAGCACGCAGAGCTGGGTAGGAATCTGGTTCTTTTGCCGGATCTGCTCCAAAGCCTTCAAGATCTCGGCGGTCGACTCGGCCGTATCGGTCGCTGGGTTGACGCCGATCACCGCATCTCCGCAGCCGTAGGAGAGGCCCTCGCGCGTGCTGAAGAGGATGCCCTCCACGTCGTCGGTCGGGTGGTTCGGCTGGAGGCGGGAGGACATGCGGCCGGGCAGGCCGAGGGTGTTGTTGGCGCGGACGACCACCTCGCACTTGGCGCCGGTGACCATCAGGTCGAGGTTCGACATCAGCTTGCAGACGGCGGAGGCCATCTCGGGCGTCAGGCCGGGCGAGATCGAGCGGATGATCGGGCCGGTGGTCTTCGTCGAGAGGAGCCACTCGCGGAACTGGCCGACGGTCAGGCCCTTCACGGCCTGGAAGGCCTGCGGATCGAGGGTGTCCTCGACCATCCGGGTCAGCTCGTCCTGCTCGTAAGGGACGACCGGGTGCTCCCGCAGCTCGCCCAGGGTGATCTCGGAGAGCACGGCCCGCGCGGCCACCCGCTCGACCGCGGAGCGCGCGGAGATCCCGGCGAGATCGTCCCCGGATTTGGGGGGGTTCGCCTTCGCGAGCACCTCTTTCACCGAGCCGAAGGTGTAGGTGGTGCCCCGGATGGTGGAGCTGAGCTGCATCGGGAGGGGGACGGTACGAAGTCGGGGGCGCGGAGGCAAGCCGGACGGCGAGGCCCGGCTGAAGTATAGGGAGCGTAGAAGGATCGGACGCCTCGCCCGTCCATCCTCGCTGGAGACCTCCATGCGCCCCTTCCCCGCCCTGCTCGCCGCCTCGATCGCCCTCACCCCCGCCCTCGCCGCCCTCGCCGACTCGCCCCCCGCCGCGCCCCTCGCCGGCGGCGCGGGCCCGCAGAAGAGCGCGCCCTCGCTCAAGGTCGACATCGACCGGAGCAAGGTCGACCTCGCGGGGCACACCCTGGAGGTGAAGCTCTCGCGGCCCGCAGCCAAGGTGCGGATCAAGGTGATCGGCGAGTCGGGGGCGGAGCTGGCCGAGGTCGAAAAGCCCTTCGAGGGCGCGGCCGCGGGGACGGCCCTGGTGATGAGCTGGACGCCCTCGAGCCCCGAGGCCGTCGCGAAGATCGAGGTGTGGGGGTACGACACCGAGGGGTACTACGCGGGGGTGGCCATCGTCCCGTGGAGCGTGAACGTGCCGCACGAGGAGGTGAACTTCGAGTCGGCCTCCGACGTGGTGCGGCCCGCGGAGGCGGTGAAGCTCGAGGCGAGCCTCGCGAAGATCAACGAGGTCGTGAAGAAGCAGGCCTCGCTCGGCAAGATCACGCTCTTCGTGGTGGGCCACACCGACACGGTGGGCAGCGCGCAGAGCAACCTGGAGCTGTCGCGGCGGCGGGCCCGCTCGATCGGCGCCTGGTTCCGCGCCCACGGGCTGACGATCCCGATCGCCTTCGAGGGCCTCGGCGAGTCGAGCCCGCTCGTGAAGACGGCCGACGAGGTCGACGAGCCGAAGAACCGCCGCGCCGATTACATCCTGGCCCTGGAGCCCCCGCGCGGGAAGAACGGCGACCTGGCCTGGAAGGGCCTCTGATCACGGCCTGATCCGCGCCACCGCCTCTCTCCCGCCCCTCTCCCGCCCCTCCGCGCAGCGCCCGCCGCGCGATGGCCTGATCGCGCGTTCCCCTTCCGATCACGGCCAATCACGAACATGCCGTAACGAAGCGTGAGACATGCACCTTGGCCGGGTGCTTGCTTTGACCACGCTCGTGCCGCGGGATTGTCCGGCGGCGACCCCCAAGAAAACACGTGCTCCGCTCGGACATTCCCGAACTTGCTCGCAGCAATTCCACGATCGGTAGAGCCGGCCTGGACGCGCAAGCCTTGCAGCATCGCCGCAGAGCTCGCGCGATCATCGCCGCCGGCATTCCACGAATGAGCACGTCGTTCCGATTGCACCGCGCACCCATGACAGCCGGCCTCATACCGGCGTTGAAGGAGGCGAACTTATGTTGAACACACGAGCGACTGCCCTGTTGCTCAAAGCGCTGTTCCTCGGCGGCGTGCTCGCCGTGACGAGCTGCGGCGACGTTGGGCCCGCCGGTCCGGCCGGCAAAGACGGCACCAACGGCGCCGACGGCAAGGACGGCGTCGACGGCAAAGACGGCACCAACGGTGTCGACGGCACCAACGGCACCGATGGCAAGGACGGCACCGATGGCAAAGACGGCACCAACGGTGTCGACGGCACCAACGGCACCGATGGCAAGGACGGCACCGACGGCAAGGACGGCCTGAACGGCGGCAACGTCCAGGTCCCGAACTTCCACGGGGTGGACGCCATCCTCAAGCAGGAGATGGACGAGAACGGCAAGTACTACGTCGACGCCACCATCACGGGCGCGGCGGTCATGAACGGCGAGCTCACGGTGGACTTCAAGGTGGCCGACAAGGACGGCACGCCCCACCCCGGCCTCACCACCGTGACGGCCTCCGCGGCGAAGCTCGTCCCGCCCTCCGGCGCCACCGAGGCCTGGAACAAGTGGGTTCCGTACATCTATCGGAGCCAGGTCGTGAGCAACTCGGCGAGCGGCGACTGGCCGAACCCCGACGGCACCGCCGCCGATCAGGGCTATCGCGAGAACAACGGGACGCTCACCGATCACGGCGACGGGACGTACACCTACGTCTACAAGACCAACCTGATGACGGTGAAGACCCCGGTGGGCATGAAGGACATCCCCTACGAGGCCAACCGGCGCACCCGCGTGTCCATCATGATGGGTGGCGGCACCGGCGCCACGGCCGAGGCCCACTTCGACTTCATGCCGGACGGGTCGGACCTCGCGGGCGCAGAGCACCGCGAGATCGTCACCACCAACACCTGCAAGTCCTGCCATGGCCCCGAGTTCGCGGCCCACGGCGGCGACCGGCTGAGCGTGGAGAACTGCGTGACCTGCCACGCGCCCGGCAGCACCGATCCGCACGGCGGCGAGACCATCGACTTCAGCGTGATGATCCACAAGATCCACGCCGGCGGCGAGCTCGCGTCGATCCCCGGCCCGGACGGCATCGTCTGGGACAACCCCGCCACGCCCGTCAACGAGGCCGCCGATAACGGTCACTATGCGATCTGGGGCTTCCAGAACGCCAAGGTCGAGTGGTGGAAGGTCGGGTTCCCGGCCGTGATCGCGAACTGCGCGGTGTGCCATGACAAGTCCGGCGCCGACTCCGACGCCTGGAAGAACAAGCCCTCCCGCAAGGTCTGCAGCTCGTGCCACGACAACGTGAACTTCGTCACCGGCGAGAACCACGCGGGCGGCACCCAGGCGAGCGACGCGAACTGCACGCTCTGCCACACGGCGAGCGGCAACGCGATCGGCCAGTCCGTGACGACGGCGCACGACTTCATGTCGAAGGTCGAGCAGAACAAGCCGGAGTTCAAGGTGAACATCACCGTCTCCACCCCGGCCAACGGCAAGTTCTTCGTGGCCGGCGAGAGCCCGGTCGTCACCGTCCAGCTCAAGGACCTCGAGGCGGTCGGACAGCCGGTGATCGATCACTCGAACCTCACCGCCGACCCGACGGCCGAGGGCTGCACGACGAGCCCCTGCCCGGCGAAGGACGGCCTGCTCGCGGGCGCGAACCTCTTCGTCCACGGCCCGCGCGGCAACCGCAACCCGGTCCTCACCACCCGGGCGCGCGTCAAGGTCACCAGCACGGGCGCGGGGCCCTTCGACATCAGCGGTGCCGGCGCCAAGCTGGACATCGTGTTCGACGGCGGCAAGGACATCTACTTGACCAAGAACGGCGGCATCGTCGCCCCCGGCACGGTCTCCGTCCCCGTCTCCGGCGGAACCTTCGCCAGCACCGCCGCGGCCACCGTCGACGAGATGGTGGTCTGGCTGAACAGCAACGCGAACTTCAAGCTCCGCGGCATCGCCTACAAGGAGCCGAACGGCTTCCTGTCGATCCGCAGCCGCAACCTCGGCGAGCTCTTCGCGGTGCAGCTCATCAACGGGCCGGCGGCCTGCGCGGGCGTGCTGACGCCGATCTGCACGGTGTTCAACAACAACATGGCGGTGATCACCGTCGGCGGCTCCACGCCCTCGAACTCCATCGCCAAGCAGGCCAACCCGGCCAACAACGACCCGAAGGTGCAGTGGTTCGCCGACCACATCACCTACAGCCTCGACCCGGTGGACGACCTCAAGCCCGGCACCTACATCGTGACGGCGGAGATCACCGACCGCGGCCGGAAGAGCGCGACCGACTACAAGACCCCGAGCGTCGCCAAGGTGCCGTTCCAGGTCGGGACGGCCACGGAGGAGCTGCCCCCCGCCGGTAACTGCGACTCGTGCCACGAGTCGAAGGACGGCACGGGCCTCATCCTCGACTACAGCCGTCACTACAAGATCCTCGACCAGACGGCCGCGGATCAGTGCGGCGCGTGCCATGATTACCAGACGCAGACGGCCGCCGGCGACTGGGCGGGCGCGAAGCCCATCTCCCGCCGCGTCCACGCCGTCCACAACGGCGCGAACCTCAACTACCCGCTGGTCACCGTCGGCTACTCGAACGGCGATCCGGTCGCGGGGCGCAACTGGGACATCACCCTGCCGATGAACGTCCGCAACTGCGACGTGAGCTGCCACGAGTCCTCGACCACCAGCGGGTCGTGGAAGACGGGCGCGGGCCGCGCGCCTTGCTACGGCTGCCACGACTCCGACGCGGCGCGAGCGCACATGAAGATCATGACCTATGATCCGACGCCGCTCAACCCGTGGTCCGGAGACGAGGAAGAGTCCTGCCAGGCTTGCCACTAGCCGCTCTTCCATCGAGCGGCCCTGTCTTCGATGGGGCCGCTCGGTGGTCTGAGTGGTCCATTTTTCAAACGCCAAGGCGCAAAGACGCAAAGACGCAAAGAGAAATGAAGAAGGCCCTTTTCTCCCTCTTCTTGCGCCTTGGCGCCTTTGCGTCTTTGCGTTAAATTCCTGGCCGATGAGGGGCTCAACCCATTGGCTTTCACAACCCTGATGCGCAGGATCAACGCCATGCTCTCCGTCCGCACCTTGCTCCCTCTGCTCTCCCTCCTCGCCCTCGGCTGTAACCAGGCCGCGAGCGCCGAGCCTCCGCAAAAAAGCCCGGTCGCGGTGGACAACAAGGATGTGGTCGCCACCGTCAACGGTGTCAACATCACCGACCGGGACGTCCGCCTCCGGGCAAAGAGCGCCGAGGGGCACAAGGAGTCGAAGGCCGCTGCGGGGGTGAATGACCTCAATGGCGTGCTCGAGACGGTGATCCGCGAGGAGGCCGCCGCGCAGCGGGCCAAGGAGCTCGGCCTCGACGCCGACCCGAAGTATCAAGAGGGCCTCGCGCAGCTCGAAGCGCAGGTCACCGCCTACCGCCGCAAGGCGCTCTCCGAGCTGTTCTGGGAGCGCCACGTGGACAAGCAGGCGGCGCCCTCCGAGGACGAGATGCGGGCCTACTTCGACAAGAACGAGGCGAAGATCCGCACCTCGCTGCACATCAAGCAGATCCTCCGCAAAGGGCGGGCCGCCATCGACGAGGCCAAGGCGCAGATCGACGGCGGCAAGTCCTTCGACGACGTGGCGGCGAGCACGCTCCCGAACCGGCCGCCCGGCGTGACCCCCTGGGACATGGGTTACCTCGGCTTCTACAAGGTGCCCGAGGCCTGGCGCTCCACCGTGTACGACCTCGCCCCCGGCCAGGTGAGCCCGGTGATCGCCGGCCCGAACGAGCGCTACTGGCTCGTCGTGGTGGTCGACAAGAAGGTGGAGCCGTCGCTCGATTTCGCCGCCGTGCGCGGCCAGATCGAGGCCGATCTCCTCCGGCAGCGGCTCGAAGGCAACCGCGAGAAGGCGGCGGCCGACCTCGCGGCGAAGGCCAAGATCACCCGCGTGCGCGCGCCCACCCCCGCGGCTCCGCACCCCGCAGAGGACTGACCACGTCCCCGGGCGGCCGGCGGTTGCGATATAACGGCCGGATGCGCTCGACCTCCTTCTCGCTCTCGACCCTCGCTCGCTTCACCTCCGCCGGTCTCGTCCTCCTGATCGGCGGCGGCGTCCTCACGGCCTCCGGCTGCGGCGGAGGCGGGTCGAGCGGCGCGGGCGGCGGCAGCACCACCGCCACCACGAGCGGCACCGGCGGCGGCGCCACGACCACCACCAGCACCACGACCACCAGCACGTCGACCACGAGCGGCGGCGCGCTCTGCGGGCCGGGCACCGCGCAGTGCGGCGATGTCTGCGTCGACACCAAGAACGACCCGAAGCACTGCGGCTCGTGCGAGATGGAATGCGCCGACGGGCAGGTGTGCGCCGGGGGGACCTGCTCCGTGTCCTGCGGGGGAGGCACCACCAAGTGCGGCAGCGCGTGCGTCGACACCACCAAGGACGCCGACAACTGCGGCGGCTGCGGCACGACCTGCCCGCCGGGGCAGATCTGCTTCGAGAGCGCGTGCATCCTGTCGTGCGGCGGCGGCACCACCAAGTGCGGCGACACCTGCGTCGACACCAAGAGCGACCCGCAGAACTGCGGCGGCTGCGGCACCACCTGCATGTCCGGCAAGGTCTGCTCGATGGGGACGTGCACGCTCTCCTGCGCGGGCGGGTCGACCAAGTGCGGCGACCTCTGCGTGAGCACCGACACCGACCCGCTCAACTGCGGCTCGTGCGGGCACGAGTGCGCCTCCGAGTGCGCCGGGATCGGCAGCGGCTGCGGCCAGTGCTTCGATGGGATGTGCATCTGCAACTCGGGCGGCACCCTCAAGTGCAACGGGAAATGCATTGACGTGCAGAGCGACCCTGCCAACTGCAACGGGTGCGGCCACACCTGCGGGCCCAACGCCGACTGCCAGAACTTCACCTGCGTCTGCGCGATGGGCCAGGCCGACTGCGGCAGCGGCTGCGTCGATCTCCTCTCGAACGCGGCCCACTGCGGGAGCTGCGGCAACTCGTGCAGCCCCGATCAGAGCTGCATGGGCGGCGAGTGCGTGCAGGGCCCCGGCAACGTCAACCAGCTCGCCTCCCCGGCGAACGGCGCGCTCGGCGCGACCAAGCTCACCCTCAACGACGCCACCGGCTTCGCCGCGGGGCAGGAGATCCTCATTCACCAGACGCAGGGCACGGGCGCGGGCGCGTGGGAGATCGCCACGGTCGCGTCCGTGGCCGGCAACGACCTGACCCTGAGCGCGGCCTTGCTCCACAAGTACACGAGCGCCGCCAACACCAGCAACCACGCGCAGGCCGTGGTGGTCGAGCAGTACGCGGCCCTCGACATCCCGGCGGGGATGGTCTTCGCCGCGCCCGCGTGGAACGGCCAGACAGGCGGGATCCTCGCCCTGCACGCGACGGGCGCGATGACCATCGAGGGCGTCGTGAGCATGGCGGGCCGCGGCTACCGCGGCACCGCGCACTCCTGCGTGGCCATGGGCGGCGTGCGCTACACCTGCGAGGACGGGTTCGCGGGCGAGTCGTCGCTCGGCGCCGGCGCGAAGAGCCTGCTCAACAACGGCATGGGCGGCGGCGGCGGCGCGCGCGGGCAGGACTGCGGGATGGGCGCGGGCGGCTCCTACGCGACCGCGGGGCAGGTGGGCGTGAACAACGCCGGCGGCAACTGCGCGGTGGTCCCGAAGCCGGCCGACAGCCTCGCGGGCAACCTGCTCGGCAACCCGAACCTCACGGTCAACATGTTCTTCGGCGGCGCGGGCGGCGAGGGCGGCTCCGACGAGGACGGCTCGTACCCCGGCAAGGGCGGCAACGGCGGCGGCATCATCTACCTCAAGGCAGGCTCGCTCGCCGTCACCGGCACGGTGGTCGCCAACGGCGCGCAGGGCGGCAACGGCAACTCCACCGCATGCGGCGGCGGCGGCTGCGGCATGTCGGGCGGCGGCGCGGGCGCGGGCGGGGCGATCCGGATCGTCGCGCCGACAGTCAACCTCACCGGCGGCACCGTGACCAGCCTGGGCGGAACGGGCGGCACCTGCACCTGCGGCGGCAATGCAGGCAACGGCGGCAACGGCCGAATCGCGATCCAGGGCGTGCTCACCGGCATGACCAACCCGGCGCCGTTCAGCGGCTGAGCGACGCTCTCCGCGGCGCAAATCCGGGGCGAAGGGCCAGGGTGTCTGATAACCTGGCCCAATGCGCTTTGTCCTCCCCCTGCTCGGCCTGCTGCTCACCCTCCCCGCTTGCAAGACGAGCGAGCCGACCACGGGGAGCGGCGGCGGCAGCACGACGAGCACGACGACCGGCAGCGGCGGTCACGGCGGCGCGACGAGCACGACCGGATCCGGCGGCTCCGGGGGGAGCACGACGTCCACCACCGGCGCCGGCGGTGACACGACGTCCACGACGTCCACGACGGCGACCACCGGCGCGGGCGGCATGGGTGGGGCAGGCGGCGCAGGCGGCGCGGGTGGAGCAGGCGGCGCGGGCGGCATGATCGTGTGCGGCCCCGACGGCGCGCCGGCCGCGCCGGTGATCGTCGATCCCGTGGCAGGCCGGGTCGACCTCATCCCGGAGACGATGACCATCGAGGCCTCCGCCTTCGCCGACCCCGACGCGGGCGATGTCCACGGAGGCAGCGAGTTCGAGATCTGGACCATCAAGAACGGCGCCATGGACGAGCGGATCTGGCACACCTCCGGCAACGATCCGGCGCTCCTCACCAAGGTCTCCCTGCTCGACGGCTTCTTCGAGGGGAGCGCCGCCGGCAAGGGCCTCAAGCCGTGGACGGAGTACGGCGTGCGCGTCCGCTACCGCGACGATCACGGCCCGTGCAGCGTCTTCGGCGACTTCAGCGAGCTCCGGAAGTTCCGCACCGACGACGGCAGCTCGGCCCTCTTCGACCCGACGGTCGTGCGCGATTTCTACCTCGATATCCCGGCCGACAGCCTGCAGAAGATGAACATGGAGGCGTACCCGCCGGGGTGCGTGCCCTACGAGCGCAACTACTACAAGGGCACGCTGCACTTCGAGGGGCAGACCTACGAGGACGTGGGCATCCACATCAAGGGCGGCTGCGGCTCGGCGCGCGATTTCAACGGCAAGCCCGGCCTCAAGATCTCGCTCGACTGGGACGACCCCGACATGCCCGGCTGCCCCGACAACCGCAAGATCTACGGGCAAGGGACGCTCACCTTCAACAACATGGTGCAGGACCACAGCTTCGTGCACGAGCGCCTCGGCTACCAGCTCTACCAGGCGATGAAGGTGCCCACCCCCCGCGCGGCCCACGTGCGCGTGTTCGTGAACAACCAGCTCTACGGCCTCTACCTCAACGTGGAGAGCGTCGGCCGGCGCTTCCTCACCCGCTGGTTCGACTCGAACCACGGCATGCTCTACGAGGGCGCCTACTGGTGCGACCTCGTGCCGCAGAACGTGCTCCCGGGCATCGACGATTCTGCATGCATCAAGCGCAAGTTCGAGCCGAGCATGTGCGACCCGCAGGACCCGGCGGACGAGCCCGAGGACTATGAGCTGCTCCGGACCTTCGTCCAGCAGCTCCAGGCGATCCCGCAGGGGCAGTACTTCCAGCAGGTCCCCGCGATCTTCGAGCTCGACACCTTCCTCTCCCAGTGGGCCGTCGAGAGCGTGATGAGCCACTGGGACGCCTACGCGTTCGGCATCATCAACAACTGGCGCATCTACCACAACCCCGCGACCGGCAAGTGGACGCTGATCCCGACGGGCATCGACCAGACCTTCGGCAGCAGCCAGGATCCGTGGGGCGTCGGCGGCCTGCTCGCGGTGCGGTGCGTGCAAGATCAGGCGTGCAACGCGGCCTTCGCCGCGCGGCTCAAGCAGGTCAACACCCTGTTCCAGAATTTCGCCCTGGCCCAGAAGGCCCAGGCCATCCACGACGTGATCACGCCCTACGTGCAGGCCGATCCGCGCAAGGAGACCGACATGAACGGCTTCAATCAGGCCTATCAGTCGACGCTCGACTTCTTCGTCAACCGGCCTCCGCAGGTGACGCAAGCCCTCCAGGCGCACGGGTTCTGAGCGGAGACGCCGGAGACGCGCTCCCATGTTCGACAAAGGCTCCCTCACCGTCGGCCGGTTCCGCGGCGCCCCGATCCGCGTCCACTGGAGCGCCCTCGTCGCCGTCCTCGTCTTCTCGGGCTTCTCCTTCGACCCGGTCGCGTGGCTCGCCGTCGCAGCGATGATCATCCTCCACGAGATCGGCCACGCCTTGCTCGTGCGCTACTTCGGCCACGAGGTGCTCGAGGTGCAGGTCCACGGCTTCGGCGGCCACTGCGCCTGGTCGGGCGACCCGAGCCGCGCCGAGCAGGCCGCGATCGCGTGGGGCGGCGTGCTGGCCCAAGCGGCGCTGCTCCTCGTCGCGCTGCCGTTTCGCTTCATCGTCCCGCCGTCGGCGCCGATCCTCGGCACCGTCCTCGCCGTGTTCACGAGCACGAACCTCTACTCGATCATCTTCAACCTGATGCCCATCCCGCCCCTCGACGGCTCCAAGGCCTGGGAATTGCTGCCGATCTGGGCTTCTTCCCGCGCCGAGCTCCGCGACTACCTCCGCCGCCGCGACGCCGATCGCAGCGCGAAGAGCCGCGCCCGGGCCGCGGAGAAGAAGCGCGACGCCGAGCGGCGCGCGCGGCAGAAGACGGAGGCCGAGCTGCGCGACCTGGAGTCGGTCGACGACGAGGACGCGCCGCTGCCCGACTCGCTCAAAGAAGCCCTCGATCGGCTGGTCGGCGAGGCGGTCAAGGACCGGAACGAGAAGGACAAGAAGCCCAAGGGCTGAAGCCCGGCGCTGACCGCGAGGGCCGATCTTCCGCGCCGCGCGCGTTGTGCTCGCCCCGGGCCTCCGGCTATGGTGGGCGCGATGCCTCGCCGCCGCGGCCCCTTCGGGTTGCTCCACATCCTCTCGCTGGTCGTCGCCGTCACGGTGGGCCTGGCGATCGCCACGCTCAAGCTGACCGCCCCGCCGACGGCCGGGATGGCCTTCGCGCAGCCCAAGGGCGCGCCCGCCCCGCCGCGCGCCGCGGCCACGGTGACGCTCTCCGCCAGGCCGGCGGCAGCCGCGGCTCTTCCGTCACCAACGTCAACACCGTCAACAGCGCCTTCGGCTGCGCCGTCGAGCGCGCCCTCGGCTGCGCCGTCTGCGACCCCGTCGAGCGCGCCCGCCGCGGGCGACGCAAAGGGCGACAGCAAGGGCGACAAGCACCCGCCCGCGCTCGACTACACCACCGTCCAGACCGAGGACGACTTCGACAAGGACCTCTCCGAGGAAGAGAAGGCGGCCATCGGCACGGGCAAGGTGCCGATCCACCGCGAGGGTCCGTTCAAGTCTCCCTTCGCGCACCCGCGCTTCGGCGGCCCCGCGCGCGTCAAGGTGGGCGCGGTGATGTCCCATGTCCGGGACTACAACATCCAGACGGGCAGCTTCGAGGCGGAGTTCTTCCTCTCGCTCACGAGCCTCGACAAGGAGATGCCGGACATCAACCTGGCCTTCACCAACGGCAAGGAGATCGAGCAACAGATGCTCGCCGACGCGCCGACCTTCAAGCTCTACCGCGTCCACGGCACCTTCTCCGGCCCCGTCGATCTGCACTACTTCCCGTTCGACACGCAGAGCCTCCCCGTCGAGATCGAGGACCTCTACGCCGGCGTCGATCAGCTCGTCTTCGAGCCGGATCCGAACCGCACCTCGCTCGACGAGGGCTTCAGCGTCCCGGGCTGGGACATCGCCCACGTGGGCGCCAAGGCCTTCAAGCACCGGTATCCGCCGCGCTTCGATCGCGACGACCTCCAGATCTCCCGCTACAAGCTCGACGTGGGGCTCGAGCGCTTCGGCGTCTCGGCGGCGCTCAGCGTCTTCGTCCCGGCGTACATCATCGTGCTCATCGCGCTCACCGGCATGTGGGTCCCCGCCGAGGAGCTCGAGGTGCGCAGCAACACCGGCGCGCCGATGCTCGCCGCCGCGGTGCTCTTCCACTACGCGCTGCTCTCCACCCTGCCGGCCACCGGGTACCTCACCCGCGCCGACAAGGTGATGATGGGCACCTACCTCTCGCTCTTCCTCAACATGCTCTCGACGTGGACCTTCCTCATCGTCGACGAGCACCAGGTCGAGCGCCTCTTCCGCCTCTGGCGCTGGTCCGTTCCCCTCGTCACCATCGCCGTCATGGTCGCCGCCTCCTTCCTCTGAGCCATGCAGAAATCCACGATCATCGCCGTGCTGGTCGCCGCTGTCCTGATGTTCGCCGCCGGCTGGTTCGCCGGACGGTGGGCGCTCGAGCGCGACTGGGGAAACCCCGTCCACGCCGTGACCGCGGCCGAGGCCCAGAAGGCCGCCGTCGCGGACGCCGATCCGAGCCCCGCCGCGGGCACGAAGATCGTCGGCCCCTTGCCGCTCAAGCGGATGCGCGAGGCCATGAAGGCCTTCACCGAGAAGGACCCGGTGGTGATGCTCCTAGGCTCCTTCGCGCGCGACGACGACGACAAGGACGTGCACCTCGTCGTGAAGAACCGCGGCGATTGCAAGGCGACCCGCCTCGCGGGCGTGGCCTACGGCTACGACGCCTGGGGCCGCCCGGCGCAGGTGAACAAGGGCGGGAAGAGCTACCTCGCCTTCGACGTGAAGGACGCCAAGGTCGAGCCGGGCGCGACCGCGCAGCTCTCGATCAAGGTGAAGGATCCGGGCACGGCGTCGCTCGCCGTGGCGCAGCTCGACCGCGTGGAGTGCGACAACGGCAAGGTCTGGACGCGCTGATCGGCCGAGGACGAGATCGTTCGAGATTGAACGATCTCGCGCTCGATGGACGTCGATCTCGTCAGTCGATGTCGTGGCGCGCGAACGTGCCCACCGCGTCGCTCGTCTCCAGCGCGCGGTGGATCCAGGGTGCGTCGCGGGCCGCCACGGCGATGAAGCGCACCGTCTGGCCCGGCCGCTCCGGCAGGCCCGCGAAGCCGACCTTCTTCGCGTCCTCCGGCGTCATCACCTGGGCCATGGTCTCCTTGATGACGTTGGGGCTGAGCAGGGTATCGGGATCGGACCCGGGGGCCACGATCACCTCGAAGAGAACCATCATGCGCCCATGATCTCCGGGCGCGGCGCCGAGCACAAGCGCCGAGGCCATCGTGCTTTCGCTTGCGGCGCGGGAGCGGCTTGCCCCAAGGTCTCGGAGCCTTGAGCGCCGCTCCCTCCTCCACGGCCCGGAAGCCCCGGACAGGCCGGATCCGCCTCGCCCTGGGCCTCTTGATCGCGCTCGTCACCCTCGGCGCCGTGCTCTCCGTGGCGCTCGGGCTGCACCTCGAGCCGAACGTCGTCTCCCTCCTCCCCGAGCAAGGCGAGTCGGCCGCGCTGCTCCGCTACGTGCGCGGCTTCGGCGGAGGCGACCTCGGCGTCGTGATGGTCCGCGGCGAAGATCCCGAGGAGAACGCCGCCGTCGCCGAGGCCTTGGCCGAAGCGCTCGCGAAGATGCCGAGCGTCGAGCGCGCGAGCGCGCATGCCGAGGTGCCCCGCGGCCTCGATCCGATGCTCGCCTTCCGCTACGCCGATCGCGCCGCAGAGGAGCGCCTCGCCCGCGCGCTCACCCCCGAGGGGATGCGCGCGCGCCTGCGCGAGACGCGGGCCTTGCTCCTCGCCCCCGGGAGCTCCGCCCTCGCCGAGACCGTCACCGCCGATCCGCTCCGCCTCACCCAGCTCGCCTTCGAGCGCACCGGCTTCGGCGCGGGGATGCGCACCCAGCCGAGCGGCGCCTTCGCGACCGACGACGGCAAGATGTGCCTCGTGCTGGTCGCGCCCCGCGGGCAAGCGCTGCGCGGCGCCGACGCGAAGCGCTTCGTGGCCGACGCCGAGCGCGCGATGGACGAGATCGGCAAGGATCACCCGAAGGTGACGCTCGGCCTCACCGGCGGCCACGCCATCGCCGCCGCCACCGAGCGGATGCTGACGCGCGATCTCACGCTCTCCGGCACCCTGTCGATGCTCCTCGCATCCGCCGTCTTCGCCTTGATCTTCCGGCGGATCCGGGCCCTCGTCGCGGTGATGCCGCCCCTTATTCTCGGCACGGCCTGGACCGCGGGGCTCGCCACCCTCTTCCCCGGCGGCCTCTCCGCCATCGCCGTGGCCTTCATGTCCGTCGTGGTCGGCGTCGGCGTCGACACCGGCGTGCATGTCTACGCGGCCCTGCTCGACGCACGTCGCGATGGTCTCGGCCCCACCGAGGCTGCGATCGCCGCGCGCCGGAAGACAGGCCGCGCCGTGCTCCTCGCCGCGATCACCGCGGGCGCAGCCTTCGCAGCGCTCTCGCTCTCCGACATCAACGCCGTGCGCCAGCTCGGCATCCTCTGCGGCGCAGGCGAGGTGCTGACCGCGATCGCCATCATCCTCGTGACACCCGAGATCGGCGCCCTGCTCGAACGAGGCGCACCCCCGCCCCCGCTCCGCGCCCGCTGGACGAGCGCCGTCACCTGGCTCACCGCCACGCGGAGCCGCGCCCTCGTGGCCGCCGCGATCGCGCTCGCCCCGATCCCGGCCTTGATCGTGCTCGGCCCGCCCTCGCTCGCCGAGGCGATCGTGGCCATCCGGCCGCAGAAGATGGCCCCGCTCGCCGTGCAGCGGGAGATCTTCGAGGCCTTCGGCGGCAAGCGTGGCCACTGGGTCGCCCTCGTCGCCGACCGCGAGCACGAGCGCGCCCGCGAGCGCGCCGACGCGCTGGTAGAAGCGCTCAGTGCGCTCACCGCCGATGTCGAGTCGGTGGACGCGCTGACCGCCATCGCCCCGTCACGCGCGACCCAGCTTGCCCGCTACGCGGCGCGCGATGCGCTGGATTTGCCGAAGCGCGCCGATGAGCTGGAGAAGGCCCTCGCCGAGGTGGGCTTCGTCCCCGAGCGCTTCTCCGCGGCCCTCGATTCGATGCGCCACGCGCCGCACACGGAGGCGCGGCTCGACGACCTGCAACACGGCGCGGCGGCGATCCTGCTGTCGCGGTACCTGGCCGAAGATCAGGGTGACACGCTGGTCGCGATCTACCTGCGACCGACCATGGCGGAGGGTGCGATCGCGCGGATCGATCAGGCGATCCGCGCGGCTGATCCCGAGGCGCGGCTCACGGGTTACAGCCGCCTCGATGCGTCGCTGCGCGCGGCGCTCGTGCACGACATGCCGCGGATCGGCGTGGTGGCCGGCCTGCTCGTGCTGCTCGCTCTCGGCGCTTCGCTGCGGCGCGCGGGAGACGTGATCCTGGCCGCGCTGGTCGTCTCGGCCGAGGTGGCCGCGGTGCTGCTGCTCATTCGCGTGCTCAGGATCCCGCTCCATGTGTACGACGCACTGGTGCTGCCCGTGCTGCTCGGGATCACCGTGGATGAGGGGATGTTCCTGCTCCACCACGCGCGGGAATCGCAAGCCAGTGACGTCCACCGTGACACACTGGACCACGAGGGGCCGTCCATCGCGGCGACGGCGCTCACCACGGCCGCGGGCTTCGGAGCGCTGGGGTTCTGCGATTTCGATGGGCTGCGCGACCTCGGGCAGGTGGGCGCGATCGGGAGCACGGTGGGGCTCGTAGTGGCGCTCGTGGTGGTGCCGGCGGGGCTCAGGCTGCGCGCGGGGCGGTGAGGGCTGTCTTCGAGGAGATGAGCGACCTATTCGCGCGTGGAGGCAGCGTGGAAGCCGTGTTGGCGCTCCGGCCGTCTGCCGGGACGCAGGCTCGTGTGCGGGACCTCTTGGCCAAGAGCAAGGCAGGCGTGCTTACCGAGGACGAGCGGGCCGAGCTCGACCGGTTCGGAGAGATCGAGCATCAAAAGGCAGGACGAGCCGCCAAAGCGCGCTACGCATGGGCCGGGTCGGCGATCGAGGGGGCAGACGGCGCCGGACGGGCCCCGGTCGCTGGCTCGGTCAACGTCGTGGAGCAGTCGGAAGGGGGAGCGAACAGGTTCGAGGAAGGCCATGGTTTGGTCCTTGCGCGGGTGGGACCTGAGAGCTCTTCGGCGGCCCACAAGGATTTATCGGCGCCCGAGGCGCGACCGTTGCGTAGGGTCGGTCGATTTTCTTGGGAGCCGCTTGCGAACAACGGATCTGTAGGGACATGGCCGCCGGGGCGCGCGGCCATATCCCCGATCTGCAGGGGTTCGACTGCCATCCGCGGCGTGCGCATATCAACGCGATGTTCGGCGCGCACGCTCGCTCGGACCGGCCAAGGACGGAGCGATAGGCCAACCTCGGCCACCCGATGACCTCGGCGCGGCATGGCCCGGCCGAGCACGGCTGCTCTGTAGGCGGCGCCTACCAGAGGCCGCCCTTCGTTCGTGCTTCCCTCGGGCGCGACGTTCGGTCATAGTTCCCGCATGGAAGAACAGTCGGGCCGCTACCCCCAGATGCGCGGCTCTTCCCCCTCCCTGTTCGTTTCACTCCCCAAGCCCCCGACTGCCTTCTCGCTCACGGTTCGGAAGCTCCTAGGACGGGTGCTCGACGGTGCGATCCGCGTCCCAAGTTTTCAGCGGCCCTTGCGGTGGCAAGCCGCCGATGTGGTGAAGCTCTTCGACAGCATTCTCAAAGGCTACCCCATCGGTTCGCTTCTGTTTTGGAAGCATCGGCTTGGTCCCGACACACATCTTCGCATCGGGACTGCGACAATCAATGTTCCGGAGAACCTCGACGGCTGGCTCATCGTGGATGGACAGCAGCGCGTGACGGCACTGGCCGCCACGCTGCTCGACCTCGACCAACACGGAGACCCGAGGTGGAACGTGCGTTTCGATCCATCGAACGACTCGTTCCTCTCCGGACCTCTGGATGTGGAGAACGCGCGCCGTCACGTCCCCTTGAAGACGCTCGGCGATCTGCGCCGGCTCGGGCGCTGGTTTCCTGAGTGCGACCTGTCCGAAGCGGAAAAGACACGCGTCGAGGAGGTTCAGCAGCGTCTACTCGACTATGAACTTCCTGGATATCTGGTGGAGACAGACGATGTAGATGCCCTTCGCGGGGTATTCGCTCGCATGAATAGTACCGGTGTTCGGATGCGCGCCGATGAGGTCTTTCAGGCGCTTCTCGGCGAAGGAGACTACGCGAGCGGAGAGCGCCAGAGGAGTCGTGACCTCGCGGCCCTCCAAAAGGCAGCCGACCTCGACGGGTTCGGCGAACCTCCACGCACAGAGATCTTGAAGGCTCTCCTGGCCATGAGCGGCCTCGACCCCTTGAAACGCCTTGACGACCTTGGCGACGATGCGCTCGCGAAGCTCGTCGGCTCCGACGATGCCGAGGAGGCACTTCGTCGCACCGTCGAATTTCTTCAGGCACCTGCGGATGCGGCCAACCCTGGAGCGGGGATTCCCGCCTACGCGTTCATCCCGTATCCCGTCGCATTCGTGATCCTCGCGAGATGGTTCCATCTCTTCCCGGAATCGGGCGAAACGACGCGCCGCGCGTTGGCTCAATGGCTTTGGCGCGGAGTGGCAACAGGCGTTCATCAGCGCGCGGCCGTCTCTGCGATGCGATTTCAGGTCCGTGAGATTCGCGACAATGACCGGACAGGATCTCTGGAGCGACTGCTCGAGGCAGTCGGTGAACCTAGTGCGCGGGAGTGGTCACTCGACCCATTCCACGCGAAGCACGCGGCGAGCCGCGTAGAGCTCTTGGCACTTCTTTCACGCGGCCCTTGTGACGCGTCCGGCCCTGTGTCTTGGCGAGCGCTCCTCTCGAGCGGCGAGCGCGTTGCGCGCGAAATCTTCCGGATCGACCAATACCCCGACGGTCCTCTGCGAAGACTGGCATGCACCGCCGCGAACCGCGTCCTGCTCGACGCGCGGCACTCGAACCTGCGTACCGAGTTGCGCAAATGGAGTTGGGAGACCCATCGCGACGCGTTCGAGAGCCACCTGATCGATGAAGCCGGGTACGCCGAACTCGAACAAAATGACGCCGAGAGCTTTCTTACGCGACGTGCGGCGCGCGTCCGGACGCTCGTCTCGGCGTTCATCGCGCAACGTGCCGGGCTCGGGTCGCCCGTCGTTCTCCCCGTCGAGACCTACTACGACGCGCCGCCCGATGATCTGTTCGGAGACGACGAATCGTGAGGCGGAACAAGCGACTTGTCGTCTCGTTGCCGGGGCGTGACATCGGCGAGCTCACTCAAAATCGACAGGGGCTTGTCTGTTGGACGCCCGACGCTGAATGGGAGCGTGAAGGACAACAGCCTCGGCTCGGACTGGACTTCCTCAGGAGGCTTGGCACGCGGCGGCATGCCAGCGACTTGCCAGCCTGGTTCGAGAATCTCTTGCCCGAGCGGGAGAGTAAGCTCCGTACCAGGCTATGCGACGCTCACGGGGTCCGCGATGGGCAGTCCTTCGAGCTTTTGCGTGTGCTCGGGCATGACCTCATTGGAGCCGTCGAGTGTCGCGCCACGGACCAGTCGTACGAAGGCGGCCAAACTAAGTCGGCGGAACCAGGCGAGACGCCTGAAACAGCGGTCTCTGAGGAAACTCATCATTGGTCTGCGTTGACTGGTATGCAGCTAAAATTCTCCATGTCGATGGTCAACGAGCGGCTAACGCTCGCGGCCCGTGGGAGAGACGGCATATGGATCGTTAAGATCGCGGGCTCCGAGTATGATGAGCTCGCCGAAGTCGAAGCTGCAACGATGACCTGGGCAAAGCTGGCGGGTTTCGACGTCCCGCAACATTTCACGGTCCCGTTCGACCACCTCGACGGCATACCTCCCGGCTGGACCGATTCATTTGCCCCGGCCTTCGCGATTCGGCGCTTCGATCGACGGGACGATGGCAGCAAGATTCATCAGGAGGACCTCTGTCAGGCTCTCGACCTTCGCCCCGGAAACAAGTTCGGCGAGCGTCCGCGCGTAAGTTTCGAAGGCGCCTTGCGTCTTGTCCACGACGCCTGCGGCGAGAACGACGGGCGTGAGATGGCGCGCCGGATCGGGTTTATGATCGCATCCGGCAATACCGACGCCCACCTTAAGAATTGGGGGCTTCTGTGGGGGGAGCGGACGCGCCCGGCGCTCGCCCCCTGCTATGACCTCGTCACGACTATTGCGTGGGAGCGGTTCGGTTGGCAGCGGCGTGGAGGACCTACGCTCGCGCTTCGCCTCGGGGGGGAGACATTTTTCCGGCTTCTAAATGAGCCAGCCCTAGACACTTGCTCGAAGAACTCTGGGTATTCTTGGGCCAAGAGCGAGATCATCGAGGGCATCGAGCGCAGCCGCGACACATGGTCACACGTCCTGAGTGCCGCGCCGATGCGTATGCGCAAAGCTCTCGAAGAGCATTGGGAGGCGGTGCCGCTCCTCGCGGTGATGGGACCGCTACCGAAAGGCCGCGGGTAGCGGGAGGATGTGCGCGGCTGTCGTGGCAATTAGTGCGAGGCTCGGAGCTCAACGCAGGGCGACTGCCCCGGCGCCGAACAAGACGATGAAGCTGGCCGCCTTCGCCGGCAGCTTATCGTCGAGCGTCCGCGCGCGCTTCGCGATCCGCGCGATGGTCGAACGCCTCCTCGGGCACGACGGTCCCTGCCTCGCCATGTGCCACGAGGAGGCCTCGCCGCTCGATCAACGCAACACCGGCGGTCGAGGCTGCGATCGACGCTCCGCGGGAGACGTCGTTCGCAGCGTCATGCGCGACCAGCTCCATCACGCGGAGCCGCTCCGAAACCGGCAGGGCACGGATGGCGGAGATGATCTGCTCGATGGTCATGAGGGCCATGATGCCACGTTACGCAGGGGTCGGGCCAGCCCGGGGGACGCACGGGCGTCGACGAAGCCCTGGCAGCGGCGCGGTGATCGCAGCGCTTGGATCGAGGGCAGATCCACGATAGGGAAATCGTCAGGCCCATGAGCGCGCGCACCGCCGACCTGCTCACCCTGACGATGATCCTCAAGGACGAGGCGGCGACCATCGAGCGCACCCTCGCCACCGTCAAGCCGCACATCGATCGCTGGGTGATCGCCGACACCGGGTCGACCGACGGCACCGCCGACGTGGTGAAGAAGGCCATGGCCGGCGTGCCTGGGGAGATCGTCGACATCCCCTTCGTCAACTTCGCGACCACGCGCAACGCCGGGCTCGACGCGTGCGGCGAGCGCACCGAGTTCATCCTCTGGCTCGACGCGGAGGACTTGCTCAAGCACGGCGACGCGCTCCGCCGCTTCCTCGAAGGCGAGCGCAAGCAGCGCGGCCCCGAGCACGAGGCGTACTACCTGCGCGTCGACGCCGGCTTCACGTGGAACAGCCCCCGCGTCCTCCGGAGCCGCGCCGGGTGGCGCTTCAAGGGCGTGGTCCACGAGATCCTCACCCACGAGAGCCGCGTCGCGCCGACGATCCGCGTCCCCGACGTCCTCATCGTCCACGACCGCGCCGGCCAGTCGATCGAGCGCACCCGCCGCCGCTGGGAGCGTGACCGCGTCCTGCTCGAGGCCGAGCTGGAGAAGAGCCCGGCCGACACCCGCTCGGCCTTCTACCTCGCGCAGACCCACGCTTGCCTCGGGCACATCGACGAGGCCATCGCCGCCTACCACCGCAGGATCGCCCTCGGCGGATGGCGGGAGGAGGTCTACGAGTCCAAGTACCAGATCGCCCTCCTCTCCGAGCAGGCCGGGCGCCCGTGGAACGACGTGCTCCCCCTTTACCTCGACGCCCACGCCTACGCCCCCCACCGGGCCGAGCCGCTCTACCAGATCGCCCTCCACCACAACGCCGTGGGCGAGCATGCCCTCGCCGTCCTCTACGCGCGCCGCGGCCTCGACCTCCCCTTCCCCGCGCAAGATCAGCTCTTCGTCCTCGACGACGTCTACCGCTACAAGCTGGCCGACATCATGGGCGCCTCGGCCTTCTGGATCGGCGAGATGGAGATGGGCGAAGCCGCCGCGCGCAAGGCCCTCCGCGCCCGCCCCGACGACCCCCGTCTCCAGAAGAACCTCACGTTCTACCTGGAACGAAAAAAGAAACCCAAACCCCGCTGACCCCCGCACGGCTCCCGTGGCAACCACGCCCCCAAGGAACAGCACCGCACCTGGAAGGCCACAGCCCACGCAGCACCCACGCCACAAGAAAGCCACCACGCCCCCAGGAACAGCACCGCGACCGGAAGGGAGCGGACCGCGCAGCCACCGGCCCCAGCCCTCGTCGACGCCACCAAGAGCAGCACCGCGCCGCACCGAGCCCGCCACGAAGCCGACGACACCGCGATCCAAATGGAGCTACGAATACGGTCCCACGTGCGAAGCACCGAGCCACCCCTCACCGCCCCCCGGCGATCGCGGCCGAGCGCTCGCCCATGAACGACGTCCGCGGTCCGGAAGAGTTCACCGGAACCCAGCGCTTCATGATCATCCGCCGCATCGGCGCCGGCGGCATGGGCGTCGTCTACGAGGCGCTCGATCGCGAGACCAACACGCCCGTCGCGCTCAAGACGCTGCGCACCATCAAGCCCGACGCGATCTGGCGCTTCAAGAACAGCGAGTTTCGCGCGCTCCAGAACATCAACCACCCGAACCTCGCCGAGCTGCGCGAGCTCTTCGACGAGGGCGGGCAGCTCTTCTTCACCATGGAGATGGTGCGGGGCGTCCACTTCCTCGACTACGTGCGGAGGTCACCCGATCAGGTGCCCGTCGTCCTCTCGCCCGAGTCGGACGATCGCTCCACCGTCGATCTCCCGCCGGGGCAAGGGCATGCGCCCGTGCCGGTGCGCGCGGTCCCGCTCGCCTCCGGGGCCGACGAGCTCAAGCTCCGCAGCGCGCTCCGCCAGCTCGCCCTCGGCCTCGCGGCGCTCCACCGCGCGCACAAGGTCCACCGCGACATCAAGCCCTCGAACATCCTCGTCACGCCCGAGGGGCGCGTCGTCATCCTCGACTTCGGCCTCGTCGCCGACCTCGACAACCGCGCGCCCGAGGCGCACCTCGTCGGCACGTACTCGTACATGGCGCCCGAGCAGGCGAGCCTCAAGCCGGTCGAGGCCGCGGCCGACTGGTACAGCGTCGGCGTGCTGCTCTACCAGGCGCTCACCGGGCGAATGCCGGTGCCGGGCACCGCGCGCGAGGTGCTCGTCATCAAGCAGACCTTCGAGCCCCCGCCGCCGAGCACCTTCCACGACGTCCCGCCCGACCTCGACGCGCTCTGCGTGGACCTGCTCCGGATCGATCCGGCCGCCCGGCCCACCGACGCGGAGATCCTCCGCCGCCTCGGCGTCGAGGCGCCGCGCGACGACCCCGATTTCTGGAGCCACGAGCGCCACTTCGTCGGCCGGAGGAGCGAGCTCTCGGTGCTGCTCCAGGCGTTCGAGCGCGCGCGGGTCGGCCCGGGGCTCACCGTGGTCGTGCACGGCGAGTCCGGCGTGGGCAAGAGCGCGCTCACCCGCCGCTTCGCCGAGACGATCGCCGAGGGGCACCCGAGCACCGTCGTCTTCTCCGGGCGCTGCTACGAGCGCGAGTCGGTGCCTTACAAGGCGGTCGACGGGATCATCGACGCGATGAGCCGCCACCTGACGACGCTCGACGAGGCGACGCTCGCGGCCATCCTCCCGCGCCAGAAGGGCCTGCTCGGCCAGGTCTTCCCGGTGATGCGCAAGATCGAGGCGATCGCGAGCGCGCCCCGGCCCTTGCCCGGCTCGCTCGACCCGCAGGTGCTCCGCGCCCGGCTCTTCTTCGCGCTGCGCGACCTCTTCACCAAGCTCGCCGAGCAGCACCCGCTCGTGCTGGTGATCGACGACCTCCAGTGGGCGGACGCCGACAGCCTGGCCTTGCTCGCGGAGATCACGCGGCCGCCCGGCCAGCCGAGGCTCCTGCTCCTCACCACGGTGCGCGCGGCGCTCACCACCGAGGCGAGCCGCGCGGGACGCGGGGAGACGAACCTCCACAGCGTGGAACAGATCGCCACGTTGTTTGCCAGCGAGGTACGGATGCTCCCCCTCCAGAGCCTGCCGCAGGACGACGCGCGCGCCCTGGTCTCGGCCCTCCTCAAGGACGCCGGCTCGCCCGAGGACGTGAGCATTTCGGGCCTGGCCGACGAGGCCGGCGGGCACCCGCTCTTCATCGACGAGCTCGTGCGGCGCAAGCTCATCATCGGCCCGGAGACGGGCTCGGTCCGCCTCGAAGACGCGCTCTGGTCGCGCATCAAGCGCCTGCCCCTCGGGCCGCGCAGCCTGCTCGAGCTGGTGGCGGTGGCCGGCGCGCCGGTGACGCAGGAGACGGCGGCGCAGGCGATCCGCGTCGAGCTCGGCGAGCTCAGCCGCGACGCCGCCACGCTCCGCGCCCAGAACCTCGTGCGCACCGGCGGCGTGCGGCGCACCGACACGGTGGAGACCTACCACGACCGGGTGCGCGAGGCGGTGCTGCTCAACCTGCCGCAGGAGTCGCGCGTCGGCTGGCATCGGCGCCTGGCCCTCACCCTGGAAGCGTTCCCCGAGACCGACCCCGAGGTGCTCTCCATCCACTGGCGCGGCGCGGGCGATCCGGCGCGCGCCGCCGAGCATGCGATGCATGCCGCCGAGGAGGCCACCAACGCGCTGGCCTTCGATCGCGCCGCCCGCCTCTACCAGCAGGCGATCGACCTGCGCCCGCCCGAGGGCGCCGCGGATCCCTCCGTGTACACGAAGCTCGCCGACGCGCTCGCCAGCGCGGGCCGCGGCGTCGAGTCGGCCAGGGCCTACCAGCAGGCCGCCCAGCTCTCGACGCCGGAGGGCGCGCTGCTCCTGCGCCGCCGCGCCGCCGAGGAGCTCCTGCGGAGCGGCCATGTCACCGAGGGCCTCGAGCTCTTCCGCGTGGTGCTCGCCGCCGTGGGCCTGGAGGTGCCGAAATCGCCGCAGCGCGCGCTCGCGTCGCTCCTGTTCCGCACCGCCCAGGTGCGCCTGCGCGGCCTGCGCTTCGACGAGCGCGACGTGAGCCAGGTCTCCCCGGAGGACCTCCGCAAAATCGACATCTGCTGGTCCGTCGCCCCGGTGCTCGGCATGGTCGACATCATCCGCGGCTCGGATTTCCAGCTCCGCGCGCTGCTCCTCGCCCTCAAGGCCGGCGAGCCCTACCGCCTGGCGTGCGCCTTCGCCGCCGAGGCATGCTCGGCCGCGACCGAGGGCGGGCCGGGTCACGAGCGCACCGCCATGCTGCTCGCCGCCGCCGAGGCCTGCGTGCAGAAGGTGCAGCAGCCCTACACCCAGGGCTGGCTGGAGCTCGCCCGCGGGATGACCGGCTACCTCGAGGGCAAATGGAAGCGCTGCCACGAGCACTGCGTGCGCGCCGAGGGCTACTTCAACCGCTGCACCGGCGCCTGGTGGGAGCGCGCCACCGTGCACCTCTACGCGACGCTCTCGCTCTTCTGGATGGGCGAGATGGGCGAGCAGTCGCGCCGGGTGGAGCAGGGCCTGCGCCAGGCCCGCGAGCGCGGCGATCTCTTCGGCGTGACCAACGCCAGCACCGGCTTTCCGCTCCTGTCCTGGGTGGCCCGCGACGACCCGGAGGGCGCGAAGCGCGAGGCCGCAGAGTCCATGTCGCAATGGACCGATCAGGGCTTCTTCCTCGCCCATTACTGGGCGATGCTGGGCAATGCCCAGGTCGACCTCTACGCGGGCCGCGCCGACGAGGCCCACGCGCGGGTGAAGCGCGAGTGGCCGGCGCTCCAGAAATCACTCCTGCTCCGCTGCCAGCTCATCCACATCGAGGCCCTGCACGTGCGCGGGCGAGCGGCGCTCGGCGCGGCGTTGACGAGCCCGGACCGGCAAAAGCTCCTCATCGAGGCAGAGAAGGACGCGAAAGCCATCGAGGGTGAGAAGATGGCCTATGCGACGCCCCTCGGGATGCTGCTCCGCGCGGGGATCGCCGCCGCGCGGGGAGAGAGAGACGCTTCGATAGCGCTCCTCGAAAAGGCCGCCGGGCTGCTCGAAGCGGCCGATATGGGCCTGTTCGCGGCGGCCGCGCGGAGGCGGATGGGAGAGCTGATGGGCGGCGGGCCCGGAGGGGCCTACATAGCCGGGGCCGACGCGTGGATGAGCCAGCGGGAGATCAAGAATCCTGCGCGGATGACGGCGATGCTGGTGCCGGGGATCGGGGACGGGCCGGCGTAGCGGCGAGGCCATGAGCGGCCGGGGCCTGGTTCGGCATACGCGAGAAGTATGATACTCGACGCGTATACTATCCGCCACGGTCGGCGACGGCGATCGGACGGTCGGGGCGCGCGGCGGGGCTGCCAGCGTCTCCGAGAACGGGAAGCTCCGCGCCGGGACGGGCGCATGGTAGGACGCGAGGAGCATGGGACGACCTCCCAAGGATCGAAGCGGTCCGGCCACCGAAACCCTCACCCTCCGGCTCAGCACGGCGGACCGCGCGCTGCTCGACAAGCTCGTCCTGCTCCGCGCCGAGGAGCTGGTCGACGAGGCCGTCGAGGTGACCGCCGCGAGCTTCGTGCGCACGCTCATCCGCCGCGAGGCCCGGGCCAGGGGCCTGCTGGACGATGCGTCGAGCACGGTGCTCGGGGCCCGGAAGGAGCCGTCGGCCGACGAGGTGCGCGCGATGCTTCTCCAGGCGATCGAGGGCGGCACGCTCCAGGCGGAGATCGCGCGCGATTCGGGCATCGACGACGGCAGCTTGAGCAAGTTCAAGAGAGGCAGGCACACGCTGTCACCGGACTCGCTGAAGAGGCTGGCGACCGCGGTGGCGAAACATCGCCTCTGACCTGATTTTTTGTGTTGCACTTTGTCAGGCTTCTTCGATAGGATGGCTCGCGAGCTGGTCGTCCGGCGTGGCGGCGAGCGATACGAAGAAGGAGGTGTCACCGGCCCGCAAGCCGAGACGCGAAATGAGAAATGAGACGGGACCCGGAGCGCTCACGACGCAGCCGGATCCCTGACCCATCACCACGCATTACCGAGGTCATGAGCTATGAGCAATGTAACCGAGCGCCCGAGCGGCGCCAAGCGCCCCTATCCATCCTCCGATCCTTCTTACCCGCCGATCGATTTCAGCGACGCCGCGGCCGTCCGCGCGTGGCTCTCGTTCCTGCGCGAGCATGCCCTCGACGCGATCGCGCTCGGCGAGGACGCGGCCAGGCGCCCGAGCGAGCGGATGTTCTCCCGCCATGAGCTGCGACGCCGCCTCGCGAGCGAGGAGCGCGTGCTGCTCGCCTTGATCGACGCCGGCGAGCGAGGCCTCGCGCGCGACGCTGATTCTCGCTGAGCCGCGCAAGAAGATCGATCCCACCCACCTTGACAGCGCTCGACTCGACCCCATCGTGCGTGGCCCACCAACGAGGACGCGGAGCCATGCCATGGAATCGTTCGACCAATCCCTCAAATTCCTCCTCCATCGCGATCCGCTCGACTTCTTTCGATTCGGCCTCGGGGACCCGGCCATCGACCTCCTCGAGCCGGTCCCCACCGACCTTCCCTCCCGCGGTCGCGGCGTCGATGGCACGTACCGCATCCTCGTCGGTGGCGAGCCGGCCATCGGCCACATCGAGTTCCAGCGTCGCAACCAGGGCCGTGAAGAGCTCGAGATCGACGTCGCCGAGGCGCAGGTCCGCCTGGCTCGCCGCGAGAAGATCGAGGTCATCTCTCTCGTGTGGGACCTCTACGGCAAGCGCCGCGAGCCCGTTCATGAAGAGCGCGTCCGGCGCCTCGGCCGCGCCCGCCCTGGCTCGACCGAGCGCTCCCAGTGCGTCTACCAGCGCATCAACCTCCGCGGCATGGGGTACCGCGAGCTGCTCGCCGAGGGCCCACCCGCGCTCTGGCCGCTGGTCGCGCTCACCGCCGACGGAGCGGCGGAGGAGCCGGTCAGGGCGACGTACGAGGCGATCGAGGCGTTGCCCGCGCTGACCACAGCGGAAAAGGCGGACTACCTGACGGTGCTCTGGTTCATCGCCGAAGCGGAACAGGTACCCGTCCGGGCGATGCGGGTGTATCTTTCGGAGGAGAAGCTCATGGAAAGCGTTCTGTACCAGGAGATTTTTGCGAAGGGCGAGGCCTTGGGCGAGGCACGAGGCGAGGTCAAGGGCCGTGCAGAAGATGTCCTGACCGCGCTCGAGGCGCGAGGCATCGCGGTGAGCGAGGCCATCCGCGCGCGTATCCTCGCGTGTACCGATGTGGCCACGCTCAACGGGTGGTTCAGGCGGGCGATGGTGCTCTCCTCCGCTGCGGCGGTGGTCCGCTCGTCGGCGCCTCCCACGGTCAGACCAGCCCGGCGCGCGCGCAGGCAGTGAGCGCGCCGCTCAGGGCGAGACGGCGCGAATTCGCGCTGTGAACGCCTCCACAATCATGCTGTCGTACACCGGGGAATCACCCTGCAAACAGGCTCGATTCGTGACGCTCACGGTGGGGCTCGCCACCCCAGGTAGCGATTGAAGGCCACGCTGAAGGACACCCCCACCACGGCCACGGCCACGTTGAACACCGCGCCCTCGGGGCTCGCCACCAGCACGGCGATCGTGCAGCCCACGAGCAGCAGCGCGAGCGCGATCCGGGTGGGGGACGTGCGGCCCTTGGGCTCACTCTCGGGTGCTCCTCCGAAGGGCAGCGCGTAGCTCGCGATCTCGGCGGGCTCCACGCCGAAGCGCTCTCCGAGCTGGCGCGCCCACCCGTCGCGCCGCCCGCGCAGGAGCATGCGCCCGAGCGCGGCGCCGGCGGCGAACGTCGCGAGCGTGGTGAACAGCAGCGTGGCGGCGAGCAGGTGCGGGCCTGTGCCCTCCACGCCGGCGGCGAGGAGGAGGCGAGCCACCGCGGCGATGCCGGTCACGATCGAGATGACCGTCGTGGCGAGGGTCATCCGCCGGTGGCTCCGCGCCATGCGGCGGTTGAGCTCCTCCACGGCGAGGAAGAGGGGTTCGTCCGCGGCGCTCATGGAAGCGGCAGTGTATCGTCGATCGGGAAGAGGGGCCATGACGAGGCGCGCGCGCGTCTCTCGTGGCGCGATGGCGCGTGCGCCTCGGACGCCCGGCTCACCGATCGCTCAACCATCGATCCGCTCGCCTGCCCGATAACAGACCTTCTTCCCCTCGGGATCGAACACGTACACCCCGTCCTCGGTCCCGAGGCTCGTCGCCTTCCGGGGCTTCATCTCCCAGAGCAGGAACGAGCGCTGGTTGAGCCCCACGCAGACGTGGTGGCGGAAGCGCCTCGCGAGGTAGGCGAGGTTGTCGGGATCGTCGGTCTGGATGCGCTCCATGCAGTGGGGGAAGAGCTGGAGATCGCGCACGAGCGACAGGCCTCGATCGTAGAGCTGGAAGTCGCGGCGCGCCTCGGCGAGGTCGTCGTAGACGATCACCCGCTCGCAGAACACCATCGCGCCGGCCGACATGGAGACGAACACCGTCCCGCGCCGGAGCGCCTCGCCCATCGGCTCGCGCAGGCGGAAGAAGCGCAGCCCGTCGAGCAACAGATCGAGCCGCCCGCCGAAGAGGATGATCGCGTTGGCGGAGAGGATGCGCGCCTCGAGCCGCTCGCGCGCGGCGCGCCACCGTGGATCGTAGGTCATCCCCGAGTCGTCGAAGGCGCGCTGCTCGATCTCGCGGAGCAGGTCGACCAGGTGATCGTCGTTGTCCTCCAGCGTGCGGAAGGCCTGGCCGAGCTCGCGGGCGAGCGCGTAGCGGGCGAGCGGGAAGCCCTCGCCGGCGTGGTCCTCGTCGCCGGCGAGGCGGGGCACGGTCAGGCTCGGATCGATCGATTTGGCCTCGCGCAGGGTGCGGCGGAAGAGGTCGATCAGGTGCGCGTTGTGCTCGAGGTAGAAGCGCCGGGCGAGGTCCGCGGCGCGGCGCAGCTCCTTCCACGTCCCGGCGAGGCGGGGCGCGGCCTCGAAGAGCTGCTCGATCTCCCGGTAGAGCGAGAGGTTGCCGAGGGCGCGATCGAAGCCTCCCTCGTAGCGGGACGAGAGGCCGATCGCGTTCAGGCTGCGCTTGACGTGCCCCTCGTCGTGCTCGTTCTTCGCCCAGCCGGCGGTGACGAGGAGCACGCGCCTCGACGCGGCGACCTCGGGGTCTTCGTGGCGGGAGCCGAGGAGGAGCGGGGCCGCGGCCCGGATCAGGTGATCTTCGGTCTCCGCGTTGCCGTTGAAGAGGATCGCGCCGGCCATCGGCGGCGAGGATAGGCCGGACGCGCGCCGAGATGAACCAGCTCGGGATCGAGGCCCGGCGAGGTCACCGGGTCGCCCGCGTCAACGGCCCTTCCCGAGCCACCAGCGGACGCGCTCGACGTTGCGCTTGATCGCGGCGTTGCCCGGGTCGAGGGCGAGGCAGCGCTCGTAGAGGTGGAGGGCGAGGGCGTAGTCGTGGAGGAGGAAGGCCTCGGTGGCGTCGTCGAGGAGGCGCGCGAGGGGCTTCTCCTTCGGCCGGAATACGGGGGTGGGCGTCTCGTCCTCGTCGAAGGGGAGGGCCGGCGGCGGGGGCGGGGCGAAGAGATCGCTGAAGTCGTTGCTGGGGAGCGCCTCGCGCGCGCGGGAGGGGGGAGGGGCGGGCGCCTCGGTGCCCTGCTTGACGGAGATCTTGGGCTCGACGCCCAGGCGCCGGTGGGTCTCGTCGTCGATCGCGGCGGCTTCGAGGAGCAGGCGCTGCCAGGAGAGCCCGGCAAACGCCGGATCGGGCGGGCCGTCGACGACGCGACGGGTGACCCGGAAGTGGCCTTTCCGCAGCTTGACGAGCTGACAGAAGGCGCTCATCCCCGTCGCGCTTCCAAGGGAGCAACGGACCACCTTTCCTTGTTGCACGATGAGCACGCCCAAACCTGCGTTGTCGAAGATCTCCACCACCCGATCGCGGGTGCCTCCGCAGATATGGTGCATCAGCTCGGGCAGGCTCAAGAACTCGAGGTCTCCCTCGAAGACCACCCGCGGGGCCGGGGGGCGGGCGGTGCGCACGGTCCCACTCTGCCCGGGCGCCGGCGATGATCCGGGGTCGGGCTTTTCAGCATCCTTGCGAGATGGCCTCATGCAACTCCGTACGTGAGCAAGAGCGAGCGCGGGCCCGGACAACCGATCTGTCTCGGGGTACCTAGCCATAAGCTATCCGTCTCGTCATCGATTTCAAGCGTGATCAACGACACCGCGCCGAGATTCGATGTGCGCGCGATCACCAAATGTCGCTTGCTCCCCGCGGCGGCGCGCGTGGCCGCTGATCGCCGCCAGATCTCGGCGGGATCGCGACCATTGCGACGCACGATGGGCGGATTTTTCCAACCATCGTTGGCTGGTCACTCGTTTTTCCACCTTCCGGGGCCACCCGGGCAACGCCACAATGCCCCGGTGCGCAGCCCCGCCCTCGCAGGCTCACTCCTCTTGTTCACCTCCGCCTGCGCGACGCCGCCGGCCGCGACCTCTCCGGCCGCCGCGCCGAGCAGCGCGCCCGTCCCGCCGGGCCCCTCCGTCGAGATCGCGGTCACCGTCGACGATCTCCCGGCGCACGGCCCCGCCGCCCCCGGCCTCGACCGGATGGCCATCGCCGAGCGGCTGATCGCGGCGTTCCGCGCGCACCACCTGCCGCCCGTCTACGGCTTCGTCAACGGCGCCAAGGTGGAAGAGCAGCCCGAGACCGAGGCCGTGCTCCGCCGCTGGATCGACGCCGGAAACCCGCTCGGCAACCACACCTTTTCGCATCCGAGCTTGCACGAGACGAGCCTCGCGGACTATCTCGCCGACCTCGACCGGGGCGAGGCCATCCTCGCGAAGCTCTCGCCCGAGCGCGCGACATGGAAGGTCTTTCGGTATCCCTTCCTCTACGAGGGCGACACGCTCGAGAAGCGCGACGGCGTGCGCGGCCACCTCGCCGCGCGCGGCTACCGGATCGCCGAGGTCACGATCGACGCGGACGACTGGGCGTTCAATCCGCCGTTCGCGCGCTGCCTCGGGCGGGGCGACCTCGCCGCGGCCGCGGACCTCCGCCGCGATTTCGTGGCCGCGCACGTGGAGGAGCTCGAGCGCATGCGCGCGCTCACCCGCGCGCTCGCGCAGCGCGAGGTGCCGCAGGTGCTCCTGCTGCACATCGGCGCCGCCGACGCGGACGCGATCGACGCGCTGCTCACCGCCTACGAGCACGCGGGCGCCCGCTTCGTCGAGCTCGGCGAGGCCCTCGCCGACCCGTTCTACGCGATCGATCCTCACCTGCCCATGCGCGCGGGGGCGGCCTTTCCGTACGTGGTGGCGAGGTCGCGCGGCGTGACCACGCCGCCGCCGGTCTACGCGCGCGACCTGGAGGAGAGGCTCGATCGCGTCTGCCGGTGAGGGGCCGGAGGTGGCCTGTCAGACGACGGCGAAGTCGTACGGCACCTCGGGGCCCTCCTCGCGCAGGCGGGGGGTGTCCACGAAGCGCTGGATCGCGTTCTCCACCGCGTAGAGATCGTCGGTGAACATGAACTTGACGCCGTTCCTGTTGCGCACCCCGAAGGAGGCGGGCACGCCGTTGCGGGTGACCTTGTTCAGACCGGCGACCTCGTTCCACCGGATGGAGAACTTGATGGTGCCGTGGCCGTCGATGCCCATCAGCCGCTTGTTGGTGATGACCTGCGCGTAGACCGACTGCTTCCGGTCGGTGATCGCCATGTAGATCATCCAGAGCCCGAGCCCGAACATGAGGGTGAAGGGCACGCCGAGGATGAACAGGAAGATGCGGCTCCCCATGTGCGAGACCCGCTTGTAGTAGATGACCCGCTCCCCCTCTTCGAGCGGCGTCCCCCACACCATCCGGGGCTGCGGGCCCATGGGCATCATCATCGGCGCCTGCTGCGGCGGCATCATCGGCCCGGGCTGGGGCCCATAGCCTTGCTGCGGAAGCTGCTGCTGCTGCGGATAGCCTTGCTGCTGGGGATACTGTTGCTGCTGCGGATAGCCTTGCTGCTGGGGATACTGTTGCTGCTGCGGATAGCCTTGCTGCTGAGGATACTGCTGCTGCGGATAACCCTGCTGCGGATACTGCTGCTGCGGATAGCCCTGCTGCGGGGGATAGCCGTAAGGGGGAGGGCCGCCGGGACCGTTGCCGTGGGGAGGGTTCACGCGGGGAAGCCTACCATGCGCGCGTCCGGCGCGCGTCCCCTGTCGACAGCGAGCGCGCGGAGAGGTGATACTGGTGGAATGAAACGTCCTTCCTTGACGGCGATCGGCCTCTCCCTCCTCGGTACGGCCACCATCGCGGCGGCTTGCTCCAGCACGACCGAGGCCCCCACCTCGACGAGCACCACCGCGACCGCGACGACGACCACCACGGCGGGCACGGGCGGCGCGGGCGGCAAGGGCAGCGGCGGCGAGGGTGGCCTCTTCGTGCAGGAGGCCGGCCCGCCCTGCGCCGAGGACGGGACGCCCTGCGAGGACGGCGGGATCTGCGCGGGCGGGATGTGCTGCGCGGGCGGGAAAGCCTGCGCCAAGGCATGCTGCGGTGACGCGGAGGTCTGCTCGTTCCAGATCTGCGTGACGCCGGGCGCGATCTGCGTCGACGCGACCGATTGCCCGCCCGACCAGTACTGCGAGTATTCGCTCGGGACCGCGAGCGACGCCGGCGCGCCCGACGCCTCGTGCCAGGGCGGCGCGACCCTCCACGACGGCAAATGCCTGCCCAAGCCGCCGGAGTGCCCGCCGGGCCAGGATCCGGGCCCCGACGACGCCATCACCTGCCTCGCCAAGTGCGAGTACCTGCCGCCGCCTTCGCCGCTCACCCCGGCGCTCAAATACGCGTGGGGCAACACGGCGGACCCGAAGGCGAAGGACAGCGTGATGATGGCCCCGGCCGTGATCCAGCTCGACGACGACAACTGCGATGGAAAGGTCGACGAGCGGGACATCCCCGAGATCGTGTTTCTCTCGTTCGTCAACGGGGCTTACAACACCAACGGGACGCTGCACGCGATATCCATCGTCAACGGCGCGGTGGTGGAGAAATGGGCCGTGCCGCCGAGCGCCGTCTCACCGGACAACCCGGGCCGCTCGATCGCCGCCGGGAACATCGACGGCGTGCCCGGCAACGAGATCGTCGCCTGCACCGCCGACAACAAGGTCCGCGCCCACCGGGCCGACGGGAGCGAGCTGTGGCTGAGCAAGCCGAGCACCTCCGACTGCATCATGCCCTCGCTCGCCGACCTCGATCAGGACGGGAAGGTGGAGGTGATCGTCGAGGGGCACGTGCTCGACGGGGCGACGGGGGCCGAGGTCGTCCCGGCGTTCTCGCCGCCGAGCAAGGCCAACGTGATCGTCTCCGATGTCGACAACCCGCCCGACGGCAAGCTCGACCTGGTGACGGCGGGCCGCGTCTACCGCTCGAACGGGACGCTGCTCGCCGACAGCGGTCTCGTGAACGAGGCGCTGCTCGACACCTGGAGCCGGGCCTACCCCGCGGTGGGCGACCTCGACAAGGACGGTGTCCCCGAGATCGTCGCCTCCTATGGACCGGCGGCAGCCAGCGGGGTCCATCGTCTCCTCGTGTGGCACATCGATCCCCAGGCCCCCGGGGGATTCAAGGTCATCCGCCAGAACGTGAACATCAACGGGATGCTCAGCCCGAGCCTCTGCCTCGCGGGGAGCAACGGCAACTTGCGCGGCGGCGGGCCGCCGACCATCGCCGACTTCAACGGCGACGGGACCCCGGACGTGGCCCTGGCCGGCGGCATCGGCTACGCGGTCTTCGACGGCAAGAAGCTGATGGACCCGAACGTGCCAGACGACCAGACGATCCTCTGGATCAAGCAGACGCAGGACTGCTCATCGGCCTTCACCGGCAGCTCGGTGTTCGACTTCAACGGCGACGGGAAGGCCGAGGTGATCTACGCCGACGAGCTGAACCTCCATATCTACAACGGCCCCGACGGGACGGAGCTCTTCACCACCTGCAACACCAACGGCACCCTCTTCGAGTACCCCCTCGTGGCCGATGTCGACAACGACGGTCAGGCCGACATCGTGGTGGTGTCGAACAACTACTATGCTCCCTTCAAGTGCCAGGACGGGACGCAGACGACGGGCGTGCGCATCTTCGGCGACCTCGCCGGCAACTGGGTGCGGACGCGGCGGGTGTGGAACCAGCACGCCTATCACGTGACCAACGTGGCCGAGGACGGGACGATCCCCGCCGTGGAGATGCCGAACTACACGCAGCCCAAGCTCAACAACTTCCGGCAGAACGTGCAGCCGCTCGGCGAGTTCTCGGCGCCCGATCTCGTGGTGAGCGTCTTCCCCGTGTGCGGGGCGGGCTACTCGCTCGTCGCGCGGGTGCGGAACATCGGCGCGGCGAGCGCGCCCGCCGGCATCCCGGTGGGCTTTTACCTGGGCGCGCCCGGGTCGGGCCAGCCGCTCGGCGCGGGGCCCGTGGCGACGACCAAGGTGCTCTACTCGGCCGAGGCCGAGGACGTGGTGCTCGATCTACCGAACGCACCGCCCGAGCTGTTGAACGGGTCGAAGACGGTCTATGCGGTGGTGGACGACATGGCGCCGGCCCATGTGTGGCACGAGTGCCGCGTCGACAACAACACGTCGAAGGCCGTCAAGGGCACGTGCAAGGGCGCGCAGTGAGCGACACGCAATGGCAGGCGATCACCGGCGCGTCGCCGCGCCACGCGGGCTTCAGGACCCGCGGGCCGGCGACCCTGCCGTGCGCTCTTTCCGGTGCCCGTTGAGCGGCCCCGTGCCCTCGGCGGGCTCGACGGCCGCGGGCTCTTCCTCGTCGCGAAGACGGGGCACGCCTTCGAGCTTCGGGTGCTTGCCGCGGATGCCCGCGTAGAACGCGCGGATCTGATCCATGTCGGCCTTCACGTCGCCGGTCGGCATCACGAGCGGGCCGACGCCGCAGACCTTCCGCTCGAAGTCGAGGAAGCCGAGCGCGATCGGCACCTGGGCCGCGAGGGCGATGCGGTAGAAGCCCGACTTCCAGTAGTCGACCTTGCCGCGCGTGCCCTCGGGCGGCACGGCGAGCACGAGCGAGTCGGCGGCGGCGAAGCGCTCGGCCAAGCTCTGCACGAGGTTCTGCGGCGAGCGCCGGTCGACGGGCACGCCGCCCATCCACTTGAAGAACCAGCCGAACGGGCCCTCGAAGAGCGTGTGCTTGCCCATCCAGGCGATGTCGACCTGCATCACGTACGCGGTCGCCATCATGAACGGGAAGTCCCAGTTCGACGTGTGCGGCGCGGCGATCAGCACGAGCTTCGGGTTCTCGGGGAGCGCGCCCTCGGCGCGCCAGCCGAAGGCCTTGAGCCAGGCCTTGCCAATCCAGTAGGAGATCACAGACAAGCGATAACGCTCGGATCTCCGCCCCGATGTCACGATTGCACAATTTTTTGCTAGCAGCGCAGCGCGTCATGCTCGAACCTGCTCCGGTCGAGCTTCGCGGTGTCTCCCGAGAGGCGCCGCGGGCCCCGGCCGATGGCCCCGCTGGAGGATGGTGATGGCTGCCCCCGAAGGAACCGCGAGCGAGACCGAGAAGAAGACGCTCAAGATGTTCGAGCCCTTCGCGATCAAGGGCGTACGGCTCAAGAACCGTGTCTTTCGCTCCGCGGCCGGTGGCAAGCTCGCCTACTACGACGGGACCATCAACAACGCCTGGAAGAACTTCGAGAAGCACTTCGCCGAGGCGGGGGTCGCGGGGATCATCTCGGCCACGATCGCCGTCGACGAGCAGCGGGTCGCGCCCCTCGAGTACCCGTCGCTCGCGAAGAACCACTTCGTGCCGGCGATGCGCGCCGCGCTGAAGGAGATCAAGGAGCTCGGGGTCGCCTACTTCGTCCAGCTCGGCGACCCGGGCTACCACACCCAGGGGAGCCTCTTCCCGCAGGCCGCCGACAGCCGCTCGGCCTCGCCGATCTTCGACTTCCTCTACGGCTACCGATCCTTCGCCTCGGCGATGACCACGGACGACATCGATCGCTCCGTCGAGGAGTTCGCGGCGGCGGCGGTGCGCGCGCGCGACGCAGGCGCGAGCGGGATCGAGATCACCGCGTCGAAGGGCTACCTCATCCACCAGTTCTTGAACCCCGGGGTGAACCGCCGGACCGACGAGTACGGCGGCTCGCCGGAGAACCGGTTCCGGTTCCTCCGGCGGATCGTGGTCCGCGTGCGCGAGGCCGTGGGCGACGAGTACCCCGTCGGGGTGCGCCTCTCCGCGATCGATTACAACATCCTGCCCGTCAACATCCGATTCCCCGCCTTCCCCACCCGGCGTTACGTGATCGGCAACGGTCTCGCGGAGACGATCCCCTGGGCCCAGGAGCTCGAAGCGCTCGGCGTCGATTTCTTGCACGTGACGCGCGGATACGGCTTCATCAACCCCAAGGAGAACCCGGGCGATTACCCGCTCGACCAGATCCGCGTCTTCGCCAACGCCGTCCGCCACCTGAGCGGCAAGGCCTGGCTGCGCGCGGCCGTGCTCAACACCATCCCAGGCTTCTTGCTCAAGCTCTTTCTGGGCATCGGCTGGCGCGCGAGCCACGGTGAGAACGCCCAGTTCTCGCACGAGTTCAAGAAGGTGCTGAAGATCCCGGTGCTCGTGAACGGCGGCTTCCAGGACAAGGCCCTCATCGAAGAGACGCTCTCCTCCGGCAAGGCCGATATCGTGACCATGGCCCGCCCGCTCATCGCCAACCCCGACCTGCTCAAGCTCTTCCAGGAGGGGAAAGACAAGCCGGAGAAGCCCTGCACCTTCTGCAATCGCTGCGTGATCTTGACCGGCGTGCAACCCGTGGGCTGCTACGAGCCCTTGCGCTTCACGAGCCAGGAGGAGATGGAGAAGCAGATCCTCGCGCTGTCGGCCAACCCGGCGCCGTTCAAGTATCCGATCGAGTGAGCACCGGAGCCCCCCATCGCAGTTAGCACCCGTTCTCGGGAGGAAACAGTACCGCGACCGGCAGGGAGCGGATCGTGCGGCCACCTGACTTGGTTGTCTACGACGTTGCCAGTCTTGCCCAGTTTGTAGGACGGCCGCCGCCATCGCCACGCGATGCCGCGCCGCTGCTCGATCCGCTCCCTTCCGGTCGCGGTACTGTTGGTTGTGCTGATCTGCGGCGACGAGAGCTGCGAATCACGCCTTGGCGGCGCGGAGCTGCTTGACGAGCTCGGGGACGGCCTGGAAGAGGTCGGCCACGAGGCCGTAGTCGGAGACCTGGAAGATGGGGGCGTCGCCGTCTTTGTTGATGGCGACGATCACCTTCGAGCCCTTCATCCCGGCGAGGTGCTGGATGGCGCCGGAGATGCCGATGGCGAAGTAGAGCGCGGGGGCGACCACCTTGCCGGTCTGGCCGACCTGCAGGTCGCTCGGGGCGTAGCCCGCGTCGCAGGCCGCGCGGCTCGCGCCGAGGGCGGCGCCGAGCAGATCGGCGAGCGGGTCGAGCACGTCGCTGAACTTCTCCTTGAGGGCGCGGCCGCCGGCCACGACCACCTTGGCCTCGGTCAGCTCGGGGCGCTCGCTCTTGACCTGATCGAGCGAGACGAACTCGACGCGGGAGGCCGCGCCGCTCGCCGCGCTCACGGCCACGCTCTCGACGGGCGAAGCGCCGCCCGCGGGCTCGGCCGCGGCGAAGGCGCTCTGCCGCACGCTCACCACCTGTACGGCGGTGTTGATCGAGCAGATACCGAAGGCGTTGCCCGCGTACATCGGGCGCTTGTAGCCGAGCTTGCCGCCCGCGCCGATCAGCTCGGTCACGTCGGAGGCGTAGCCGGCGCCGAGGCGCGCCGCGGCGCGCGGCAAGAGGTCTTTGCCGAAGGCGCTGGCGGTGCCCACCACCACGGCGAAGCCCTTGCCGATGTCGGCCACGGTGGGCGCGTAGCGCTCGGCCACGTAGTGCGCGAGCGAGGCGTCGTCGGCCACGAGGACCTTGGCGGCGCCGAGCGCGGCGGCCTCGGCGGCGGCGCCGGAAGCGCCCGCGCCGATGAGCAGGATCGAGTAGGTGCCGCCGAGCGCGGCCGCGGCCTGCCGGGCGAAGGTCACCGCCGAGTGCGTCGTCTTCTTGAGCTTACCCTCGGCAAGCTCCGCGATTACCAGAACGTCAGCCATGGCTCTTGTTCATCCTTCCGTGGCTACAGGGCCTTCGCCTCGTCACGGAGCCGCGACACGAGCTCGGCGACATCCTTGACCTTGATGCCCGCCTTGCGCGCCGGGGGCGCCTGGAACGAGCTGTACTGCACCTTGAGCGTCTGATCGGCGGCGAGGTCCGCGAGCTTCACCTCGGCGAGGGGCTTCTTCTTGGCGGCCATGATCGCGGGCAGCGCGGCGAAGCGCACGCCGTCGTTGTACTTGAAGGTCTTCGCCGTCTTCAGCGAGTAGACGCTGGTGGGGGCGACGATGCGCAGGTCGACGGTCACGACCGCGGGCAGCTTCACGCGCAGCGTGCACACGCCGCCGTCGACCTCGCGGCCGACGAGGACCGCGCCCTGCTCTTCCTGCAAGGTCGCGGCGAAGGTCGCCATCGGCCAGTCGAGGAGCTCGGCGAGGATCTGCCCCACCTGGTTCGAGTCGCCGTCGACGGCCTGCTTGCCCATCAGCACGAGGTCGGGCTTCTCGCGCTCGACGAGCGTCTTGAGCGCGCGGGCCACGAGGTCGCCGTCGAGCTTGTCGTCGGTCGCGTCCACGCGGATGGCGCGGTCGGCGCCGGTCGCGAGCGCGGCGCGCAGCGTCTGCTCCGTCTCCTTGGGGCCGAAGGTCACGACCACGACCTCGCCGGCGCGCACCTTGGGCGCCTTGCCGTCCTCCGTCAGGCGGAGCGCGGCCTCGAGGGCGTACTCATCGAAGGGGTTGGGCTTCCATTCGAGACCGGTGGTCTCGATCTTCTCGCCGGAGGCGGGGATCTTGACCTTGTTGGCGTTGTCCGGGTCGCTGACCCGCTTGAGGGCTACGAGGATCTTCACGATAAGGGCTCCTCAGGGCTTCGAATCGATCCGAGAAAATGTCGGATGTACGGCGCGGGTGTGACAGCGTTGTCGTTGTGCGTCAAGGAGCCTGCTACCCTCCACGCCGTGACCCAGACCTGTGACTTCCTCGTCATCGGCAGCGGCATTGCCGGGCTGACCTTCGCGCTCGACGCCGCCGAGCACGGCAGCGTGACGATCATCACCAAGCGAAGCCGAGACGAATCCAACACCCGCTACGCGCAGGGGGGCATCGCCGCAGTTTTTGCGCAAGACGATTCCCCCGAGGCCCACGCGCGCGACACGCTCATCGCGGGCGCGGGCCTCTGCCATGAAGTGGTGGCCGAGATCTGCGCCACCGAGGGGCCCGCGCGGGTCCGCGAGCTCATCGCCCGCGGCGCGCAATTCGATCGCGAAGGTGACGCGCTCAGCCTGACGCGCGAGGGGGGCCACTCGGCCCGGCGGGTCGTGCACACCGCCGACGCCACCGGCGCCGAGGTCGAGCGCGCCCTCGTCGCGGCGGCGAGCGCCCACCCGAACATCCGGATCGTCGAGCACCAGACGGCGATCGATCTGATCATGCTCTCCCGCTTCGGCGGCCCCGACCTCTGCGCCGGCGCGTACGTGCTCGACGAGGCGGGGGGCGAGCCGGGCTCGGACGGCCATCACCACCGGGTCGAGACCTACCTCGCGCGGGCGACGGTGCTGTCGACCGGCGGCGCAGGGAAGGTCTACCTCTACACGACCAACCCCGACGTCGCGACGGGTGACGGCGTGGCGATGGCGTACCGGGCGGGCGCCGAGATCGGGAACATGGAGTTTTACCAGTTCCACCCGACCTGCCTCTACCACCCGCAGGCGAAGAGCTTCCTCATCACCGAGGCGCTGCGCGGCGAGGGCGCCATCCTCCGCCGCCTCGACGGCACGGCCTTCATGGGCGCGCACGACCCGCGCAAGGACCTCGCGCCGCGCGACATCGTGGCCCGCGCGATCGACTTCGAGATGAAGCGCACCGGCTCGGAGTACGTGCACCTCGACATCACCCACCGCCCGGCGAGCTTCATCCGCGAGCACTTCCCGATGATCCACGCCGAGTGCCTGAAGTTCGGGATCGACATCACCGCGCAGCCGATCCCGGTCGTGCCGGCGGCCCACTACATGTGCGGCGGCATCAGCACCGATCTCCACGGGCGCACCACGATCCCCGGCCTCTGGGCGATCGGCGAGTGCGCGTTCACGGGCCTGCACGGGGCGAACCGCCTCGCCTCGAACTCGCTGCTCGAGGGCATGGTCTTCGGCCACCGCGCGGCGCTCCGCCTCGCGGCGCAGATCGGCGAGCTCAGGCAGAGCGCCTTCCCCGAGGTGCCCGCGTGGCAGGTCGGCAACGCCGTGCCGAGCGACGAGGAGGTCGTGGTCGCGCACAACTGGGACGAGCTCCGGCGCACGATGTGGAACTACGTCGGCATCGTCCGCTCCGACGCCCGTCTGCGCAGGGCCGCGCGGCGCATCGCCCTCTTGCAGGAGGAGATCCGCGAGTACTACTGGAAGCACCTCGTGACCCGCGACCTGCTCGAGCTGCGCAACATCGCCACCGTGGCCGAGCTGATCGTCGGATCGGCCGCCTCGCGCCACGAGAGCCGCGGCCTGCACTCGACGCTCGACTACCCCGAGACGCTCGAGCGCTTCGCCCACGACACGCTGGTCAAGCGCGGCGTCCCTCCCCACCTGCGCGGCAAATGATCGCTTCATGATCGACGACTCTCCGACACCGAGACCATCACCGCAGGACATCCGCCCCATGCCGGTCTACCTGGCCCTCGGGTGGACCTTCGGCGTGGTGCTGATCCAGGGCCTGCTCGAAGGAGGGCTGCTCGGCACGCGCACCGCCGGCCGCGAAGACCTCGCCAAGCTCTTCGCCTGCCAGCTCGCGGCCTACCTGCTCGGCACCTTCCTCGTCCTGCGCGTCCACGCGCCCGACGCGAAGATCCGCGATTTCCTCGGCGTGCGCGGGACGCACCCCGCCTTCTACCCGCTGGCCCTCGCGCTCGGCGCGGTCGCGCAGATCCCCGCCGAGGCGATCGCCCGCGCCGTCGTCCGCGCGCACCCGCTCGAATCACCGAGCGATCTGCTCGACGGGATCGGGCAGGACACGTTGTTCCACAAGGTGCTCCTCGCGACCATCGTCGTGCTCCTCGGCCCCCTGCTCGAAGAGATCTTCTTCCGGGGCGTGATCTTCAAGCCCCTGGAGCGCGCCCACGCCGCGATGCCCAGCCTGGCGATCCTCTTCACGGGCCTGCTCTTCGCGTCGGTGCACCTCTCCTGGCACTTCTTCATCCCCTACTGGATGCTCGGCCTCTGCATGGGCCTGCTCCGCCAGACGAGCGGATCGCTCCTGCCCTCGCTCCTGTTCCACGCGGCGTTCAACGGGGTCACGCTCTACGTCTCGCTCACCCCGAGCCTCGCCGAGGCCGATCCGCTCGCGCCCTTGCCGCGCTGGATGGTCGCCGCCGGCGTCGCCGCCACCGCCGCCCTGCTCGCCCTCGTCCTCGTCACCGGCCGGAGCGCCTCCGCGCGCCGCGCCAAGGAGCTCGATCAGCGATGAGCGCCTCCATGCCTCCCCCGCCGCCCCTCGATCCCGCCGCGCCCCGCGTCGCGCTCTGCCTGCCCGGCGGAGGCATCACCGGCGCGCTCTACCAGATCGGCGCGCTGGCCGCGCTGGAAGACGGGGTGAAGGGCGCCCACGGACAGAGCTTCTCGCTCTACCTCGGCAGCTCGAGCGGCGCCTCGGTGGCCGCCGCGCTCGCGGGCGGGATCGCGGTCGATCGGCTCTACCGCGCGCTGCTCGATCCGGCCGACAACTTCTTCCCGCTGGAGCGGGGCCACATCCTCCGGATGGACCTCGACGAGTGGCGGCGGGCGATCTCCACCGGCCTCGTGGCCGCGCGCCACGCCCTCGGCCGCCTGCTCAGCAAGCGCGACCCGACGAGCAACGCGCCCCCGCACCTCGTCCTGCAGGAGCAGATCGATCGGCTGAACGACTCGCTCCCCGCGGGCCTCTTCCGCCTCGATCACTACGAGCGCTTCCTCGCCGAGGTGTTCCTTCGCCGGGGCATCTCCAACAGCTTCGCCTCGTTGCCCCGCAAATTGCGGATCGCCGCGAACGACCTCGACTCGGGTGAGCGGGTGATGTTCGGGAGCGCCGGTTTCGAGGACGTGCCCGTGTCGCTCGCATGCTCGGCCTCGATGGCGATGCCGCTCTTCTTCTCGCCGGTGCGGATCGGCGATCGCCACTACCTCGACGGCGGTCTCGGCAACGTGGCCCACCTCGACATCGCGGAGGCCGAGGGCGCGGCGATGGCGATCGTGGTGAACCCGCTCGTGCCGGTGTCGACCGAGCACCGCGCCGTGCCCACCGGCCACGGCGCGCAGGAGAGCGTGCGCGACAAGGGCCTGCTCTGGGTGTTCAACCAGTCGATGCGCGTGGGCGCCCACGCGCGCCTGCGGCAAGACGTGGCGCGCGTGAAGACATCCGGGAAGATGGGCGTGCTCGTGCTGGAGCCGGAGCCGACCGACGTGCTCCTCTTCCTGCACAACCCGGTGAACCCGGACGCGCGCCGCGCCATCCTCGAATATGCCTACCGGACGACGCGGGAGCGGATCGCCCTGTGGATCGGGCGCCATCAAGATCTGGTGGAGAAGCTCGGCTGGAGCGCCGGCTGATCGCGCAGCGAAACGCGCGAGGTTACTTGCGATCCCAGTCGGCGACGCCGCCCAGGTTGGTGACCTTGGTGTGGCCGGCCTTGACGAGCATGCGCTTGGCCGAGGCGGCGCGACCGCCGGCCGCGCAGTAGACGACGATCGGCTTGTCCTTGTCGCCGCCCGTGAGCTTGTCGATCTCGCTCATCTTGCCCTCGACCTCGTCGACGGGGATGTTGACGGCGCCCTCGACGCGCTTGCCGGAGAACTCTTCGGGCGTGCGGACGTCGAGGACGAGCGCGCCCTCGGCGGCGAGCTTGTGGGCGAGCGCGGGGTCGTGATCGGGCAGGCCCGCGGGCGCTGCGGCGGCGCCGGCCGAGGATGCGTTGGCGGGCGCGGGATGATCGGCCGAGCAGGCCGGGAGGAGCGCGAGCGTGAACGCGGCGAGGACACCGAGGGAGCGAAGATCCATGCGGCCCTTGTGGCACCGGCCGGGGCGCGCTTCAACGGCGGGGCAGCGGCGCGGGTGATTCGTCGGGGCGGCCGACCCAGTAGGCCCAGGCGATGAAGAGGATCTGGAAAGGGAGGCGACCCCAGAGGAGCGCAGGCGGGAGGGGCGAGGCGCCGATCTGGATGTGGTTGACCGCCATGTTGATGTTGGCCGGGAAGACGGCGACGTAGAGCGCGATCAGGCCATACGAGGCGAGGCGCCGGGTGCGCGACCATGCGAGGCCGAGGCCGCCCAGGATCTCGAAGAAGCCGCTCACGAGGACGAGGGCATGCGGGGCCGGGAGGAGCGAGGGCATCATCGCCTCGAAGGGCGCGGGGATCGCGAAGTGGGCGACGCCGATCGCGACCATGGCGGCGGTGAGCACCCAGCGAAGGACGGGGCGAACGCGGTTCACGGTGTCCGGGCGCATCGGCGCCGAGCGTAGCATCCCGGCGCCGGCAGGCGAGAAGAGCCCCTCGCCCGGTGTGGTACCATCCCCACCATGAGTCGCTCCTCTGCCACCGCTGTCGCCGACGATCCGACGCCCGAGCCCCGCTCCGCGGTCACTGCCAGCGCGCGTGAGCACTTCGCGGATCCGACGCCCGAGATGCTGGCGCTGGAGGTCGCGATCGGAGCCGCCTACGAAGAGGGGCGCGCCTTGTACGGCGACGAGGACGGCGATGCATGGCTCGCGGCGCTCGAGAGCGGCGCGCACCCGCTCTGTCGCGTCAGGAAAGCCACAGAATGCTGCACAAGAGCGCCGGGCGACTGGGGCGAGGGACGAGCCGCTCGCCGCGAACGACGAGGTGCCCGGAGAGATAGACGCGACGCCTGAGAAAATCGACGAGGCACCGGAGGAGATGGGCGCAACGCGGGGGGAAGATGGACGCGGCGCTTCGGGCAGAAGACGGGGGCTGGAGGCGGAGGATCAGCACCGATGGGCGATCAGCAAGGGCCAGGGTGCGATCAGCAAGCGCCGGAAGGCAAGAAAGGGAGCGGCGGCCTGATCAGAGCGCCCGCTTCGGCGGCAGCAAGATGGTTGCCAGCAAGATCCCTGTCACCAGCGCAGTCGCCACCAGCACCATCTTGAACGCCGCTGTGACACCGGAGACCACGTCGTTGTCCAGCATGGACACCAGGCTGCGGAAACCGATGCTCCCCGGCACGAGCACGACGAGCCCCGGCACCTGGACGATGGCTGTCGGTCGATCGAGCGCGCGGGCGAACAGGTTGGCCGACAGCCCCACGAGCAGCGCGCCCACGAAGGCGCCGAGCTCGGGGCCGAGCAGCTCGGCGCCGGCGCGCGAGCCCAGGAACGCCACGGCCGAACCGGCGCCGATCCAGCCGAGATCGCGCGGCCTCGCGCGGAACAGCACCGCCGAGGACAGCGCGGAGCCGAGCACCGCGAGGGCGAGCGCCGGCAGCGGCCAGGTGCTCGGGTAGGGCGCGGCCGGCGCGGGTGGGAGCAGCGCCGTCACGCGGGCGCCGAGGCCCACCCCGAAGGCGAGGCCGAGGAGCTGCACGGCGGCGCCGGCGAAGCGCGCGGTGCCGGCGGCGAGGTGGCGGGTGGCGAGCTCGGTGAGCGCCGTGGTGATGCCGAGGCCGGGCAGCAGGATGATCACGCCGGCCAGGATCACGATCACCGTCGAGAGCGGGCCGGCGTGCACGGCGAGCAGCTCGGCGAGGATCGCGGCGAGCAGGCCGCCGAGCGGCTCGGCCGCCGACACGCCGCGGGTGAAGCGGCCGGTCAGCAGCGCCGCGGCGCCGACGACGATGCCCACCATGAACGAGGCCGCGATCTCGCGCGGGCCGCCGCCGAAGATGACCGCCGCCGAGGTCGAGGCGAGCCCCGCCGCGAGCACGGTGAGCGCGCTGCTGAAGGGCCGGCGGGCGCCCACGATCGCGGCGACCTTCGCGCGCCCTTGCTCCACGGTCAGGTCGCCGTGGATCACCTCGACCACGGCGTCGTAGAGCGCGGAGAGCTTGGCGAGATCGATCGCGCCCGGCTCGACGCGCACGAGGCAGGTGCGCGCCTCGCCGATCGGGCCGAAGGAGACGAGCACCGCGGTCGGCGTGGAGTAGAAGCGCGCGGAGAGATCGAGCCGCCGGGCCACCAGGGTCAGCATCGCCTCGAGGCGGTGCGCCGATGCGCCGTGGCTGTGCAGGGCCTCGGCGAGGCTCACCACGAAGGCCTCGGCCTCCGCGGCGCCCGCGTGCAGCGCCACGCGCGATCGGGTGCTGGGGATCGGCGTCTCGTTCAAGCGCGCGCATGTTCCATGGGCCGCGCCGGGGCGCCAAGGGGCCTCTTCCCTGGCCTCGCGCTCAGCGCCCGGCGCGCTTCGCCTCGCTGTCCACGGTGCCTTCGAGCAGGCGGGCCCGCTCGGGCTCGACGCGGCGGAGCAGGCGCCACTCGAAGTCGAAATCGCGCGTGTAGCTCGGCTTGCCCATGGGCAGGCCCACGACGCCCTTGCCGTTGGTGACGTTGTTGACGTTCCGGTTGCCATCCGGCTTGTACTGCGACTGGGGGTGGTAGGTCTCCATGCCCACGCTGGCGTAGCTGAGCTTGACGGCTTGCACCCGGCAGTGCTGCGGGCTCAGGTGCTTGATCTGGATCACGTAGCGATCGTAGGCCGTGGCGAACTCCTCGTCGTCGAGCAGGCCGTGCCAGTTGGTGCGCAGCACGCTCCCATCGAAGGGGAAGACGCGGAAGCCCATCTCGGTGAGCATGCTCGTGGCGGCGCTGACCACGTCGGCCTGGGGGTGGTGGTAGACGTGGCTGCTCACATGCGCTTCGAGGAGCTGCGTGCGCGAGGTGCCGGCGCAGCCGAGCACGAACAGCGCGAGCCCGAGCAGGAGCGTATTCAGCAGGGACGGCGCGCGCGAGGGTCGAGGCTTGATCATCGGCCTCTCCATGGTGCGAAAGGACGCGTCCTCAGGCGAGGAAAAAACCGGGAGGATGCTCGGTTCGTCCTGGGCGCTGGTAGCATCCGCCGCGAAGGAAGTCCCCATGGCGAAATACACGGTCCTCGGTCTCTCCCTCGCGTTGTCCATGTTTGGCTGTCGGGGGATGACCCTCGGTGAGTATCTGCGTGGAGCCGGCTCTCCCGGCGCGCCGGGCGTGGGCCCGCAGAGCCAAGCCAACCGCGTTGTGGACGATCCCGCCGCCGCTGACACCCCCGCATCCCCGCCCCGCTCGCAAGATCCCACCGTCGCGGCCCTGCTCCGCTGCGACCACGACCACCCCCCTGCGCCGCCGCGCACCGCCCTCACCGCGCTCGACCACCTCGACATCCTCGACGGGCTCGGCAAGCTCGAGGATCTCGATCGCGCCGCCGCCGTGTGCGCCGGGCAAGCGGGCGTGTTCGCCGCCGCCGACATGAAGCGCATCGACTGGGACAAGGCAAAGGAGCAGATCGCCGCGCGCGAGCCCTCCGCGGTCGTCCGCTCCATGGCCGTCCAGCAGCTCCTCGCGCTGCGCCTCGACGTGCAGCAGACGATGAGCAAGCTCGACGCTGCGGAGACGGCGAAGGCCGAGGCCGCCTACACCGAGTGGTTCTCCAAGACCTTCACCCCCAACAAGGCGCTCTTTTTGCTGGCCTTCACTGCCATCGACAAGGCGATGGGCCCGGGCGACCCGAAGGGCTGCGGTGACGCGCTCAAGGGCGAGGTGGAGAGCCGGATCAAGGCCCGGAAGCTCCGCAACATCAAGGACGGCGAGGACCTCTGGGAGGACCCGGTGATGGGCGTCTTGCTCCAGGCCAAGGCCCTCTGCGACGCGGTGGATCAGCCGCTGCTCGGGGCCAACGAGATCTTCGTGGCCAATCACGGCAAGCGCTGGCTCGGCCCCCGGCGCGCCGCCCTGCTCGCCCTCAAGATCGACGCGAACACGCTGGCGCCCGCCCACCATGGCTACCCGAGCTCGCAGAGCTCGGCGTACTACGAGATCAAGTCGGTCACGCCGAAGGGGGACAAGCTCCTCGTCGCGCTGTCGAGCGATCAGCGCGCGCAGGCCGTCCTCTCGTGCCACGACAACGACCACATCGACCGCATCCTGCCGGACGGATCGATCCGCTACAAAGAGGACTGCGTGCAGACGGGCTCGACGCAGCTCAAGAACGACTACGCGCCGCTCCTCGTCCCGAAGGACTTCGCCGACCTGGTCAAGCCCGGCCGCGTGGTGCTCTTCTCCACCGAGAAGGGCAACAACGGGATCGAGCGCGACGCCGGCGACGCGGCGTATCAGCAGGCCGCGATCGAGGCCGTCCCCGTCTACGTGTTCCCCGACAGCAACGCCTCGCGCGCGGGGCGCCCGCTGCTCTTCTTCAACGGCGTGCGCCTGCCCTGACGCGCGCGCGACGCGGGCGGGCGCGGGCCCATCCGGCGAAGAGCGCGATCAAGCCTGCGGCGAGGCCGTCGATCCCTCGATCCGAGGGCTTGGCCATCGCGCAGCCTCCGCTCTCCGCCGGCGCGCCGCCGCCGGTGCCGGCGCTCGTCGCGCTGCCTCCTCCGGCGCCCGCGTCGGCCACGGGAGGAGGCGGCGCATACGGATCGATGAACGACGTGTAGAGATCGGTCCGGCGATAGTGCGCGGGCTCGAGGCACCCCTTCGTCTCGGCGTACGAGTCGACGCCTAGGATCGTCTCGACCCCATCCATCACGACGAGCGCGGGCCCCCCGGAGTCCCCCACGCAGCTCTTGTGCTTCACGTCGCCGACGACCAGGGTGTCGTCCGCGCCGATCGAAGCGACCACCGTGTCTGCCTGGTGCTTCTGGAGGTTCAGCTCGTTGTAGACGGTCTGCCCGTAGCCGACGATCCGCGCTGGAGTCCCTGTGATCGAAGGGTTTGGCGCGCTCCGGGCGATCGGGAGCAGCGTCAGGTCGAGGGGGGCGTCGAGGACGGCGACGCCGAGGTCTGCGGTGAAGGGCGGGCTCGGATCGTAGTCGGGGTGGACGTGGACGCTCTTCACCTTGACGAGCTCGGGCGCGAGCTTCTGCGCGGTGGAGAACGCCGAGGCGTCCGGGCCGGTGAAGACGCCGAACGTCGCGCCGGGGTGGGTGCTCGGGTCGACGCAGTGGGCGGCGGTGAGCAGCACGTCGGGGGCGATGAGCGACGCGGTGCAGGTGTCGAACGTCATGCCGTCCGGCGGGATGGACACGAGCATGACGATCGCCGGATCGCCGCCGTCATCGCTCCCGCCGACGATGGGCGAGCTCGCCTCGCCGGTGGGCTCGGGCGCCGAGCAGGCAGCGAGGGCGACGCAGGAGATGAACGAGGCGATCACGAGCGGGGCGCGTCGATCCACGGGGGCTCCTCGGCGCCTACTTGGGCGCGGGCACGGCGAGGGCGATGTGCGATTTGCCCTCGCTGTTGTCGGTGTAGCTCATCAGCGTGCCGGACGCGGTGGCGGCGATCCCGAGCACGTCGCCGAGCCAGCTCGCCAGGGTGCGATCGAGGGTGAAGGTGCCGGCCATGGCGAGACCGTTGGTGGTCCAACTATTTCCGTCGGACGAGGTGGCGAGCATCAGGTTGGCCGGGTTGTTCGGCGTGCCCTCGTAGTAGGCGATCTGCAGCTCCCCGGACGGGCTGCGGGAGATCCTCGGGAAGAGGCGCGCGGGGCCGGCGGGGCCGATCGAGACGAGGGCGGGCGCGTCGAAATTGACGCCGGCGTTGCCGGAGTGCACCACCCGCACGAGATCGGCCGGCGAATCCATGGATGGCGAGAAGGCCGCCATGCCCTCGGCGTAGGCGATCCAGAGGTTCGATCCGTGGGCCACGCAGGTCGGATCCTGGAAGACCACGTCGCTCACCGGCACCGCCATCGGCTGCCAGGTCTTGCCTTGATCGACCGACCGGTGGAGGAGCAAGGTCGCGCCCTGGACGAGGTGGACGAGGAAGACCGGCGCGGCGGGGCCCGCCGACGCGTCGACGCAGAGCGAGGCCAGGTTGCCGAAGCTCATGTCGGCGGTGACCGTGGTGCGGTTGAAGGTCGTCCCGTCGACCGACCGGGCGAAGGTGAGGGCGGGCGGGGTGCCGGTGTTGAAGCCGGTGAAATCGGCCCAGGTGACGAGGAGGTTGTCGTTGGCGTCGACGGCGAGCGACGGTTTGTCGAAGTCGCGCGTGTCGGCGCTGCCGTCGTCGGACGCGATCACGGGCTCGCCGAAGGACTCGGTCGCGGCGTCGAGGCGGGCGAGGTAGACATGCTCGTCGGGCTTCTGCGGGTCGATGCGGAAGCCGAGCCAGGCGAGCGAGAAGCGGCCCTGCCCGTCGACAGCCAAGGCCGGGCTGCTGGCGAAGCGTCCACCGGGTGAGGGGACATAGGCCGGCTTGGTCCAGGACGCGCCCGCGTCGCGCGACACGGCGTAGCCGATCGACGAGCTCCCGTCGGCGAAGAAGCCGATCCACGCGACGACCGCCGAGCCTTTGCCGTCAGCGGCGAGCGCCGTCTGCGCCTCGTACGAGGCGGCACCGTGCGAGGTGAAGGGGCCGAGCATGCTGCCGCCCGCGCCGCCTGCCCCGGTGGTGCTGCCGGTGGTCGAGGTGCTGGTGGTGCTGCTCCCACCCGCGCCGGTGGTGCTGCCGGTGGTCGAAGTGGAGGTGGTGCTGCTCACTCCACCTCCGCACCCCGCGGCGACGAGCGCGCCGATCACCCCGCATGTCCAGACCCACCCGCGCATCGATCGCCTCATCGTCATCCTCCGCAAGCCAAACGAGGAGCGCACCCTAGGCCGCTTGGGGCGCGATGAACAGGGGCGACGCCGCCCGCGCGATCCAGGCTCGATCGCGCCGCGCTGCCCGGCGCGGAGGTCGTGCGCGCCGACGGATCTCAGCGAGGCTGCTCGCCGACGAGCTGCACCTTCACGAGCTTGCGCGTCGTCGGCAGGAGCGCGCGCCCGTCGATCACCGCCATGTTGGGCGCCGCCGTCGCGTAGCCGCCGTGCAGATCGTCGGTGGGCGGGGCCATCGGCCCGTCGGCGATGGCGCGGGCCGGCTCGGCGCGAGCGTCGCCGGTGAGGAGCGCGGGCGCCGAGGTCGTGCTCGACTCGACGGCGAAGGTGATGAGCGCGCCCCCCGATCCAGGCGCGACGCGGAGCCGCCGGCCCGCGAGCGCGGCCTGGATGAGCCGCGCGACAGCGTCCCAGCCCACGCCCGACGACGTGACGCCCGCGATGGTGCCGTCGGCGTTGACGCTCACCTTGATCGTCCCTCGCCCGCGGGCGGGCGCGGCCTTCTCGGCGGAGAGCCGCACCGCGACCATCGCTTGACCCGCGGCGCTCGCGGCGGAGGGCCCGTTCGACGAGGCGAGCGGCGCGGCGAGCGCGGCGGCCGGCGCTCGTTGCGCGAGCGGGAGGAGCGGCCCGGGGACCTTGTCGGGCGCCTTCGCCGCGGGCAGCGGTGGCAACGCCATCACCATGCCCGGCCAGGGCTCGGGCGCGGCCTCGGGCGAGCTCCACCCCTCGCCGGTGCCGGACGGCGCGGGCGGAGGCGCGTCACCGGTCTGCTGCGATCCAGGGGCGCCAGGCGCCTCGGGCGAGGTCGCGGCGCGGCCCCCTGCGCTCCGGGAGAGCGATCCCGCTGCGGCGCGTGCCGGCTCTGCGCGCGGCTCGCGCACGGGCGAAGGATCGGGCGCAGAGAGATCGCTCGCGATCTCCGCTGGCAGCACCGACATGACCTCCAGGCGGCTCAGCGTGACCTCGATCGGGATGTCCGCGCCGGTCGAGGGATGCTGCGGGGTGAGCTTCGCCGTCAGGCCGAGCAGGAGCCCGTGGCCGGCGAGGGCGAGGGCCGCGCAGATCTTCGCGCGGCGCGCGGCCGGATCGGTGGGAGGCGCGACGCCGGGCCCGTTTCCGGAGAAGACCGCACGTCGCTGAGAGCCATCGCCCCGCACGGCGTCAGTCTGACGCCGAAGCGCCGCGGAGATCAAGCTGCCTCTGCCGCCGGGCACGGCGTCGTCCACCGCGCCGTTGGGCGGCAGCGTGTGGAGCATGCGAGGGCGATCGGGGACGCGGCGCAGGCGTCGAGCGTCGGGCGGGGCAGCGACGAGCCCCCGCGCGGCGCGCTCACCGTCGTCAGCGCGGCGCGATCGCCGCCATCGGCGCGGCGCGATCGCCGCCATCAGGGCGGCGCGCCCTGCGGCACCGGATCTTGCCCCGCGTTGCAGTCGCTCAGGCCCATGCAGAAGCCCACGAGCGCGCCCGATCCACAGCAGCGGCGCACGAGGCCCACACACTCGGCGGGGCCGCCGCACTCGCCGTCGAAGGCGGCCGGCGTGGCCTGCACGGCCTGCGGCGTGCCCGCGGGGGATCGCCCGGGGGCGGTGGTGCGGCTCGTCCGGGAGCCCAGGCGGAGCTCGATCTTGCCGTGACGCTGGCGCACGTCGCGCCGCGGGACCTGCAGGGCACGGCCGTAGCGATCGATGAGCAGCGCGGGATCGGCGCTCGATACCATCTCTCCGTCGAACGGGATCCAGCGGCCGTCGTCGGACATGTCCGGAGGCCCGGGCGCCGGCTCGATCGTCGCGGCCGGCCCACCCGGCGCCGTCGTGGTCGGCGGGCGGAGAGATCCGCCGACCGAGCCATCCGTCCAGCGATCGGGCGCCGCCGATCCACCGCACCCCGCCGCGAGCAGGAGCGCCGCGCCGAGCGCCGTCCATCGTGCATCAGCGTGCATGGGTCACCTCCGTGGGTCCCTCCGGCTTCTTGCCGGGGATCGCCCGCTGGAACACCTCCAGCCGGGCGATCCCCTCGTCGCAGGCGATGCGCTCGAGCGCGACGCGCCCCTGGGTGTCGCCCGGGAAACCCAGCATGCGCATCAGGTCGCCGGCGTCCTCGTCGCCCTCGGGCAAGGCGAGGATGTCCTCGATCGCGTGGCTCGCGTCGATCGCCCCGCGGATCCCGAGCTGCTCGCGGAACATCCGCGCCCGCGAGGGGCCGAGGCGCACGAGGAGCAGACACTGATCTTGCCAGTCGCAGATCCGGTGCAGCGCGTAGGGCGTCGAGAAGAACAGCTTGGGCGTCCACTGGAAGGCCAGGGTGTGCACGCTGTCGACGCCCTCCTCGGCGAGGCGGAGCCGGTCGTCCTCACCGAGGCCCTCGATCTGCCGGAGATCGTCCTCGTCCCGCGTCCGCTGGGGCGCGACGCCGAGCAGGCGCGCGGCCCGGTTGTCCACCGCGTCCACCGCGCGATCGCCGAGGATCGCCATCGCCGCGCCGAGGAGCACCCACCCCGTCGCCCCCTTGATCAGGCCCTCCAGGTCCTTCGAGAAGAAGGCCATGCAGCAGAGCAGGAGGGTGCTGGAGATCAAGAGCAACAGGCGCCTCGTCGCCCACGCGAACATGGGGGTCGAGCTGTCGCGGTGGGCGGCGCGCACCAGCATCCGGCCGGTGTCGCGGAGGAAGGCGATCGCCACCGCCGAGCCCACCGCGAGCGCGATCGGCACCCGGTAGCGCCCGTCGTGGCCGGGGTTGTCGAGCGTCTGGGCGACGGCCGGCGCGATGAGGAGCATGGTGACGATCGAGAGCGCAGCCGAGGCCACGAAGCCGTAGAACGCCGCGTGCTCGCGCATGCGGGTGCTGGCGTGGGTCACCTGCTCGGCCTCGTGGTGCCACAGGCGCCGGGCGCTCCGGACGATCCACGCGTCCGCGCCGCGGCGCCGGCCGGGGTGCGCCTCGAAGGTGGCGGTGCGGCCGTACTCGACGCGCGCGTCGAGGGCGTGGGTGACCATCCGCGACAGGCAGAGGGTGAGCAGGAGCGGCAGCGCCGGGAGGAGGGCGACGCCGGCCGCGAAGAGCAGCCGCTCGAACGAGCTGCGCATGAGGGTGGGCGCGGTGACCGCGCGCGCGAAGACGCCGAGCGCGCCCAGCAGGCCGAGGCCGAAGAGGACGAGCTGGATGAAGAACGATCGCAGGGAGTCGCCGAATCGCCGCTTCTCCGCGACCACCTCGGCGTGCGCCTCGGCATGCGCTCCGGCGTGTGCGCCGGCATGCGCCTCGGGCGACGCGGCGGGCTCTTCGGCGCCCGGGCTCTCGTCCGCCCCATCGAGGGGAGGGCTCGGGCCGAGCCCGGGGTGCGCCGCGGCGGCTCGCTGGATCATGGAGACCACCTCCGCGAGGAGTCCACGATCTCGCGCTGCACCCCGCGTGCCGGTCGCCGTCCGAGGAAACCAGGGAGCGAGCGCGCGTCGCCCTGCAAAGGCTGCGCGCGGGCGCAATCATCGCGAGACGCGCGCTGCGCTACACGTGGCGGAACAGGTCGACCACCTCGTCCACCCGGCCCGCCTTCCGGCAGCGTCCGATCGACCACTCGCGCAGGGCTTTGATCGACTCCTCGTACGTCTGGTAGAGCGGCACCGTCTCCTCGGCCACGTAGCGCAGATCGGCGGTCTCGAGGTCCTTGCCGGCGGCGAAGGCGCGGTGCATCCCGCCGACCACGACCTGCTCCAGCTCGGCGCCGGAGAAGTTGTCGCACGCGGCGGCGACGAGCCCGAGATCGTAGGCCGCCGGGTCGCGCCCGCGCTTGCGCAGGTGCACGGCGAGGATGGTGCGCCTCGCGCGGGCGTCGGGCAGGTCGACGAAGAACAGCTCGTCGAAGCGGCCGCGGCGGAGCAGCTCGGGGGGCAAGGCCGTCACGTCGTTGGCCGTCGCCACGATGAAGACCGCGCTCGTCCGCTCTTGCAGCCAGGTGGAGAAGGCGCCGAGCAGGCGGGCGGCGCGGCTGTCGGTTCCCTTGCCCGAGCCCGCGAAGCCCTTCTCGATCTCGTCGACCCAGAGCGCCACCGGCGAGACCGACTCGGCCGCGGCGAGGGCGCGCGACAGGCTCTCCTCGGCCGAGCGGCCGCCCTCGCCTGCGCCGAGCACGCGCGGCAGATCGAGGCGCAAGAGCGGCACGCCCAGCTGGGCCGCGGCGCACTTGGCGGAGAGCGACTTGCCGCAGCCCTGCACGCCGACGAGGAGCACGCCGCGCGGCGGGACGAGGCCGAAGCGCTCGGCGTCGGGGCTCATCGCCTGGGCGCGCTCGAAGAGCCAGGCCTTGAAGCTCTCGAGGCCGCCGATGTCCTCGGGCTGCTCCAGGGTCTCGATGTCTTCCAGGCCGAGATCGCGCGAGAGGATGCGCCGCTTCTCGGTGAGGATCGACGTGATCGCCGGCGGGCCGAGGTCCGCGTCCGTGTGGAGGCCGCGCAAAAAAGCGCGCCGCGCCTGCGTCGCGGTGAGGCCGCGCGCCCCTCGCACCGCGGCGGCGCGCTGCTCCTCCGGGGGCGCGACCTGCTCGCCTTCGAGGAGCGAGGCGAGCAGGTCGCCGAGGGAGCGCTCGTCGGGGAGCGGCATCCGGACGATGGCCGTCTCGGCGGAGAGCGCCTCGGGCAAGCGCAGCTCGGGCGCGATCACCACCACCACCTGCCGCCGAGCTTCGAGCGACGGGACGAGGTCGCGCAGGCGGCGGACCGTGCGAGGTGAGTCGAGCGCGTCGTGGAAGTCGAGGAGCGCCGTGAGATCGGGGGCGATCTCGCTCTCCAGGACGTCGAGCACCTCCAGCGGATCGCGGGCCTCGGCCGCGGTGGGCAGGAGGCCGCGGTGGACCGACCACACGCCGAGGCTCTTGCCGCGCGCCTCGACGACCTGGGCGAGGAGGCCGAGGGCGCGCGACTCCTCGTGGGTGACCAGGTAGACGATGGACGTGCCCGACGCCCAGAGCTCCGTGATCTCGCGTGCAACGTCGGTGACCATCGTGTCTCAACGTTCCGTGTCGGACGTCACCCGGAGCGCCTCTTCCAGCGTGGTGACGCCGGAGGCGACCTTGGCGATCGCATGCTCGCGGAGGAAGCGGAGCCCGTCTTGCCGCGCGGTGCGCGTCAGCACCTCGGGCGGGTCGCCCTCGGTGATCAGCTTGCGCAGGCGGGCGTGGATGCCGAGCACCTCGAAGATGCCCGAGCGACCCCAGTAGCCCGTGTAGCGGCAGCGCGGGCAGCCGGCGCCGCGGCGGGCGAGGAGCTTGCCGGCCTGCTCCTCCGGGTGCGTGATGCCGAGGGCCTTGACCTCGTCGGCGGTGAGGATCACGTCGCCCGCGCACGACGGGCACACGTTGCGCACGAGGCGCTGGGCGATGACGCCCGTCAACGTGGCCGCGAGGAGGAAGCCGGGGACGCCGAGGTCCGACAGGCGGGAGACGGCGCCCACGGTGTCGTTGGTGTGCAGCGTGGTGAGCACGAGGTGGCCGGTGAGCGCGGCCTGCACGGCTTGCAGCGCGGTCGGGCCGTCGCGGATCTCGCCGACCATGATCACGTCCGGGTCTTGCCGGAGCACATGGCGGAGCGCGTCAACGAAGCCCGTGCCCGTCTTCGGGTCGGCCTGGATCTGGTTGAAGCTCTCGTGGACCATCTCGATCGGGTCCTCGATGGTGACGACATTGACCTCGGGCGACGCGAGCGCCTGCAACGCCGAGTAGAGCGTCGTCGTCTTGCCGCTGCCCGTGGGCCCGGTGACGACGACGAGGCCGTGCGGGCGCGCGAGCCAGCGCTCGATCTCCTCGCGCTCGCCGGCCAGAAAGCCGAGCTCGGCGAGGTCGCGCACGAGCACGGAGGGGTCGAGGACGCGGATGACGAGCTTGTCGCCGAAGGCCGTGGGCAAGGTCGAGACGCGCAGGTCCATCTCGCCCTCGCCGCGCGCGGTGCGGATGCGGCCGTCCTGCGGCTTGCGGCTGGCGATGTCGAGGCGGGCGAGGACCTTGAAGCGGTTGGTGAGCGCGGCGTGGACGGCCTTGGGGATGCGGTAGATCGGGTGCAGCACGCCGTCGATCCGCATGCGGATGATCGACTCCTCGCGCCGGGGCTCGACGTGGATGTCGCTGACGCGCTGCTCGAAGGCGTAGAGGAGGAGGAACTCCGCGGCCGCGATCACAGGCTCGGAGCTCGCTTCGAGCGCGTCGAGGCGGGAGAGGTTGACGAACTGCTCGAGGTTCTTGATGTCGGGCCCGCCGCGGACGATCTTCGTCTCCGCGGCGTCGATCGACATGCGGAAGCCGTAGACCTCGACGATGCAGCGCTGGATGTCGCTCGGGGCCGAGAGGATGGGGACGATCTCGGTCTGCACGAGCGCGCGGAGCTGCTCGAAGAGCTCGTGATCGAAGGGGTTGGCGACCGCGACCGAGAGGGCCGCGCCGTCGCGCGAGAGGGGCAGGACGCCGCGCTTGCGGGCGAAGGGGCGGGAGATGGTCTGCGTGATCAGCTTGGCGTCGAGCTTGAGGCGATCGATCTTGCGGTAGCCGAGGCCGAGCTCGCGCGCGACCGCGGCGGTGGCCTTGTCCTCGTCGACCTGCTCGTTCGGGCGGCGGGCGTCGGGGAGGTGGAGCGAGGCGACGACCTCGATCGGGGAGATCTCGACCGTATCGAGGGCCCTGCCGCTCCGCTGGCTGAGCTCGCGGCGGAGGCGGGCGCGCTGGGCGGGCTCGCGGGCGAGGGCGGCGCTGCGATCGTCGTCGCGGAGGAGACCCTGGGCGACGAGGGCCGCCGCGACGAAGTCGAGGGTGAAGTCGGCGGCGCGGCGGACGCGCGCGGGGCCGCCGGGGCCGGCGGATCGGTGCCGTTCGTCGAGGAGAGGGGGCATCGGCGGCGGGCAAGCATAGCCGCTCGGGGCAGCTCGAGCGGGGATTTGATCACCTCTCGCGCCCGGGCTCTTTCGGCAGAACTCGCGCTTCCACGCCGGGGATCAACGTGAAATGCGCGTCGAACGTCAACACCGCCGCGCCATGTCGCATCGCGACTGCGCCGATCCACACGTCGTTGGTCGGCACCGGCGTCCCGTTCCTCCGCAGCGCCACCATCAAGCTCGCGTAGATGGACGCCGTCGCGCTGTCGACATCGGCGATCGTGACCGCTGGATGGTCGAGGAACTCACGCAGCTCTCGCTCGTTCACGTCGCCGCGATTTCCCAGCAAGAACCCCGTGCGAAGCTCCCCCAGCACCACGGTGGGAACGTAGATCGTCCGGGCGCGCCGCACGACGGACACCGCCGCTGTGTCGCCGCGCTTGAAGTAGCTGTAGGCCGACGTGTCGAGGCAGATCGAGCTCACGGCGTATCGCCCCCCCAGAGCTCTTCATCGATCGTCTCGAACCCGCGGGTCGCGTCCTCGAAGGACCGGAGATCCTGGGCCGACCACGTCCCGGCCAGGGCGCCGAGCCCGTTGTCGAAATCGTTGCCCTGAGCGAGCCCGAGCGCCTGCCGCAGCAGATCGATCACGGCCTGGTTCAGCGACGCGCTCCGCCTTCGCGTCTCGGACGCGAGGGCCTTCACCACGTCCTCCGGCACGTTGCGCACGGTCAAGTGCTTGGCGCGGGCCCGCGGTGCCGCCAAAGTCTTCGCTTTCGTCGCAGAACGCCTCGATGCAGTCATAAATGCATTCTACGAATGCACTTTGCGCAGTCAACCTCTCCGTCCGGACCTGTCCATCGCCCCTGGTCGCTCCTCCCCGACCCAGGGCCGGCAACGCCCCGAGCCCCCTCGCTTCCCTCCACGCCGACCACGCCGCAGCGCGGCGAAAAACCCTGCTTTCCCGCCGCTCCAGCCGTTGCTATAGCCCCCGGGCCGTGGCCGCCTTCGTCCTGCCCTTCGAGAAACCGGTCGTCGACCTCGTCGAGAAGGTGAAGGAGCTCCGCGCCCTCGCTGCCTCGGACCAGCGCTTCGAGCCCGAGCTGCTCCGTCTCGAAGAGAAGACCTCCCGCCTCGCGCGCGAGCTCTTCGCGGGCCTCACGCCGATGCAGAAGGTGCAGATCTCGCGGCACCCGCAGCGGCCCTACACGCTCGACTACCTCAAGCGCATCCTCACGTCCTTCGACGAGCTGCGGGGAGATCGCCGCTTCGCGGACGACGCGGCCATCGTCGCCGGCCTCGGTGAGTACCGCGGGCGCAGCGTGGTCGTCGTGGGCCACCAGAAGGGGCGCGGCACGAAGGAGAACATGAAGCGCAACTTCGGGATGCCGCACCCGGAGGGCTACCGCAAGGCGATCCGCATGTACGAGATGGCCGACAAATTCGGCCTCCCCGTGCTCACGTTCATCGACACGCCCGGCGCCTACCCCGGCATCGGCGCCGAGGAGCGCGGGCAGAGCGAGGCCATCGGCGCGGCCCTCGCGGCGATGGCGCGGGCGCGGGTGCCGATCATCGCGTCGATCATCGGCGAGGGCGGGTCGGGCGGCGCGCTCGCGCTCGGCGTCGCCAACCGCGTGCTCGTGCTCGAGTTCGGCTGCTACTCGGTGATCTCGCCGGAGGGGTGCGCCGCCATCCTCTGGAAGGACGGCGCGCGGGCCGACGAGGCGGCGGCGCGCCTCCGGATCACCGCGCCGGATCTCGTGCAGCTCGGGGTGGTGGACGCGATCGTCGAGGAGCCGACCGGCGGCGCGCACCAGGACCACGACGACGCGGCGGCAAGGCTCGATCGGGCGATCTTTGCGCAGCTCTCGGCGCTCGAGGGGCTCTCGCCCGAGGAGCTGATCGAGGACCGCTACCGCCGCTTCCGCAACCTCGGCGCGGTGCTCGGTTGACATGAGCGACGACGCGCTCATCGGCCGCACGCTCGCGGGGCGATTCACGATCCTCTCGGTGATCGGCGAGGGCGGGATGGCCAAGGTCTATCGCGCCGAGCAGCCGGGCGAGCCGCGGCAGGTGGCCCTCAAGATCATGAACCCGGAGCTCGCGCTCGACGACAAGTTCGTCAAGCGCTTCCGCCGCGAGGCCAAGAGCGCCGCGCTGCTCCAGCACCCGAGCACGGTGAAGATCTTCGACTACGGCGTCGAAGAGGGGCTGCCCTACATCGCGATGGAGCTGCTCGCCGGGGCCGAGCTCGTCGCCATCCTCGCCCACGAGAAGCGGCTCAGCGAGCAGCGGGCCGCCCGGATCATGGCCGAGGTGCTGAGCGCGCTCGCGATGGCCCACGAGCAGGGCATCGTCCACCGCGATCTCAAGCCCGAGAACATCATGGTCGTCCGGCCGCCGGACCGGCCGACCACCGAGCTCGTGAAGGTGGTCGACTTCGGGATCGCCAAGATCATCACCCCCGATCTCACCGTGCCCAAGCCGCGCTCACCCGACGATCCGCCGCCGAGCAGCATGGGGCGCACCGCGCTGACGATGATGGGGACGATCGTCGGCACGCCGGAGTACATGTCGCCCGAGCAGAGCCGGGGCGGCGTGATCGACGCGCGGAGCGACGTGTACGCATGCGGCGTGCTGCTCTTCCACCTGGTGACGGGGCAGGTGCCCTTCCAGGCCGAGCTGCCGATCGAGACGGCCATGCTCCACGTGACCACGCCGCCGCCCCGGCCGAGCTCGATCGTGCCCCGCATCCACCCCGGCCTCGAGGCGCTCATCCTGAAGGCGATGGCGAAAGACCCCACCGGGCGGCCGGAGAGCGCGCGCGCCATGCAGGAGACGCTGCTCGAGCTCTTGCCCGATCTGTCGCCCGTCAAATGGGAAGACCCGCCGCCCGACTCCACCGAGCCCGCGACCCTCGCGCTGCCGACGATCCGCGCCGATCAGGCCCGCGCCCCCGCTCCGCCCGCGCCGCCTATGCCCGTCGCGCCGACGCGCGTGGACGGCGGGATCAACATGGCGCCGCCCGCGCGCGGCGTGGAGACGACCCTCGACGACGAGGAGTCGCTCCCGCTCGCCCGGACGGTGATGATGAACGAGAGCCTGCCCGCGGTGGCTCCGCCGGCGGCGCTGGTGCGCTCCTCCCCGTCGCAGGCGCCGGCGCCACCGAAGCAGGGCGGGCTCTCCACGCCGGTGGCGCTGTTCCTCGGCATCGGGCTCGGCGCGCTGGTGGTGGCCGTCCTGGCCTTCCTGCTGATGCGACGCTGAGAAGACTGCGCATCACTCCCCGCCGCAGTCTCCCGCCGGATGTCCCCGCTGCGCTTCCTGCTATGCTGACCTCACGATGACGGTGACCTTGGGCGACGACGAAGCTGTCGTGCACGAGCGAGCAGCCCGCTCGATCGATCTCCGTCCCATCCAGACTCTCCTCACGCGCATCGTCGAGAAGTATCGCCCGGATCAGGTGTGGCTGTACGGAAGTCGAGCCAGAGGCGACGCGAGGCCCGACAGCGACTGGGACCTGTTCATCGTGGCGCCCGACGACACGGACGAGCGCGACCTGAGCCCGGTGGTGGCCGCGGAGCTGCGGCGGGGAACGGGAGTGTACGCCGATTTGGTTCCGTGTCGCAAAAGCGTGTTCCACGAAGACCGCACCGTGGTGAACACGCTGTGCAACGAGGTGGCCTGCGACGGGGTCCTCATTTATGAGCGCTGAGCTGTTCATCGCCAACACCCTCTGAGAAGACCGCGCGTCGCGCTCGTCCCGTCAGGGCCTTATCGCCGTCGCGAGGAAGAGTCGGCGAAGAGGTCGGTCATGGCGCGGGATAGTGGATGAGCATGCGGCGAGTGGCAAAGTGCTGCTCATGCGCTGCTGAGAAGACCGCGTCTCACCTTGCGCCGACCGCGCGGAGCTCCTCGTCGGTGAAGCCCTCCATCACCGGCTCGGGGTGGAGCCACACGCCGAAGCGCTCGGCCACGCCGTCGCGGATCTGCTTCGCCAAAGCGAGGATGTCTGCCGCGCTCGCGCCGTCCCTGTTGACGATGGACAACGTGTGCTTGGTAGAGAGCCCCGCGCGCCCCTCGCCGAAGCCCCTGGAGAAGCCGGCGCGCTCGATCAACCAGGCCGCGGAGAGCTTGGTCTTCCCCTCGCCGGCGGGGTAGCTCGGCATCTTCTCGCCCGGGCGGAGCGCGCCCGCGGCCTCGACGCGCGCGATCACGGCGGGCACGGCCGCGCTGTCGAGCGTGGGGTTGGTGAAGAAGGAGCCGGCGCTCTTGCCGTTCTCGTCGGCCGCGTCGAGCACCATCGATTTGCTCCGGCGCAGGGCGATCACCGCGTCGCGCACGTCGTCGAGCGAGGGCGGCTCCGCGGCGCCGGCGAAGCGCTGGGCGAGCTCGGCGTAACGCAGCGCGGGCGCGCCGCGCTGGATGAGCGCGAAGCGCACGGCGGTGATCACGTAGGCGTCGCGCGCGCGGTGCTTGAAGATGCTGTCGCGGTAGCCGAGCTCGCATGCCGCGCGATCGAGCTCGACCACCTGCCCCGTCGCCCGCTCCACGGCGCGCACCGAGACGAGCGTGTCGCCCACCTCTTGGCCGTACGCGCCGACGTTCTGGATCGGGGTCGCGCCCGTGTCGCCGGGGATGCCGGAGAGGCACTCGATCCCGGCGAGATCGCGCCCCACGGCGTAGGCCACCACCTCGTCCCAGGGCTCGCCGGCCGAGGCGGTGACGTACACGCGATGATGGTCGGCCGTCCACCGCATGCCGAGGAGGCGGAGGCGGATCACCAGCGCGTCGAGGCCGCGATCGGCGACGAGGAGGTTCGACCCGCCGCCGAGGATCACCGTGCGCAGCGAGCGCTCCCGCGCCCAGGCGAGCGCGTCGACGAGCGTGTCCTCGTCCTCGATCTCGGCGAAGAAGCGCGCCGGCCCGCCGACCTGGAGCGTCGTCCAGGGGGCGAGGGGGACCTGCTCGCGGGGGGAAAACGTCATGCAGAGATGGGCGCGCCGAGCACGTCTTCGAGGCGCGACGCGGTGATGACGCGCTCGACCCACGCTTCGAGCTCCGGAACATCCGCCGATTCGATGCGCGTGACCGCCGCAGGCGGCAGCTCGCCAAAGCGCAGCCGAAGCTGCTTGAGGAGCATGCGGCGCTCTGCGTTGCGCTCGCCTTCCTTTCGACCTCGTTCCTCTGTCCGCTCGAACCAGTTCATCATCGCCTCCTCGACCTCGGCTCCCTGGTCGCCCGGGAGCAGGCCCCGCACGACTTCGCGCTCTACTGTGGGGCTCACCTGCAGAATATACCGGATGATCGCCGTCATTGCCCGCACCCCGCCCGGCCCGGCCAGAACCGCCGCGACCAGGCCCTTCCAGGGGCCGATCTCCCCTTCGAGCCACCCGGCCTCCCGCGCGTTCTTGAGCGCCCACGGACCAGCCGGGCGAACGCAGTCGCCGCCCGCGCATGGATCTGGTCGTCCGACTGCTTGCCCAGGTCATCGATGACGAGGCGCAACCTCGGGACATGGTCGCCGAGCGCCGCGAGGAGATCGGCGTCCGCATCGAGGAGCTCCTCGAAGGTCACCGCCGCGGTCCACCCGTCCTTGCCGTGGTGGAGCACGACGGGGACAATCACCGGGAGCTTGCGGGGCTCGCCTCGCTTCTTCTTGGGCGGCGAGGCCAGGTCGAGGTCCCAGATCCGCACCATGTAGCGCACGAGCTGGAAGGGCGTGAGGTCGTCCGGGTCCGCCTTGTGCTCCCAGAGGATGTAGAGATGCGCATCGCGGCCGGAAATCCGGGCGTCGTAGAGGAGGTCGGAGTAGCGGTCCTGGAGGTGCTCGTCGACGAAGGTGCCGGACCGAATGCGAAGGGTCGAGAAGTCGATGCGCGCGGCGAGCGCGGGGGGAGCGCGGTGGCGAGGACGCCGCGGGCGTGCTCGACGTCGGAGAAGGCGAACTTGACGAGGTTGTCGTGGCTGCCCATGGGCGGACCTTCGTGGAGGTGAAAGGGATCGGCTCGTTTCGCGGCTGGATCGTCATGCTCACCGCGAGGCGCGAGGGGTTGGGAGCGGTGCCACCCGCATGTCGAGTTGGGTTTGGCGAGCGAGGCCCCTCCCGCTCGCCGGCGCGTGCGGTTCCGGGCTTGACCCGTCGTCGGGAGGTTCCGCTATCCTGGGCTCATGCGGTGGGCACGGAGCGAGATCGAGCGGGCTGGCGAGGCGCACGGGGGTGGCGCCGAGCACGCGGTGGGGCTCTGCGTCGATCTGGGCCTCATGGCGGGGATGAAGATGGAGATTTCGGCTGCGCCCTGATCCCGCGGGTGGCGGGCGCGGTGGAGCCGGAGGCGCGCGCGGATCCGGTGGAGAGGCGCGCGCTCGGTGCCGGAGGCGTCGTCGTGGCGGCGGAAGGGGGCGCGGAGGGCTTCGTGGAGGGTCATGGTGCCAGGGCTTCCGGGGTTCGGGGGGCGGCGAGGGGTGCAAATGGATATCGGCACGAAGAGGCGCGGCGTTGCGTCGGAGAGGTCGATTTTTTGCGAGAAGGTGGAGGTGTCGGCGCATGGGATGTGCTTGGGAGCGCTGCCGGTGCGGGGATCTCGGCGCGCGAGATCTCCCTGGGTTGGGGATCTCGGCGCGCGAGATCTCCACAGGATGGGGATATGGAAGCGAGAGATCTCCGGTGGCGCGGGATCTCGACGAAATTTACTGTCGAATGGTCGTTGGCCAGACGTTCGGTGTGTCCTGGCGGTAACTGGTCCAGGCGTCTGAACGGGTGGATAGACATACGGCGGAGACCATTTCGGCATCCCAGAGGCTATCGTGAACCGCAGAGCCTGCGTGCGGCTTCTCTGAAGTCGCTTGACTCCTGGAATGTGCTTCGGTATGTGTTCCCGCATGCCGATACCTGCGTATTCCAAGTCCGCGTTGCCTCAAGGTCTGGCTGCTATCAAGCGCCGTCTGACGGCCCTGCCGAGCCCTTCCCCCTACCAATCGCAGATTCTTTCTGAACTCGAAGCGCTTGAGGAGCTCCTGCGCGGTAACGAGGATGTCTTGGAGGAGCAGCTCATTCGCAAGCATGCCTTCAAAATGTCCGGTCCGATGCCGGGCACTTGTCCCTGTTGCGGATTATAGTGAAATCAATGCCTGAGAATAATGAAAAAGCGCAAGCAATCGCTGAAACTCCCTCAGTTGGCTATTTTGGTGTCATTTGTCGGGCAAGTGACATTACCAGAGAGGGGCGTCTTCCGGGTCAACAATATCCAGACGACGAGATCTATTTCAGTCCTAAAGGGCCATTGCCCAGTCTCCTGGCTCAGGCCCAAAAGGACTTCGAGGTTACGACGACCCGCTTGCGAATGATCTTCAAAGGACGACATGTCGAGCACTCGCAGTCGTTCATGGAGCTGCTAACTGCTGCATGTTGGCTGGCAGGGCCAGCCCCAACATTGCAGCCGCCAGGCAGGGCTTGAAACATCAACAGAAAATCGTTTTGAAGGAAGCGGCCGGAGCCAAAAATTTGTATGCGGCGAATCTCCTGAAAACAGTTCTTCTTGTAGGAGGAATATTTGTAGTCAGCGCTTATATTGTTACCGCGAATGTGGCCGCTATCAAAGCGGTTTTCGTGCTTCGCCGCTGAACTATAGTACCATGCTTGCGTGCACGATGGGCTGCGTCTGGCTTTCATATGCTTTTAGGTCCCCCGACTTTACATTTGGAGCAACTTACCCATCCGGAAAAGGATGTGCTGACCTGCCGATGCGGTTGCTTGCAGTTGCAGGTCTGACATCCATTCTCGCAGCTGTCGCGCCGCTGGCATGGTAGGTGTCTCGGTAGGTAAGTTTTCAACTGGTGAAATTCCCACCAACATCTTGAGTGCCGCACTCTTCGGCTGCGCATGTGGCTTCTCCGAGCGCGCGCTTGGTACAACCGTTGTTAAACAACTGTCGAGCGAGTACCTCGCGACCCTGCCCCCAGAGACGAGGGCGACTATCCAGAAGCGCCTGCGTGGAGCTGCGACCTCGCGGCGAAAGCCGGCGCGCCGGCGGGGAACACGGCAGGCGTAGCGAATGCCGCTGAACCCGCCCATGCTGCTGACCGCGCTCCGCGCGGCAGCAGATGGGCAAGGCGTTCAGCCCATCCCGAACCCCGTCTGCGGGCGCAAGTTGGGCGGCTGGAACGCGAGCACGATGTGCTCCGCGGGGATGCCCGCCGCGAGCAGCTCGTCCACGACGCCCGGGCTCGTCCCGTCGTGCTCTACCCACACCTTCCCGTCATGCACATCGAGGTGGAGCACCGGCCCATGCACCCGCATGGAGCGGTTCCAGCCGCTGTAGACCAGCTCGTAGTGCCCCTACGCGTCGTCGCAGACCGTCTCCACGCGGATGTCGCCCACCGAAGGTCGCACCGCGCCGTGCTCGCGGATGATGCGCTTGACGATGCCCGCATACTCGCTCACGTGCGCCATCGTCATGCTCTTCTACCGTGACATTGCGGAGCGCAATGCCACCCGACCCTACTTCACCTTGATCCGCGTCCCCGTCATGAACCCGTCGTCGACCGCCTGCACCTTGCTCACGAAGGCCTGATAACCCTCGGCGCTGATCGTCCCGGTGGGCAAGCTCAGCCGGAAATCATCCTCGAGCACGTTCCCGTTCGCCGCGATCTTGCGGCTCGCCTGCAAATGCGGATCGTCGACGGCGAGCACCGCGGGGAGGCGGACGACGGAGGCCTTCTGCGGCAGCTCGATGCGCCGGCGGAAGTGGTACTGGATGGGCATGTCGATGGAGAGGGCGTTCTGGCGGGCGCCGCGCGACGCGTAGGTGGCGCCCAGCGTCCCCACGGTGGAACGCGGGAACACCATGTGGACGGGCTCCAGGCCGGCGAGCACCCAGGTCTTGCCGTCCTTGCCCTCGGGGCGGCCGAAGCCGTGGATCGCGATCTTCGCGCGCAAGGCGACCTCCCACGAGCCCTCGCCGGAGGAGACGGTGACCTCGTCGACGTCGGCCCACGGCACCCAGCCGAGGACGACCGAGCGGAGCATCTCGCGGCGCTCGGTGCCCACCACGGTCTCGAACGCGTCGGCGAGGCCCTGCGCGGTGCGACCGTGTAGGAGCACGGTGAAGGTGCCGCTCGCGTCGCCCTTGTCGTCGACGGACAGGCGCAGATCGATCTCGTCGCCGGCCTCGCCGCTCGTGCCCTCGACGGCGCGCATCGATCCGTCCTCGAAGAGCGCCGTGCGGCCGCGCAGCTCGGGGCTCACGCGACCGGGGGGCAAGGGCGGGCCTTCGACGTCGGCGTCGATCCACAGGTCGCTGCTCATGGTCTCGTCGGACGCGGCGGGGGCGAGGTGGGCGACCACGAGGGGGCGGCGGAAGCGGCCCACGTGCGGCGGGAAATCGGGCGAGGCGCTGAAGGGCTCGGTCTCGGCCACGGCGAGGTCGGCCTTGATGCCGAGCTCGCGGAGCGCGCGGTAGAGGACCCACGAGCGCGAGCCCTGGCCGAGCTCGAGGATGCTCCGCGCCGCGCCGCGCTGCGAGCCTCCACCGAAGACGGCGGCCACGTCGCTCAGCTCGCCGCCGCCGGCCACCTTGATCTTCTTGCCGACGGCCGCGACGAGCCTGTCGATGAGCGCGCGCGAGGGTTTTTGGTTTTTGTCGTCGCCGAGCACCTCGGTGAGCCAGCGGGCGACGTACGGATCGCGCTCCTCGTAGGAGAGCGTGTTCTCCTGCAAAGCGCGGGCGATCTGGGCCCAGGTCTGCGTGCCGGCGCTGATCGAGCAGCTCCGCTCCATCTTGGGCACGCCGTCCTCGATGCGGCGGGGCGCGGCGTTCTGGAGGTGGAAGGTGCTGATCTTCACGCCGCCCTCCACCTTCTCGTCGGCCTTGCCGAGGAGCGGGTGCGACCAGAGGGCGAGCGGCAGCGAGGCCGGGCGGCGGAGCTCGATGGTCGCCTCGCGCACGCTGGTGCGCTCGGGCAAGAGGTCGGGCGTGTCGATGAGGATCTGACCGACATCGCCGGGCAAGGCCCAGCCCTCGGAGATCTGCTCGACGTAGTCGCCCTGTTCGAGCTGCGACAGATCGCTCTGCTGGGCGGCGTTGGCGGCGGCGTCGGGCTCGAGGACGCGCCCGTCGCGCTTGTGGATGCGGCGGCGGAGCAGGCGGGGTGAGCCCCGGCCCTCGATCATCGGGCCGTAGGAGACGCCGCCCGAGGCCACGTCGGTCGTGCCGGAGATGCGGCGCAGATCGTAGATGTAGAAGTGCGTGAGGCCGCTCTCCTCGATCTGGTAGCGCTCGTCGCGGCGGAGGATCGCGGTGCCGGCGCCCGGGAGGAAGGCCTGGGCGCGATCGGCGGCCACGAGCGTGCGGCCCTCGGCTTCGAGGGCGGGTGACGGATCGGGGTGGAGGTTGAGCAGGCGGATCAGCGGATCGAGGGCGTAGGGCGCGTCGCGGGCGGTGAGGCGATCCTTGAAGAAGCGCTGCTCGACGGCCTTCTTGTCGCCGCGGCCGGCGGCGAAGCCGAGGGCGTCGAGGAGGCGGCGCTCGGCGGGCTTCATCCCGTCGTAGACCGCGAGCGCGCCCTTGAGATCGCCGGCCAGGATGCGCGTGCCGATCTCCAGGTCGCGCAGGGCGTCGGGGGCGTCGCGGAGCGTCCGGAGGCGCTGGATCTCGGCGAGGGCGGCCGGGTAGTCGGCCCGCTCGCGCAGGGCCTCGAAGCAGTCGGTGTCGGCCCGGCTCAACCCTCCATGGCATGCGGCGCGCAGGGCGGCCTCGCCGCCGCGGGCGTGGATGCGCGCGTCGAGGAAGGCGAGGAGCGGCGAGCCGGGGGCGTCCTTGCCGAGGTCGGCGTAGGCCTGCTCGGCGAGGTCGATGAGCTGGGCCCGGCGGGCGGTGTTGCCGAGGTAGGCCGTGACCATGCGGTCCTTGCCCGCAGGCTTTTTCTCGGCGTTGCCATTGTTGCCAGCGTTGCCGTTGTTGCCCAAATCGCCGCCGGGGCCCGCGCCGAGCTCGCGGAGGGCCTCGGTCACGCCCTCGCCTGCGCCGCGGCGGCGCTCGGTGATCCGGGCGTGCCCGACGCGCCCCTCCCACGAGGAGGGCCAGCCGGTGAGGACGCGTTCGACGGCGCCGCGGATGCGCTCGTTCATCTTGGCGTCGGGCAGATCGTCGGCCTGCTCGACGGCGCGCGCGTAGAGCAATTCGAGGGCGGCCGGGCGGGCCTTGTCGCTCGATGCGCCCTGCGGTTCGAGCAGGTGCTCGGCCTCGCGCGCCTCGCCGAGGGCGAGCATGCCGGCCGCGGTGACGATCGCCTCGTCGGCGCCGGGGCCGCCCGGCGAGAAGGTGATCGCGCGCGCCTTGCGCACGAGCGCCTCGGCGCGATCGCCCGGGCGGGGCGCGTGCATCCGGAGAGGCAGGCCGTCGTCGCCCCAGATGTCGAGCTCGACGAGACTGCCGTCGCCGCGCAGGGCGACCTTGGCCACCACGCGCAAGAGACCCGCGTCTGCGTCCGCGGAGCCGAGCCGCGTGAGGCCTCGTCCTCCGCCCGCGAAGCTGCGTTCGAGCACCTTCGCACCGCCGGCCTCGACCACGGCGGCCGCGGTGGAGGAGAACGCGAAGTGGATCGTCTGGGCGCGCGGCACCTCGACGTCGACCACGAGCGCGCGGGTGCCCTGGAGGAAGCTCACGGCGCTCACGTCGAGGAGGCACTGATCGGCGTGGATGGTCACCGGGCTCACCTGGGTCGCGAAGGGCGCGACGCCGGGGTAGCTCGCCTCGAGCTTGGCGCCGGGGCCGAGCGCGATCGGCATCGAGAGGCCGCGCAGCGCGGTCCAGTCGAAGGGGCCGACCAGGGTGGCCGCGCTCACGCAGCCGCGGCGCGCACCGTAGAACGACGCGGCCTCGGCCTCGCCGGTGAAGAGGGAGAGCGCGTGCAGGGCGCTCGCGATCTCGCCGCGCAGGATGGGCCGCGCGGACGAGGTCGATCCGGCGCGCGGGCCGGCCGCGTCCCACGCGCGGCGCAGGCGGGAGATCACCTGGGGGAACAGCTCGCGCGAGCGGTAGGCGATCGCCGTCGGGCCCATGCCCTCGAAGGCCGGCAGGCTGCCCGTCGCGAGCGCGTCGAGCGCGCCGAGCGCGGCCGGGAGCGCGCCCGGCGCGTCGGCGTTGTCGACCGCCGCGTCGATCAGATCGAGGTACGGCCCGGCCGCGGCCGAGTCTTTTGCCTCGGCCTCGAGCGCGGCCACGTAGGTCTTGGCGAAGTCCGGCGGAGCCCCGGCGTGCGGTGAGGCGGCCGGCGTCTCGGGCGTGCAGCCGGCGAGGGCGAGCAGGAGAGGCGCGACGAGCGCGGCGCTCGCGAAGGAGCGGCGCGGCCGGACGAGCGCGTCGGAAGCGGAAACAGCAGCGGAGTGCGGGTCGATCATGGGCTCGTCTCGTCCTTCAGCGCGTCTTGCTCGCGGGCGCGCTCGCAGGCGCCTTCGGGCCCTTGGGTGCGGCTCCGCCCTTCGCGGGTGCGCCCTTGGCGGGCGCGGCCTTCGCAGGCGCTGCGGGGCCCCCGGCAGGCGCGGCCTTGCCGTCGGGCACGAGGCGCACCATCCGGTGCATCAGGCCGTCGATGCGCTGGAGCCACGCGCGCCAGCGCTCGTACTTGTCGACGGGGATGGTGGACAGGTCGAAGACGACGCTGCGCTTGACCACCACGGTGTCCTTGCCCGGGCCCTTCTTGAACTCCAGGTGCGCCTTGCCGAACTCGCCGCCGGCCTCGTCCCCGCCGGGCGGCAGGTCCGCAAAGACGTAGCCGGCCGGCGCGACGAGGGTGATCTCGTGCGTCTCGTGGCCCGGCGCGAGGCGCGGCGGGAGCACCACCGGGAGCGTGCGCTTGACGAGCGGGGCGAGCTGCGAGGTGAGCGTCGAGGCCTCGGCGATCGGCACGGCCAGCTCGGCGCCCTCGCGGTGCGCGAAGCCCTCGGAGTGCGCGCCGTAGCCGAGCTCGGCGCGCCCCTTCGGCAGGTCGGGCTTGAAGGTCACCTCGTCGCGCATCTCGACCGCGGGGAACCACCCGGAGGCGAGGTACTGCTCGACCCACTGGGCGCGGGCGTCGGCCTGCTTGAGGTTCATCCGCAGCTCGAACGCGGCGTCGCCGGTGTGCTGCTCGCGGGCCTTGAGATCGGCCGCGCCCGAGGGCGAGAGGGTGATGGTCCACGCCGCGTCCACGCCGTGGTCCTCCGGCGCGCTCGCGGGCGTGTCGACGATCTTCGGTGGTCCATCGTCCACGAAGAGCGCCACCGTGCGCGAATCCATCGAGGGCAGCGGTCCGAGGCGGCTCTCCGGGCTCGTGGCGTCGAGCCAGATGCCGGGCTTGCCCTTGTCGCCCGGGAGGTAGGCGATGCCGTGATCGAAGACGGGGATGGCGGCCTTGTCGCTCCGGAGCAGCGAGGGCTCGGCGGTGTAGCGCGTCTGCACGAGCACCTCGGTCGCCTCGATCCCGATCGACTTGAGCAGGGTGATGAGGAGCATCGCCTTGTCGTCGCAGTCGCCCTGGCGTCGGGCGAGCAGCTCCTGCGGGCGGTTCGGGAGCCACCACTCGCCGGAGACGAAGTTGACGTAGCGGATGTCGTCGGAGACGAAGTTGAAGATCGCTTCGAGCTTCTCTTCGCGGCTCTTCTTGCCCTTCGTCAGCTCCTCGGCGAGGCGCCGCACCTGGTCGTCGGGCTGGGTGAAACCCTTGACGGCGCCCCGGTACCACTCGCGGAAATCGCCCCAGCCGTGGAAGGTGGAGCCAACCACCACGGGGAGGCTCTCGCTCAGCTTGGGGGCGAGGGGCTCGTCGGCGATCGAGGGGGGGTTGTCCCACACGTAGCGGGTGATCGTGCGCCCGTCCTTGGAGAGCGGGATCACCCGGTCGGCCTTGCCGTGGAGCACGTCGACGGCGAGGGGCGAGCCCTCGGGCGAGTCGACGACGACCTCGTTGTAGAGGATCGGGTGGGTGTCGGTGGAGCCCACGTAGTCGATGAAATAGAAGGGCGCGTCGCCGCGTTTGCCGACGGATCCGGCCGTCCACGAGCGCACGGCGATCTCGACCACGTCGCCCGTCTTGAGCTCCTGCCAGCGCACGTAGGGCCTGCGGCCTCCGGCGCTCTGCTCCTCCGGCGCGACGACGGTGCCGTCTTTCTTGTGCACGCGGGCCACGAGCAGCTCGGTGTCGTCGCCCTCGGCGGGGATGTTCTCGAAGAGGTCCTGCTCGGTGCGCGGCTCGATCACGACCTCGCGCGCGTAGTGCATGAGCTGCGAGACGCGCTTGTCGGGGTGGAAGGTGACGACGCGCACCCAGTGGAGCTGGCGGTCGACGATCTCGCCCTTCTTGGCTGGATTCTGCTTGGCGCGGGCCAGGAAGACGGACGGGGCGACCAGGTATTCCTCGTCGCGCATCGCCTTGCGGCCGGGCGCGTCGGAGGCGCCCTCGTCGCTGCGGAAGGCGATCTCGGCCTTGAGCGCGGCGTCGCTCGGCTCGAGGTCGTGGGCGCGCGCGAGCGCTTCCATCGCGAGGCTCGGGCTCTCGGAGGGCGCGCGGCCGGCGCGGGCTTCTTCGCCGGCGATCGCGTTGCGCTCGGTGGCGAGGCCCTGGAAGGCGGCACCGCGGTTCGGCCCGCAGCGCGTGGCGAGGAAGAAGACCTCGCGGGCCCAGGCGTGGCGACCGAGGTCGCTGAGCTCGCGGCCGATGCGGATGAGATCGTCCACCTGCGTCTGCTCGCCGAGGACCGCGGCCGCGGCGACCTCCATCGCGGGTGCGCCCTCGGTGCGGAAGGCCTGCACGTAGCCGTAGCCGCGCGACTCGGGGCGCAGCGCGGCGATCTTCTTGGCGAGGCGGAGGTGGAGCTTGCTGTCCATCCGCGACGCGTCGAACAGCTCGGAGAGCACGCTGAGCGGCGCCTTGTCGCCGAGCTCGGACTCCACGGCGAGCATCTCTTCGAGCGCGGCGCGGCTCATCCCCGCGGAGCCGAGCTTGCGCTTGGCCATGGCGCGGATGAGGCGCGCCTCCGGATCGGTCGCCGAGGCGAAGGGCGCCTCGCTCATCGAGGTGAGGGCCCAGTCGATGTAGTGCGAGCTGAGGTGCGCGGCGATGAGCCGGCGCTGGGCGAAGGCGCGCGTCTTCGGGTCGTTCTCGCGCTCGCCCCGGCTCTCGGCGAGGTTGAGCCAGCCGCTGCGGTTGGCGCCGAAGGGCGAGATCCAGCCCGCCATGGCGAGCGTGTCGGGCGTGATCCCGGGCGTCCCGGTGAGGCGATCGAGCAGGCCCGGCGCGCGGGGAGAGCGGCCGTCCTCCGCGCCGCCGAGCGTGCGGAGGATGGCCGCGGCGAGCACGCGGGCGGGTGAGGGCGATGCGCCGAGATCGAGCGACTGTTCGAGCGGGGTGCGGAGCACCGTCACGCCCTTGGGCGGGACGATCGCGGCTGCGGGCGGCGCCTCGTCGTCCTCGCGCGTGGCCTCGATGGCGTCGGCGGGCGAGGTGCCTTTGCCCTTGGATCCAGCCTTTCCGGGCAGCGGCGCGCCCCGGCCCGGGCCCTTGCCGGGCCCGCCCTTGATCGGCACCGCCTTGCCGGGCGCGCCCTTGCCCGGCGAGACCTTGCGGGCCGGCGGCGCGTCGTCGTCGGCGTCGTCCGGCTCGGCTTGGGGCGCCTTCACCGCGGGCGCGGGCGCGACGATCGAGAGCCCTTCGAGGCTCGACGAGGTGGCCCACGCGAGCGGGGCGCGCTTCTCGTCCGTCAGGCGCAGGCGCACGCGGCCCTCGTCGCCCACGGCCGAGCTGCACACCTTGACGGCGAGGAGGTGATCGCCCGGCGAGGTGTCGATCCGCGCGCTCAGCCGGTCGAGGCCGAGGCGCGGGTGGACGTCGTCGCTCATGGCGACGTCGGCGCCGTCCCAGATCAGGCGCACCGCGCCGGACGCCGCCACGTGCACGAGGAAGGGCTTGCTCGGCGACGGCACGGTGAGCCGCGAGGCGAGGTAGGTGCAGCTCTCGCTGCGCGGGTGGATGTAGAGGTCGAGCGGGACGCCCTGCGCGGTGACGGCGGTGGGCAGCACGCGACGATGGAACACATCGTAGACGCCCCAGGAATAGCGGGCGGACGTGTCGCTCCACCGCTGGCCGGGGGCCTCGGGGCCCTCGTGGCGCATCAGGCCCTGGCCCGTGGTGTCCTGGAAGGGGCCGAGGATGGTGAAGGTCCGCACGAGGCCCGTCGGGTCGGGCGGCGCGTCGTAGGAGACCGCGCGCGATCCGGGCCAGGAGGGCGAGGGCGCGGCAGGGCGGAGGCGGAGGCCGAGCCAGCGCGCCTCGTCGGCGAGGGGCGAGCTGCTCGCGCCGATCCGGGCGAGGCCCTCGCGCGCCCGGCCGAAGGAGGCGCGATCGTCGAGCGCGGAGGCGACGACCAGGGCCGCGAGCGCGTCTTCGCCGCCCTGCTCGGCGCGGGCGAGCACCTGGTCGACCATCTCGTCCGGGGTGGTCGCTGTCCAGCGGGCCGCGTCGATCGCGCCGCCGCCCGACGACGGTGAGGCCACCGCCCCGGGCGCACCCGCGAGCGCGCCGCCCGGGAGCGCGAAGGAGACCAACGCCAGCGCGGCGCCGCCTCCGGTCCGGATCAGCGCCTGCGTGCCCGACCTGTTCACCTTCATGCGTGCATTCACTCCGTCGGACAGCCATAGCGCGGCGAAGGCGGGGCCGCGAGGCGAAGCGTGCGATGGAGCGCCTCTCCGGGCTTCCCGGCTCGGCGGCGAGCAGGCATCCTGCGACCTCCCGAGCGCGCTCGGGACAGAGCCCGGCGCCCGCCCGGGCGAGGAGACGCGCGTGAGCATGCAGAGCCCCGAGCCGGACAAGCTCCCGGCCGTCATCCGCAACAGCACCCAGGACGTGGTGCGCCTCGGCCTCGAACGCGCGCTCTCCGGCGACGTGTACCACTACCTGATGGAGGCCCCCTGGTCGCGCCTCCTGCTCCTCGTCGCGTCCGCGTACGTGGTGCTGAACGGCGTCTTCGCGGTGCTCTACCTGGTCGGAGGCGACGCGATCTCCGGGGCCGAGCCGGGCTCGTTCCGCGACGCGTTCTTCTTCAGCGTGCAGACCCTCTCGACCATCGGCTACGGGGCGATGGCGCCGAAGACCCTCTACGGCGGCGTGGTGGTGACCTTCGAGGCCTTCGTGGGCCTGCTCGGGATGGCGATGGCGAGCGGGCTGATGTTCTCGAAGTTCGCGCGGCCGACGGCGCGCGTGCTCTTCTCGGAGCGCATGGTGATCGCCCCGCGCGACGGCGTCCCCTGCCTGATGCTGCGCGTCGCCAACGGGCGCGGCAACGACGTCGTCGAGGCCTCGTTCCGGGTGAGCGTGCTCAAAGAAGAGATCACCGCCGAGGGCGAGACGCTGCGGCGGTTCTACGACCTCGAGCTCGTCCGCAGCCAGACGCCGCTCTTCACGCTCTCGTGGCTCGGCATCCACCGGATCGACGAGAAGAGCCCCCTCTTCGGCGTGACGCAGGAGGCCTTGATCCGCGGGCAAATGCGCTTCGTCGTGACCTTGACCGGCATCGACGGCACCTTCGCCCAGACGATCCACGCGCGGCACATGTACTTCGCGGACGACGTGATCTGGGGCGCGCGCTTCGCCGACATGATGACCCAGCTCCCCGACGGGCGGATGCAGGTCGACTACAGCCGCTTCCACGCGGTCGAGCCGCTCGCGAGCAAGAGCAAGAGCGGGGCGGACGCGGCGCCCGCGCCCGAAGCGGCGCCCCCTCCCTGACCGACAAGTTGGCCCTCGCGCGGGCTGTCCCTACCCTGCGCCCATGCTCCGCGTCGCACGATGGCTCGCCCCGGCCCTCCTCGGGCTCGCGGTGATCGGCTCCCCGGCCCGGACGGCCGAGGCCAAGAACAAGGCCAAGGTCGAGTGGTCCAAGATCGAGGTGCCGGAGGGCGAGGAGGCCGCGAAGCTCGGCAAGGCGCTCAAGACGGCGCTGGAGCAGGCGGCCAAGCATGCCAACTTCGGCAAGGCCCCGAGCGTCACGCTCTCGGCGCGGATCACGGCGTTCACGACGGAGCAGCACGGCGACGTGCTCCGGGTGAGCTGCACCGCCGTCGGCAGGGTGGCGGGCGGGCAGAGCGCCCGGTCGAAGATCTCCTTCGGCGGAAGCCCTGGATCGCGGGCCGAGCTGGAGAAGCAGGTCCTCACGATGGTCGCGAACGGCCTCGTGGCCCGGCTCGCCCAGATCGCCCGGGCGCAGGACGCGAAATGACCTGGATCGCCGGCCTCGGGCGATGGTCCTCGACGGCCCGCGGCGGCTGCTCTAGGGAGCGAGGGCGATGGAATACGACCGGATGCTCGCCGAGCTCTTCGGCGAGGAAGACAGGGCGCGCGACATGGCGACGAGGCTGGCCGAGCTGGCCCAGCGCTCGAAGGAGTCGGCCGCGGGCGAGCGCAAGAGCCTGATCGCCTTCCTCCGGGGCCCGATGGAGCGGCACTTCGTCTTCGAGGAGACGCAGATCTTCCCCCAGCTCGAGGACCACGGGCTCGGGCCCGAGGTGCAGGTCGCAGTCAAGCAGCACGACGCACTGCGTCAGCTCGCAGAGAAGCTGGAAAACGCCAAGCCGGAGGACAACGTGGCGCAGCTCATCTTCGAGGTCGCCCGGCTGATGCTCCACCACACGAACTTCGAGGGCGACTACATCTACCCCGAGCTCACCCACGACGAATGGCGCACGCTGATGAAGGGCACCGTGGACGGCGGCAAGGTCACCCCGTGAAAACGCGGGCAGTCCTCGACAGCACGACGGGTCACGACGTACCCTCCTGAATCCCGATGGCGATTGTTGCGGGCCGGACTCTCAATGACCGTTATCGGCTGGTCCGGCCGGTGGGTCAGGGCTCGCAGGCGTCGGTGTGGGTCGCCGAGCACCTCGCGCTCAGCACCAACGTCGCCGTCAAGCTGATCGACCCCGAGCTCGCGAAGAAGGAGTCGGCGCGCGAGCGGTTCCGGCGCGAGGCCACCGCGGCCGCGCAGCTCCGCAGCGCCCACGTGGTGCAGATCCTCGATCACGGGATCGACGGGACGCAGCCCTTCATCGTGATGGAGCTGCTCGACGGGGAAGACCTGTTCGAGCGCCTCGCCCACCGAAACCGGCTCACGCTGCGCGAGACGTCGAAGATCGTCACGCAGGTGGCCCGCGCGCTGACCCGCGCCCACGCCGCGGGCATCGTCCACCGCGATCTCAAGCCCGAGAACGTCTTCCTCGTGCCGAACGAGGACGACGAGGTCGTCAAGGTGCTCGACTTCGGCGTCGCGAAGATCTCGAACCAGGGCCGCACGGCGATGAAGGCCACCGGCATGGGCACGCTGATCGGCACGCCGCACTACATGAGCCCCGAGCAGGTGAAGGGCATCGCCGAGGTCGACTACCGCGCCGATCTGTGGGCGCTCGGCGTGATCGCCTTCCAGTGCCTGACGGGCGAGCTGCCGTTCGACAGCGAGGGCGTGGGCGACCTGCTCATCAAGATCAGCATCGGCGACATCCCCGTGCCCTCGAAGGTGTACGCCGGCCTGCCGCCGGCCTTCGACGCGTGGTTCGCGCGGGCATGCGAGCGCGATCCGGCCAAGCGCTTCCAGAGCGCGCGGGAGATGGCGCTGGCCCTCGCCAACGTGGCGGGCGGCGGCGAGCCGGTGAAGGCGCCCACCGTGCGCCCCGCGGCCAAGCTCGCCCCGACCGCGCCGGTGGCGATCCCCAAGCCGGCCGGCGTGCCCGCGGCGCCTGCTGCCTCCGGTACGCCCGGCGCGCCGCCTCGGAGCGCGACGCCCCGCAGCGCGACGCCCGCGCCGAGGCCGGCCTACCGCCCCGCCTGGGAGAACAAGCCGCTCCCCAAGCCTCCCGAGCCCGACGAGGTCGAGGCGATCGACGACGAGGAAGAGGACGAAGCGCCGACGCGGATGAAGCCGCCGAAGGACGACGACCTCCCGCCGCGCCCGTCGACCGCGCGCAAAGATCCTCGGCGCGAGCCGGACGAGGACGACATCGACGTCGACGAGGCCGAGACGGTGCAAGGCAGGCCCGTGCCCGCCATCGCGCGCGTGGTGATCCCCGGGCCCACGCCGAGCACGCCCCGCAGCACGCCGGCTGCGTCTCCCTCGGCGCCGCGCTCGCCCTTGCCGCCGAGCTCGCCGCTCATCCCCGAGCCCGCGCCCTCCCGGCCGATTGCGCCCGTGGTGAGCGTGCCGGCCGCGCTGATGGAGCGCTCGACGCCGGCGCCGAAGCCGCCCTCGAGCCCGGCCATCCCGCCTCCGCGCAACAGCGCGCCCGCCCACGCGCCGGCAGAGGCGCTCCCCGAGCAGGGCGACGCGCCGCCCTGGGCCACGCCTGCGCCCACCTCGGCGCCTGCGCAGGCACCCGCCCCGGCCGCGCCCGCTGCGCCGCCGTCGCCGCCCTCGGTGACGGGCCTCACGCGCGCGGGCGGCACCTTGACCGATCCTCCGCCCGAGTTCGACGGCTCGCGGCGCCGGAAGATGGTGCGCGCGCTGCTCATCACGCTCGTGCTCGGGGCGATCGGGCTGACCTGGGTGGTGGTGCGCTCGCAGCTCGTGGGGAGCGCAGGCGAAGGCCCCGCCGAGAGCAGCTCCGCGCCGCCGGTGTCCACGCCTCCTCCTCCAGCGCCCACGCCGACGCCCACCACCGCGGCGAGCGTGGTCGACCCCGGCAAGCTCACGCGACCGCTGAAGACGGCGCCGCTCCCGAGCGCGAAGACGTGGGTGAAGCCCAAGGGCGTGGCGCCCTCGAAGAAGCCGCCGGACGGGACGATCGAGATCCCCGACGTGCCGGGCGACGTGCCCCCGGCCCCCTGAGCGCCCCGTCGCGACAGGCGACCGCGGCGCATGGAACGACGATCGTCGCGATCGCAACGGTTGCGATCGCAACGATCGTCACGTTCGCGGCGAGGGATCGACGCGAGGTCGAGGGATATGGGCTGGGAGCGGCGCGGGCTCGCGGCCGAGCAAGGGCGAGACACCGCGCGCGGAGGGCAGGGCGCCCGATCGACGACCGGCTGGGGAGGGCTAGTTGAGCAGCTTGCGGGAGAGGTGGACCATGGCCTTCTTGGCGGCCTCGTTCACCGCGTTCTCCAGGCCCCGCGCGCCCTGATCGCCGTGGATGACGATCACCCCGGAGGAGCCTTCGGCCTCGAAGGTGGCGAGGGGCAGCGCGGCGGAATCCGGCCCTTCTTCCTTGGCGCTGCGGATGGGGACCTGGACGTTGAGCGAGCCGACCTTGAGCTCGACGAATCCAACCAGCTCGGTCTTTGCTTGGATCTGCATGCCTTCAACCTGCGTCGCCATGGCCCATGCGCAAGGTGTGCAGGGCGCGCAAGTTGCATCGGCGCGAAACCCGGAAAGGGCGAATTGCCGAGGCCGATCGAGCGGATCGGCGCTTCGTTCGCGCCGATCTGCGCGGATCAGCTCTTCAGGGCGGTGAGGCGGTCGGCCATGATGCTCCGGTAGTTCCGGTACACCTGGAGCACGATCGCGAGGGCGATCGCGGCCTCGCTCGCGGCGAGCACGATGATGAAGACGGTGAAGACCTGCCCCGCGACGCCGCCGGCCACGAAGTGGTTGAAGGCGACGAAATTGAGGGCGGCGGCGTTGAGGATGAGCTCGACGCCGAGCAGGATGCCCACCGCGTTCTTGCGCGTCATCACGGTGAAGAGGCCGAGGCCGAAGAGCACCGCGCCGACCGTGAGGTAGTGAACGAGACCGATCTCCACGGCGGCTACTCCTTCTCCCAGGTGCGCTTGACGGCGCGGCGGGCCAGCACGACCGCGCCGATCATCGCCGCGAGCAGGACGACCGAGCCGACCTCGAAGGGCAAGAGGTACTCGCCGAGGAAGGCGTGCCCGAGCTTGGCGGTCGAGGGCACCGCGGAGCGCGCCTCGCTCGGCCACACGGTCTGCGTGGCCACCTTGCCGAGCACGAGGAGCAGCACGCTGACGAGGCCGAACGTCGGCAGGATGCCCTGCTGCGGGTTCGACACCTTCATGTCCTCGATGCGGCTCGTGAGCATCACGGCGAAGAGGATCAGCGTCAGCGTGCCGCCGACGTAGACGAGGATCTGCGTCGCCGCCAGGAAGTCGGCCGAGAGGGTGATGTAGAGCCCCGCGATGCCCATGAAGGTGCCGAGCAAGGCGAGGGTCGAGTAGATGATGTTCTTGGAGAAGGCGACGACCCCGGCCGAGCCGAGGGTGAGCGCCGCCAGGCTCAAGAAGGCGACAACGCTGAGGGGGGGCATGCGACGGGCGGCACGTTAGGCGAGCCGGGCCGTACGTTCAAGAGGAGCGCGAGAATTGCCGAGATCGGCCGCGCCACGGGGCCTGATCGGGCCCGGGGACGGGTGTTCAGGCAGGGACGGGGGCCGCGGCAGCAGCGGGCGCGGCGGCAGCGTCGGGCTGGCCGGTGGCGGCCTTGTCGGCGGCCTCGGGGCCCTTCCAGTACACGTCCATCGCGTAGCCGAGGTCGGCCGTCGCCTCGGCGCCGCCGGGCTCGCACTTCGACGGATCGTAGTCGGCGCCGCCGGCCATGGCCTTGGTGTAGTCGTAGCAGGTGGGGTAGCCGCAGGCGCCGCAGTCGGTCTGCGCGGTGAGCGTCTCGAGCAGGCGCGCGAACTTCTCCACGTCGCCCTTCGGCGTCGCGACCACGCTCGGCTTGATCTTCTCCATCTTCTCGGGAGCGATCTGCACCTTGCCCTGCTTCTTGCCGCCGGCCTTCTTCTTCTTGCCGCCGCTCTCGCGCTGCTTGCGCCAGATCGCGCGCAGCTCCTCGAGCACCGCGGGGTTGTCGCGCATCGCGCGCTCGCGCGCCTCGCGGGCGTGGGGGCCGTACTCGCCGACGGGGACCTCGCCGAGATCCTTCGGGGCCTTCCAGAGGGGGACGAGGCCCTCGGGGATGAAGCGGAAGGTGAGGTGGTCGAGCGTGGGGCCGGCGCCCTCGAACTCGCGCGTGTGGCGGATGGCGCCGGTCGACTCGAACTTGCACGCCTCGACGCAGAGGCCGCAGTACATGCACTTGCCCATGTCGATGTCGAAGCGGCTCATGGCCTGCTTCTTCGTCGCCGGGTCCTTCACGAGGTCGATCGCGATGCACTCGATCGGGCACGATCGCTCGCAGCGCTTGCAGCCGGTGCAGATGTCCATCTGCACCTCGAGGAAGCCGCGGTAGCGCGGGGGGAGCATCTCCGTCACCGGACGGTCGATCCGGTCGGGGTACTGGACGGTGATCGGCTCGCGGAAGAGCTCGGAGAAGGTGACGGCCATCCCTTCGAGGATGGTGTTGGCCGCGTTCTGGATGCTCTTGATGTACTGAATCAGGTCCATGGGGGCTGCTCGCTTCGGGGCCCAGATGTAGGGTCAACCGTGCGGGGCGTCCACCCTAGCAGAAGAGCTCGCGCGTTTCACCGGGCGCCTCGCCCGCCGGCGGACCAGGACGGCGCCGAGCCCCACCGCCAGGATCCCGGCTCCTCCGAGCGCGCCGGGCCAGCCGGCCAGCCTGCGAACGATCCGCGCCCGGGTCCGCCCGCGCTCGCTCACCGTCGGGGCGTACGTGGGACGGATCCGCGCATGTGCGCGCTGCTCATACGCGTAGCCGTAGCCGAGCAAGGCCCCGTCCGACCAGGCCGGCCCGATGAACGACAGGCCCACCGGGAGCCCCATGATGTCGCCCATCGGGACGGTGAGCTGCGGGTAGCCGGCGACCGACGAGAGGGTCGCGTAGAGGTTGAAGCTCCCGGCCCCGAGGAGGGTCTTGTTCTCCCAGGCCCGCCCCGCCGTGGGGCCCACGAGCACGTCGACCTCGTGCTCGGCGAGCAGCCGATCGATCCCGCCCGGGCCCGCGGCTGCCTCGGCGTACACGAGCGCCGCTTTGTACCGAGGATCGTCGAGGCCCCGCGTGGCCTCGGCCTGCCGGAGGAGATCTTGCCCGAAGAGCGCGAGCTCGGCCGGAGCGTTCTTCTCGTTGAAGGCGATCAGGTCGGCGAGCGATCGGCAGCGCACGGCGGGCGCCGCGGTCTCGAGGTAGCGGTTCAGATCCACCCGCATCTCGGTCAAGAGGATGATGGCCTGGCGCTCCTGGAGCGGCGCGATGTCCGGCCCTTGGTCGATGCGGACCACCTCGGCGCCCGCGTCCCGGAGCACGTCGATCGCGTCTTCCATTTCGAGGTCGAGGTCCGGATCGTTGTCGAGGAGGAAGGCGAGGAGCCCGACGCGCTTGCCCCGGAGCGCGTCGAGGCGCAGCGCGGCCGAGTAGTCCTGCTTGTGCGCGTCCGCCTCGGCCGTCGCCGGATCGAGCGGATCGCTCCCGGCCATGACGGTGAGCAGCGCCGCGGCGTCGGCCACGGTGCGGCCGATCGGGCCGGGCGCGTCCTGCGTGCGGGAGACCGGCACGAGGTGCGTGCGCGACAGGAGCCCCACGGTGGGCGAGAGGCCGACCACGCCGCTCACCGCCGACGGGCAGATGATCGAGCCGCTCGTGTCGGTGCCGAGCGCGGCCGCGCCGAGGCTCGCCGCCACCGCGGCGCCGCTCCCCGAGCTCGATCCGCATGCGTTGCGGTCGAGCGCGTACGGGTTCTTCGTGAGCCCGCCGATCGCGCTCCACCCGCTGATCGACTCGTTCGAGCGCATGTTCGCCCACTCGCTCAGGTTCGTCTTGCCGAGGATGATCGCGCCCGCCGCGCGCAGGCGGGCCACGATGGGCGCGTCGCGCATCGTCACGTTCTCCGCGAGCGCGAGCGAGCCCGCGGTGGTCGGCATCGGATCGGCCGTCTCGATGTTGTCCTTCACGAGGATCGGGATCCCGTGGAGCGGCCCGCGCGGCCCCTTCGCCTTGCGCTCGGCGTCGAGCGAGGCCGCGTCGTCCCGGGCGCGCGGGTTCTTCGCGAGCACGGCGTTCAGCGTGGGCCCCGCGTCGTCGAGCCGATCGATGCGCTGGAGGTACGCGTCCACGAGCGCCACGCTCGTCGTGCGTCCCGCGGTGAGATCGGCTTGCAGCTCTGCAATGGTCTTCTCTTCGACCGCATCGCGCCCGGGCACGATCGCAGGATCCGAGGACGTTCCTGCGGCGAACGACCGCGTACACGAAAAATTTGCGACCATCATCGCGGCCATCGCCACACCCCCCACCCAGGGTGTGATCGACGATGGAAGGCGCATCTTGTCGCCTCTTAGCATGCTTCGCTCATCCGAGCAGCGCCGCGCTCGCCGCTCTCCTTCGCTGGAAACTTGACGGCGCGCGGCGTCGGGGCTGAAGGTCGGATCGATGGCCGACCTCCGCTTTTCCGGCACCTTCACCGCCCTCGTCACCCCCTTCACCCCCGACGGCGACGCCCTCGATCTCGACGCCCTCGACGCCCTCGTCGACGCGCAGATCGCAGGCGGCGTCAGCGGCCTCGTCCCCTGTGGCACCACCGGCGAGTCGCCCACCTTGACCGACGACGAACAGGTCGCCGTGATCGAGCGCGTCGTCGCGCGCGCAGGAGGCCGCGTCCCGGTCATCGCCGGCACGGGCACCTTCTCGACCAAGAAGAGCATCGCCGCCTCGAAGGCCGCGCTCGCCGCGGGCGCCGACGGGGTGATGATCGTGATGCCCTACTACAACAAGCCCTCGCAGGACGGGATGCGCGAGCATGTGCTGGCGATCGCCCGCGCCGTCCCCTGCCCCATCGTGCTCTACAACATCCCGGGCCGATCGGTGGTCGACCTCTCGGCCGAGACCACCGCGCAGATCTGCGACAGGGCGCCCAACGTGCTCGCGCTCAAGGACGCCTCGGGCAACGTGCTGCGCTGCCAGGAGCTCAAGCGCAAGCTCGGGAGCCGCCTGACCGTGCTCTCGGGCGACGACGCGCTCACCTTGCCGATGATGGCGGCCGGCGCGAGCGGCGTGATCAGCGTGACCTCGAACGTGCTCCCGAAGGACGTGAGCGCCGTGACGACCGAGATGCTCGGCGGCTCGCTCGAAGGCGCACAAAAGGCCCACTTCCGCCTGCTCGATCTGCACGGGCTGATGTTCGTCGAGCCGAACCCCGCGCCCGCCAAGGCCGCGCTCGCCGCGCTCGGCAAGATGAGCCCCGCCGTGCGCCTGCCGCTCGTGCCCGCGAGCGAGGCCACGCGCACCAAGATCACCGAGGCGCTCGCGCGTCTCGACGCCTCGAAGGCGAGCTGAGCGAGCGGAGGCTTCGATGCGCATCGCGGTCCATGGCGTCACCGGGCGGATGGGGCAGCAGGTGGTGCGGCTCGCTGCAGCCGAGGGGCTCTCGCTCGTCGGCGCGATCGCCTCGCCTTCGTCCGCAGGCCTCGGGCGCGACGCAGGCGAGATCGCCGGCGCCGGCCTGCTCGGCGTGGAGATCAGCGCCGACACGGCCTCGGGCTTGCTCGGCGCGGACGTGGTGATCGATTTCTCCCGCGCCGAGGCGCTGCCCGGCCTGCTCCAGCATGCGGCGCGCGCGCGGGTGGCCGTGGTGAGCGGGACGACGCGGCTCGACACCCTCGGCGAGCAGCGCCTCGACGAGGCGGCGAAGGTGGTGCCCGTGCTCTGGGCGCCCAACACCAGCGTGGGCGTGCAGGTGCTCGCCGATCTGGTCAAGCTCGCCGTCGAGGGCCTCGGCCTCGGCTTCGACATCGAGATCGTCGAGACCCACCACAAGGCCAAGATCGACGCGCCGAGCGGCACCGCCGACCGGCTGCGCCTCGCCGCCGAGGAGGGGCGGCAAGGGCTCCGCGCCGTGCACGGACGCGAGGGCAACGTGGGGCCGCGCAAGCCGGAGGAGATCGGGATGCATGCGGTGCGCGGCGGCGACGTGATCGGCGATCACACCGTGCACCTCTTCGGCCACGGCGAGCGCATCGAGCTCACCCACCGCGCGACGAGCCGCGAGCTCTTCGCGCGCGGCGCGATCCGCGCGGCCCGCTTCCTCGCCGGCAAGCCGCCCGGCCGCTACACGATGGCCGACGTGCTCCGGGGTTAGAGGGGATGGCGCGGTAGTCGCCCGGGGGTAAACCCCCGGGCTACACAAAGGAAGCCGGCCTTCGCCGGCTTGCCTCGTGCTGGTCCGGAGGTGCGTTCTGTCGCACACGCGGGCGGTGCGGAGAGCGGATGCACCGACCCACGTTTGTCGGGAGTGAGGGGTCTCGCGCCGCATGGTACAAGAGGCGCGTGTCGTCGATGAGCACGTCGCTCGAGCATCTCCCGCCGCACAAGCGCGATCAGGTGACGGCCATCGCCGCGCTGATCGCCGCCGAGGTCCCCGCGGAGATGGTGATCCTCTTCGGGTCCTACGCGCGCCGGCTCACCGTGTCGCCGGAGGTCGAGGCGAAGATCACCCGATGCACCGATCCGGAGGTGCTCGACGGATGGATCAGGCGGGCGACGAACGCAGCCTCGGCCGAAGAAGCAGTCGACGCAAAAACCTGAAGCGCAGCCACCCGCCCCAGTCATCGTGGAGGCCCCCAGTAACAGCACCGCGACCGGCAGGGAGCGGACCGAGCAAGCATTACCTGTAAGGAGGCAACCACGGTTTTCCAGCCGCCCGAGAAGTGCTGTTGCTGGTGACCTCGGCGATCACTGAATCCGGTGGCTGCGCGGTCCGCTCCCTTCCGGTCGCGGTGCTGTTCCTGGTGACGTGGGCGATCACTGGATCGCGTGGCTGCACGATCTGCGGTCTCTGGGTC